>CAXTKH010000041.1:0-29746 GCA_964244815.1 uncultured Aestuariivirga sp. | reverse complement strand
TCTTCACGCGGCCCCAGCGCTGGTTTTCTGTTTGGAACCATGTGTCGTGGCTTTTGAAGGGGAAGCTTGCTTGATCACGCCAGAATTTCATGAGGTTTGGCGAAGCTGAAGCCGTCTTGCCGTTGCCATAATCAATATCGCCCTTAAGGCGGCCCAAAATATCTTCTTTCTTGATGTTGAACCAAGCGCGCTTGGAAACAATATCAGCAAGCTCATCTTTGTTGGCATCGGCATCAGCCCATTGTTGCGCTTCCATCACAGCCATCAACAAGGCTTGCGTAGCTTTCGGATTTTTCTCGGTAAAGTCAGCACGCAGCGCCAAAGACTTTTCGGGGTGATTGGCCCAGATTTCGCCCGTGGTGAGCGCGGTGTAGCCTATGCCTTGCGACACAAGCTGCGCATTCCACGGTTCACCCACACAGAAGGCATCCATGGTGCCCACTTTCATGTTGGCCACCATTTGCGGTGGCGGCACGACGATCAATTCAACATCTTTGTTGGGATCAATACCGCCCGCTGCCAACCAGTAGCGCATCCATAAGTCATGGGTGCCACCGGGGAAGGTGACGGCGATTTTAGCCATGGCACCATCAGCTTTCTTTTTGGCAAAGGCTGCCTTCAAAGGTGCAGCATCAAGACCCACTTTCAAGTCCGCAAAGGCATTGGAAATCGAAATCGCTTGGCCCTGCAAATTCAGCCGCGCCAAAATTTTCATCGGCACAGGTTGCTTGTCTTGTGTCATGGCACCTGTTGTGAGACCATAGGCGATTGGTGTTAAAACATGTGCACCATCAATGCCATTGCCGGCAGCACCCAAAACCAAATTGTCGCGTGTTGCACCCCAAGAGGCCTGTTTCACCACTTCAACGCCAGTGAGCCCATACTTGTCGAACAGACCCTTTTCCTTGGCGATGATCAGCGGTGAAGAGTCAGTCAGCGCAATAAAGCCTAATTTCAGAGCGCTCACTTCAGGGGCATCAGAGGCATAGGCTGCACCAAATGGCAGCAGGGTATTTGCAGCTGCAAGCGTTGCAGCTGTCGATTTAAGGAAGGAACGACGCGAAATAGAATGGTTCATAAACTTCTCCTGTTGCCAAAAAAAACGCCGACAGGTGCAGCCCCTTTCGGTGCTTTCCTGCCGGCGCCATTGCCGGACTACTAGTTTTCAGATTCAGCTTTGCACACGGCGTGCCAGTTCCAAGAGAAAATAAAATGGTTTATTTTCAACAAGTTATAGAAATACTGTCAAATTGATGTCGTCGCTATGCCGCCAAATCAAGCAGCAGCAAGATCAATTTTTGTGCAACGCAGCATTTAACTCAGGCTTCTGACATAAGTCTCAATCTGGTCAGGATCAAAGATTTTGCCATCAAAAAAGCCATCAGGCCCAAGCATCAGTCTGCCGCTCAGGGCTGAGAGATATGTAGGCGCAGTCAGTGCCCCTTCGACTTTTGAACTGCCACCGGGCAACGCAACGCCAACTTTGGCTAAAGCGCGGCGATAGATATCTGGTCTGTATGTGGCGCGCGCCACGTCCGCTGTCGCTGCGCTAAATGGAATTTCGTTCCACCTTACCATCTGGCTTAAAAACCACAAAGCGTGGCTTTGCCATGGAAAATTCGCCGCACGATCTGCAAAGCAAATAAAATCTTCCACAGCGCCAAGGCCAGGCAACTGGCGAGCCAGTGGTGATTGAAGAATGGAGGCCTTAACACCCACATAGTCTTTGCGGCTCAAAACCTCAGCGAGTTCCTCATAATTGCGAGAGTCTTGGCACCACAAAGCTGAATGGTGCAATGCCACAAGCAAAGCATCCACAGTTTCAACATGCGCATCAGCCCATTTTTCGGTGACACCCAATACTTTTTCAGGACTTGATCGCCATATCGCAGATTTGGTGGTGAGAATTACACCCAAGCCGGTGGACGCGGCAACGCTGTTCCAAGGCTCACCTACACAAAACCCGTCAATGGAACCCTCGGCAAGTGCATCGGTCATCATGCTGGGTGGAACAATGGTGATGTTCACATCCTTCGAAACATCAATGCCACAAGCGGCCATCCAATAGCGCAACTCATAGGCATGAGAAGAAAATATGTGCACAACCGCAAAGGTGAGTTTTGGATTGCTCCGATCATCGATGAAGTTTTTAAGAGCAGCGCCAGCGCGCGCCGGAGATTGACGACAAACAGGATCAATCGATTCAAGCTTTTTGAAAAGTGCGCTTGAAACAGTAATCGCATTGCCGCCCAGCCCTAAAGCAAATGGAACAATGATGCGGTTCTTCAAAGGCGAAAGCCCAAGATTTTGCGCCACCGGCAAAGGCGCCAACATATGAGCGACATCCAATTGGCCAACTGAAAGTCTGTCTCTGATATTGGCCCAAGACGTTTCACGCGAAAGCTGGAGCTCCAAGCCCTGGTCTTTCGCAAAGCCCTTCTCATGCGCTGCAATCAGAATAGCGCTATCCAGCAGAGGCAAAAATCCTGCGCGGATTTTGATCATGACTTACCTCCCGAGATGATGATTGCGCTGGCAATATCGACCAAGCTGCGCTTTTGGTTCATCGCGGCCTTACGCATCATTTCAAAAGCTTCGGGCTCAGAGATTTTTTGTTGATGCATTATGATGCCCTTGGCGCGTTCGATTTTTTTGCGCTCATCCAATGCCTGAAGGGCATCATCGCGTTCACCACGCAGCTTCTCAAAAGCCCTGAAGCGCGCAATTGCGAGATCAAGAATGGGCTTTACGCGCTCTCGCTTTAACCCATCGACCACATAGGCCGAAACACCAGCTTCAACGGCATTCAGCATTGCCTCGTCACTCGATTGATCAACGAACATAGCAATGGGTTTGCGTAAAGATTTTGAAAGGCGAAACATATGCTCCAGAAAATCACGTTCCGGATTGCCTAAATCCATCACAATCACATCGGGTGCATGCGCCTCGATTTCGCGGGCAACGCCTTTAAGGTGGTGGATTGTTTTGACATTGAAGTGCCCAGCTGCGCGAAGTGCCTGCTCGATCAGCAGAGCACGATCAATACTTTCATCTACGATAAGGATGACGAGTTCAGGCGTCGACATAGAGCTATGATGCAACGCACAACAGTATTTTGCAATGCGGTATGATTAGAATGCGATATCCCTGCCTTTTGGTTAGACCGCCGCTTAATTGTCCTCATGAAATCAACACGGTGTTTTGACAGGGTTGAGGCATTTGATCCAACCGTGAACGGCGATCAGATGCATCCGGTAAAGTGCAGCATAGACGACGCGGGCCAAGCGGCCTTCGACTGCCATGCGCCCGCCCACAGGATTGACCATTGATTGGAGCACCAGTTCGAGCCCACCTGCGCCACCGCCGACAACAACAATTTGAGTTTTCCGTGAGATTACGAAGCCGCGATTTCTGCGCGATGCTGATGGAACAGGTCTAGCAGACGATTGACCATTGCATCATGTGAGAGTTCATCTTGCCAGGTCAGACGCGGCGTGAGGACCCTGTCTGTGATACCTGGAAAAGAATTTGGTACATCGTATCCAAAATTTTCATCTCTGCGGAAACTCCCTTTCGACACCGTTCCATCCAAAACTGCATCAAGTATCGTGCGTGTCACCTTTAAAGGAATTCGCATGCCAATACCGCAGGGACCGGTTGTCCAACCGGTGTTAAGAAGCCAGCAAGCAGCATTTTGCTGAGCCAAGTAAGTTTTGAGCAATCCCCCATAAACTTGCGGCGGACGCGGCATGAAAGGAGCACCAAAACAGGCTGAAAATGTTGTCTGTGGTTCGCTTACTCCCTGCTCGGTGCCCGCAACTTTCGACGTGTATCCCATGAGAAAAAGATTCATTGCCTGATCCGGCGTCAGCCTTGCAATAGGTGGCAAAACTCCAAATGCATCACACGTCAACAAGAACACATTGCGGGGATGCCCCGCGAAACCTGAAGCACTAGCATTAGACACCACATGGATTGGATAGGCGGCGCGCGCGTTCTCGGTCAAAGAACCATCGTCAAAATCCGGCTGCCCTGTCGTGTTATCAATGACAACATTTTCAAGCACTGTCTCGACATGTTGAGTTGCAGCATAAATCTGTGGTGCATTCGCGGCTGAAAGCCTGATGGTCTTAGCGTAGCAACCACCTTCAAAATTAAAGACACCATCTTGACTCCAACCGTGCTCATCATCGCCAATCAATGACCTCCTCGCATCTGCAGAGAGGGTGGTTTTGCCAGTGCCTGAAAGCCCAAAGAAGATTGCAACATCACCTTCAGTTCCCACATTGGCGGCGCAATGCATAGGTAAAACACCGTGAACTGGCAAAATGAAGTTGAGGTAAGTAAATACGGCCTTTTTCATTTCGCCAGCATATTGCGTACCTGCTATCAGAACAATGCGTCGGGTAAAGTCACAGGCGATGACCGTCTCTGATCGGCAACCATGACGCGCAGGGTCTGCTTTGAAACTCGGAATATCAATAACAGTCAATTGTGAGGCAAAGTTTTTCAATGCCTCGAGTTCAGGACGGATCAAAAGGTTACGCATGAAAAGAGCGTGCCAGGCAAGCTCGGTGATAGCTTTAACACCGATGCGATGTTCCTGACAGGCTCCGGCCGCAAGATCCTGAACGAACATTGGTCTGTTTGAAACATGCTCCATCATGTCAGCAAACAACGTGTCAAACTGCTGGACTGACAATGCCCCGGCATTGTCCCACCAGACACTGTCATGGGTCATTGCGTCACGCACAATGAATTTGTCTCTCGGCGAGCGCCCCGTTTTGCTGCCCGTTCTGGCGGTAAGTACGCCATTACAGGTGAGCTTTCCTTCATTGCGCTGGAGTGCGTGTTCAATCAGCGCCTTTACAGACAAATTTGAGTTCGGCGTGTTCTGGAACTTGCTGAGTATGAGATCATTCAAATCATGTCTGGGAATTGTCATCTTTAAAGTATCAAGTTCAATAGGAAATCAGTCTTTTCTTGGCCTTCAAGCGGGAATTAAAGAGGCCGATTGGATAACCAATCGGCCAGTTGTACCTCACAACGGGAGGGAGGCCCCGGGGAGATGTGAGGCGAGTTAAATTCGGCACGTAGTTTCAAGTTAAACAACTCCAACACAGACGAGCTTGATTTCGAGATAGTCATCAATGTCTCATTTTTGAATCTTTGTGACCTAGACCAGACTCTTTCACGCCGCCACCCGTCGTGCTTTTCCAGCAATACTTTCCTCAACTGAACGGTTGCGGGAGTATGTTTCATCAGAACGCCCTCTCGTAAATCGTAACAACATCTTCAAGAGCGAGTGCGCGCGGATTGTTCACAAGAAGCCTGGTTTGCTTCATTGCGTCCTCAGCAAGTTTGGGGATTGTTGACTGCGGGATATTCATTTCTCGCAACGACTGTTGCAATCCACAAGACTTAGAGAGATTTGCCAATGCGTCACAAAATGCCAATGCACGTTCCTTCCCGTCGAAACGAATGAGGTCAGGAAATACGCATGGAGCAAGTTCAGCATATGGCTGATGGAAAGCCTCGATGTTGAAACGCAGCACATGCGGCAATACCAGCGCGTTGGACAAACCATGCGGTATTTGAAAATGTCCACCGAGCGGATAGGCCAAGGCATGAACGGCAGCGACTGGCGAGTTGGCAAAAGCTTGGCCTGCCAACATAGACCCCAATAACATGTCAGAGCGCGCCCCTAAATTGTCACCTTGACGCACAACGGCAAGAATAGATGCACCAATGAGACTGAGGGCTTTTTCTGCCAAAGCGCGCGAAATTGGATTGTTATTGGGGCTCGCTGAGGCATGGGCTTCAATTGCGTGCACCATCGCATCAATGCCGGTGGCCGCTGTGATATGACTCGGAAGCCCCAAAGTGAGCTCAGGATCAAGTATTGCGATATCAGGCAGTAATACAGGAGAGACGACACCCATTTTCTCATGAAGGCCGGTGGTCACAATTGAAATCGGGGTTACTTCTGAACCTGTACCCGACGTCGTCGGAATGAGCATTAAAGGCAGACGCGGTCCATTGATTTTGTCGACTCCATATACTTCAGCAAGTCTCTGCTTGCCCGGCGCCAGCATTGCCACAAGCTTTGCGACATCAAGTGAAGAGCCCCCTCCGATGCCAATGACACCCTTTGCTGCAAAGTCTTTGGCCTCTTCTACCGCAAGCAGAATCAAGGTGTCGGGCGGATCAGCCACCACGTCTTTGTAGAGTTTCACGTCAACTCCAGCCAATCGCAAACTTCTCAGAGCACGATCAACTATGCCTGTTGCCATGAGGCCCGGATCTGTTACCAACATGACACGATTACCAATTTCTGTGCTTACGATATCGCCGATTGCCGATAGCAAACCGCAGCCAAATCGAATGCTTTTTGGAGCGTTGAATTTGAAATTATTCATTGGCAGTTACCTGTCTTTCAATTGGATAATTATTTGTGTTTGACTGGCGTATCATTGAGAAGCGCAAGCAGCCCAGTTGGCGCCTTATCTGTAATGATTTTCTCCGCAATCACTTCAAGCGAGCAACGCGTATTCATAGCCAATTTTTGCATTCGCCGATGCGCTTCTTCGTCTGACATTTTGCATTGCTGTTTAATGAGAACCCTCGCTGTTTCAATTTTTGAGAGCACCAACTGCTTCTTTTCCAGGTTTATAAAATTTGCTGCGGCCTCTGCCCGTAGTTGCCAATTGGCCCGCGCAATCATAAGATTTGTCAGCAAACCAAATGGTTTTATGGGTCGCTGGATGACGGCCTCTGCGCGAACTTCTAAAACAAGCTGCAATGTCGAAGGGTCCTCATATTCGACAATCGCTATCAGAGGTGGGCTTAGCTCATGAAGGGATTGGGCTAAAGCACTCATCTCCACGCGGTAATCAGGTTCAACGATCACAATGCCGAAATCTATTTTCTCAGGAAGGGTCTTTGGTATGGGCCAACTGATGACTGGAACGCAACCAATGCGCACCAAGTGGCTGGATAAAAGCTGGGCTTCAGCACTTGGTGGCAGAATCAAACACACACGCAAGCCATTCAAGTCTTTGAGTTGGGGCTTGGGCAAGCGTTGAGGAGGCTTATACCGCATCTACTTCCAACCTATGTTGGATCATATAGGGAATAGGCCGGACCGACTGCTCTTCAGTTTCAATGATTTCAAATTCAGCATTTGCGTTAATTCGCGCAATACGAGGCCACAAGTGTGTGTGATGCGTTTTCGCATCAATTTGAACCACTCCCTGCGGTGCTTCGAACGGGGTGTCACCCATGTGTTTTATGAGGTTTTCGACAGTGAGTTCAGGAGATGCTTTGGCTGCTGCCGCAAGCACGTGAACTTGAAAGTACGCGCTCTCAGCCCCAGAATTAACACGCGAGGTTCCGCCAAATCGTTGGCGATATCGATCTACAAAGAGACGGCTGGCAGGTGTGCCCAGTGATTCAAAATAAGGTGCTGCACTGATATGCCCTTCTGCCGCGTCATTGCTCATCGCGCCTACATCAATTTCGTTTGTCGCCAGACTGACAATTCTTATTGCAGATTTTCGAAGAGCAGATCGGCCAAATGACTCATAGAGTTTGACTGTGTCGTTACCAACGACCGTTGAATAAATCGTGTCTGGAGAGAGATCGATGATATGTTGAATAGCGCGTTCAAAGTCTTCCTCTGGGCTATTCAAAGTAAAATACATCTCATCGAGGACTTGGCCGCCGGCTTGCTCAAACAGGTCACGCATGATCCGGTTTGATTCATGGGCAAAGATATAGTTGCTGCCGACAAACACGACACGGTTGCCATAGTTTTTGACAACATGGTTTGCAAGCTGCACTGAACTTTGATTTGGAGCGGGACCTGTGTAGAAGCAATTCTGTGAGTATTCGAACCCTTCATACATTGTCGGGTAGAGTAACAATGCACGTTTACTCTCCACCACAGGCAGAACAGATTTGCGCGTGTTCGACATGTGGGGACCGAAGATTATGCGGACTTGTTTCTCATCACACAAATGTTCGGCAGCTTTCTTGTAGTTTTCGGGCAGTGGGCCAATTTCTGTGTCAACTGGAAACAACGGGACACCAGCAATCCCACCGTATTCGTTGACTTCGTCTATCGCCAACAATGTGGCCTGTTTTTGGGCCATTTCAGCTGGGGCCGTGAGACTGCTTGAGGAAAAAAGCAGTCCGACCGGATAGCCCTTCGACGTGGCATGCAACCTTGTCATGACAGTTCTTTCCAGTCATAGGCCTGTTCAAATGCTGCAGCGACTTGATAAATGAGGGCTTCAGCAAAGTCAGGACCCACCAACATCATTCCGATTGGCAGTTCGTCACTTTGTCCGCACGGCACGCTCATTGCTGGAAGTCCAACAACGTTGAATGGTGCCGTATTGGCGTTCATTTCCAGTGCACGTCCGACGAAAGTTGAAGCGCTTGCGTTGGGGGCTGGTAGCAGTGGCGCTTTAAGGGGCACCGTGGGCATCAACAGCAGATCGCAACTTGCAAAGGCCGCCATATATGCCGACTTCAGACGTCGTGCCAGGTTCTGTGCTTTTGCATAGTATTGCCCAGCAAATTGCTTTGAAAAGTAATCACCGGCAAGCAGGCATGCCTTTAGGTCTGGCGGGAATTCAGCTGATCGTTGTTTCCAGTCGCGTTGAGCCCGCATCAAACTGGTGACATAAAGCCCTTTCCAATTTGAACCATAGTTAAAACCCTCCAATTGATGCGTCGTGCCTTCCACGGCAATTGGTGACCAGATTGCATGGCCATGTCGATGCAAAGGAATGCTGATTTCAGAAATAAAAGCGCCGAGTTTTGTCAAAAGTTCTGCGGCCCGACGAACCGCTACATCAACATCGGGCTCAGAATTCTGCCAACTGAATCCTTCAGTCACAATGCCAATGCGCAATGCCGCGCATCCCTTTTTGAGGGTTGATGTGTAGTCAAATGACGTTGCACGAATATTTTGACGAGGGTCCAGATCATCCGGTCCCGCCAAAACCTCCAAGAGCAATGCGTTGTTTTTGACGCTACCTGTCATCAGACCGGCATGATCGAGCGTCATTTCAATCGGCATGATGCCAGTGTAGGGCACGAGGCCATATGTTGGTTTCATGCCATAAAAGCCCGCATAGGCAGCGGGTATCCGAACAGACCCACCTTGGTCGGTGCCAATTGCAAGATCAACCGCACCGCTTGCAACAAGGGCTGAACATCCTGACGACGAGCCACCTGCCGAATGGCCTTGCTTGTGCGGATTAGTCACGGGGCCTTGGGCACCAGTATGGCTTGATCCCGAAACACAGAAATACTCGCATTGTGCTTTACCCAAAATCGTTGCACCGGCATCCAAAAGGCGCGTTGCCACCGTTGCATCAATATCCGGCACATATCCACGCAATGTGGAAGAACCGTTCATCATCGGCACGCCGGAGAGACAAATATTGTCTTTCAGCGCGACCGTAAGGCCAGCAAGTTTGCCATCAGTGTTTCCTTTGATTTCGGTTTTCACAAACCAAGCATTATACGGATTGTCTTCTGGCGCGGGAAATAAACCGGGCTTGCGCTGATACTTGATCAAAGGCAACTCAGGGGTCATGGCATCGACCAGATCATAATCAGCACATAAACCATCGAGAATTGACAAGTACTCGTTGATCTCTGTTTGATCGAGTCGAAGTCCGAGGGCGCTACTGGTTTCGGCGAGATCAGCAAATTTTGGTCGACGAACAGCCATTTTTATTTTTCGATCCCAATAAATTTTTTTGCTTCGTCAATGGAACTTGAATTGCGAGGATTTATTTCTTTGATGATGACGCCTTTATCGATTGCAAGCACACGGTCACACAGCGCCCATAGGAACTCGATATCTTGCTCAACCAGCAGCACAGCAATTCCGGCTGTTTTCCGAAGCGCCTTCAAGGCATCGACGATTTCGTCACAAATTGAAGGTTGAATGCCTTCAGTGGGCTCATCAAGCAGAATGAGTGATGGTTTACCGCACAGACACCGCGCCAATGCCAAAAGCTGTTGTTCGCCACCTGACAGACTGCCGCCCCCGCGATCAAGCAAGTTTTCGAGGCGAGGCAGAAGTTTCACAACTTCGGAAATCGTGTGTTTTTCGCCTGCAAAATTTTTGATACAACCCATTTGCAGATTTTCAAGAACGGTGAGTTGTGAAAAAATCTGCTTGCCCTGCGGCACATAGCCGAGCCCTGCTCTTGCTCGATTTTGTGTGGACTGCCCCGAGATCGGAGCACCGTCTTTGAGAATTGATCCAGCCCATGACGGCAACTCGCCCACGATCGCCCGTAGCAACGTCGTTTTGCCCATGCCATTTCGGCCCAAAACACCAACACATTCATCGCCAACAACACGGAGATCAACGCCACGTAAGACGGGAACTGAACCATAGCCAGACTTCAAACCTGAAACTTCAAGCATCATTGACATCTTTTCTGCCCAAGTAAGCCGCACGGACACGCGCATCTTTAGCAATCGTTTTGAAAGGCCCCTCTGCGATAATTTCACCACGATCAAACACAGTAACGCTTTCACCAATGAGCTTAATGAAATCCATATCGTGCTCAACAACGACAACCGCACTGGTCGACGTGATCTGTTTGATGATGTCGATAGTCTTGAGCGATTCCGCATGTGTCATGCCTGCTGCAGGTTCATCAAGCAAAGCCAATGCGGGCTGCAATACAAGGACCATTCCAAGCTCAACCCATTGCCGCTGACCATGCGCCAAGTCACGCGCAGGCGTATCGCGCTCAGCAGCAAGTGATATGCGCTCCAGCACGTGCTCAACTGCGCGGTTGGCAGGCTTGTTGGATAGAACCCGTCTCGCAGCAAGCGCAAGATTCTGCTGAACGGTCAGGCCTTCAAACAAACTCGGAACTTGAGTCTTGACCCCAATACCCAATCTCGCAATTTGGTAGGGCAACATTCCGGAAATCTTTTGGCCCTGAAAGACAATCTCTCCGCGCGTTTGCGTATGTTGACCGCTCAGCAGTCTGAAAAACGTTGTCTTTCCCGCGCCATTCGGTCCGATAAGACATTTGAGTTCGCCCTTCCTCAAATTGAAGTCGATCGATTTCAAAGCATGAACCCCACCAAAGCTGACGCCTAGGCCCTTAGCCTCCAAGATGAAATCCTTGTTCATGCTTCTCGCCGCTCTGAAATTGCGAGTTGTTTGTTGGTTTCGTTATTTTGTCGCCCAAGCAACTGTTTAGCGAATTTCGTAACCATGGGAGCAAGGCCCAACGGGACCAGCAGAACAAACAAGGTCATCAACAAACCCAACACAAAGCCTGCATCTAGTTTTTGCTGTGTCCCAAGTTGGGTCATCATCCATTGAACAAAAACACAACCAAGTATCGGGCCAATCAGAGTGCCACGCCCGCCAACAATAACCCAAATGACGACCTGCCCAGACTGGGCCATTGTGAACAGTGTAGGGCTTACAAACGAACCCCAATTCGCAAATAGACAGCCAGCGAGCCCGGCGACTGCACCACCAAGCGTAAAGGTCATAAGTTTGTTGAAGCTGACATTATAGCCCAGCAGAGAGGCACGATGTTCATTTTCACGGATGGCAACAGCAACTTTGCCGCAGCTGGTATTGAGATACAATTTTATGAGAATGTAGCACAGGGCCAAGATACCCACTGCAACATAGTAGAGGCCGTTGATGTCAATCATGCTGCCATCCGGCCAACTCAACGTAGGTATGGAATTTATGCCGTTGAAGCCACCAATCGGCGCTTTACCAATTTTATATTGGGGGCCGGAGGTCGAGTTCACGAGATTAAACAGAACCATGGTGACGGCCAGGGTAATGACACCCACATAGATGTCGCTGACACGGCCATAAAACATGAAATAGCCCAGCAATAACGCGAAGAGAGATGGAACAACAATCGCGATCAGAATGGCGCTGGTGCCCGGACCAAAGTTTATCGCCGCAATGGCATAACCGTAAGCTCCCAGACCAAAAAATGCACTCTGCCCAAGGCACATGATGCCACCCATGCCCCACACAAATGCAAGGCTGAGAGCAAGAATGGCCATGACGAAATAAACTGTCAAATTGAGGACCGTAAATGCTTCAAAGAAGAATGGAGCAGCAACAACTGCTGCTGCAGCAATTCCAATCAATACTGATTTCACCAACCAATTCATCAGATTGCTTTCTTGAAAAAGCGACCGGTGATACCTTGTGGCAAAAGCCTGATCAAAACGATGGCGCTGACAAGCAATGCGACCTCGCCCAAAACCGGTGTGTAGAGATAAGTGAAGACATGGTTCAGAATTCCAAAGAGACCAGACGTCGCAATATTGCCGGCAATAATTGTGCCGCCACCTGTGATGACTGTAATAAAAGACTTGGCGATGTAAGAAGCGCCGATGGTTGGAACAACGGTCGAGATTGGCGCCAACGCAGCACCGCCGAGACCCGCCAGGGCGGCACCCAGACCAAAGGTCCAGAAATACATCCGATTTGGATTGCCTCCCAACACCGCAACCATCGATGCGTTTTGAGTGGTAGCCCGGGCGACCAAACCGAATTTGGTCAATTTCAGGAGAGCCGCAAGCCCCAAAATTTCAACAACAGCCAATAGGATCAAAAAAATCTTATACCCACTCACTTGAAAGTCACCCACAGTCATGCTCGGCAGTGGAGTTGAAATACCCATTGTTGTCGTGCCGACCAGCATTGTCATCAAACCAATGATCGTAAGGCTCAAACCCCATGTCGCAAGCATCGTATCGATCATGCGACCATAGAGATGACGCACGACCAGCCATTCGAGAAGCAGGCCAACAGCTCCGACTGAGATTGGAGCGAGAACCAGAATCGAAAACCAAATATTTAGGCCAAGGTAATTCGTACCAAAAATCGTTGAATAGCCGCCTAGCATGAGAAACTCGCCATGGGCCATATTGATGACCTTCATCATCCCGAAGACCACCGCCAATCCGATACTCAAAATGATCAGAATGGAGATGGATCCGAGGATTTCGATCAATGTGATCAAAGCAAAATCCATTCAGAGGCAGTCCTTAGAAAGGTATGACGTATTGTTGGTTGTCGTCTGGGTTCTTGATCAAATCACAAAATGCAGCCGTGTCTGCAGGTGCCTGTTGCTTGAACTCTTCAATGAGGTTGAGCTTGTGATCCTTAACCTCAGCGATATGTACATCGACGATAACATGGTGAGTACCAGGATCAACAGTGACCTTGCCACTTGGAGCATCAATGGAAATGCCAGTTTCCAATGCCTCGATGACTGGCATACGGTCGATAGTTCCAGCTTTTTCAACTGCCGCCACCCAGAGTTGGAAGGCTTGGTATGCGCCCATGGAAAGTTCAGTGATGTAGGGGTAGTCGGCACCAAACTGCTTGTGGAAGTCGGCAACAAATTTCGCGTTCACATCACCTGGAAGTTCCTGCAAGTAGTTCTGACAAACGAGGATTCCGTTTGACTCTTCTGGCGTCAGTACGATCTGCTCATTGCCGCCGGCAAACGTAGTTGATGCCAGCGGTATCTTGTCGAACATTCCAGCCGCCTTCCATTGACGATAGAACGAGATATGCGCCCCGCCCACCAGTGCGGACCACAGGAAATCAGGCTTTGCGGCCTGAATTTTCGCAATGGAGGCCGCGAAGTCTGTGACGTCGAGTGGGAAGAATTCGATGTTCAGAACTTCGCCACCATTTTCCTTTGCATATTTCTTGACCCATGCAGATGTAATTTGCCCGTAGTTATAGTCGGCAGCAACAATACAGACTTTTTTGCCATATTTTTTCATCGCATGCGGCACGAGCTTCTGTACGGTTTGCGCCGGCGTAACCCCGGTGGCAAAATGATTGCGATCGCAAACGCCGCCCTCGTATTGAGTCGTATAGAAATACAGCGTGTTGAGCTGCTTCAAGATCGGACGAACCACTTCGCGCGACGAAGATGTAATGCCAGCGAACACGGCAGCTGGTTTGTCAGACAAAGCTGTTTGCTTTGCAAACTGAGCATAGAGCTGCATGTTCGATTGGGCATCATAGGACTTCAATTCAATCTGACGACCCAAAACGCCACCTTTTGCATTTTGCGCGTCCACAGCGAATTTCATGACATCGCCAATAGGCTTGCCATAAACATCAAGACCACCAGATAGATCGTAAATCGATGAAATTACGATTGGCCCGTCCGCAGCAAATGCTTTTGGGATCTGAGTAAAAGCCGTTGCAGCAGCAGCTGCACAAAGCAACTCACGACGATTTATTGACATAGTTTCCTCCATTGCCATTTTTGATTGTAGTGAAAATCTCCCTGTGAATTGAATCAATTGCCATGCAGTTTTAGCACAGTGCCAAAAAGCCTATCAAGATTTCAAAGATTAAAGGGAGCGTTCTGTTTGAACTGCAACCGACCATGCTGTCGGTCTTTATATCTCGCCAAATTTGACGGTGCGGCACATTTGGCGCTTACGTCCGGCTGAGGAAATAAGTTTTCCTATCCTTTATGTTATTTTAAGAACGTGAAAATGTAAAGATAATATTTCAGTCATGGAGCAATCTCTGAACTTTTCGCAGAGTTGTAAAAGTATTTTGACCTAAATTCGGACCTCTCCAAACTGACAAAGCACCCGTGCCTCATAATCTATCGGTATCGAAATCAATTTTTCGAGTTCGCGGGCAATGCTCAGCAAGCGCGCGTCATCGTTCAACTTTCGAACAACTTGAATGCTTGTGACCTAACCATCAGCATTCTTGGAATAGTCGATCAAGTTCCACTTATCACCTACGCGCGCATAGAAGGGTTGGAAATCGCGGTAGCCTTGGCTGTGATCATAAAATCTGGCCCCCGCAACCAACAAGCCCGTGAAATCGCAACCCTATTTCGAGGGCTTTCCTTTTGGTGACTGCAGCAACCGTGCACTGGGACACAGCTGGGGCACGGCAGAACAGGAATTGCCGTGCAGATTTTGAGTATGAAAATATCTTGTGGATAAAGAAAATGAATGGTCGATTTGATAACTCGACAAGGCAGGCAGCAAGGCGAAATACTAATTCACGCGTAAGCTGACGACCTGAGGTGCTAGTTTTTTGACAAAGCCTTGTTGCTAGGTTTCTGAGAAACATCCAAAACAAAGACGTCAATCATTCCCAAGATGTCTAACTGCAAAGAGGCTATCACGGCCCTTTGAAGTTCGGTCGCACCTCCAAACTCAGTGTTTACCAAACCTGCCACCTTTTCTTCTTTGCCGAACCAAAGTATCAGATAGACACCTTGAAGCGAAGCTTCTGGATGAATTGCATAACGCTCGTTCAATTGCGTTTTCGCCGCTGTAAAAAGCTCAGAGTGCCATTGGCCTTTGACTTCACAAACCAAAAGTTTACGAGCTCCTTAAACTATTTTGGTCAAAGTAAAATCACAACGATTTCCTGATGCCATTTGATGTTCAATGACAACTGACGAGTCCTCATTCAACCACAGCCTCTTGTGACCAACGTAAGATTGCCATCGTGGTTAAACAATTCTGGCAGGCAACAAACAAGCAATGCAGAAAGATGCCGTGCGATCGCATCTTACGGTGTGAGCTCGGTCAACATCTTCGCGTGTAACTATTGTCCGTCACAAGCGCGCGCCGGCCCTAATCCAATGAGTTGCGAGAGCGCATTTCCCGACGCAGGGAATGGTACTGGTGAAGTTACTGCAACAGTGCCAGTTTTTTCCGTTGGGAATCTTCCTCCAGCTGTCAAAAGAAAGCAGAAGTTCTCGGTTGGGACAGGAGCAGGATAACCCGGTACTCCAAAACTGAAAACTTCAGGATAAATGTATTCCCCCATCGGCGCCATATATGAGCCTGAAGTCAGTTTGTTTTTAGGTCCAGTCTTGGCATGAGGACTGCCGATCACTTCTGCCAGTACATCTCTGCGCACGGCGCGCGCACTGGCTTTCGACGGCCAGGTAAATCTGAAACGACCAAGCGGCGCGAGATTTTCTGGCGTAAGGCCCGCTGGCCCGCTAATCGAAAATCCGCGTAACGCGCCTGCAGTGTCAGTTCGGTCCGAATCGACCAATTTGATTTCGACGTGCCGCTGCGGGTCGGTCGTAAAGCCCACAATTCTAAACCGCGTCGTAGCTTCTTGTGGAATGCCGGGAAATGGTGCTCCCAAAGTACCCTGCAGAGCTTCTTCAACATAGACGTATACCGGCTCTGTGTTTGGAGAAGTATAAATGCCCAGCTCTGCGTTTAAGCCATAAGCAGCTATTATAAAGCCCCCTGCTTTGTCGTCCGTAAGCACACCCGAATATGTTACATAGTCACCAACTTGTAGCGGCGCTGGCAAAGCTGGATCGCATATATGTACGGGGGCGTTTGCCACAGCAGGTGCAGCAGCTGGATTTAATGCACAGGTATAACGAAATTTCGTGACGCCACCCGGCAGTGTAGCAACCGGTCGATTGCTTGCTGGGCACAAAGGATCGGCCGCGGAGCGAGGAATGCAAACCGGAAAACCGGTGCTAGCATGAATAGGCGAATTATCAGGATCCAACTCGAAACGTGCATCCAATGGAATACCAGCTTTGCCGGCGTCACCGTTCATCAGACCATAAACACCCTGCGGATCGTTCAAGCGCACACGTGCGCCACCTGTTGCGCCAAGTGCGCCAATTAGCATTTCGCCAGTCAAAACATTAATGTTTTGGATAAACCCGGCACCTGTATGGAGCGCACCCTGGGAAATGTGAGCGACGCTTGCGACATAGCGCGTACCAACAATATTTCCAATGATCTCCGCCTCAAATGGAACAAATGGTTGAGTAGGCAGGTGAGGATCATTTATTGCAAGGCCAGAATTCACTTTCGGTGTCGCGGTGCCGTCTAAAAATATGTCGTGAGCAGTCATGTATTTACCCGGCATGGTGATGAGCAGGTTGGTTGGCAAATCAATTGGAATATTACTCACAGTTATCTTGGCGCCAGACATTGGATTTGCTGGGGTGTCCAAAGTAAAACTTTCAATATTACCAATTACCGAAAAAGACGGTGCCATTGTTTGCGACGTTGCCGTTTCGCTCAATAGATGCATTGATGTTAACAAACTCACGGCGAGAGACGCTGTTTTCCGTTTTCCAACGTGGCACATTTGAACCTCCTATTATGGTTGCTCTACAAAAGATTGTGGTTGAACGGGTGACATCTGATTGCCATTGAGTATGACAAGCTCAGGATTCCAAGCGTGACGCCTTTGCTTCGTGTAATTGACGGGTGATCCTGGCAGAGGTTCAAAACCTTCAAGTTTGGACAGTTCCTCAGCGAGCGATGCTTCGTGCAAATGTGCTCCAGCTTTTGCCAAGAGTTCAATGGTAATCCGCGCCGAAACTTGTCCAAGGCTTTGCCAGATTTCGTCTGACTGCAGCTTCAACAGTGAACTTGGAAAAGGCAGAACGATGATGTGTTTCCAAGCTGGTGGGACCAAAGATTCAACACGACGTAAGTTTTGAACATCGTAGGCAATACATCCCTTGGCAGGGGCAGGGGCAGAGGCAAGCGCCATGGCCAAATCTTCGGCGTCAGTAAAATATTTAATTCCTTCGTATGGGCTGGGCTCGGTAACGGGTTCTACTAAGGTCCAACGCGCTTCGGTAGCATCGCAATCACCTAGTGCAGCTTCCAGCATCTTACTTTGTTCGATTCTTGAAGGAAGAAGGTCTGAATGTAGGCTTCCAATTTCCAGATCACTGGAATGAAAAACCAGGCTCGCAACACTGTTCACGTGATGTTTCGTAAGCTGCTTTTCGATATCATATTTTTTAGTATCCCAAACACTTCCCAAAAGAACATAGATGTCTTTTTGCAAAAGAATTTCAACTGCACGAGAAGGGTTTTCTGCGCCATCTTGTGCCAGAAGAATGATGTACCTGCCAAATATCCCGCCGTTTCCATTTAGTCTTTCAATTTCGCTTTTAATCCCCCGAAGCGCAGCCTTACCTGATGGAGCAGATGGGCCAGACAATGGTAAAACGACACCCAATTTAATTGTGGTAGGCGATACACCTGGTGGCAAGTCAGAGTCTGTGCCTACGTATTTTAGGTATTCAAATAGCGCTTCACTTTCAGACTCAGTCAAATTGTAACGCGGCATCGAGGGTGAAAGTGCGCTTCCGTTGCTGCCTACACCTTTTGTAACGGCCAATAGCACGGCTGCTTTGTTTGAATAACCTGGCTTTGAGTTGCGTTCATGAATCAGAACTGGCCATTGAATTGAGGGAGCAATCACCCCGCCTTCTGTTCCTCCGGTCCCAGACTTCCCGTGACAGTTTGAGCATGCTGAAAATGATTCAGGCAGGCCTATATTTGTGACATGATTTCCAGCAGAAAAAGGAATAAACCCGTGGAACAAAGATCGCCCATTTGATTCAGCAAGCGAAATATCGCAGCAAAACATAATGAACGAAAAATATCCAAACAGCGAAAATGGTAGAATAGCAATCATGGTGCATCTTCTTCCAAGAGCGCCGTGATTTCGGCAACTGTGCTGTCAGTTCCAACCCGGGTCCAACGTGCATTCATAGGCTGGCCAACCCACATAATGGCAGAGTGCTCAGCAGCATCGCCATCAGGCTGTTCAAAAATGCGCCAGACTGGACGAAGGGTTTCGAAAGTGCCCGTTAACATCAGCCAGTTATTTTTTTCGTCAACTGCCACAGAAAATTTATCAATGTATTTTTTAACTGTTTCAGGAGTGTCACTCAAAGGATCCAGTGATATGGAAAGTAGCAAAGGTTTTTTCGCCTCACTGAACTGTCTTTTCTTGATTTCATCGCTCACTAAACTCATTTTTAGAGTTTGTGTGGGGCAGACAGTTGTGCAACTGGTAAAGAAGAAGCTGAGCAGAACAGGGCGGTTCGCAACAAGATTTTTGAGCTGCCAACTCTTGCCATCCTGATCAATAAGTTCACTCTGAGGTACGATAGGCCCAGGCGTTAGCCAGGAAGTTGAAAGCGCGACGCCCGAGTATATACAAATTGGCACCACATAGGCGAGAGCTGTAAGCATCTTCCTCATGGTTCAACCCCCAACGGCACTTCGCCCAGACGACCCTCAACAAAAGAAAGGTTTGCAATCGAGCTTGATGTCAACAACTCATACCGTGCTGATCGTGGTACATTGAAAGTAGCTTCATAATCACCTTTTTCAACTTCATGAAAAGCGCTACGGCGTTGCCATCCTGATTGTTTATCAAACACCAAAAGAGTAAGGTCGCTCAGTCCGACCATTTTGATTTTTTTACCATCCGGCGATTGTTCAACAATGTGGACGCGAATTTTTTGTACCTTGGAATCTGTGCCTTTAACTGCCGCTGAAGATATTAACTGAGCATGAAAACTTGCTGGCGGCTGTTCTGCAAGTTTTGGATTGGCTTGTACGACGATACTGGCACAACTTGAAAAGCGTGGGCCGATGCCACCGAGCAGCAGTTTATATTTCCCGCTATTGGTAAAGCGCACAGTTGTACGGTAATGACCGGGCTCAATGTTCTGCAAGGAGTAATCAACAATGGCAAGTCCAAGTGCAGCCCGCCTATAGTTTGAAAAACTACCAACAGGCGCCATCATGCCTTCACTGTATTGATAGATCATGCCATCTTGAGCACTGGCCACCAATACGCCGGTACCTTCAGGTGATGCAACGGCCCGACCTGCGCGCGTACCATTTTCAGCATTTACGGCTGCAGCAGCAGAACTAATCATTACATCAAGCGCCTGATTGCGACCGCGCTTGAGATCATCAATTGCAAACATGGCAGCATGACCCGACACTGCGCCAAGCGCATAGGCAAAATTGCGCGTAAAAATGATGTGGTCAGCATCAATTGGAGTACTCGCAGTAATCGTGACAGACTTGGTCGCCAAATCTACAACGCTCGCATAACCGTGCCCCACAACAAACGCGCGTCTGCCATCATCAAATAGTTGCATCGCAGCTATGGAGTGCGAGAGCTTAATTTCACGGCTTTCGCCGTTTTGTAAAAACGACACAAGTTTGCCGTTGCGCAAAGCGAGGATGACTGAACTAGCAGCCTTGCTATAGATTGCAGCTATTGGGGGGGCGTCGAAAGTGCCGATTTTTTCGGAATTTCCCAACCACGAAAGATGTTTGTCCGAATGGACCAACAACACTTGTTGCTGACGTGGTGCAGAACCCTCCGTGATGATCACAGAACTTATGTTCGCGTTCTCGGTTAGCTGTAAAGTTGGTGAGGCGGCAGTAATATCCACAACGCCAAGTTTTTTCATGCTTGGCATCGCGACGTAGATCTTTTGGCTTTGCGGATCAAATGACATCGCTTGGCCAGCGGCGTTTTCCGGCAACGGAATATCATTCGATATTTTTCTTGAATTTAAATTGATTGAAACAAGCCGCGGCGGCTCTGCGAGCAACACCCACATTTCCATTCGACTTTTAACATGCAGCCAATCAATTGGTTTGGCTTTGAGATCAATGATCGACTCGAGTTTTGCATTGCTGATGCCAACAAATGGGTTGATAAAAGCAATTGTGCCATCACTATTCAGCGTGACGAGGCGATATTCGTTGATATCAATATCCGCTTTTTGTCCAACGCCTTGACTAGACAAAGTCGAGACGCTTTCTGCACAAGTTTTTTCTTGATCAGATAATGCGCCACGATCTTTTTGAAGCCACCCCATGATGCGACCGTCGCTGTAGTTGAGTGCAACCTTCGACACAATGTCGGAAATCTTAACATCAACAATCCCCAAACCACTTTCGGCAGCATCTGGTGTTTGGGTAAATGTCCACGCCACATTAACACCGCCATCTTGACTCTGGCCCTGTTGCAGTTTTGCTTCTCCAGCAACACCAATATTGCACATTGCTGCACTCAGCCAGAAGCCTGTCGCAAAAATAAAGCAATTGTTATTGCGCAATGTCATTGCGTTAAGCTCTCCAATAAAGAGTAGAAATCGCCAAATAGTCAAACGCAGCTACAATCGATGCATCAAACGAAATGTGTTCAATAAGCTCTCCAGCAGGCGCTTGGGCTCCAACAAAGGGCGGCTGAGGCATAGGCAAGGGGGAACTGGAATTGGCGGAAAAACCTTCGCCCCAGACAGCATGTGCTTTATCGATGTCGCCGTTGTCGCTTTGCAACGTTGCCCAAAGTATCGCGTTTAACCTCCGGCCGTCATAAATTTGCGGTTGTCCAATGATGGCGAGATGTGCGCCAACTGCCGAGACTGGGCGATCAAATGAAATTTTGATTGGCATTTCATCATGCTGTTTAATAGGCGATGGATAAACTGACGAAATACCACATTCAAGATTGGCGAAATTTACATCAATTGATTGACGATTGATTTTTGTTTTAATGGCAGTGCTTGTTTCATTGATGCGAATGAACCCACCATTGACGCTATACATCCCAAGACGCGAAGGTGTCGTTCTAACATGGGTACCGTCAGCTACCGCACCGCTGTTACATGCATCCCAGCGTAACGGCGTGGCGCCAACAAAACTATTGAGTGAAAGAATTGGTATAAGTGCCATTTTCCCTGCTCCTAGTTTACTGGTTTGCGAACGCGCAAGATTGCCCACACGCCGCCATCAAAAATGAAACTCGATTGGCTGCGGATGAGATAGTCAAGTTCAGCCTTGTCTTGGCCACCTGCTTTCAGTTCAACGGTAATCCCCATCATTGGACCAAAACCATTGTAAACACCTTGGCGAATGCTGGAACCTCTGCCCGCGTCAAACTTTCGCGAACCATTTGTCCAAGGGTATGGATTCCAGCTGTGCCCGCTCACGGCCAAACCCTGTTGACGCGTGTGACCGCCAGCATGAACAAAGTGTAGTCGCACTGTGTCACCAGGTTCGGCGGAAATCACTGGCGTTTCAGGGTCACATGGATAAGGCAATGAATTGAGAGGTGATATCCCTGCCACACAGGCCACTTTGCCATTGTGTGTAATTTCATCCGAACTCAGCATATTCGCCTGATCCATTTTGTTGCGGTCTGAGAACTCAATGCTGGGGTCATCCCCCATTCTTCCCCAAAGCGGCTCTGTTTTGTAATTGATACCTTTAACGCCGTAATCATCAGGCTCTTCGGCGCCTGACAAATTGCCAGCGGGCAGTCCGCCATGTGTTGCAAAAATTCCGTCTTGGATGAGTAGAACGTGATCCCAATAACGCAGACCGTTTTCTCCGCAGATTTCAACGCTGGGGCCTTCGGTCACGGCAGGAATATTGCTTTGTCTTAATTTATCGCAAACGACCGAATTTTCAGGCCCAATAATCAGAGCGCCAATTAATCCATGGCCTGCTTGTTTCAAGCTATCGCCAAAACTGCGCAAAGCAACAGCACCATATTCGACGGGTTGATTGAATTTAGTGCCAACACCAGTAAAATCCGTAGCACTCCAAGTATAACTTATCTTACAGCGCGTACTTCCAATTCCATCAATCGACGCATTACCAATACAGGGTGGAACAAGACTACCCTGACGGTTAATGGGACCCGGTGCAGCAGAGAAAGGGTCTTCAGCAGGATAGCTATCTTGAGGCCTATTCTCAACTGTGCTATTTAAACCAACATTGCTCCCATCGCTTTTCGAAACCATCTGAGCTATTTTTGTGGGAGAAATGCCAACAGATGATGACATTCGGAATTGGTTAACATTGAAGCCATCAGTTACCATCGGATAAAAATTGTATGAGGCTCCTGCTTCTACGATTTCTTCAGTTGAGGTAGTTCCTGAAAAATTAGGGCCATCTTTCAACATTGGCGGCAATAGGTTTCTAAGATTGACCTTTATGCATTGACCAGCCGACGCGCGCAGGACAAGTGGCTCCAGCTTTCGACCATTTGCAAATTCGGTGCGAAGCTTAGTCATAGTGTCCGAGTTAGATGAGCTTTGCCAAGCGTCGTCCAACTCATCACAAAGTTCGGGACCATCACGCAAGAAGCAAGTTTTTGAGCGGCCCTCTAAAACATAGGCGACCGCATTTTCGTCTTCGATATTTATGCGCTGGTTATATTGGATGCCTTTAACATCTGCGTTATCGCAACTATTTGTTAGATCGCAGACGCGAACGGCGCTCACTTCAAAATATCGCCGTGCAGCATTGTCTTGTGAGGGAGTATCTTTTATCCTCACGCATGGATTATCCAATGCTCCTCCAATATCGACTTCTCTAATTACCGATGCCGCAGGCGCAGGCAAAGGCTCAAGAAATTCATGTGGCGTAATTGTGAGCGCAGCATCACTGCTTGTTCGCAAAGGATCAGATGTGGGCTGATTTCTAAATACCCGCATGATACCCCACAGGCCGTCCCATAACTGGTCCGTCGAAGAACCAAAATAGAGATAGTCTGAGAGTTGCTGCTTGTTTGGATTTGTCATCACGTCAAATTCGAAATGCTCGGAAATGCCGATGGGTTGCGCATTCACAAAACCCGAATTGTTGTCGCCGACCGCATCGCCAGTGCCAGGCTGTCTGTTCCAACGAACACCGTTCATTGTGAAAACATGTTGTGCTTCCTGCGCACCTTGAATGAGTCTTATCTGCACGCGCTCACCTTCATAAGCAGGCAATATCGGTGTGGCAGGGTCACCAAACTGCCGCCAAGGCTCGTTGCGAAGGATGTCTCTGCGACATCCGCCGAATGCGGGTAATGTTTCCTTTGAATAAAGTGCGCAATTAAAATCACGGCGCCATTGCTCAACGCGTGCCAACACACTGTTAATTTTTAAACCAGCTGCCGTGCCCGCCAGCAATGTGCGGGTGTTGGGCATGACTACTGCAGCGAGCGGCTTGGTCGCCAATTCTTCATCGCGCTTGGCATGCACTGCTGTGCTGAAGCCGTTTGCTGTATCGCCCAAACAATCTTGATCGCCAATCATGCAAGGCTTTGTCAAAATCGCGCGTTTGGAATTTTGTTTGTAGTTCCAGCCGCCTAAAACATCATCACTGCTGGCCTCGCTGATGCGCAGTGCCAGAGGTTCTTGACGATAATTGAAGAACTGGGTGCCAGGATCTTCTGATGAAATTGCTAATGGCTTTGAAATTGTCAAAGGCACATGGCGATGACCAAAGCGCATCTCTGTCTTGTCTCTGAACCCGCTGTCTCCAAAGGGTTCTGGGTTTATGGGTTCGAGAGCGGTATTGTAGGAAATGCCAAAGTCCGCAATCGCTAAGTCAAATTCTCGTCTTGTGGCAAAGGTCATTTTATCGTCCGAGCATGTCGTTGACGTATGGGACGTGTCGTTTCTACCAGACAAGGGTTGCAGAGCGTCGTCGGCATCGCTGTTGCCAATGCAAGGGGGCGCTAAAATATTGGCCATTGTATTTGTTGGGCCGCCGTCATTGCGAAGAATCAATGGTTCGCGAGGTTCCAAAACTCCAAGCACAGAACCTTGCCCTTTTCTTAAGCTGGCCGCAGTTGGTTTGCTGAGATTAGAACCACCAATCAGTTTTTCACAAACTGATTTATTCTGAGGCGTCACGGTGTTGCAACTGAGGTTTGGTGATTGAGCAAAATCTGCAGCCGCTACGATATCAGCAGCTGTCACTTTGGCACCAACTTGGGTCCAGACAGAGTTGGCTGGTTCGATCACCAAGCCTGCATACAGTCCGTGTTGTTGGTGCGAACTTGGCCCCATGTGATCATGCGTGAACACGGTGCGCAATGTATTGTCTTTGCCGTTAACAGTGTTGAGAACTGGATCAGCCCACCAACGCTGCGTTGTGCGTTGCGCACCACACATCGGATGTTCAAGGCGCAACATCTCTTCGTAATTCGTATCGCTTTGCAATTGACCTTGTGGAGGGCAGGTACCGCGCTTCAGAAGATCGCCATAACGCGCAGGATTTATTTTGCTTGCTTCAAAAATGTCACCACCGGGCATGAACAGCGGATGTGTTTTTGGAAAAAGTTTTGCTGGGCCTGTTGTATGCGGCGTGCGATTATATGCAAAGATTCTGTCACGCACTTCTTGCGGAGAGTAAGTTGCATCCTCGTAATTAAACCCATTCCCCGATCCGTCTGAAGACGTAACATCGAACTTAACCAGATGAATGTGTTGGCCAATTGTGTCTGTTGGAGTATAGATTTGGAAATCATCGACATTCAATGCCGCAGGCACAAGATTCGTCGATTTGAAATTAATGCACTCTCCGGAGTTCGCTCTAAAAAACAGCGGTGACGGTAAGTGCGTGCGCTTATCAGCATCAATGATGTCTTTGATATCGTTTTCCAGAATGATGATGCGTCCCTGCGGATCAAACCAGCCGTGCTTGTTATAAGTAAGTTCCGTCTGGATGAATGCAGCACGATAAAGCCGCTCAGGTGTATCGACAGGGCAAGGGTTAGCATAGGGCGCACCCTGAGCGCGGGGCCTTCCGTTTACGAAGAAATAAGGTGCCTCTGAACTTGCGAGCACCCCAGTAAGACTTGCCTCTACATCAGTCTTGTAAGCTTTAGGAGTCCAAAACTCTGCATGGGGCAATGCATTCGGAGTTATTGGTTGAAGGCCAAGCGCAGTCAGTGTGCCTTCATGATACTTCATGGCAGTCTTTTCGCTTTCGGTTCCCTCCACTGGTAGAATGTCAATTTTGAGTTGATCCCACTCGCCTGCCAATGTGCTCAGTGCACGTGGGTCTTGCTTTGCAACACGTTGGGCGATGACCTGCGCAACATCACCACCTGTCAGCAGAGCATTTTTCAACGCTTTATCAGAATTACCATCCAGAGATCCCGATGTCACAACATGGCGCGGCAGACCGCCATCAACAACTTTCGCGGCATCAGGCTTGGTAAAGACGTCCCATGGCGCATCGACATCAAAATCGAGAACAGGTTGTGGTGGCCGATGGCCCTTTTGACCCGGAATGTAATAGGGATAACCGCGGAATGCCAATGAAGGCATTGGTGCGAGCGCTGCACCAGGCAAAGGTACCAAAGCTGGCGTTTCGGTACCAGTAGCAATTTCGGCGTCTGGAAGATTCATCGATGTTGGATCATTGCTTGCACTGATGGCTTTAGCTTGATCAAAATATCCAATCTTGCCATCGGTGAACGCATCATGCGTGCGCCAAAGTTCCCACATGCCTTGAGCAAAATGAGGATAGAGATGGCAGTGAAAAATGGAATCGCCCGGCGTATAATTACGATTTCCCGAACCACCAAATTCGATGTCATAGCTGAATGTGGCACCGGGCGAGATAGTCTGTGAATCCAGGTAAGATGAATTGGGGTCTTTCGAATCGTTCACCCATTGATGCGCGTGTAAGTGAAAGACATGTGTTTCTTTCGGACCCGCATGAAGATTACGGAAGCGCACATTGTCACCGAGATAAGAATGGTGAACATTTGATGGGTCATCTGGGTATAGGGCGCCGATCGGCTTGCCAGCATTATTGTACTTGAGAATTAGCGCCGGATCGCCATTGGCCCATGAACTCAGAAAAAATTCTTCTGCACGGCATTCAGGGCAATTTTTTGCAACGCCAACATTCTTTCCAAGTTTTGGTGTCGACATCAGCAATGATCCCATACTACTTACACCGTAGTTGATGCCCATGCCATCTTTGATCAGATGCAGTGGATTGTTTTCATCCTCAAGTTCAGGAAAAGCTTGTTGCGCATGAACTTCATCGTGAAAAATGACTGTGAATTCGCGAAATGATTTTCCGCAGCGAGCTCCGTATGCTTGTTTTTTGCATGATGGGTGATCAGAAGCGAGTGGCGGCGGAACAATAATGGCGTTGAGATCAGAATGAATTATGTTTTTCTCAGCGTCCAGAATGCCAAGAAGTGGCACATCGCCAATCTTCTTTCTGTAATCGATGTTCATGTATTTGTGTTTGCCACCAACTACTGTGCCCGCAACATTGTTGAGTTCACCGTTTGTAACTTGAGAGCGAAACCATTCAGAGTTTAACGGCTCTACATTGACGGAACCAAAAAGGCCAAGCCCGATCTGGCCACCATCGCCTTCACCGCCAACAGGTGCTCCCATTGAATAAGCAAAATATGCGCCATCTTTCGCCGCCCGCCAACGGGTGACGACGGTTTGGCCAGGCATTGCGAGCGAGCCGATGTTGAATTTACCTCTAGTTTCCAAACTAGTTGCAGTGTTGAAGCTGACGCCTTGTTGTTTTTTCAAGCCAACATTTGAACCATCGCCTCCACATGCAACATTTAGCGGGCACTGTTCCTCCAAAATCGGCATAATCTCAAGACCCGTAATATGAAATGATGCAGCACGCGTTCGCGGTGCATCATTCTCGATCATTTGGGTAGGACCTACACCGTCTTTAACCTGTTCACCAAGCATCGCCTGCGCGTGATTTGGCAGGCGCTTTCCATTTTGAAGCGGAATCCCGCCCTCTTCCGATAAGGCGGGAGCCAATAGATTGGTGAAAGTTACTTCAAGGCAATCGCCTTCATTCACACGCAAAACGAGAGGCCGAGGCCGCTTGTTTGGCCGCAATTGAACTTTCCCAGGTTTTAGGTCGGCGCTGCCATCTTGTGAAACAACATCGCGGCGAAGCGCATACATCATGCCAGCTGGTACGAATGCGGAAAAACGATTGAGCAAATAAGCCTGCTCGAATGCAACGATGTCAGCTTTCACACAGGTACTGGTGCCGACGCTTACCGCCGAACGCGCTGGCTGCACGCGAAAAATGCTGACTGTCAAAGCCAATATTATAATAACCACTGAATTAAAAATGAAAGTCCGAGTTGCCACAGTATTCATTGAAGCCTCCGCGAAGTTTTCTATTTCTTAGACGCATTAAGTGAGCCCTGGCATCATTCAAACTGATGACAGACAGTAAAATTCCGAGAAAGATTTCCGCAGTGAATGGCAAACGCAGAAAAATACGTCTTCACAAATGAATGCGAAAATTATTAGCGTCAGAAGCGAACAACAATTTTTAACGATTCTTGAGCGATGAAAGATTCACAACCAAGACTCTAGAAATAAAATTGATAAAACTAGAACGAGCTTTTTTGCCAAGTCATTTTGTACCCCTAAGTGAATACCCCGACCGTCCGTGCCGCATCTGCGCGCAAGTGTAGAATATTGTCAAGTAACAATCGAAGCGCAATGGCAAAGATTCTCATTATGTAAACATCGAATTTGAGATTCATTTTTTATAAATCGGTTTTGGAAATGACTCGAGTCCATTGAACATTACTTTAGTAACTCACAAAATCGAAACACTTATATTTGTCATCATATAGTTTTTTCATTCTTTTGAATCGCGCAATTTGGATTGGTCGCGATACGGTAGTCCTCCCATTTTTAACTGGATCTGATTGTAGAACTCACGCGTCCGCCAATAGCGATTAAAGTTTGAAACTCCCTTCCATCCATGGCCGACATCAGGTTGATGTTCATCGCCGTATTTCGAGTTTTCAAGATGCGCTTCCCTACAATATCTGCAATTTCACGAACTGGACTAGCATCAAAGTTTGTGTAGCGTCCTGTTGTCGATATATTGGCGTGCCGCAATAAATCTCGAACAATGAATCCCGACACGCCAGCCTGCGCAGCATAGGTGCCAACGGTGTGACGTAGGTCGTTGATAAGTAGCGCTCTAAAAGTTGCGTTACACTCGGAGCTTCGCGATAACTCCGCTTGCTGGCAACAGGATCATTTCCTTTGGCAACCGCAACTGCCGTTTCGTGAGCAATCTCGCGGGCTTTGCTTGAACATCAGACTCAGCGGCTGTGCCAGCTACTTTATCACAGCTTCCCGCGACCGCACGGTCGTGAGCGCTACCACGAGAATGATGAATATGCCGTAGACCAAGCTTTGCGCTTGGGCACCGAGGCCCATGGCTTGAATCGCGATGGGCACGAAGGCGACTGTGAGGCCGCCGAAGATGACGTTCAGCGGGTTGGTTTGCCCACCTGATATTGACGTACCACCGATCAGCGCTGCTGCGATGCCGGGTAGTAATAGATCGCTGCCAAGGCCACTGGCTGATGCAGAGCCCGCTTGCGCTACAATGCTGAGGCCAGCAAGGCCGCCCATGAAACCTGAAAGTGCATAGGTGATGATGCGAATTCTCCGGGTGGGCACAGCCGACATGGTTGCGGCCAATTCGTTCTTACCCATGGCGGTCATGTTCTGGCCCAAAACTGTGTAACGCAACACGACCCACGTGATGACTGCAAAGAGAATGCCGATCCAGAAAGTCAACGGTGCATTGAGAATTTGCTTTTCATATAGCGTCGAAATCAATTCGCGGTTCTCAGATACATAAATCGTATCAGCACCGCTTACGATGAGTGCAGCGGTCTGCAGAATGGCAAGTGTTCCCAGTGTGAGCGCGAAAGACGGCACCTGGGCATAACCAATCACTGCGCCATTGATCGCACCAATGGCGGTGACCAGCAACAGGATTGCGACATAGGCACTGAGGCCCATGGGCGGTAGGGCAAGGGACATGACAAGCGCGCCAAGTAGTGCAATTGCTGCATTCGACAAATCAATCGAACCGATGTTCAAAACCATGGCTTGGCCCAGCGCCAAAAACATAATTGGAGCTGCCGTTGCAGTTGCGATGGAAACACCCAGTGGCCCAAGATAGTTAGAGTTCAGAACTCCCACGGCGAGCAACATTGCAACGAACACCAAAGGCGGCGCAAATGCGCTCCAAGTGATCTTCTGACCAAATC
>CAXTKH010000040.1:0-29925 GCA_964244815.1 uncultured Aestuariivirga sp. | reverse complement strand
CCATGTGGATTTTGCCTATGAAGTGTCGCGCTCACTTGCCGCTTGCGAAGGCTCGCTTCTTGTGGTGGATGCTTCACAGGGTGTGGAAGCGCAAACACTGGCCAATGTGTATCAGGCGATCAACAACAATCACGAAATTATTCCGGTGCTCAACAAAGTGGATTTGCCAGCGGCAGAGCCAGAGCGCATTCAACAACAAATTGAAGATGTGATCGGCATTGATGCTTCGCAAGCTGTGATGATTTCAGCTAAGACTGGCTTAGGCGTGCCTGACGTTTTGGAAGCCATTGTCACAAGGTTGCCCGCACCTAAGGGTGATCGCACCAAGCCGCTGAAAGCGCTGTTGGTAGATAGCTGGTACGACACATATTTGGGCGTGGTGGTTTTGCTGCGCATCATTGACGGCGAGTTGCGCAAAGGCATGCGTGTTAAAATGATGGGCACCGGTGGGTCGTATTTGATCGACCGTGTTGGCGTATCGCGCCCCAAGAAAGAAGTTGTGGCCAGCTTAGGGCCGGGCGAGATTGGTTTCTTCACAGCGGCCATTAAAGAAGTGGCGGATACGCGCGTGGGTGATACCGTCACCGACGAAAAGAACCCATGCGCTGAAGCGCTTCCAGATTTTAAAGAAGCGCAATCAGTTGTGTTCGCAGGTTTCTTCCCTGTTGATGCTGCGAAGTTTGAAGACTTGCGCGATGCCATGGGCAAGCTGCGTTTGAATGATGCGTCATTCTCGTTTGAAATGGAAACATCAGCTGCTTTGGGCTTTGGTTTCCGTTGCGGATTTTTGGGTCTGCTTCATTTGGAAATTACCCGCGAGCGGATTGAGCGCGAATTCAACGTGGATATAATCACCACGGCACCATCAGTTATTTACAACATCAACATGCGCGACGGCACAAAGATGCAGTTGCATAATCCGGTTGATTTGCCTGACGTGATGTTGATTGAAACAATTGAAGAGCCTTGGATTGAAGCCACCATTCTGGTGCCCGATGAATATCTCGGTTCGATTTTGAAATTGTGCGAAGATCGCCGTGGCCGCCAGAAGCAACTGACCTATGCTGGCAACCGTGCCATGTTGATTTATGATCTGCCGCTGAATGAAGTGGTGTTTGATTTTTATGATCGTCTGAAATCGGTGAGCCGTGGCTATGCGAGCTTCGATTATAAAATGATCGGTTATGAAAAAGGCGACCTCGTGCGCATGGGCATTTTGGTGAATGCTGAGCCGGTGGATGCGCTGGCCATGGTGGTGCACCGTGGGCGTGCCGAACAGCGCGGCCGTGTGATGTGTGAAAAGCTAAAAGATTTGATCCCGCGTCATATGTTCCAAATCCCGATCCAAGCCACCATCGGCGGCAAGATCGTGGCGCGTGAAACTTTATCTGCGATGCGCAAAGACGTGACCGCTAAATGCTATGGCGGTGATATTTCCCGTAAGCGCAAACTTCTGGACAAGCAGAAGGAAGGCAAGAAAAAGATGCGCCAATTCGGCAAGGTAGAAATTCCACAAGAAGCGTTTATTGCGGCGCTGAAGATGGACGAGAACTGATCCATTCGGCGCTCTGGACTGTAAGATAGAACGAAACTAATGTGGCATACATGAAGACCTTCTCTGATCTGACCGAACAAGAAATTATCGCCCTCGCCATTTCGTCTGAAGATGACGATGCGCGGGCTTATGCGGGGTTTGCGCATGCGTTGATGGCGGATTATCCGGCATCGGCAAAAGTGTTCGTGGAGATGGCAGAAGAGGAACATGAGCACCGCCGCTGGTTGACGGATTTGTATCAAAAGAAATTTGGCGATTTCATTCCGCTGATCCGCCGCGCAGATGTGAATGGGTTTGTGAAACACGCGCCTGCCTGGACGCTGAAAACTCAAGGCATCGACGCCATGCGCAAACGCGCTGAATTGATCGAGCTCGAAAATTATCGCTTTTACACGCAAGCTGCTGCAAGTTCCTCTGACCCGCAGGTCAAGAAGCTTTTGTCTGGTTTGGCTGCAGCTGAAAAGGGCCATGAATCACTCGCGTCAAAACTTGGTCTTGAACACGTGACCACGGATGTGAAAATTGACGAAGGCGATACTGAGCGCCGTCTGTTTTTACTTGAGGTGGTGCAGCCTGGCCTTGTTGGCTTGATGGATGGGTCTGTATCAACTCTAGCCCCGATATTCGCAGCGGCTTTTGCTACAGGTAGCACGTGGCAGACATTTCTGGTGGGCGTTGCGGCCTCGGTTGGTGCAGGTATTTCAATGGGACTGGCCGAGGGCCTGTCTGATGATGGTAAACTTTCAGGTCGAGGACGCCCATTGATCAGAGGCTTGGCTTCGGGATTGATGACGGCCATTGGCGGCATCGGCCACACTCTGCCATTCCTTATTCCACAATTTCACACCGCGATTGTTTTGGCGGTTATCGTTGTGTTGATTGAACTTGCTGCAATCACCTGGATCCGCAATAAATATATGGATACGCCGATTATGAAAGCAGCACTGCAAATTGCTGTTGGCGGCTTCTTGGTTTTCTTAACCGGTATTCTAATTGGCAGTGCGTGAGCCTTTACGCTCGAGATAAACAATTCCCAAACCACTCAAGAGAATGAGCAACATGCCTGCGATGGCATAGCTGTTCGGGACATCGCGGAATATTGCGTAGCCCATGATCACGGCCCAAATCATAAAGGCATAATAGAATGGTGCCACAGCTTGGGCTGATGCATTTCTGTACGCCAGAAATGTGAACATATGCCCCAGCATCATGAACAGGCCCGCACCTGCCATGAGTGCGATATGATAGGTGTTCGGAATGATCCATGTCTCGGCCGTGAGGCCGACGATTGCAGCACCCGTCATCACCATGATGATGGTGATCAATGTGGCAACCAGTGCTGGAATTTGAGACGACACACGCCGGCCCGCCAGATCACGCAGGGCGGCAAACATGGCCGTCACAAATGCGAACATCAAAAATGGTGAAGCTGTACCAAACCCGGGTTGCGCCACCAGAAGTGCCCCTGCAAACCCAAGCGCTACCAAAGCAATGCGTGCTGGCATTGCTGCTTCGCGGTGAATGAAAATCATACCCATGATAACCAGTAGCGGTGTGATCTGGAATATAGCCGTCACATCACCAATCGGCGCATGGGCCAGGGCCAAGATGTAAGTAAGAATTGCCCCCACTTCCAAAATGCCACGCAGAAAAACAAATCGGTGAATGCCTTGCGCCAGCTTCCCAAGATCACCCATGATGCCAAGCAAGATCAAAGCGCAGATAACACCTGACGTGCCGCGCATTACCAACACTTCATAAGGCGGCAGGTCAGCCAACGCGATTTTCATGAAGCTGTCATTCAATACGAATGTGCCAGCACCAGCCAACATGAATCCGATGCCGCGAATATTAGAGGATGTTTTCAAAATAGTTTTAATTCGCCGCTTCGTGATTTGTGATAGAGTCACTCGGCATATCAGATCCCAAGAGATAAATCGAATCTTCTGGCGAATAGTTTCCAAAATCCCAGTCGAAGGTGACGGGAGGTAATCGATGTCGGCAGAGTAGTCTGAATGTCTGCCCAATGGTCAAAAATCTGCGATATTCTGAAACCACTTGCTGGCGATGAAAATAACATGTTTGATGACAGTTGAAAATATTGGGTTTGCTTGCTTAACATTCAACACTGACAGAGTTTTAATTCGATGGCCTTTTTGTTTCCCGCTCCTCGTGTCAAATCCATTCCAGTAAGCGGTGAACGCAAAGCATATCCGGTTAACCGAATCTTTTGCGTTGGGCGCAATTATGTTGAGCATGCCAAGGAAATGGGCATTGCTGTTGATCGCGATAAACCATTTTATTTTCTGAAATCGGCGGCGCACATGGCAGATAATGGTGCGACAATTTCTTATCCCGGCGGCACAACAAATTTTCACTACGAGGTGGAATTGGTGGTGGCAATGGGCAAGAAGGTATTCAATGCCGATCTGAAAAAAGCACGTGCTGCGGTTTATGGCTATTGCGTTGGCCTTGATATGACACGGCGAGATTTGCAGTTGTCGGAACGCGCGCATCAACGGCCTTGGGATTTAGGCAAGGATGTTGAGCAATCTGCGATTTTTTCCAAGATCACGAAAGCTAAAGACTTTGGCACTGTTGGAGCACAGCGCATTCATCTGTCTTTGAACGGCGAGTTGAAACAGGACGCGGTGCTGGACGATCTGGTGTGGAAAGTGGACGAGATCATTTCGCATCTTTCAAAATACTATCACCTAGGTCCCGGCGACCTGATCATGACGGGCACACCTGCCGGTGTTGGACCCGCTGTTCCCGGTGATAAAATTGCAGGCGGCATTGATGGGCTTGATCCCATCAGCCTGAAAATCGGGAAGATGAAATAACATGCTGGTCAAACGTTTTCAGGATGCCAAGGCCTATGAAGCGCCCAATCATCGCGGTGTTATTGGCTTGCGGCTGCAGGGCTTTGAAGCAGGTGGCCCTGAGAACCAATGGGTTGCCTATTCGCAGTTTCTGTCGGGAGGCGGAGCCGGGCCGGACTCGACACCGTTTGAAAAAGTCTATGTGGTGCTTGAAGGCGAGATGACGGTGATTATCGGCGGTGTGGAGACTGTGCTCGCCGCCATGGATTCCTGCACCATCGCGCCAAATGAAGTGCGCGAGATCATCAATCGCTCAAACCACGTCTGCAAAATGCTGGTGGTGATTCCTTATGCGCCGGGTGTTGATACGAATTTCAGGAAAAGCTGACGCCAATTCCACCAAGCTCGCCATAGTCGGCTTGAATGACGTCTCCTGCTTTTATGTCAACTGGCCGTGTGAATGAACCAGCGAGAACGATGTCTCCTTTTTTCAGGCCATCTTTCAAGGGGGCCAATTTGTTCACCAGCCACGCAATACCTGCTGCCGGATGGCCCATGACGCCCGCGGACAAACCGGTTTCTTCGATCACGCCATTTTGCGACAATGTTGCACCCACCCAACGCAGATTGGTGTCGAAGGGGCGGATAATTTTTCCGCCCAGCACGATGGCCGCATAGGCGGCGTTGTCTGCTATTGTATCAACAATGGCACGGGGAACTTCGGTGCGGTAGTCGATGATTTCAAGTGCCGGTGTCACGAACTCCGTGGCACGTAACACGTCATGCAGTTGGCAGCCCGCACCTGAAAGATCGGTCCCCATGATGAAGGCTAGTTCTACTTCAAGTCGCGGTTTGATGAAACGGTTGGCGGCAATGCGTGCGCCATCGCGAAACAGCATGTCATCGAGTATCACGCCATAGTCAGGCTCAGTCATTTTCGAGGCTTGCTGCATGGCGCGTGAGGTGAGGCCAATCTTGCGGCCGACAATACGCGCTCCTGCTGCGATGCGCAGTGCAATCCATCGCCGCTGCACGTCATAGGCGTCTTCAACTGTCATCTCAGGAAAGGTCTTTGACAATTGTGGAATGACGCTTCTGGTTTGCTCGGCTTTGAGCAAGCTTTCGGCTGCGGCTTGCCGATGCAGGTCAGTCAACATGTCATGCGACCACGAGGCAGATAACGCCGACGAGCAATATGATCACAAAGCCAATGAAGAGCGTGAGATTGGCATCTGTCTTTATTTGCTTGCCGCCAAAATTCCAGGTGAATTCTGGAACCGGATTGACCTTACTGACGATTGAACCACCGTAACGTTTCATTGAAAGCACGGCGGTCCAGAAGCCGCCATAGGCAAAAACTGCAAACAGGGCGCCTAACCACACGGGCCATTTGTCGGCACCGGCAGTCCAGATCAAGTAGAGTGCGAGCAGAGCGAAATAGACATAGGAACTTACCTGCCACACCACATGAAAGCGTGCGTGGGGATCCCAACTTGGATTCAGGACATGGGTCTCATCTGAATCGAATTTGGCGGGTATGGCGCTGTAGCCGAGTGTGGCGATGGTGATCAGTATTTTTGCCAAGAGCAGCATTACGAAACCTCATGATTGATGATGAAATCTTTCGGAAGCTCTGGCCCCCAGAGATAGATTGAATCCTCTGGTGGATAGTCACCAGAGGCCCAATCGCACGTTGGTGGAATGTAGTCGATGTCGGCTGAATATTCCGAGTAGCTGCCCCAGGGGTCGCGTACATAGTGGAAATAGTTGGAACCTAGAACGTGGCGGCCCATGCCCCAGCCTTTCTGGAATCCTTTTTCGGCCATTTGCATGGCACCCTTGCCAATCTCGTTGATGTTGCCCACATCCCAACTGCAATGATGCAGACCCGGTGCTGATGATTTTGCGAAGGCGACGAGGTGATGGTCGGAGCCGTGAATGCCGTGCATAAAGCAGATGCCATCGCCTGATCGATCCGAGAGGCGCAGGCCCAGCACGCGGCTGTAGAAGTCGATGGCCTTTGGCACATCGGCCGTGAAGACCAGCACATGCGCCATGCGGGTGGGGCGGACTTTCGTTGCTTTCGAACGTTGCGGAGCGCCGGGAACGCCGGGCGGACAGCTTGTCATGGCGAAAGGGGTTTTTTCGTCGGGCGAGGTTTTTTCGGCGACCTTCACTTCGATCAAAACATCATTGTGATCGTAAAACCAGATGCCGTTGGAATCGAAGCCCTTGGGTGCGTCGAGAAGCTTGATGCCATAGGATTCAACACGGCGCTTGATGGGCTCGAGGTCTTCTTCGAACACGCCGAAGGACAGGAAATTCAGTTTCTTCCTACTGTTTTCGGAAATGCTGGCCCAGCGGTGAGCATTGCCAAATGTGTATATCCCCAGGGATTCACCTTCTTCGCGCACATCAAGGCCGAAGGTTTTGTAAAAGTCTTCGGCCACGCGCAGGTTGGGCACCACCATGTTAAAAGCATCCATGGAATGCACACCCAGTTCGCCGGGGCGTTTGACGATGCTGACTTTTCCACCAATCGCGGTCATGGCAATGCTCCCTCTGCAACGATTGGATTGCGCAACAGTCCGATGTTTTCGATTTCGACTTCCACAACGTCGCCGGGCTTCATCCACAGCGGCGGCTTGCGCGCGAGGCCAACACCTGAGGGTGTTCCCGTGACGATGACGTCGCCTGGTTTCAACGTCATGAAGGACGAGAGGATTGAAACCAGTCTAGCGACAGAAAATACCATGTCAGAAATGGAGGCAGATTGGACCACCTTTCCATTTAACCGAGTTTCAAGTTTGAGGCCCTCGCAGCCTTTTGGCAATGCATCAGCTGTTACAAAGCAGGGACCGAAAGCTCCAGTGTTGTCAAAGTTTTTTCCCGGCGTCCATTGCGGGGCCTTGAACTGATAGTCGCGGATTGAAGCGTCGTTGAAAACCGAATAGCCGATGACGTGTTGAAGTGCGTTGGCTTCGCTGACGTGGCGTGCGGTTTTGCCGATAATGGCTACAAGTTCGCCTTCATAGTCCAATTGCTCTGATTGTGGCGGCTTGATGATGGCTGCACCATGACCAATCAGGCTTGAATTGAAACGGCCAAACACAGTTGGAAAATCAGGCTGCTTGAAACCACTCTCGGCAGAATGATCAACATAGTTGAGGCCGATACAAACAATTTTTTCAGGACGTGAAACCGGCGGTAACAATGTGATAGCTGCCAAGTCAATGGCGGGCGACGATTCGAGCGTTTGATAGGCTTTCGATAAAGCATCGCCACCAGTCTCGATCAGCGATTGCAGTGTGCCGCAATAATTTGCAGTGCCCGCGTTGAGGCCATGCCATCGCCCAGCAATCTCTACAGCGGTTCCGGCTATTCCCCGTTCCTCGTAAGAAGCAAATTTCATGTCCGTTCCCGTTTTCTCGATTTCAATTGTGTCATAGAATTTTCAGGTGGCAAAGGCGGGCACGGCCTGCTTGCCAATTCTGTAGCTTCGGCCTCGTTCACACCATTCATGCAGAGCAAGCGAACCACGGTTTCATCAATGGCGGTTATCGGCAATATGCCTTGGTTGATGGCGCTGCTCGCACCAATCATGGCAAAACACGCCAATTTAAAAGTCAGACGCGCATCCTTGACGTTGTAGCGCTTAGCCTTGACGGCGTTCTCAATGTCGCGAATGGCGAAGGGGCCGTGGCTATTGAAAATCGCATCGGCAATGACTTCAGCCCGGTACAGCAATTGCTTCCAGCGCTTGTCACCCGTTGCCGACTCAAGCACCATGCGCACACCGTAAGCATAGACTTGTGCGGGGTCAGTAAAAGTGTTGGTTACTGTTTCAATGCGCAGTGCCAGATCGTGCATGACACGTTCAAGCACGGCGACGGCCAGTTCGTCCTTTGATTTGAAGTAGCTGTAGACAGTGCCCGCACCTACATCGGCAAGCTCGGCAATTTCGAGCATAGTGGCAGAGTCTATACCACGCTCGGACATGACTTTATAGCCAGCCTGCACAAGTGCTTCGCGCTTGCGTTGCTGCTTGCGGGCGACACGCCCGAGTGTAATTTCTGTTTCAGCTAACAAGGTTCGAATTGCTCCTCTTGAACCAGATTTTTGGCATATTTCGGTTCAAGATGCAATTGATATTGACAATCATTCGAAATTGAATGATGTTCAGTTTATTGGTAGGAGGAAGTTGAAATGAACGTTCATGTTGCCCCCCGTATGGCTGAAGCTGAGGCCAAGACCATTGCACAATCCATTATTCCTGAATTGCAGAAGCGTGCGGCAGAAGCCGAAGAGCTGCGCCACATTCCAAAAGAAAATGCTGAACTGTTGATGAAAATGGGATTGTTGCAAACCATCCAACCTGCGTCATGTGGCGGGCAGGAACTCAGCATGCGCGCCCATATTGATGTGATGTCGAGTGTGGCTTATGGCTGCGGTGCTACGGCTTGGGTGCTGGGTGTGTGGCAGGCCCACAGCTGGATGTTTGGGCACGCCAACGATAAGATGCAGATGGATGTTTATGCCGATGGTGGCAATCAACCGGTATCAGCAGTCATCGGCCCGCGCGGCAAAGCCACGAAAAGGAATGATGGCACTTATTCGCTTTCAGGTTTCTGGCCCTTTGCATCGGGCAATATTCACGCTGAATGGCTGTTGCTCGGAACGCAGGTGTTCGATGAAGCGGGCAACAAGATTGATGACGGTGACTTGCTTGTTAAACGCAAAGACCTCGACATCGTAGATGACTGGTACGTAGCAGGCCTGCAAGGTACGGGCAGCAACTCGGTGAAATGCAAAGACCTTGCAGTGCCAGCACACCGCTTCCTGTCTCTCTCGGCACTGCTTACCAACCAGACCACGCCATACACCGATCCTGAAGCACCTGCAGTGTTCAAATCGCAAGCAGCACCAGTATTGGGGCTATGCATTGCATCTGGCGCCACCGGCATCGCTCGCGCTGCGATGGATGAATTCCTGAAAGTCGTGCCCGGCAAGATTGTCATGTACACCTCCCACATCAGCCACGAATGGCAACCATTGCAGCGCATTCTTGGTGAAGCAGCGTCTAAAATTCATGCGGCAGAACTGATACTCTACCGCGTTGCAGACGATATTGACTATTGGGCAAAGCGCGGCGAAACAATGCCTATGGATGTGCGAGGTCGCATTCGTATGGATATCTGTCTGGCGCCCCGCATGTGCCGTGATGCCGTTCAGGAATTAATGACGATTGGTGGTGCTGCTGGTCTTTCTCTCAAGAGCCCTATCCAACGCGCATTCCGTAATTTGCAAGCGACATGTATGCATGGCTTTTTGCTTTACGATGCGGGTGCAGAAATCTATGGCAAGATTCTTCTGGGCCAAGACCCTGGAACACCCGTTGTCTGAACCCGTATCAATTCAGGACTTCGTAACGGCCATGGGCCAGCATGTGGCTTCAGTTTGCGTGATCACCACACGGCATGGCGACGAGCGTTATGGACTGACGGCAACGGCAGTATCATCAGTTTGCGCAGACCCGCCACGGCTGCTTGTCTGCGTCAACAAGTCGGGGCAGACACACCACAAGATCATCGCGTCCGGTCATTTTGGTGTGAATGTGCTGGGTGAGGCGCAGGAAAAAGTGGGCCGGGCTTTTGCCGGAATGTTGGGCCGCGATTTTGACCGATTTTCGATTGGTGATTGGCAGATGCTGGAAACAGGAAGCCCGCTGCTGAAAGGGGCTGCATCTGCCTTCGACTGCCGTATCACCGAAACCATTGACCAGTTTACGCACAGTATTTTTATCGGTGAAGTTGTGGCGACTGCAATCAACATTGGAGACGAAGCACTGGTTTATGCGGGGCGCAAGTTCCGCACTCTGCGCAAAGTCACGATGGCCCCAATGGAGGAGGGCATGGAATCTCTACATTTTTGATATGAACACCGCTGTCCCCTTGACGTGGTGCACAATTGACTGAATTATGAAAAAAAACAAACAATAAAAAGGGAGGAACGACATGACAAAAATATGGACACCTAATCGCCGCAAAGTTCTATTGGGCAGTGCAAGCCTTGTTGCTGCGCCAGCCGTTTTGCGACGCGCTTATGCAGCAGACGTATTCAAGATCGGTAAGGTTGGCCCTGTTACTGGCCCGATTGCCGGATTTGGCGAAGCTACCAGCTGGGTGGTGGAAGGCCTGAAAGATGTAATGGCAAAATTGCCTGTGCCTGTTGAAATCATCCAGAAAGATTCGCAGTCCAGCCCAAACCGTGCTGCTGAAGTGGCCACTGAGTTGATCGAAAAAGATAAAGTGAAAATGCTGCTCACCAAGGGCACGCCAGACACTGTGAATCCGGTTTCAGATCAAGCCGAACTTAATGGCATACCTTGTATTTCTGATGACGCGCCTTGGCAGACGTTCTTCTTTGGCCGCGGTGGCGATCCAACAAAGGGCTTCAAATACACTTATCACTGCTTCTGGGGTCTGGAAGATGTGATAGCCAACTTTATCAATATGTGGGATGGTTCAGGCGCTGCTAAAATTGTTGGCGGCGTGTTTGCCAATGATGCTGACGGCAATGCCTGGGGCGACCCAAAAGTTGGTTTCCCTGGCCCACTTGCGGCAGCTGGCTATAAGCTGGTTGATCCCGGTCGTTATCAACCATTGACGAATGATTTCTCGGCGCAAATATCGGCCTTCAAGGAAGCCGGCGTCGAAATCGTAACTGGCGTGATGATCCCGCCTGACTTTGCAACCTTCTGGAGCCAATGCGCACAGCAAAGCTTCAAGCCCAAGGTTGTGACGGTTGGTAAGGCATTATTGTTCCCATCGTCAGTGGAAGCATTGGGGGATCGTGGTGACGGTTTGTCGAGCGAAATCTGGTGGTCACCAAACCATCCGTTCAAGTCCAGCCTGACCGGTCAATCAGCCAAAGAGCTCTGCGATGCTTATACAGCAGGCACAGGCCGCCCTTGGACCCAACCACTGGGCTTTGCGCATGCACTGTTTGAAATCGCCTTTGATGTGGTCAAGCGCGCCAAGGATTTGAACGATCCTGAAGCGATCTTGGCAGCGATTGGTGAAACGCAACTTGACACCATCATTGGCCCAATCTCCTGGAAAGGTGGCCCGAACAATCCGGTCAAAAACGTCTGCAAGACGCCACTGGTTGGTGGTCAATGGACCAAGACCGACAAGGGTCTTGAACTCATCATCACCAACAATCCGCAAGCTTCCAACATTCCAGTTGGCGGCAAGTGGAAGAATATTGCATAATTGAAATATGGACGGGGCGGCCAGGTGCCGCTCCCAATCTTTCATGACCTTAATATCCCTCAACAATCTTAATAAAAGATATGGCGCATTGGTTGTAACCGACAGCGTGAGCTTAAGTGTTGCACGTGGAGAGATCCTCGGCATTCTCGGCCCCAATGGCGCAGGCAAAACCACGCTTTTTAATTTGATTGCAGGAACTGTACAGGCCGATTCCGGCAGTGTTAGTTTTAAAGATAATGATATCTCAATTCTTGGCGCAGCAGAGCGTTGCAAGCTCGGTATCTCACGCTCATTCCAAGTTCCGCATCCGTTTAATGGCATGTCGGTTTTCGAAAATATTTTAGTCGGCGCTGCATTTGGTCGTGCGGGTGATGATCCTGAAGCCCACGCGCTCAAGGTGATGGAACTGACCGGCATGAAAGAAAAGGCCAATGCGTTGGCCGGATCAATTTCGCTGTTGGAGCGCAAGCGCCTTGAATTGGCGCGCGCCTTGGCAACCGGACCTGAGCTTCTATTGCTCGATGAAATTGCAGGTGGCCTGACGGATAGAGAATGTCAGTCGCTTCTCTCAGCTATTCGTGATGTGCACGCTTCAGGTGTTACCATTGTCTGGATTGAACATGTTGTGCATGCGCTTTTGTCCGTAGCGCAACGTCTCGTCGTCTTGAATTTTGGAAAACTCATTGCCGATGGCAAGCCCGAAGTTGTGATGAAAAGCAAGGATGTGAAAAGCGTTTATCTGGGTGAGGATGCACATGTCTGATATTTTGCTCAGCGTTGAAAATCTCGAAAGCTGGTATGGCGATGCCAAGGTTTTGCATGGTGTGTCGTTCAATTTGAAGCAAGGCGAAGTTTTGGCTTTGATTGGTGCCAACGGTGCAGGCAAGAGCACATTGCTGAAATCCATCTGCGGCTTGCTGTCGAAAAAAACCGGCGCCATTCGTTTTAAGGGCGAAAATATTTCCATGTTGGTCGCAAGTGATATTGTAGCCAAGGGGATAGCTTTAGTGCCCGAAGGCCGTCGGCTTTTCCCATCGCTATCCGTTGAAGAAAATCTGATCCTCGGAGGCAACGTAAAACGCAAGGGGCCATGGTCGCTCAAGGCAATTTACGATCTGTTTCCGATTCTGAACGAAAAACGCAACCAACCCTCAACATCTCTTTCTGGTGGCCAACAGCAAATGGTGGCGATTGGCCGTGGGCTTATGTCCAACCCCGAGCTTATCCTGCTTGATGAATTGAGCTTGGGCCTTGCACCCATTGTGATCAAAGATATTTATGCGCTGCTTCCAAAAATTACAGGCAATGGCTTGACTGCTATTCTGGTGGAGCAAGATGTGACTAGGGCGTTAGACTCGGCCAATCAATTCTTGTGCGTGCAAGAAGGACACATTTCGCTGGAGGGCGCACCAAAGGCCTTCACCAAAGACCAAATCTCAGCAGCATATTTCGGGATGTAAGGATGATTTGGGCCAACACCATTGTGCAGGGAATTTTAGTGGGCGGGCTTTATGCGCTGTTTGCTGCAGGCCTATCGCTTATTTTTGGTGTAATGCGACTGGTCAATATTGCCCATGGTGATTTGATTGTGGCAGCGGCCTATCTAGCTTGGTTCATTTGCTATATGACAGGCATGCACCCGTTGATCAGTCTGCTTGTTGTTGTGCCCCTTTGCATGTTGGCAGGCTATACCTTGCAGCATTTCATCCTCAACCGAACCCTTGGAAAAGACATTCTGCCGCCTTTGCTGGTTACGTTCGGCCTATCCGTGATCATCCAAAATGGATTGTTGGAGCTGTTCACAGTTGATAGCCGCAAACTTCAAGCGGGCAGTTTGGAGACTGGTTCATTCGCACTTTTGCCCGGTGTCGATATTGGCTACTTGCCGCTGTTACAATTCATCGTTGCAATCGCTGTGATCGCTGGCCTCCAATATCTGTTTTACAAAACCTCACTTGGCCGCGCTTTCCGCGCTACGTCGGATGATCCTGAAACCGCGTTGCTCATGGGGCTTGATAACCGCAGAGTCTACGCTTGGGCGATGGCGCTATGCTTAGGGGTTGTTGCTATTGCAGGAGTGTTCCTTGGCATCAGGGCAAATTTTGATCCAGCCATTGGCCCGGGCCGATTGATATTTGGATTTGAAGCTGTGATCATTGGCGGCCTTGGCAATCTTTGGGGCACTCTGATTGGCGGTGTAATTCTTGGTGTATCACAAGCCATTGGCGCACAAATTAATCCAGCGTGGCAAGTGCTGGCAGGACATCTCGTGTTTCTGCTCGTTCTGGCGTTCCGTCCCACTGGCTTGTTTCCAAGGATGACAGGATGAACGCCTCCATCTCGCGCTCGACCAAAGCCAGCCGGGTAGCATTACCGATAGCAATCATCCTGATCGTGTTTCTTGTTGCAGCACCTTTTTGGGGGCAGACCTCGACACTGCGCTTGCTTGGCGAAATGATGATCTATCTGGCGCTTGCGTCATTGTGGAACTTGCTTGCAGGTTACACTGGCCTGGTTTCGGTCGGCCAGCAAGCTTATGTGGGGATCGGCGTATTCACAGTCGTAGTGTGCACTGTATTGTTGGGCATTCATCCGCTCATTGCATTTCCATTGGCAGGTTTGATTGCAGTCCTCATAGCTTTGCCCGTTGGCAAACTTGTGTTCCGGTTGAAAGGTGCATATTTCGCAATTGGCACCTGGGTGATGGCCGAAGTATTCCGCCTTTTAACATCCACAACAGGTGCACTAGGCGGGGGCTCTGGCATATCAATCCCAACACCGATGATCAAAGCCATCGCTGCCGATAAATTTTGGCGTGAGGCAACAATTTACTGGATCGCGCTAGCGCTCGGCATCGGTGCGCTCGCACTGGTTTATACTTTGCTGAGGTCGCGCATTGGCTTGGCACTGACTGCGATCCGCGACAGTGAAGTTGCGTCGTCGTCTCTGGGCATTGGTATTGAAAAAATAAAATTCGGTGTCTATGTCGCCGTGGCCGGAATGACATCGATGGCCGGATCGCTCATCGCTCTTCAAAAAATCCGTGTATCGCCTGATGCAGCGTTCAGCGTGAACGACTGGACTGCGATCGTTATTTTCATCGTTGTCATTGGCGGCATTGGAACCATCGAAGGCCCTATCCTTGGCACGATTGTTTATTTTCTTCTACGCGAATTTCTGGCCGATCTTGGTTCAATTTACCTTATGATTTTGGGCGCTGTTGCGATCATCATCATGATTGCAGCCCCCAAGGGTCTATGGGGATTTGTGATGAAGCGTTGGAACATATCGCTGTTTCCAACCGGCTATGTGGTGAAGGAGAAAGCGGAATGAAACCCTTCGTTTATTCTTCACTTCCAACACGTGTTGTTTTCGGACGAGGTAAAATATCGGAAGCCGCGAATGAAGCGCTGCTTCTCGGCATGAAGCGACCGTTGGTGATTACAACGGCGCAACAAGCAGATTCTGCATCACATATTTTAAAGTCTTCTGGCGGCGTTGCTTTCGCTGGGGCTGCCATGCACACGCCAGTCTCAGTTACCGAACAAGCCATGGCCGTCATAAAATCAGAAGGCTGTGATGGCACAATTGCATTGGGTGGAGGTTCATCAACAGGTCTCGGCAAAGCCATTGCGCTGCGAACCGACTTGCCGCAACTCGTGATCCCCACCAGTTATGCTGGTTCAGAGATGACGAACATTTTGGGTGAGACCGCCGAAGGTGCCAAGACCACCAAACGCGATCCAAAAATCCAGCCTGAATCTGTTATTTATGATCCCGATTTACTAAACACATTACCCGATGAATTTGCCGCCACCTCTGGCATCAATGCAATTGCTCATGCTGTAGAAGGTCTTTATGCAGTGGATGCAAATCCGATCGTTTCATTGATGGCTGAAGAGGGTATTCGCGCTCTTGCCACAGCGCTACCACGTGGCAAGGCTGGCCATGACGAAGCGCTCTATGGTGCCTGGCTTTGCGGTGCCGTGTTGGGCTCAGTTTCAATGGCTCTGCATCACAAGCTTTGCCATGTTCTGGGTGGTTCATTCAACTTGCCCCATGCTGAAACCCACACCGTAATATTGCCCCACGCCACGGCTTACAACGCGCAAGGCGCAGATGTGGCAATGGCGCGCATAGCACATGCGATTAATGCAAAATCGGCTGCAGCTGGTCTTTATGATCTTGCCAGGTCACTGGGCGCACCACTCTCTTTGAAGGAGCTTGGCATGCCGGAAGAAGGCTTGGACAGAGCGGCCGACATTGCAGCGGCCAACCCCTATGCCAATCCAATTCCCATCGAGCGCGCGGCCATTCGCCAACTCCTCGAAAATGCATATCACGGGCGAAGGCCCGTTTAATTTACGGAGCAGTTAATAATGTACGACATAACAACTGATGTGATGATTGTGGGAACTGGACCAGCGGGCAGTGCCATGGCAGCTTTGCTTTCGTCTTACGGCGTCAATAATTTTCTGATCAATCGCTATCGCTGGCTGGCCAGCACACCGCGCGCCCACATTACCAATCAACGTACCATGGAAGTGTTGCGCGATCTTGGCAAAGAGGTGGAAGCGGAAGCCTATATGCAAGCCACCGAACAAGACTTGATGGGCGAAAACGTGTTCTGCGTCAGCCTTGCTGGTGAAGAATTAGGCCGCATGAAAAGCTGGGGCAAAAGCCCACAATCGCGTGCGGAACATCAATTTTCTTCGCCGTGCCACATGAATGACTTGCCGCAAACTTTCATGGAGCCCATTCTGTTTAAAACAGCTTGTTCACGCGGCACACAAGCGCGCATGTCATGCGAATATGTAGCCCACACGCAAGATGAAGACGGTGTAACCGTAACCTGCAAAGACCGCCTGACCGACAAAAATTTTACCGTGCGCGCAAAATATTTAATCGGCGCAGACGGTGGAAATTCACTAGTGGCCGAACATGCCGACATGAAGTTCGAAGGCAAGATGGGCAATGGCGGCTCGATCAATATTTTGTTCAAAGCCGATCTTTCCAGATATGTGGCTCACCGCCCTTCAGTTCTTTACTGGGTCATGCAGCCTGGTGCTGATGTTGGCGGCATTGGCATGGGCGTGGTGCGCATGATCCGGCCGTGGAACGAGTGGCTGATCATCTGGGGTTATGATATCACACAACCAGCACCCAAAGTAGACGCAGCCATGGCAACGTCAGTGGCCAGACAATTGGTGGGTGATCCTGAACTTGAAATTGAATTGATTTCTGCCAGCACTTGGACGGTCAATAACATGTATGCCACACACATGCAGAAAGACCGCGTATTTATCATGGGCGACGCCGCACACCGCCATCCACCATCTAACGGCCTCGGATCAAACACATCGATCCAAGATGCATTCAATCTGGCTTGGAAATTGGCACTGGTACTCAAAGGCAAAGCCAGCACCAAACTGCTTGAAACATTTTCCGAAGAGCGCGTTCCAATAGCCAAACAAATTGTTACCCGCGCCAACAAGTCCATCGCGGAATTTGGGCCAATCTTCGAATCTCTTGGAATGGATGGCGGCGTTGACCACGCCAAAATTCAACACAACATGGACGCGCGCTGCGACACAGGCGAGAAAGCCGAGAAGCAACGCGATGCATTGCGCAAAGCCATTGCCTTCAAGAAATATGAATTTGATTGCCACGGTGTTGAGATGAACCAACGCTATTCTTCAGCAGCCGTTGTAACCGACGGCAGCAAAGCCCCAGGCGAAGGCATCGACATGGAACTCCACTATGTGCCCACCACCACACCAGGTGCTCGAATCCCACATGCGTGGGTTTTCGGCAAACATGGCGAGCAACACTCAACACTTGATATTACGGGCCATGGCGCATTTACACTGATCACAGGCATTGGCGGCGAGAGCTGGGTCGAGGCCGCAAGTGCTGAAGCCAAAAAGCGCGGAATTAAAATTGTAACGCGTGTGATCGGCCCCCGTCGCGACTTTGAAGATCACACGGGTGATTGGGCCAGAGCCAGTGAAATCGAAGACTCTGGCTGCATCCTCGTGCGCCCAGATCATCACGTGGCGTTCCGCGCTCCGAAATCCTCCAGCACAGCGAGCCAAGACCTTGGCCGTGCCTTCAACGCAATATTGGGAATGTGAAACATGGCTAAGTTAGCAAAAAAGGCTCCGGCAAAAAAGCAGGCGAAAAAAGTTGCAAAGAAAGTTGCTAAAAAGGTGGCCAAGAAACCAAAAACCAAACTGAAGTATTATTTCACAGTAAAAGACTCTGTGAAAGTTGTGCAAGACCGCGCTGGCCCCAAAGCCAACAAGCGCGTGAAATTTGTTTTTGATTCACTCGTCAAACATCTCCACGCGTTTGTCAAAGAAACCGACATCACCATGGATGAATGGATGTATGGCATTCAGTTCTTGACGCGCACTGGCCATCTTTCAACTGACTGGCGCCAAGAATTCATTTTGTTGTCAGATACACTTGGCATCTCAATGTTGGTTGAAACCATCAACAATCACAAAATGTCGGGCGAAACAGAATCAACAGTGCTTGGGCCCTTCTACATCGAGAATGCCCCGCATTATAAAAACGGTGAGAACATTTGTCTTGATGGCAAGGGCGAACCCGTCTGGGTGCACGGCCGCGTGACTGATGCAAAAGGAAAACCCATTGCTGGCGCCAAGCTCGACATCTGGCAGGCCAATGAGGATGGATTTTACGACGTGCAGCAAAAGGGCATTCAACCTGATATGAATTTGCGCGGCGTATTTACCTCCGACAAGGATGGCTATTACTCATTCCGCTCTGCCTATCCAAAATATTATCCAATTCCATATGATGGTTCAGTGGGCGATATGTTGAAGGCCCTTGACCGTAATCACAACCGCCCAGCTCATTTGCATTTTATCGTATCGGCACTTGGGTTTGAAAAGGTGACAACCCACATCTTCACACCAGATTGCCCATGGCTGAAGGACGATGCAGTATTTGGTGTCAAAGAAAGCCTGATTGCAGATTTCAAAACCATCGATAATGCAAAGAAGGCCGCCGAAATCGGCCTGCCTAATCCGTTCAAAATAGTTGAATGGAATTTCGTTCTCAGTAAGGCATAGTTTAATCTGAATTCAACCAAATCGCCAGATTCTTGAACACTGGTTGCTTGGGAGCATCGCCAGCGCCAGTCGACGCGCCCATTAGGTTGATTCATTTCAGTTGTTTCCAAGGTTATTGCTGCGATGATGGTGGTGATAGCCTTGGCAACAGGAAACATAATACTGCCCGCGCTATCGCTCTGTATCATTTGGCCAGTCAAATGAGGTTGAAAGCCAGACCCGATTAATTACGGCTGTCCGGCACCTCCAGTTGCACTATGGATTTGCCCGGTCGTAAAGGCTTGCATCATCAGCGGCGAGTTGAACATAAATTGAGGCAAGCTCCGCTGGCTGGCCGGGTCGTTGAAGCGGAGTTTGGGAACCAAAGCTCACCAGTTTTCCCATTGTTGCACCGCCCGAAACTTGCAGAGGGGTCCAAATAGGTCCGGGTGCAACACCGTTGACCCGTATGCCTTTTGGCGTAAGCTGTTCGCAAAGTGATCTGACATAACTTGTGGTCGCGGCTTTCGTCTGAGCATAGTCATAAAGATCAGCGGATGGATTTGTTGCTTGCTCTGATAATGTACCAATAATTGCAGAGCCTGGCTTTAGATGCGGCAGTGCAGCTTTGATAATCCAGAATGGAGCATAAATATTTGACTTCATGGTCCAATCAAATTGATCTGTTGATATGTCCAAGATGGGAGTCATGTGCCTGTTGGCGAGCCGCGTTGCACACTAAAATATCAAGTCCTCCTAATTCTTGCACTGCGTCCGTTACAAGTTTCTTGCAAAAATCCTCTTCACGAAGATCACCAGGCATGTTCACGCCTTTTCGCCCTTCTGCTTTTATAAGTTCAAGAACCTCACGAGCATCTTCTTCTGTGGGAAAATAATTGATGGCGACATCAGCCCCTTCGCGCGCATAGGCGATGGCAGCAGCACGGCCCATGCCAGAATCTTCACCTGTTATCAGAGCCCTCCGACCCATCAAACGACCTGAACCTTTATAACTTTTCTCACCATGGTCAGGCCTAGGATCCATTTTGCTGGCAAGACCTGGCCAAGGTTGGTTTTGCTGTCTGAAAGGATGCTTCGGATATTTATTTTTTGGATCCTGCAATGGTTGCACAGTGGGTGCCGCAGCAACCGGAGAAGTTGGCACTGTTGCTGCTAACGCCAGACCAACGCCGCCTAAAATGGTCTGACGGCGAGAGGTCGGAAATTTCGAGTTTTATCAAAAACGCTCCTTTGCTTAAACAAGGCAGGAAAACGTCATTTTGAATCTTTAGGTCCGCAGCACTTGTGAACGAAAAGCAATAATCTAAGCAATTCGCCCTTGATCAGTAAATTAAAGCATGGCGCACCCGACAGGATTCGAACCTGTGACCTCTGCCTTCGGAGCTAGGTGCTTATCAGCTAAATACTTGAATTTATTAGCACCAAACCCTTCAAATCCCCATGAACACATCGGAAACACCATCACGTTATCCGGAAATAATCCGGAAGCGTTCAGGACGCGAACTGATTGCTTCGGCGATCTCCTTTTGGTGGTCAGGATTGTGATGTCCATAGTGCTTCAGCAGTGTCAGAACACTCGTCGCCAGAAAGTCTGATATCTTAAATGGGTCTTTCCCCGACTGCATCAACCAAGTGGCTGCTGTGTGTTTAAGTGTATGCGGTGACACATTCTGGAGGTTAACGCGGTCGACAGCATTATTGAATGATGTCTTGATATCAGCGACCGGCTTGCCTTCCCACAATATGACATTGCCAATGTCGAACTCAATCTTCTTTGCCCTCACCAAGTGATGCAAGAGGCGTGGAGGAATCGCACATTGACCGCGCTTCTTTTTGGTTTCCGCAACGCCTTCTCTTCTAAAATCAATCTTGCCACGAACCAGATCAACCTTTGACCAGCGTAGTGACAAGATCGCTTCCTTGCGGCGACCTGTGTAGAGCCCAATGAGGATGAACAGCGCGAGATGATATTGCGGTCTGGTCACTCGCTTCCATTTTATTGGTTGCCGTGATTTAAAATCATACACGGTGGGTTCGAAACCAAGCGCGCCAGCGATGAGGTAGGCCGCCTCCTGCCTTGTCAGCCATCGTTCGCGCGCAAGTGACTCAGGTGGTCGAACAATCAGAACGGAACGCGAGATGACTTGGGAAAGGAAGGCGTGTTTGATGGCACTTTGTAATATGCCCAGATCCCTACGAACTGTACTTGCTGAAACCTTACGCCAATTTGCATATCCCTCACACATAGCTGGGGCATCATTAAGTGACTTCCCTGCAAAAAACCTGGCAAGAGGGATCGCAGCATAACCGGCCCTCTCCCCATCTTTGCCCGTCGTCTCTAGCCGCTCTAGGTATGCCGTCAAAATGTCCGTTACAAGGATTTCGGACGGGTCACGTGCGCCAAGTTTTTGGGTGAAGCGCTGCAGGAATTGCGCGAAGATGATTTGAGCCTCTGCGCTGTCAGCAGTGCAAGTGCTGCGCTCGCGGCTGCGTCCATCTTCGGTCCACACAATGTAGAAGTAGCTCCGATTGGGAAAGAATTTGAGTTTTGGTCCAGAAGAGCGTCGCGGCATGATTTCACCGTATGAGTTGCGATGTAGTCCTCCCATGCGCCAGGAGGAATCCGTCTACGGGTTCCAATTCGGACAAAGGAAAGCTTACCATCATTTATCAAGCGATTGATAGCGCCAAGTGAAAGCCCCACTCGTTCGGCAGTCTGTTTGGGTGTCTCAAGTATATAAGTCATAAGAGTCGCAGCCAGTGAAACTTGGCGACAGAATCGTGGCTGCAGGCTTTTCCTGCAATTGGAATTAGAAAGTAAACGAGTGCAGCTGTTGCAACACAGCGGCGTAATCCTACAATTGGCAAACATCTAGCTTGCAAACTAGAAATCTTCAGCTTCGTAGTTTGGCCGCAAATGACCCTTTTTCAGTTTACTCAAACCTTGGGCAACGATTCTGTAATGACCAACCTTGACGCCCAAGCGGATATGTAAGGTGAACGACAGTGGATCGGTACGTAAGCATGAAGCGTGTTCGTCAGGTCACTCGCAGTCTCAAACGACTACTCGCTATGCGGATATTGCCTCCGATTCAGCGATTGAAGCTGCTGATAAAATCTATGAACGACTGGCAAACAGTTGAACCCTGTTGGGCTTCGCAAGAGGGATTTGAAGGCGGTGTAAGCCAAACTATTTACAAGATAGCATGTGCAAAATGTGTGCAGCAATGCAAATTGGGTACCGTGCAGATCCCAGCATCGACACAAAAATTAGTAATGAAAACTATACACGCTAAGAACTGCAATCCCCTGTAGCTACACTCTATTTCACAAATCAGTTACAGTGATGGATTGGACTGACACTGCAATGAATTCAACAAGTTAGAAAACGCCGAGTGCGCTATGTGTGCAGTAAGAGACAGTGTGTAGCATGCAATTTGGGTGAAGTGACCGCTCAGCTTAAAATGCAAATGAGTTTAAAACTCAAACACTTTCACGAGTTTAATTTTCAAACGACTGCACAGTGATTTGCTTGCCAGCTTCTGCACCCAGCATCTTTAAAAAAACTTGTAGTGGGCTAATGGAGTGTAATTCCAAATCTCAGTTTTGGTTTGCGCGCGATAATTTTTTTTTTAGATGGCGCGGACCCCGTAGTAAGCGATGTGCTCAACCACCTCTCATGCAGGGATTAATGCTTTCAAAAATTAGCAACTCTATCGGCTAGCCAATCCACCGCGACAGCCAGCAAAGTAGGCGCTCGCTCTGGATCAAAGCTGCGCGGATCGGGGCCGAACACGCCATAAACAGAATGCTTCGGGTCATCACGTGTTTCACTCCAATCATCTGTTGTGAGTGGAGCATCGGTCAATAACGGGAGGCGATCAATTTGCACGAGATTTGGATGCATGGCGTAAAGCAATGTTGTTTCGAAAACTCCAGCATGATCAGGGGGAATATCAAGGCCTTCGATGCGGTTTACAGCAGACGCAAAGACTTCAATGTCTTTGTCTGAGTGGCTTGCAGCCAGAAGGTCAATCATATCAAGTTGCGCATCTGGAAAATGGCCGGAGAATACAATAACCTTTTTGAAACCAAAGGACTTAAGTTTTGCGATTGTGAATGCGAGCTGCGCTTCTATTTCATCTGGCTTTGCCAGAATGATTGTAAACGGATAATCGCCATGACCGCCGCCGGTGCCATAGTGCAGTGCTGGCAAAACCACCCCACCAGATTTTGCAGCAGCCCGCAAGCAGAGCCCGTGCGCGGTAAGTGCGTCAAGACCAATCGGCAAGTGTTCGCAGTGCCACTCGAATGTCCCAAGTGGAATATAAGCTATGGGCGAGGCTGCAATTGTGTCGCGCAACTGCCACGGCAACAACAATTCGAAGCGGTGTTGGTCAAAGGTACTCAATGGTAGTAGTTCCTGATCCAGATGTGGGGTGGCAATTGCGATTTGAGTTCAGGAGGAAAAACAGCGCCATCTGAAATTGCAATGTTCATGTTAACTTCGTTGCGGTTTTTCATGCCGGGGATGAGCGCTGAAACTTGGCGTTCAGATAAAGCATATCGCATCGCCGCTTCAGCGAGTGAAGCGTAGTGCGGTAAACATAGGTCTTTTAAAGCCTGAACACGACTTAATGTTTCAACAAATCGTTCGCCGCGAAACATGTTGTGTTGTTGGGAACCGGGTTCGAATTGCGCATAAGAATTCTCTGTCCAATTTCCAACGAGTGAACCGGAGTCGAGTGGCACGCGCGCGATAAAAGCGCAGTTTGATTTTTCGCCCGCAGGGAATAATCGCCGGGCTGGGCGCTGCTCAAACATATTGAATATGACTTGAAATGAATCGACAAGGCCGAAGGTTGCGGCATCAACACCTTCATCGGGTTCGTTATCCCGCAGCGAAACGCCAATGCGATCAATCTTGCCTTCGCGCCGCAGTTTATGCAGCGTTTCCAACCAGTCCAACTCGACCATGGCTGAATTCATAAAGCTGTGTATCTGGTAGAGATCAATGCATTCAACACCCAACCGTTTCAAAGAGCGTTCTACATTCTCGCGAATATACCATTCCGGAAAGCGACCGCGCATTTGCGGGTTAACCTCGTCAGGTCGGGGCCATTGGATAGGCCGCACCTTGGTGGCCACATAAATCTTGGACCCTTTCCAAGTCTTCAGTGCTTGGCCTATCACTTCTTCTGAGTGGCCGTTGCCATAAAGTTCGGCAGTATCAACAAAGTTGATGCCTTGGTCAAAAGCATAATGCAACGTGTCAATCGACTGGGCATCATCGACTTTGCCCCAGTCGCCACCCAATTGCCATGCGCCAAAGCCAATCTCGCTGATCTTCCAGCCCGTCCGTCCGAAGGTGCGATAGCGCATAAATGTCTTTCCTGAGCTCAAACTTGTCCAATTTTACAATGAGAAACGCGGTTTACGCAGTTCAGTTCTTGATGGTTTTCAATCAGCTGGTGCTATGCGTGTTGGTTGGGGTGTGGTGAACTCGGTCATATTCTCCACTGTGTGAAGTTTGAAAGCAATGTTGGAGCGATATGGTTTAGTGAGCCAAGTTTGATCAGTATAGCCGAAGTGATGTAACAGCACGTCGATAGCAAAGCGCGATTGGTGCTCTGGGTTCTGATCGATCACCAAACTCATCACACCGCTTTTTAACAAAACCCGAGATTCCGGTGTCAATTCGTGCCCAATAAATATTGGCCGATTGCGCAGCAGATTGCTTTCAATTGCAATGCCAACGGCATCGTTGGCAGCTCCGACATTATAAATCCCAACGAAATCATTCTGCGCTTTGAATGCTTTCAATAGTTGCAACTCAGATTTGCGCGAGTCATCGTCACCTTCAACAATCTTTGCCACACGCAGGTGCTTTCCATGACGTGACAGCGCATCACAAAATCCCGCAATACGTTTGGCGTGGCCATAAATTTTTTGATTGTGACAGAGAATAGCAATTGGCCCGCTTGCGTGCGCCATTTGTGCCATAAAAAAACCAGCCGTGCGCCCGGCCTCAAAATGATCTGTGCCAGCACAAGCCAGCCTCCCTGAATCAGGCATATCAGAAAGTATTGTGACAACTTGCACGCCACGCGCTTGGGCTTGCGTGATGGCATCATAGATCTGCGTATCTTCATGGGGATAGAAAATCAATCCATCGGCTTTGGTTTGCCGGATTGCTTTTGCAACAACGCGGGGATCATCCGTTTTTAGAATTGTTCGCTCGATAATTACAGACCGGTCCATGCGCTCAGATAAACGTCCAAACTCATGTTTCATGCGCGCCACCAACGGCAGCTCTGGTCGGGCCAGCAAAACCTCGATCCGAAGGACACGTCGGTGCGACTCGGGCAAAATGCGGTTGAGTTTAAGCCGCCGCGCTGCCGATAAAACCTTTTCGACCAATTTCTGGCTGACGCCACCGCGTTCGTTTAAAACCCGGTCGACCGTGGCTGTTCCTACTCCAGCTAAACTGGCAATATCATCGATGCGATGTATGGGCAAAATTCAGTCCTTCAAAAATCGCGCCAGCTATTTTCTTAGTCTTAGTTTTGATTGAAAACAATCAAAAATGTGCATGAGTATCGCTGGGGGTCGTGGAATAAACCTTCCGTTTTCAACATTACAAGAACTCGTCAACGATGACGACAAAATGGGAGGAACCTAAAATGTCCAAAATAAAAACTTTGATTACTGCTGCAACCACAGTGGCATTGCTTGCTGGCAGCGCAACATTTGCGATGGCCGAAGGCATCACCGTTGCTATCGTTGGCGGCAAGACTGACGATGCATTCTTTGCGAAAGTGAAGAAGGGAATTGACGACGCGGCTTTGGTTGTTGCAGCGCATGGCGGCAAGGTGAACTATCTCCAACTTCAAACTTACGATAATATCGGTGGCGACGCTGCCAACCTCGTGCGCACTGCAATTACGCAAAAAGCCAATGTGATTGCCGTTCCAAATTGGGTTCCAGATTCTGAAGATGAAGCCATTAAGGCGGCACAGGCTGCCGGCATTCCGGTGATCTTGTTTAACGCTGGCGGCGGCGACAAAGCCAAAGAACTTGGCGCGCTCAACTATATTGGCAACGAAGAATATACCGCCGGTGTTGCTGGTGGCGAACGCTTCACAACTGCAAAGGCAAAAAATGTTCTCTGCGTAAACACTGTTCCGGGTGCTCAAAACCTTGAAGATCGTTGCAAAGGCATTTCTGATGGCATCACCAAGGGTGGTGGCAAATCAACTCAGTTGCCTTTGCCGGCGTCAAGCTTTGGCAACCCAACTGCTGTTGCAGAAGCCATTAAAGCAACTTTGTTGAAGGATGCTACGATTGACGGTTTGGTGGCTATTTCCGCAGCCGACGCGGACGCTGTTGCTGTCGGCGTAGAACAAGCCAGCATGACAGGCAAAGTTCAACTTGGCTCATTCGATATGAACGATACTTGCTTGGAACGCATTAAAGCTGGCACGCAATTGTTTGCAATCGATCAGCAACCTTGGTTGCAAGGTTTCCTTGCAGTGACCATGGCAGATGCTTACGTCAACTATGGTTTGAAGCTCGCTACTGCGCCAATTTTGACTGGACCAGGCGTAGTTGACTCTTCAAACATAGATGCAACGCTGGCCGGTGCAAAAGCCGGTTATCGTTAAAATCTAGTCGTCAGACGCGCCACTGCCGTTGGTGGTGGCGCGGATGCCGATTATTCGATTTCGATTTTCCAAGTGCAAGCGCGAGAGAACTCACATGACCAACCAAGCCGCTCGATTTTCGCTCGGCAATTTGTTGCGCCGACCTGAAACAGGTTCGTTTTTAGGTCTGGTTTTTGTCGTTGCGTTTTTTACATTTTTTGGCGGAACAAACTTTGCTTCGGCCACGGGTGCTGCAAGCTGGCTTAACGTTGCGGCCTCCATTGGCATAGTTGCCCTTCCCATTGGCTTGCTGATGATTGCAGGCGAGCTTGATATTTCGATTGGATCACTCATTCCAGCAGGGTCGATGACAGTCGCAATTATTTCCGGCCATTTTCATTTTCCGATCGCAGTTGGCATCGTCGCAGCTTTATGTGTTGGCGCTCTTGTCGGTTTGATTAATGGCGTGCTTGTTGTCCGCACCGCTGTTCCCTCTTTCATTGTCACATTAGGAACTCTTTTTGCCGTCGCTGGCTTGGTGTTGGGGCTTTCAGTAATCCTCACCGGCACCACCAGTGTCGCCCTAAAAGCAGGGCCTGAAGCTAAATTTTTCCTAGGGCATTTCATCGGTGGAATTTATCAAGTTTTGATTTTCTGGTGGATTGGCATTTCAATACTTTTTGCATTCGTGCTGCATTTCACTCGCTTTGGAAATTGGATCTTCGCTATGGGTGGAGACAAAGTGAGTGCCCGCAACGCTGGCATTCCAACTGACCGCATGACAATTCTGTTGTTCATGATCAGTGGTGTTTGCGTAACTTTTGTGGGCGTTGCCCAAGCCATTCTCTATAACAGTGCGCAAGTCTCAGCCGGACAGTCCTATATTTTCAACGCCATCATTTCTGTTGTAGTCGGCGGAGTACTTCTCACGGGTGGCTATGGCTCAGTGTTTGGAATTGTGCTTGGCACGCTCACATTCGCCGTCGTCAACCAAGGCATTTACTTCACATCCTTTGATGCCAACTGGGCCAGCTTGATCATTGGTGTGATGTTGCTCTTGGCCGTGCTGATGAACAATACATTTAGAACGTTGGCGCTGTCATACGCGTCAAAGAAGAAGTGAGGACAAGTCATGGTTGCTCCAATTTTCGAACTTAAGAACGTAAACAAATCCTTCGGTCCCATCGAGGTGCTGAACGACATTTCGCTGCAAGTGAAAGCCGGTGAAGTGCTGTGTTTGCTGGGAGACAATGGTGCGGGCAAATCCACGCTCATCAAAATAATGTCCGGTGTTTATATTCCGACAAGCGGTGAAACGCTTATGGATGGCAATCCGGTGTTTCTAGGCAGTCCACGCCAAGCTTCCGAACGCGGCATTGCCACCGTACATCAGTTCGGCGGCACATTTCCGCTCATGAGCATTGGGCGCAGCTTCTTTGTGGGGGTTGAGCCAACCAAGGGCTGGGGGCCATTTAAAGTCTTCGATCGCAAAAAAGCTAATGAGATTGCGGTGAAAGCGGTTCGCGATTTCGGCATCACCCGCATTGATGACGGTGACAGACTTGTTGGTGGTCTCTCAGGCGGAGAACGTCAATCACTTGCAATTGCGCGTGCCGTGCATTTTGGTGCGCGTGTTCTCATTTTAGATGAACCCACTGCAGCACTCGGTGTTAAACAGGCAAGCCACGTTTTACGTATTGTAAATGAAGCTAAGCGACGTGGGCTTGCAGTTGTGTTCATCACCCACCAAGTCATGCACGCCATGGCTGTTGGCGATCACTTTGCAGTTCTCATTCGTGGTGCCATTGCTGCGGATTTTCGCAAAGGTGAACGCACCCGCGAGCAGATCACCGACCTTATGGCCGGTGGTGAAACCATGGCGGCTCTCGAAGCCGAGATTTCTGCAAGTGCTGCGTGAGAACCGAAACTTCATTTCAAGTCTTAAGCACAGTATTCAAACTTTAAATGGCGAGTTAAAAACTGATGGATGATCTAAAGTATGGCTCGCGCAACAAGCGAGGTGATTGGAACCCGAAAGAACCTATCGGCCTAGCGCCCTATTTGACGTGGCCACGTGATCCTCGGAAATACGTTGATTGGTTGATCGGCTATTTGTTTCCGTGGAACCTGTTGTTCATGGCAATAGCTTTAGTCCAATGGTTCTATCTCACACCATCCATCGAAACGATGAAAACCTTACAACCGGGCTGGATCGTCTATCTATTTGCCCGCAATTCGGCGTTGGTTCTCATTGTTTACGGCGCACTTGAGTTGCGACTTTATGTAAAGCGCGCGCAAGGCAATCACTTTAAATTTAATGCCAAGTGGCCATCGGAACAGCCCAGTGATGTGTTCATGTTCAAGAGCCAGAACACTGACAACATCATTCGTACATTCGCATCCGGTGTTCCAATCTGGACGGCTTACGAAGTGTTTGGCCTCTGGTGTTATGCCAATGGTTGGGGCTTATGGGGCACGTTTGCAGATCATCCCATTTGGTTCATCGCTTTTGGATTTGTATTGCCCATTTATCACGAACTGCATTTCTATTGCATTCATCGGTTGATCCATGTTCCTATTTTCTACAAATATATTCATTCGGTGCATCACAACTCAGTCAACCCAAGTCCTTGGTCGAGCCTGTCCATGCACCCCATTGAGCATCTGCTTTACTGGTCGGACTCTCTCATTCATTTGATCGTGCCATCTCATCCGTTGCTCTTCTTGTACAACTTGCAGATCACTGGAACGGGTGCCGTGGTTGGCCATGTTGGCTTCGATAAGATGGAGGTGGGCGAAAATGGTGGAGTGGATACCCATGCTTATGCTCACTATCTGCACCACAAGTATTTTGAAGTGAATTACGCTGATGGTGCCACGGGGATCGATAAGCTGTTTGGCACCTGGCACGATGGCAGCAAAGAGGCGCAAGCCATAATGGACGCGCGCTATGCCAAGAAAGTTGCAAAAGTAAACGAAAAATCATGACAATGCAGATTAGTACTCTTGGGGGCCAGGCATGTTATAAGCTGTCGTTTACGTTCCGACTGCAGTAAGAGACAGCTTAGAGCGAGAAATTAAATTAAAATCCGCTGGTAATTCGTATAATTCAGTACTGGCTTACACTGCCAAAAAGATTTCGATTTACTGAAGCCAGATGAGCCCTCATCGTCTTTGCCGCGCCCTCAGCGTCACGTGCGAACAGCGACCTCAAAATTAATTCATGATCATCGCAATAGGCTAGGCGACGATCCTCTGAATAACTGCGCCGTTTAATTTCAATCCATGGGGTTTGGTTGCGGATTACGCGCAGAATATCATGCAGGCAGGTGAGTAGTTCGTTGCGTGTGGCGGCGAAAATGCGTTTGTGAAACTCAGCATCGAGCAACTCAAAAGTTGCTGGCTCGTGGCAGTCGATTGCCGCTTCATGGGCTTCACGAATATGATTGAGATCAGTGTCTGTTGCATTTGAAGCAGCGACAGCAGCGGCTTGTGGTTCCACCATCATGCGCACGTTCATCACATCAACTG
>CAXTKH010000039.1:0-30802 GCA_964244815.1 uncultured Aestuariivirga sp. | reverse complement strand
CCCATGTTCAACGCCAAATTCCTGATTGGTGGACATTGCCACCCCAACGCGTGCTCACTATCGTTTTGATATTACGCAGAAAACTAAGTTTCGAACCCGCATTCCGCTGCACGACCTTGGATTTAGAAACTAATACAAACCCCATGATCGCGTCAATAGCTAGTGTGTTAATGAGATGTAAACACCACCTATTGTGTCCACAGACTTCAATGTCTTGTTGATAAGAAGAGCATCGCCCGATTCTGCCCTCAAGCTCAAGTGTTACATCAGTTTAATCCGCAACAAGCACCCCGCGGTGGAGAACAACCAGGTTGGGTCTTGACAAGCCGTCAAGCCTAAGTCGTTCGAAACAAAAAAAATATTTTTGGCGGAACTAAATCAAGATACACGTCTAAAGTGCAGAACTTTGGCCTTCTTTCAAGCTCTGCGCGAGTTTCGACAGCGGTAAAGCGCTTTGCATTGGCCCCATCCACCAGAGAATCGGGAAAGCCAGCAGACACATGCTGCCCAGTAGCATCCATGCCTCATTAATCGCCTGAGCCATGCCTGCAGCAGTTAAACTGTCGCTGATTCCCAACATCCCGGCGAAATCATCAGCTGTTGGAAGATCGGCCAGAGGCATTCCTAAAATCTTGGCAGCCGCATCAGGGCTCGTCTGCATCATTTCTTTAATGTTATCAACATGTTCAGGCGCGCGGCTGAAAATCACCGTGTCCACAAGGGCGATACCAATTGCCCCCCCAATATTGCGGGCCACATTGAAAATGCCGCTGGCATCGCCAATCTTGTCAAGCGGCACCAAAGCAAGCGCAAATCGGATAGGCGGCAGAATGCACATGGAAATTGCCACACCACGCACAACTTGCGGCCAGAACATTGCATCATAGTCGGTCGAGATATCCTGGTGAGTGCTCATGAACAGCCCAACCGCAAACATTGCAAAACCAATCGCCGATAGCAAACGCGCATCAACATGGCGGTCGATCTGGATGATGATAGGAGCCGAAATCAATTGCGCAATGCCCGTCACCAGCGTTACGAGGCCAATTTCCAGCGGCCCATGTCCGCGCACGAAAGCCAAAAACACCGGCATAAGAAATACTGAGCTGAAGAGACACAATCCCAACACAAAACTCAAACCACAACCATAAGCCAGCGCTCGGTCTTCAAGCAGATGGAACATGATAGCCGGGTTAGGGCGCATCCACATCCACACACCGGCAATTGCAGCAGTAACAAACCATCCCAGCACATATATGCTGAGCCAACCACTCGTGGGCGCGTCTTTCAGGCCCACCAACAGTGCAGTCAAAGTAACTGCCATCAGAATCAATGAAAACCAATCCATCGTTTTGAGCAGAGCAATTCCCAATTCCCCTTTCGGCAATGTAAAGATGCCAACCAGAACAGCAACGATACCTGGCACAACATTGATCAAAAACAACCAGTTCCAGGAATAATGCTCAGTCAGCCATCCGCCAGCCATCGGCCCAACGGTTGGTGCCAACACCGCAAGAAAACCACCTGTCGTCGTGGCAATGCTTTGTTGAATACCTTTGGGAAACAGCAGAAATATTCCAGAAAACACGATTGGAATAAGAACACCACCGCTGAAACCTTGTAAAACCCTCCACCACAGCAGGTCCACAAAACCATAACTCAATGCGCAGCCAATTGAAGCGAACGTGAACATCATCAGCGATCCAGCAAACAACCGGCGCATCGAAAACACCCGCATCAACAAACCGGTCATTGGAATGGCAATCGACTCCGCAATCAAATAGCTGGTCTGAACCCAGCTCATTTGCTCAGCACCAATATTCAAAGCTTTCTCGATAACGGGCAGGGCCGTCACCACAACCTGAATATCCAGGATCGCCATGAACATCCCAATGCAGCAAGCAACAAACCCAAGCCAACGTGGGATGAGAGGAATTTGATACTGATTCACGTTCATGTGTTTGGCCTCATTCACTGTGCCACTACCACAATCGGTTTTTCAGAAAAATAGCGTTTTAAAACCACCGGGTCGTTCAAGTTCACGTTCTTGATCACGTCAGGAATTGATGCGATTTCAGCAACGCTCCAGTGGCCCGTGCGATAATCCCGCAGCATTCCCGCAAAATTCTCGTGATTGCGCGATGTCATGCTAAGGATATTGAGTTGTTCCGCGCGCGCATTAACAGCTTCCTCAGCCGTAGGTCCCTCATTACGGAATTTATCCCATGATTTTGCAATCAAGGCCAAAGTGTCATTCACATTCGCGGCATTGATGCGCCCACGAACACTGTTTGCACTCAACACCTCATAAAAATTTAATGACGGTCGCAAACCATAAGTCGCCGCCGTGCCTTCACGAATATCTTTGAACAAACGCGATTTCTGATCACCAGAAAAAATGCTGCTTAACATCAGACCCGCAACCCAGTCTTTTAATGCCGCATCGCGTGGAAAAATCGAACCCACAACAATAGCGGCCTGACCGCTCTTGTCACCCGGTACAATAACAGGCCCCGCAGGAGGGGTTTTAAATTGTGCAGGGGGAACCGGTCTCAACCCTGAACTCTGCGGCAAGCCTTCAAGTAATTTATCAACCAATAAGCCGGCTTGAGTTTGATCAACATTGCCGACCACACTGACAATGATGTCCTGCAACTTCAAATGAGATTCAAGCCATGGTTTTAAATCATTGAGCTGAACTGAAAGGATATCATTAGGCTTGGGCGCAAAATAATTCAGATATGGGTGAACACCAATTGCTGTGCCAAATAATGCAGGTTGTAGTGCAAATTCTGGATCTTTCGCTGACTCTCCAGCCCTGCGAGCGAGCGTAGCGCGTTTTCGCAAAAAGCGGTTCTCGAGCATATCCGGATGTCTTAAGATCGTATTGACCAACTTCACCGCGCCATCGATGCCCCGAGTTGGCGCCGAGATTGCGCCATAAATTTGGTCGGGCATACCTTCAATTGACAAATTAGCTCCCACATCTTGCAAAGATTCGTAGAGCTCGGAAGATGTTTGACCATCCGCACCTTCATACAACATTGAAAGCGCCAATGGTCCAGTAGACGTACCGTTCACGCCGTCGCAAGCCGTGCCACAATCAAAAGCCAATGCAATTGCGACAGTATCTTGCGTATTTGAGTGATAAAAAGCGACTGTGGTTCCCCGTGGCGTTTTAATTTCCACAATTGGAATAATGTCTGCGGTCGCGGCAAAAGTTGTTGCACACAGCATCAAGAGCGCAATCAAGAATCTCATCATTGTGCTCCCGCCGGCACTAAAACTGAAACACCAATGCGCCCTGGTTTTTGAAGATCAAGCAATAGCTTGTTGACATCACTCAATCCCAACGCCTGAAGTTCATCCAAATAAGAAGTTGCCTTCTTCAATCCAAAATCGACAATGTCCTGCCCTAAACTTTGGACACGCGAGTCAGCATTTTCCCACTCGTTGAATAAAAAATTTCGTTTTTTTAATCGTTCAAAACTTTTCAGCGAAAGCCCACGCGTTGCAAAATCAGAAAGATAATTCTCCATAATCTTGGTCATCTGTTCCGGGGTCACTTGCGGCTGCAAGGAAGCAGAAAGTCTGACTTCCCAAACACCTTCATATAGGCGAGCGACGTATACGTTCCAGTCTTGCACAAGATTGGCATCATCAGCAATCTTGTCGCGCAGACCTTCGGCTAAGCGACTTCGCATTGCATCTTGCAAAATCGATGATGCTGCAACAGCCCGCCAAGGGGTAGGCGCAGCGATAATTTTGGACCACGTAAATTTTTTCACAAACACTCGGTCAGACGTTTTCGTACGTTGAAACGAATTAACATTGATGGCGTTAATTGGTTGCGACGGCAAGAGTGCAGGTAATGCCATAAGAAGTTTGTCTTCGTGCTTTACTCGCATTTCACGGTTGACCAACATTTGACCAAATACAGCATTCGGAAAAATCATGTCAATTGCTGTGCGGTTTCTGGAGTTCAAATACGGCCCGGCGACTTGAAGAAAAAATTCAGTGCCTTGGTAGTGTGCCGCATCGAAAGCCAGCACATCTTTCAACGTAACCGAAGCAACATCAGCAACAGTGCCGCCTGGAGGTTTTTCATATGGTAAACCTCTATTGACTTCCGAATTGAATTCCATTGTGAAACGCGTGTCGGGATCACTTTCAGTGCGCTCCAGGATTTCTTGGGTCACTACACTTTTTTCAGTTTTAACATCTGCTTCAGTTATAGCCAGCGGCGTCATGATGCGTGCCAGTGCTTTGAGCGCTTCGACCAGACCTTCGGCTGGAATATTCAGATCATAGCGTGTGAAAGTATAGCTGGTCGCTGCATTCGAGTTTGACCCTGGAATCGAATCAAACGAAGCAAAACCTTTGCCATCGCTATTTTTGAATTTTAGATGCTCCAACACATGGGCAATACCGGGAATGGAGTCCGACGTAGAGCCGAAAGGCACCCAAAGCGAAAGCGAGTAAGTGTTGGCATTTTCAATGGCAATATTGAAAATTTGACCTTTTGATTGGCTGTCTAAAGCAATCGCATCTTGTGCCATTGCCCCCAATGCTAAGGTTAGAATTAAACCAATGTACTTCTTCACGCAGGCTTTCAACTTTTGTTGTTCATGCGCAAATTAGTGATATCTACCAATAAATCCAATGACAAATGCGCCCTGTGGGCAAACTAACCAATTTGTCACCATTGTGGCTTATGATAATTGCCACCCACAATTTCATAATAATCTCCTGCATCATCACAGAAAATATGGCCTTCGAGATTCAAACCCGTTTTGCCATCAATGCCGCCAACGCAGATTGATGTGGTGTCCGAGCCATTTTGTTTCCAAAACAAATTCGAACCGCATTCCTTGCAAAACCCGCGCTTGGCGGAATCACTTGATGCAAACCATTTCAAACCATCCTGCTTCGTCAGCTTTAAACCAGCATCAGCCACACTGCTCGATATCCAGTAACTCCCAGTCTGTTTGCGGCACTGCGTGCAATGGCAAGCCAGCGCATCTTTCATAGGCCCAGTAATTTCATAAGCCACAGCCCCGCATAAACACGATCCGGTTTTCATTTCATCTCCAGTGCCAACGCATGAATATGATTGGGCCCAAGCCCGCAACATCCGCCAAAAATTGTCGCACCCAGCCTTTGCCATTCCTGTGATTTAATCACCAGATCAGCCGGCGTGATGACATCGACAAATTGCCAATCCGGCGCTTTGAAGTAACCGCATTCAGGATAGGTGCCCATCGGGCCAGACCAGTATTCACGTAAAACAACCAACGCTTCATCCGTATCATTGGGCGATGAATGCATGATTGAAATCACCTCAGGTTTCAGCGCCGCCAGGGTTTTTGCAATGTCTTCAAATCTTTGATCAGGCCGACCAAAACCAACCAGCGCGCCATCCGCTCGTTCAACTGAAATGCCAATCCAAACCGGAAGGCTTGTTTCCATGGCTGCTTCACACGCCCAAAGCCCATAATCTGTGTCGCGCATCATCTCCATCATCAGAAGATCAACACCAAGTGATTTCAAATTTTCGGCCTTGCGTTGAAACAATACCAAGGCCTCATCGCGTGTCCAAGTTTTGGCAAAATCTGTACGGTCAGTTCCAGGGATCAACGGCCGCTGAGTCGAAATCGATCCTGCAATACACACATCTTTACCACGGGCCGCAGCCTTGGCATGAGCCACGGCGGCCACGTCCAAAGCAATCAATTCATCGTCCCGGCCATAAGCATTGAAGGTCAGCGGACTTGTGGCAAATGTGTTTGCCGCAATAATATCAGCGCCCACCCGCACATAATCGGCATGAACATCACGCACAATATCGCCATGCGTTGCATTAACTTCAGCACACCACGTTGGCCCACTCATCGGCGCACCACGCCTCTGAATATCCGTGCCCGTTCCACCATCCAGAATAATGGTCTCGCCGCGCGCCAACTTGTCTTTGATAAATTGATAACTCACGTCATTCTCGCTTTTGCAAAAGCCTTCATATGAAACTGTGCCTGCGGTTTAGCATATTGATATTGAACACCGATAGGGCAGGCCAGCCTGGCCAAACACCCACCATCCATGCATGCGTTTAGCCCCGCTTTCACATGCGCACCACACGCCGCAACATCATAAGATTTGCCATCAAACGCCGAAACAGGACAGGCTCTTAAACATGGTTTATCAGCGCAGCTCTCACACGGATGCGCCCCCGCTGCCACGCGCGGCAAATCAAATTCTACCGGAAACAACAATGCTGCGCGATATGCATGCCACAGCCCATAAGTTTGATGGATATTCAGCCCCAAAGGCGAAACATGCCCAGCTCCACCACGCCTGGCCCAAGACAAAAACGGCTGATGCGGCACATCAAATGGAAACACGGCCCGAGCATCCAAATCCGCCGCCATTGGTTCCACAACTTGGCGCGTCCATTCATCCATAGCCGCGGTTTCACTTGAAACCGTTCTACCGGCACCCTCACGCGCAAACCGCCGAAACATATCAGGCCCCACATTGCCAATCAAAATAACGAAACGTGTCGCCCCCATATCAGAAGGCGCGAACCAGCCTATTGGAGTAAAGCTCTCGCGCCTTATCCGATTGAGAATCGGGTGCTCCACCTATTTCAACCAGCGCGGATCACCTATCTCCATCACTTCGCGTGGCAAGCGAATATCATGCTTGGCGCGGATCATTTCGTCCACATCTCGCGGGATATATTCGGGATAGTAGGTCGACAAAATCAACTTCTTTTTCGCAATCGCCTTCTGCAAAATATCTGGCTTGCCCGCCTCGTTCCATTCCTTGGGGCTCATGCGGTTGCCCAAAAGCGGATAAACATATTCCGTCTGCATCATGCTTAAAGTCTGATCCGACCCCAAATAATGCCCAGGCCCTTCGGTGCACACCTCGGTGATCACATCAAGCGACAACGTCTCATCCGTCACTTCAATGCCGCGCACATTGCGGTTGATCGAACCCAGCATATCGTTATCAATCAGCAAGCTTTCCAAACAGAACCCTAAAAGCGAAGCATGCATGCCCGCCATTTCATACATCATGTTCACACCGGCCATCGCTGAAATGCCAGCCGTCACACCTTTTTCATAGCCCGCCTGCACATCAGGAAACTTGGCATCGCACATGCCAGAAGCCGAACCCACAGTGAGGTTATAAAAATGCCCCATCTGCCCGCATGCCGCTGTGATGAGTGCTTGCTCGCCAGACCCACCAGACATGGCACCCGTGCGCAAATCCGAAACGAATGGCCATGGCCCCCAAATCGCAATAGCGCCCGGCACCACGCAATTTATATAAACCAAGCCTGCCAAACACTCGGCCACCGCCTGCACAACTGTCCCTGCGAGTGCCGCAGGAGAAGTGGCCCCCGCTTGAGCGGCTGAAAGCAGCAACACCGGCATACCACCACGCGCTGCAGCTTCAAGACAACGGCAAGCATCTTCTGCAAATTTCAAAGGCGGAACCACAAAGCAATTGGATTGTGAAACAAACGGCCGTTCGCGCCATTTCTTCTCGCCACCCGCCACATAATGCAAAATCTGCAAACATTCTTCAACATGCTCAGGCTCAACCATGCTGGTGCCCACATGCTTGTTCGTGCCAGCCAGCGATGCATAAAGCGTGTTAATATCTAGGTCATGACCATTCAGCATGTCCCGTGCTGTTAAACAGCGTTGAAAAAAGTGAATGTGCTCACACGTATCCACAATCCGCGCCGCATCATAAAGGTCCGCCAGATAAGATTCGCGGTAAGAGTTCGTCTCAATCTCAGCCACATGCACAGCGGCTCCCGCTGTACCAAAATAAACCCGGTTGCCCGACGGCTCCATGTCATGCTGCGGGTCACGCGCATGCAACACAAAATTCCGTGCACAAGATCCTAAAATATCTTCCACGAGCGAGCGTGGAATACACAAACGCCCGCGATCATTAATAAAGCCACCTCGCGCTGTAACTGCCTCAACACAAGATGGAATAGGTGTGCCCAACCCCACAGTCTCGAGCAGCTTCAAAGCCGTCTCATGGATGCGCTGCATATCAGCGTCCTTCAATGGCTTATACTGCCCCCCCGTCATCCCAGGCCGCACCGCAGCCTCCGACATCGGAACCACCCGCGATCGCAGAGCCTTACGAGCCTCACGCCCACCGCGCCGTTTTGAAAGATCTTCAGCCAAACTCATATGTCCACCCATGGTCAAATCATTATCGTCATGCATTTCTGCACCTCACAAGCAAATCTGAGAAGTCCTGAATTTAGATCAGGGGGTGTGAGAAAAAATCACCACCGTGTCGCAGCCAGACTGTCTAACCCGAACAAAATGCATATGTTACAAGAAACAAACGACCCATTGGTGAACCCACTTGCCCAGACGAGACCTCCCACCCCTTCGCGCTTTAACCGCTTTTGAAGCCGCCGCCCGTCTCGGGTCTTTTCGTATGGCCGCTGGTGAGCTGGGCATCACCCGCTCAGCCGTCAGCCATCAAATCAAACTCCTCGAAGACCGTCTCGACATCCAGCTCTTCCGCCGCGATGCCAGAAAAGCCGAACTCACCCAGGCAGGCCAAACCTATTATCCAACGGTGCGCGATGCCTTCGACCAGATCGAAGCCCAAACCAAGGCGCTCCGTCCGTCAAACACAGATAATGAACTCACCATTCAGGTCTACGTCACTGTTGCGCTCAAATGGCTCATCCCGCGTTTGCATGATTTTGAACGCAAATATCCCGATGTCAGAGTGCGCCTTTCCACATCATATTTTGATTGGGATTTTGATGAACGCAATGTTGATGTCGGCCTCATCCTGGCGCGAAACAAACTTCCAGGCCATTATTACCGCCCGTTGTTCAAGTCTTATCTTGTGCCCATTTGTGCGCCAAGCATCAGTTTGAAGTCGATGGAAGATATCAAAAAGCATAAGCTCATCGATGTTTATACCGCCGAGGAAGACTGGCAAATCTGGCTCGAAGGCGCAGGAGTTAAAGGCATAAAGCCCACCAATCGCCTCAGCGTGGACTCCTATATCCTTGCCCAAGAAGCAGCCATTGAGGGCAGGGGCTTGGCCATGACAATCGGCCCCTTTGCGTCAGAAGAAATCAAACTCGGCCGCCTCAAACAACCATTCCCATTGCGCGTACCTCATAAGCATAATTGGTATTTTGCGTGCAGCGGCGAAAACAAAAACAAAAATAAAATAAAGCGATTTGAGGATTGGCTTGTCAAACAAGTGGCCGCTGATCCCGCACTTGAAGTTCTGAAGGAAGATAAGAAATGACTGAACAAACAGAAGCGCCAACCGAAGCACGTCGCGGTCGCCGTGGTGGTGCCCGCGCCAATCCGGGTGCTGGCGGTGGTGCCGTTATCCCCCAGCTCAGCAGGCGTCAAATCAAACGCAAATTCCCACCCACCAATATTTTATCATCTGATGAGATAGAATCGATCCATCAATCATCACTGCAAGTGCTGAAAGAAATCGGCATGGATTTCCTGTGGCCCGATGCGCTTGATCTACTGCGCAAATCAGGCGGCGTTAAAATTGAAGGCGAACGCGTGCGCTTCGAATCTGCCTTCCTCGAAGAATATCTTTCTTACGCCCCAGCAGAATTCACCATTCACGCAAGAAACCCTGAAAACACCACCCGCATCGGCGGCGATAATATGGTGTTTGGCACAGTTGGCAGCCCACCAAGTTGCTATGATATGGATGGTGGCCGCCGCACCGGCAATCAAGCCGACTACCGCAAATTCCTAAAACTCGGCCAACACTTCAATGCCATCGGTTTCAGCGCGGGCTATCCCGTTGAGCCAGTAGATATTCATGCAGGCATTCGCCATTTGGAAGCCTTGCGAGACATGGCAACCCTGATGGACAAACCCATGACCGCCTATACACTAGGCTCGCATCGCTGCCGCGATGCCCTCGAAATCGCCCGCATCGCGCGTGGCGTCAGCCAGGAACAGTTTGAAACCGAACCAACTCTTTCGACCATTATTAACACCAACTCACCACTAAAACTCGATGCCTATATGTTGAACGGCATCATGGAAATGTCGTCGCGCGGCCAATCAGTTTGCATCACGCCCTTCACCCTTGCTGGCGCAATGGCCCCGGTCACCATGGCTGGCGCACTCGTCGAGCAAAACGCGGAAGCAATGGCCGGTCTTGCTTTCTGTCAGCTTGTTAAAAAAGGCGCACCCGTCATTTATGGCGGCTTCACCTCAAATGTGGATATGAAGTCAGGTGCCCCAGCTTTTGGCACGCCAGAATATATGAAAGCCGTCATGGTCGGCGGCCAGTTGGCCAGACGCTACAAAATTCCTTATCGCACCTCCAACACCTGTGCCGCCAACACCATGGACGCACAAGCGGCTTACGAAAGCGTGTTCAGCCTTTGGGCCCTCACCATGGGCGGCGGCAATTTCATCATGCATGGCGCAGGCTGGCTCGAAGGCGGGCTGGTCGCTGGGTTTGAAAAATTCATCATGGATGTGGACTTGATTCAAATGATCATGGAATTCCTGCAACCCCTTGAAACCACTAAAGATGCGCTCGGTGTTGAAGCAATACGTGAAGTCGGTCCCGGCGGGCATTTCTTTGGCGCACAACACACGCTTGCGAGATACAGCAACGCCTTCTATCAACCCATCATCTCCGATTGGCGCAACAACCAACAATGGGCCGCCGCCGGAAAACCCGAAGCGATGCAACGCGCCAACCACGTTTATAAACAAGCGCTGGAAGAATACCAACTGCCCTATATGGATCCGGCGATCAAAGATGAATTGAACGAATTTGTTGACCGTCGCAAAGCCGAAGGTGGCGTGAAGACCGACTTTTAAAATGAGCAGCGTGCTTGTAATCGGCGGCGCAAATGTGGATGTAAAAGCCAAAACTACCGCGCCACACATAGCGCGCACATCAAATCCCGGAACAGTTTCAATAACCGCAGGCGGTGTTGCGCGAAACATTGCCCACAACTTGGCACGATTGAATGTCGAAACAACTTTGCTGAGTGTCATTGGCAATGATGCCTTTGGCGAGATGCTGATCAATGTAACCCAAAAAACTGGTGTGAACACCAACCATATCATCCGCGCGAACCAAGCAACAGGATCATACATCGCAACGCTTGATGAAAAGGGTGAATTGATAACTGCAGTCTCAGACATGGGCCTTCTTTCCCTGTTAACGCCAAAAACAATAACAAAGAATAAAGACCTAATTATGGCAAATAACCATATTATTTCTGATTGCAACTTACCCGAAGAAACGTTGTACGAAATCGCCGCTCAGAGCGCAAATCGCCTGATTATAGAACCCGTATCCGTGTCAAAATCACAAAAACTCCTCAATCTATTGGCCAATCACAAAATCTATTTGGCCACCCCAAACCTCGATCAAATCGAATCCCTGACTGGAACACGCGACATTCCTACCGCGATGAAAACCCTTCACAATCGAGGCTTGCAAAACATCGTAATCCACGCCGGAGAGCAGGGCGCTTATGTTTCCGATGGTATTGCAATCACCCATATCACATCAAAAGCCAAAACCATCATCGATGTCACAGGCGCTGGCGATGCCGCAACTGCAGGCCTCATCTCTGGCCTCCTCAAAAATCTACCCCTCGCAAAAGCAGCTGAGATCGGGCAAATGATGGCGGCCAAAGTAATCGCCAGCCATTCATCAACGTTAGACTGAAATGATCAAAATAACTGAAGAAATTCAATCTGCTATCAGCCAGACCAAACCTATAGTGGCGCTTGAATCCACAATCATCGCCCACGGAATGCCGTTCCCGCAAAATCTGGAGATGGCGCAAGAAGTTGAACAAATCATCCGCGATAACGGGGCCGTCCCCGCCACAATAGCTGTCATCAGCGGTGAACTTTGCGCGGGTCTATCAACACTAGAACTCGAACACTTCGCAAAAACGGGCCCCTCTATAATCAAGGTCTCAACGCGCGATCTTCCCTTCGTCGTCGCCCGCAAAATCACGGGTGCCACAACTGTGGCCTCAACCATGCGGATTGCTGCCATGGCCGGGATCCATATCTTCGCCACAGGGGGCATCGGTGGCGCACATAGAGGCGCTGAAAAGAATTTCGACATCTCAGCCGATCTGATCGAGTTCTCTCAAAGCAACGTCGCCGTTGTCACCGCAGGAGCCAAAGCCATCCTCGATTTGGCACTCACCCTCGAAACCTTGGAAACCTTCGGCGTCCCAGTTGTCGGTTTTGGCACAGATGATTTCCCTGCTTTCTATTCGCGCAGCAGTGGCCACAAGGTTCCGATGCGCTGCGATACACCAAATGAAATCGCAGCAATGATGAAAGCCAAATGGGCCATGGATTTAAAAGGCGGCATCGTTGTGGCCAATCCAATTCCGCGCGAAGCTGAAATCCCATCCACCGAAATCGCCCCAATAATTGAAGCCGCTATCGCCGAAGCCAAAGCCCAAAACATCATCGGCAAAAACGTAACCCCATTCCTGCTCAAGCGTCTGGCCGAAATTACCCAAGGCCGATCACTCAATGCAAATATTGCGCTCGTGAAGTCTAATGCCAAACTTGCAGCCGAAATAGCGCTCGCTTATAGCCAATAGCGATAGCCATAAATCGCAGTCATCAAAATTCCAATCGTAATAATCGTCGCCCGCACATAGAACGCAGGCACGATTTTGATCAATTGTACGCCAGCTATCCCACCACATGCGGTAGCTGGAAACATTGTCAGCGCCACAGGCCAATCAATTACCCCCTGCCAAAAGAAAATCACAGCAGCGGCGATGTTCGTCAAAAACCCAAGCACATTTTTATTGGCATTGGCTTCGCGCACATCAAGTGAACTGGTCGCCCCAAACAGCGCCATAAACATAACGCCAACACCGGCACCAAAGTATCCGCCATAAATCGAAGTTGGAACCAACAATACATTTCGCAATAAGGGATTTTCCGCACCTCCTAAAACACTTGCAAGCCACCTCTGAATATTTTTTCCAAACGCAAATATCAGAGTAGCAACCCCAATCAAAACCGGAACAATCATCGAGAAAAACCGGTCGCTCGAAACCAATAAAAGAACTGCGCCAATTGTCCCACCGATAAGTGCGATGATCAATCCAGCCCAAAACGGTCTGTCGCGCTTAGGTAGTTTTGCGCGGTCGCCATAAGCCCCTAATAAATTAGCGGGCAATAAAGCAAAAGTGTTTGAAGCGTTCGCAGTAATCGGCGGCAGACCAATCGCCAATAACGCGGGAAAAGTTACAAGTGATGCACCACCAGCAATCGAATTGGCTAGCCCGCCAAAGAAACCAGCCATTAACAAAATAAATACACTGTAAACTGTCATGCCTTCGCCATTTTCCTTGGTAAAGCGTTGATTTATACATGGCTTAACAACTATTCAGCTAGCGTCCTATTCTATTTAAAAAAATACCGCCTAAATAGGGTGGACTAAACCGAAACGAGCTTCATGGATCAGATCCAGCCCTATTTAGATTATTTCGCACAACACCCCGATTGGGCTTTGATCATCATATTTCTGATCGCCTTTGGTGAAGCCTTGTTGGTAATTGGCCTTTTTGTGCCGTCTACAGCAGTGCTGATCGGCGCTGGCACTTTAGTTGGGGCTGGTAAACTTGAATTCTGGCCCGTTATTATTGCGACAATTTTGGGCTGCGTTCTCGGCGATCAGGTTTCATACTGGGCAGGACGTGTTTACGGCGATAAACTCAAAACCTTCTGGCCCCTCAGCAATTATCCCCATCTTATGGCCAAGGGCGAAACCTTCTTCAAGGCCAATGGCGGCAAAAGCATAGCGCTCGGTCGCTTTGTGCCGGGTGTAAAAGCTGTTGTACCAGGTATCGCCGGTATGTTCGGAATGAACCAGTGGTATTTCCTGGCAATAAATATCTCATCTGGAATCGTTTGGGGATTCGCACATGTGCTGCCCGGCGTGCTGTTGGGCCAAGCACTTAGCCTTGCCGGTGAATTGAGTGGCAGGTTGCTGTTTGTGTTGTTGGTGCTGCTTATAATTCTTGGCGTTGCAGGCTGGCTCATCAGATTAATCGCAGCCAGCGTTACACCATACCGGAGAGCCGCCCAGGGTCATGTTTCCAACTGGGCAAAGTCCAGCACCAGCCCTTCCATGCGCAGATTTGGCCGCGCCATTGCGCCGGAAAAAGCCAGCTCGATGTTGGTCGTGCTATTAATTGTTTGCCTGCTTATCGCAGTGATAGGCTTGATAGATATTTTCTCGGGCCAAATGTTGCGTCAGTTTGTTGGCTACATTGATGTAACATTGAAAAATCTGTTTAGTGACTTGCGCTCAGTTCCAGGCGACGAGTTGATGCAGCGCATAACAATGCTGGGCGACGAGATGGTATTGTGGGCCGTGGCAGCAGCAACAGTCATCTGGCTGATGATCCAAAAATCATGGCGTGCAGCAATCGCAACTGTAGTGACACTGGTTGTTGCCCGTTTCATCGTTCTCATCAGTGCGATAAGCCACACCGTTCCATCAAATGTTATCAATCTTCAGACCTTCCAATTCCCAAGCCCACACGCATTGATGACGGGCGTTGTGTTTGGGCTAATTGCAGTCTTATGCAGCCACAGCATGGCACAGTGGAGCCAGGCCATAGCCGTTGCATGTGCTTCACTCATCATCATCGCGATAGCGTTCACCAGAGTTTATCTAGGAGTGAGCTGGCTGAGCGATGTCTTCGTTGGCATTCTGATCGCGATGTTCTTATCCTCAATTTATGGCGTGGCTTTATCCACGTTCGGGAGATTAAGAATCAAACCGTTGGGCCTCATCGCCTTTGCAACAGCAGTATTTGTAGCCATAGGCTCATATCATATCATCACTGATTATACGCTCAGCGAACAACAATATGCGACATCTAACAAAATCCAATCAATTGCCCTATCAAGTTTAACGCAAGCAGGATCGACAAAACTTCCCCAGCGCCGCATCGATATTGCCGGAAAAGCCAAAGAAGTTTTTGTGGTGCAATGGATTGGTTCGATTGACGCGCTGAGCGCGGCAATCAAGCCTATGAATTTCAAGATTCTGCCAGTTTGGACATTGCGTGACAGCCTTGCTTATCTCGATCCCCATGCGCAATTGGAAAGCCTGGCCCCAAGGCCCGCCACCCATGACGGGCTTAAAGCAAAGTTGACAGCAGTTATGCCATTGGCCTCGAGAGTTCCTGCTCGTCTCACCGTGCGCGCTTTTCAGTCAAATGTAGTGGTCAAAAGTCAATTCGAGCAACCGCTTTATTTGGTGAGCGTAACCCATGAAACCTTGCATTCCCAATTTGGTATGTATTCGCTGCCAATGGGCGAACAAATCCATATGGAAGAGGCGGTCTCGTTCCTTCAAGCACTCAAAGACAATCCTTCGATTGAAACATTGAATGAAGGCCATGTTGGCGATAATCCAGTTTTCACATTCCGTCCGAAGTCTTAAGCAAAAGACGTGGCGTTTTCGCGCTGGACGTTAACGCTGAGTTGCGTCATATTCTGGCCAGAAAATGAGAGTCTTTAACGTTGCTATGAAATTTTTAAAACAGTTCTTTACGTGGTGGAATGGCGAGACCCTTGGCACACGTTTCTTCACATGGCGTAGCGGAAAATTTGTTGGCCAGGATGAACTTGGCAACAAATACTATACTGCAAAATCAGCTTTGCCAGATTCCATACCAGAGCGCCGCTGGGTCATTTACAATGGTTATTCTGAAGCAAGCCAAATTCCAGCAGGTTGGCATGGCTGGATGCATCACCGTGTTGCAACGCCACCTTCAGAGCAAACCTATACTGCTCGGGAATGGCAATTGCCGCATCAGGAAAATTTAACTGGTTCTGCAGGTGCCTATCATCCACCTGGGTCAATTGCTACAAGCGGAAAGCCCACACGGGCTTTTCCTGAATATCAGGCCTGGAAGCCCGAGTAGGCAATACAGATGAAATCTTCCGCAATTGAAACTCTTGTTGGCGCGCTTATTATAGCTTTGGCGATTGGCTTTTTTACATATGCCTACACCACTGCAGGTTTGGGCTCGGGCGCTAGCGGTGGATACCGTGTGAGCGCGGAATTTGATAATGCCAGTGGTATTGCAGTTGGCACAGATGTGCGCGTTGCCGGAATTAAAGTTGGCACTGTCACAGGCCAAAGCCTGAATCCAAAATCATTCCAAGCCCGCATCGACATGATGCTTAGCCCCACGCTGAGCTTGGCTGAAGATTCTTCTGCAAAAATTTCAAGCGAAGGCCTGCTGGGTGCAAACTTTATATCGCTCGAGCCCGGCGGAGCTGACGAGAAATTAAAAGAGGGCAGTGTTATCAGTTATACGCAAGGTGCAGTCGACCTTTGGTCTTTGATCAGCCAGGCCATGTTCTCGAAATCTCCAAAGCCTGGTGATGCTGGCGCACCTGCAAAGCCAGATGCGCTGCCGCAATGATCCGGGGCGTTTGGCTGGTATTTGCGGTTTGCATTTTCACGACTAGTGCCTGGTCAGAAAACATTAAAAACCCAGTCGCTATCTTTGCAGGCCTCGATAAAGTTCTGGGCGTGACCAAAAACTTTGAAGAAAAGGTTGGTGAAGACGTCAAGTTTAGCAACCTCATTATTAAAGCTGAAATTTGCAACACAGCGCCAATCACTGAAGACCCAAAGACCGCTGCATTCGTAGAAATTGACGAAATTAAAAAAGACGATACGAAAAAACGCATTTTTTCCGGCTGGATGTTTGCTGAAAGTCCTGGCCTCAATGGATTGGAACATCCAGTTCTTGATGTCTGGCTTGTGGGTTGCAAAGACCCTAATGCTCCACCGCCACCTGTGGAGACTGCAGTTGATCCGCTTCAGACAGACGAAAAGCCATCTGACAAACCAGATGATACGCCTGCGCCGGATTGACGATTGCTTCGGCCTCTCCCGCTACGCTAGAGAAGACCTGTTTGCCCAACCCAAAACGGCTTCGGGATCATGATCAAGCTTGAATGCCTTGAAATCTCCAGAACCATCAAGCGCGTCTTCCAGGATTGGGCGGTATAATTTTTTAGGCACGGTGTAAGTTCCAAATTGTGCCAGATGCGGGTTTTGAAATTGTGCATCAAGTAACTTGAACCCGCCAGCATTCAGCCTTGCCACCAAATGAACCAGTGCTACTTTGCTGGCGTTTGTAGCGTGCGAGAACATGCTTTCTCCAAAAAACACCGCACCAATGCGCACTCCATACAGACCGCCAACCAATTGACCATCAAGCCACGTTTCAACACTGTGACAGCATCCCATCTTATGAAGCTGGATATAGAGCTTCAGAATGCGGTGGTTGATCCAGGTCACATCGCGTGTTTCAGTTTTCTCAGCACAGGCATGGATGACTTCATCGAAAGCTGTATCAATCCGGGCTTCAAAGCCACCTTTGCGCACGGATTTGCGCAATGATTTAGAAATGTGGAATTTATCAAGTGGGATTACACCACGCTCATCTGGCTCGATCCAATAAAGTGAAGGATCATCCGCACTTTCAGCCATCGGAAAAATACCGGCTGTATAAGCCTTAAGTAAAACCTGTGGCGTAATCGTCGTCATTTTGCCGTTCGAGCGAGGAATTTTTCCAGCCAATGAATGTCGTAATTGCCATCAATGATATCAGGCTCACTCAATAATCGCTGGAACAATGGGATGGTGGTTTCAACACCTTCAATAACAAATTCAGAAAGCGAACGCTTGAGACGCATCATGCATTCAGTGCGTGTTTTGCCAAACACGATCAGCTTGCCAATTAGTGAATCATAATAGGGTGGAATGCGGTAGCCTGAATACAAAGCGGAATCGATGCGAACCCCAAGCCCGCCGGGGAAATGCACGGCATCAACACGGCCCGGAGACGGTGTGAAAGTGGCTGCATTTTCCGCATTGATACGGCATTCAATGGCATGGCCAGAAAATGTAATGTCGCTTTGTTTGTATTGCAACTTTGAACCTGATGCGATGCGGATTTGTTCTTGAACCAGATCAAGCCCGGTAATCATCTCAGTGACCGGATGTTCCACTTGCAGACGCGTATTCATTTCAATGAAATAGAATTCCCCGTCTTCATAGAGAAACTCAATGGTGCCAACACCTTCGTAGTTCAAATCGGCCATGGCCTTGGCCACTCGGTTGCCAATTGAATCACGCTGCGCAGCATTGAGGGCAGGGGAATGTGCTTCTTCCCAAACTTTTTGGTGACGGCGCTGCAATGAACAATCGCGCTCGCCCAAATGAACGGCGGCACCTTGCCCATCACCTAAAATTTGAACTTCAATGTGACGTGGTTTTTGCAAATATTTTTCGATGTAAACTTCGCCATTGCCAAAGGCTGCCTTGGCTTCTGATTGTGCCGTTGATACTGCGAGCTCGAGTTCAGATTCGTTATTGGCAACTTTCATGCCGCGACCACCGCCACCTGCTGTCGCTTTGATGATCACTGGATAGCCGATATCTTTGCCAATCTTCTTGGCTTCGCCCAAATCTGAAACGCCGCCTTCTGAACCGGGAACCACCGGAATGCCCAGAGCTTTCGCTGTGCGCTTGGCTTCAATTTTGTCGCCCATGGTGCGAATGTTGGCAGCCGATGGGCCAATGAATTTGATTTTGTGTTCAGTTAAAATATCAGCGAATTTTGCATTCTCCGACAAAAATCCATAACCGGGATGAACCGCTTCAGCGCCGGTGATTTCACATGCCGCTACAATGGAAGCAATATTGAGATAGCTGTCTTTGGCGGCTGGTGGCCCGATGCAAACACTTTCATCAGCCAGCTTCACATGCATCGCGTCAGCATCAGCGGTTGAATGCACCGCAACGGTCTGAATGCCAAGCTCGCGGCACGCGCGCAAAACGCGAAGTGCAATTTCGCCACGATTAGCGATGAGGATTTTGTCAAACATCGTCTATTCAATCACCAACAATACTTCGCCAAATTCAACAGGCTGAGCATTTTCGATATTCACTTTTACGACTTTGCCAGATTTTGGCGCAATGATCTGGTTCATGGTCTTCATCGCTTCGATGATCAAAACTGTCTGACCTTCTTTCACCATTGAACCGAGTGGCGCAAAAGCAGCGGCTCCTGGGGCTGACGAAAGATAAGCCGTGCCGACCATTGGAGACTTAAGCGGTGTTCCTGAAACCTCAGCAGCAACCGGAGCCGCAATTCCAGCTGCCATAGGGGCAGGGGCGTGATGAACAGCAGATTGAGGCGCTGCACTTCCAACCATCATCGTCTGTTGAATCGATTTGGCAACACGAACGCGCGCGCCCTTATGATCAAGCTCAATCTCGGTCAGGCCTGTCTCATTCAAAATTTCCGCCAGTTTGCGGATCAAACTGAGTTCGCCGGATTCTGCTTTTGGCTTTGCGGTAGGTGCAGCGGTTTTTTTCTTCGCGGGCATGTTTACCCCTTTCATTTTTTATTCAAAATGCCAGACATCCCGTCCAGCGCCAATTCATAACTCTGCACCCCAAACCCACAAATCACCCCGTGAGCCGCGGGGGAAATGAAACTGTGATGCCTGAAACTTTCGCGCTTGTAGACATTGCTGAGATGAACTTCAATGGCGGGAAGCCCCACAGCTTTCAGCGCATCATGCAACGCCACTGAAGTATGAGTATAGGCACCAGCGTTGATAATTATACCAGCCGCTTTTTCGCGCGCCTCATGAATCCAAGTCACCAACTCGCCTTCGAGATTAGTCTGGCGAAATTCAATGCTCAGGCCCAGTGACTTGGCTTTGGCACCACAACGTGTTTCCACATCTGCCAAAGTATCGACGCCATAAATCTCAGGCTCGCGCGTGCCGAGCAGATTGAGATTTGGGCCGTTCAAAATATAAACGTTTTTCATCAGGCCTATATACGCGCCCAACTTAGATTCTAAAAGGTGATGTTGGAAGCTGTGGATTCAGCAAAGTTTGCAGCCACCATTTGCCCGAACGTCGGCCAACATCGCCTGCAAATTCGCCAGTTCGGCATAGCCCGGGATAAGTTTTGTGTCGACGATAAAGGCGGGAGTTCCGGTCAAAGCCAGAGATTGCGCCATGGCCTGATTCTTTTTAACGGCCGCATCAATATCAGCAGCTTTCATATCCACCTTCAGCTTTACCACATCCAAGCCTTGTTCGGCGGCGATTTGATCGACTACTTCCGGCGTCACCTTGCCTTCCGATGCAAACAACGCTTGGTGAAGCACCCAATATTTGCCTTGCTTCACAGACGCCATTGCTGCCCGTGCGGCATATTCTGAGCCCTCTCCAAATATCGGAAACTCTTTCAGAACCACACGTACATTTTTGTCAGATGCAACAAGTGACTGCAACTCTTTTACGCTTTTCTTGCACCAGCCACAATTATAATCCATGAATTCGACAATCGTCACATCACCTTTTGGGTTGCCAACAACGGCATCAATAGGGTTGTGGAAAATATCTTTGGCTTGGGATGTCAATGTCGTGTTGCGCGCAGTATCGGCAGCCATTTTATCGTTAAGCTCTAACTTATTGGCCATGTCGCGCAAAAGTTCAGGATGCTCGAGCAAATAATCATGCACCAGCTTCTCAAACTCCGTTTTTTGAGCAGGCGAAATGCCCTCACCAAAAACGGGTGAAAGCGCTCCAATCAAAAAACCGATAGCAGCGATTAATGCAGTGATCCGACGCATTTGAATTCCTCTTTAACTTCCAATCTTAATACCAAAGAACGAGCAATATGACAATTTGATTACTTCTTACTCGAGAACGTCAAAATATCATTGGCTTCAAGCCATTCAGGCGTACCACGTTTGAAAAAATTTTGAACCGCAGTGGCCTTTTCAATGGCCAGTTTCTTGTCACCCGTCATCCAGGCGTATTTGGCAGTTGATAGTTCAGCATGAGGCAAATCTTTTTTCAGGGCATAAGCTTGTCCCTGATATTTGTAGAGTGCTGGCATATCGCCCTCAGTTTTCTTGGCAAGTCGCAGGACTTTCAAAGCGTCATCAGCATGGGCCGCATTTTCTGAACCCAACAGAATTTGTGCCTCCAGCACCATCAACAATCCATTGTTTGGAAGCAGTGCTCGGGCTTTTCGAATGGCAGGCAAACCTTGATCAGCGCGACTATTTTCCAAATAAGCTTGAGCCTTAAGCTCCCAGAAATACGGGTCTTGTGGCAATTCTGCAGTCAGCGTGTCGATCACTGGAATAGCGTTCTTGATGTCACCCCGTCTGAACATGGCGATTCCGCGGGCATATCGAGCAGGCAGAGACTTGTCAGTTGAAGGATAACGCTGAAACACGACCTGCGCTGAATCCATAAATCCAGAAAGTTTTGCCTTCGCCAAATTATGGCGCAGAACCAATGCAGCATCATCGGCCTTGTCGAAATAAGGAGAAGCTTTTGCTGCTGCTTCGAGCGTTCGAATACGGTCAAATGGCATTGGATGCGAGAAAAGATAGGGATCAGCTTTATTCAGTGAAGCTAGAGATTCATTCGCCAATGTTCGAAACAGCGTCAACATGCCCTTGGCACTTTGTCCTGTGGAGCTGAGATATTTGAGAGCCGATTGATCGGCTGTTGCTTCCATGCCGCGTTGATAAGACAAAAAATTGCGCTGACCCAAGCCTTGGCTACCCAAAAATATCCCTTGCCCAGCTTTAGCTGCATCGCGGTTTCCCGCTACAGCTCCGCCAACCACCGCTGCAACCCCGACCAATACGCCAATCAATTGCTCTGTGCCTGCATCTGCCAACGCACTGTTCATCTTGGCCAAATGCCCACCAGCAATGTGGCCACTTTCATGCGCCAGCACACCAATCACTTCGTTTGGCGTGTCGGACCTTGTAATCAGACCAGTGTTAATAAAAATTCGCTGTCCACCCGCCACGAAGGCATTAATTTTTGGATCGGCAATAAGATAAACCTTAACTGCATCAGGATTTATACCCGCCGTTTTAAAAACAGGTTTGGCGTAAAGCCGCATCAACCCTTCAATTTCGGCATCACGAATGAGTTTTACATTTTCTGCAGCCTGTGCAGTAATGCCAGTGTTCGACAGCAACAGAATTGCTGACAGTGCCACACTCAAATATTTTTTGAATTTTCGCATGTAATCCTGCTGGTGAATCTACCGCAGCTTTCGACATGAAATGCGGCGAGTTTGAGGCTCGCCACTTTTCTCAATTAGCTTCTTTTGCTCCACCAGCCACCCTTGCGGGGGGCGGCTTCGGCAGTAACCGTTGGTGCTGGCGGTTGCCACTTGCGCACTTCAGGTTCGGCCACAAATTCTGGAATGTTGATCACAATAGGTGCAGGCGCTGGAGCGGCTTCAAAACGCGGTGCGCGTTCTGCTGGCGCTTCGCCTTCTGCAGCCGGTGCACGTTCGCGTCGTTCGCCACGCTCTGCACGATCACGCCCACCACGGTCGCGGCCAAACTTGCCGCGCCGCTTACCGCCTCGTTCACGGTTGCGACCATTCTGGTCACCACCTTCTTTAGGTTCGCTCGCAGCGTTTTCTTCTGCATTGGCACCAGCCTCTTCGGGTGCTTCTGCATAGGGGCGATCATCAACTTGATCGGAAGAGGTATCATCTTCGGAACCATTAGCTTCGCCATCAGCTTGTGCTGGCGCTTGTTCATTCACTTCACCACGATCATCACGCTTGCCACCACGACGACCACGACGACGACGCTTGCGCCCGTTATCACGCTTTTCGCCATCCTCAGATGTTTCAACATTCCGGTTAGACGTTTCTACAACTTCGGAAGCTTCATTATCTTCAACAATTTCCTCTTCAACAATTTCTTCTTCAAGTTCTGGCTCTGTCGAGAAGGCTGAGTCCATTTGCACAGGTGTGGCACTTGGAATGCGGCGCTTGATATGTTCACGGTCTGGCACGCGCTCAATAACGGCTTGTGGGCCTTTCACATCATCGCTTGGTTGAACGAATATTGAAATGCCATACGTCTGTTCGATAATCAGCAAACTGTCGCGCTTTTCATTCAGCAGATAGAACGCAACCTCGCGGGCGCATTTCACTGTCAAATTTTCAGCACGGCCCTTTTGCAGGAACTCTTCAATCGAACGTAGAACGCCCAAACCACATGATGGAATTGAACGGGTAATGCCGCGGCCTTCGCAATGCGGGCACGGGCGGAATGTGCCTTCGAGCAAGCCCGGGCGCAAACGTTGACGCGACATTTCGAGCAAACCGAAATGTGAGATGCGGCCAACTTGAATGCGGGCACGATCATTCTTCAACGCATCTTTCATGCGCCTTTCAACCGCGCGGTTATTGCGGTTTTCTTCCATGTCGATGAAATCGATAACGACAAGGCCTGCCAAATCGCGCAAGCGAAGTTGGCGCGCAATTTCATCACAAGCTTCCAGGTTAGTCTTGGTTGCTGTGTCTTCAATATTATGTTCGCGCGTGGCTTTGCCGGAGTTGATGTCGATGGCAACCAACGCTTCGGTTTGGTTGATCACGATGTAACCGCCAGATGGCAGTGTTACTGACGGCGAGAACAAACCGTCCAGAATGCTTTCGACTTGGAAGCGCTGGAACAGAGGTCTGGATTCTTTGTAAGGCTTCACATTCTTGGCATGCGAAGGCATCAACATCTTCATGAAGTCTTTGGCATCGCGGTAAGCTGCATCGCCTTCCACAATCACTTCATCCACATCCTTTGTATAAAGATCGCGGATCGAACGCTTGATGATATTGCCTTCTTCATAAACAACACATGGTGCCGTTGATTTCAAAGTGAGTTCACGAACTGATTCCCACAGGCGCATGAGATAATCAAAATCACGCTTGATTTCGGGACGCGTGCGTTGTGCACCCGCTGTGCGGACAATAACGCCCATGCCCTTTGGCACCTCGACGTCTTTGGCAACTTCCTTCAAACGACGACGATCAGAGGCATCGGTAATCTTGCGCGAAATGCCGCCGCCCTTTGCGGTGTTTGGCATCAACACGCAATAACGACCAGCCAAAGACATGTAAGTTGTAAGTGCAGCGCCCTTGTTGCCACGCTCTTCCTTGACCACTTGCACCAACAAAATTTGGCGGCGCTTGATCACTTCCTGAATCTTGTAACGACGACGCGGCTGACGGCGCGAACGCTGTGGAACTTCTTCCATTGCATCTTCTTCGCCAATGGTTTCGATTTTTTCACTGTCGACATCACTTTCAACAACGACAAGTTCACCACCCTGGGGCGCAGCAGGAGGAGCCGCATCATCATGGTTCTCATCCAAAGCTGTATCTTCAGCGTCGTTGTCTTCAGCAACTGGCTCTGAAACGTGAATTGGCTCAGGAGCTTGCTCAAGAGCCATTGGCTCTTGTTGAGATTGAGCTTCTACTTGCTCATGGTCTCCAGGTTCTTCATCTGCATGATGCTCATGATCATCCGTCGCACTTGCATCTGGCTGATTATCGGGCAGTGCCGGCAAATCAACTTCGTCCTCATCGTCTTCTTCAGCTTCTTCGGCTTCTTGCTCCGCAATTAAAGCCATGCGGTCAGCTATCGGGATCTGATAATAATCTGGATGAATTTCAGCGAAAGCCAGAAAGCCGTGGCGGTTTCCACCATAATCCACAAATGCTGCTTGCAGAGATGGCTCTACGCGGGTGACCTTAGCGAGATAGATATTACCTTTGAGGGGAGTGCGGGAGGCGCTTTCGAAATCAAATTCTTCAAGACGGTTGCCGCGGGCCACGACAACCCGGGTTTCTTCCGGTTGGCTGGCATCGATTAACATTTTCGAACCCATGGTTCTTATTCCTTTTGGCAGGAAGCAGCGGGGCTCTATCTCTATTTCTGTCCGAATCTGAGAAACGAGGTGAGCCTGCGCGGCCGCCTGCATAATTGGATATGCTATTCACGCCCAGCAAACATGCGCTATTGCCCAACAGGTTGATTAGACCTGTAGTTTCAATGTTTTGCGCGACTGGGTGGAACATATCCTAGTTGACCTTTTGCTCGGCTACAGCCGAACGGTTTAAACGCTTTGCCGCTTGGTGCCTTCACCGAACCGGACTTTTTCGAACCTCACGGGAGGCTCTCGCATCAACGTAATCGGCAGGCTAGCTAACTAGCTCGGACACCTGACCAATACGAAACTTTTGCATAATGCAGCCACAAGTTGAGATTTGAGTCTGCAATTAAGACACCCCTTTGTAAGTGTCATGAACCAACTTTGCAAGGGCAACGATTAGATTAGGTTACAGATTGGCATTTGAGGCCAAAACTAACGTTGAGTTAACCAAGAAGGCTCTAGCTTCTGCGGCAACACCAAACAATAACCTCAAATTAATCGAAAAACATATTAATTTCAATGTGTAAGCTAACTTTCAATTGCCTTCGAATGATCTTTCTAACAGCTCTTTTGGGCGCTTTTTGTACTTTGGTCCAAGCTAAAGATGCTTTAATCACAGCCACTCGGATTACGGGCACAATGCAATCAACGCGTTTTGAAGCCGAAATTAGTTCGTCCGTAGGTTTTAGCGCCAGCGCCGTCAAAAGCCCCTACCGAGTGATAATCGATCTGGCCGATGTGGGTTTTGACCTGCCAGCCGGGGCAGGGCGCAAGGCTGGAGGTTTGATCAGCTCGTTCCGCTACGGTTTGGTGGAAGAACGAAAATCAAGAATTGTGCTAGACGTGACAGGGCCCGTGCTGATCGGTAAATCTCAAGTCATTCCGGCAAAGGGTAAAAAACCAGCGCGCATCGTCGTTGAAATTCTATCGACCACGCCTGACAACTTTAAAACTACTTTTGAGCTCGAACATCCAACTTCAAACGACATTGTACCCCTCGAGCAAACTGCCGCTATAACGCCAGCACCGCCACCAGCCGTGCAGTCGGATCAACCTAAAGTCATTGTCATCGACCCTGGCCACGGCGGCATTGACCCCGGAGCAATCAGCCACAGGAAAACAAAAGAAAAAGACGTTGTTCTCGCTTATGCCCAAGCGTTGCGTGATGTTTTGCAGAAGTCTCCAAATTACAAAGTGATACTAACCCGTGACGAAGACCAATTCATTAGCTTAGAGCAACGTGTAAACATCGCCCGTGAAAACAAGGCCGACTTATTCATCGCCGTGCATGCCGATACTGTGGACGAAAAAGATGTTCGCGGCACAACTCTATATACAGTATCTGACAAGGCAACCGATGCTGAGGCTGAGGCCTTGGCGCAGAAAGAAAACCGCGCTGATGTGATTGCAGGAATTGACCTTGGTAATCAGACCAAAACTGTTTCAGATATTTTGATCAACTTGGCCCAGCGCGAATCTAAAAACCAGGCACTCTATTTTGCGAAAAAGGCCGTGACCAAGCTTCAACCTTATGCCCGCTTTACCGGCAAACCCATGCGGTCTGCTGCATTCGTAGTGTTGAAAGCTCCTGATGTTCCATCGGTTTTGGTCGAGCTCGGTTATCTCAGCAGCGTGGAAGACGAAAATTTATTGAACTCGGTTGTTTGGCGAAACAATATGGCAATCGCGATGGCACATGCTATCGAAGACTATTTCGGCCACGCTCCAGCTATTCTCACTTCAAATTAGTGGCCCAGCCTTCGCCACAATCCAAGCCTAATTCGCTCAGTTGATTGAGGGTTTGGCATAGGCCTGAATCATGCTATCGCCAAATGCAAATGCCGGATCGTCCGGCGAAAACGAACTATGATTGGGTGGCATGCTTAGATTTTTCGGATGGCTATTTGGTGCAATGTTCATGATCGTACTCGGTCTGGCAGCTGCAGCCGTTTATGTAATCAGTGACGTTTCGAAAGACTTGCCAGATTACAAACAATTGGCTTCCTGGGAGCCACCAGTAATGACTCGCATGCATGCTGCTGACGGTTCGTTGCTCGGAGAGTTTGCCGAAGAGCGCCGTTTGTTCGTGCCGATAGACTCAGTTCCAAAGCGCTTGATCCAAGCCTACATGTCGGCCGAGGATAAGAACTTCTATCAACATAATGGCCTTGATTGGAAAGGCATCACCAGCGCTGTCATCAGGCTTGTTCAAGTAAAACTTACCCATCATGGGCAAATCGTTGGTGCTTCAACAATTACCCAGCAAGTGGCAAAAAACTTTCTGCTTGGCAGTGAACAAACGATGACGCGCAAATTGAAAGAAGCGATCATTGTCCAGCGTATCGAAGGCGCATTTACAAAAGATCAGATACTTGAACTTTATCTCAACGATATTTTTCTTGGTTTGAATTCATATGGTATCGCTGCCGCGTCACTTAATTATTTTGGAAAACCGCTCGATAAACTCAGTCTTGAGGAAATGGCTTATCTTGCGGCACTCCCAAAAGGCCCAAATAATTATAATCCATTTAAATATCCAGAACGTGCTTTGGTGCGCCGCAATTGGGTTCTGCAACAAATGTTCCAGAATGGTTACATCACGCAAGCCGAACTGACTGATGCGCAAGCCAAGCCATTCAAAGTTAACCCGCGTCCATTTGGTGTCCAACTGTTTGCTGCAGAGGGCTTTGCCGAAGAAGCACGCCGTGATTTGGTGCAAATGTATGGCAAGGACGCGCTGAACAAAGGCGGCTATTCAGTTCACACGACCCTTGACCCCAAACTGCAGATTTACGCAAGGCAAGCATTGGCTCGCGGACTCATCGGATTTGATCGCCAGCGCGGGTTCAGGGGCGCCATTCAACATGTTGAGTTGGAAGGCGGAGACTGGGGCAAATACTTGTCGACAATTCATTTAGCTGCCGATGCAGCACCATGGCGCGCAGCAATTGTGACTGACGTCGCTGAGGATTCTGCAACCATCGGTCTCCAGCCCAAGTTTTTGCCTAATGGACAATTGGGCGATGACCGTGAGACCGGAACAATTCCGTTGGCCCTTATGAAATGGGCCAGAAAATACATCGACGGCAGCGAACTCGGCAAGGAAGTAAAAGCTGCAACGCAGGTGTTGAAGGTGGGCGATATAGTTTACGTGGCACCTTCAGGCCAGCCACAACAGTATCATCTTGTGCAATTGCCAGATGCTGAAGGCGCAATGGTGGCGATGGATCCACATACTGGTCGTGTTTTGGCAATGGTTGGTGGATTTTCATATGGCAGTAGCCAATTCAACCGGGCTGTTCAGGCCACAAGACAACCTGGCTCATCATTCAAACCTATCGTTTATGCAGCAGCTTTAGACAACGGATATTCGCCAGCTTCAGTGCTTCTTGATGCGCCAGTAGAATACAAATTACAGAACGGAGATGTCTGGAAACCAAAGAATTATGAAAAGAATTTCTTTGGACCGTCAACCCTTCGGCGCGGCATTGAACAATCGCGAAACACGATGACGGTGCGGCTTGCCGATAGCATGGGCATGACAAAGATCGCAGACTTGGCTCAACGCCTTGGCATTTATGACAAGATGCCTCTGCAGCTTGCAATGGCATTAGGTGCAGGCGAAACCACGCTGCTTAAAATGACGACGGCTTACAGCATGATTGCCAATGGTGGACACAAAGTTGAAAGTACATTGATTGACCGCATTCAGGACCGATACGGAAAAACCATTTATCGTCACGATGAGCGCGAATGCACTGGTTGCAAACAGGAAAAATATGATCCCACAGCACCTGAACCTGAGCTCATCGATAACCGCGAGCAAGTGATGAACCCTTACACCGCATATCAGATCACTTCCATGATGGAAGGCGTAGTTGAACGCGGTACGGGCAAGAAGATGTTGGTGTTGGGAAAACCTGTTGCAGGCAAAACCGGAACCACAAATGACGAGCGTGATGCGTGGTTCGTGGGCTTTACACCGGATTTAACAGTAGGTGTTTATGTAGGTTATGACAACCCAAAGCCAATGGGTAAACACCGCACAGGTGGCGAACTGGCTGCACCTATTGTGGCTGATTTCATGAAGCTTGCTTTGAAAGATAAAGCCGCCGTTCCGTTCCGTGTACCTCGCGCAATTGAGCTGATTCCTATCCATGTAAACACAGGTAAGCGCGGTGTGTTTGGCGAAGATGGTGTAATCCTGGAAGCGTTCAAACCAGGCGATGAACCACCATCTAATACTGTCTTCATTGGTAACGTGGCTTCTAACGTTGCAAAGCAACCCGGTGCTGGTGTGGTACTGGTTCCGCCAGCCGCACCCGAAGGTGGGTTGACGCAAGCCGGCAATGGCCTCTATTGAGCGCCTGACTTTAAATCTATTGGATAAAAATAATGCGCGCTGAAATGATCAAACTTGTCGAAGAAATTGAGCAATCCTTGGGCTTGCTCCGGAGGCATCTTTGACTGGGATAATTCAATCCGCGAATTAGCCGAGCTTAACGCCAAAGCTGAAGACGCTTCGATTTGGAATGACGCGCAAAAAGCCCAAGAGGTGATGAAGAAGCGCCAGGATTTAGATAACCGCATCAGTGGCATTCTAAAAATCCAAACCACAATGGCCGACAACATTGAACTTATTGCAATGGGTGAAGCCGAAAATGATCAGTCCATCGTGACTGACGCAGAAAAAGCCTTGGCATCGCTTAAAAAAGATGTAGCCTCTGCAGAACTTGACGCGCTGTTATCAGGCGAAGCTGATGGTAACGACAGCTATCTGCAAATCAACGCCGGAGCAGGGGGCACAGAAAGCCAGGATTGGGCTTCAATGCTGATGCGAATGTATGTGCGCTGGGCCAACCTTAACAAGTTTAAAGTTGAAGTGCTTGACCAGCATGATGGCGAAGAAGCGGGCATTAAATCTTGCACGCTCCAAATTAAAGGCAAAAATGCTTACGGCAAACTGAAAACGGAATCAGGTGTTCACCGTCTCGTACGGATTTCACCGTACGATTCAAACGCGCGCCGCCACACGTCATTCTCGTCCGCATGGGCGTATCCAGTAATTGACGACAATATTAACATCGAAATCATCGACAGTGATTTAAAAGTTGATACTTACCGTGCGTCGGGTGCTGGTGGTCAGCACATTAACACCACTGACTCTGCTGTTCGCATTACACATATTCCCACTAACATAATTGTAGCGTGCCAAGCTGAACGCTCGCAGCACAAGAACCGCGCCACAGCGATGAAAATGCTGAAAGCACGCCTTTATGAGCGTGAACTGCAAATGAAACAGGATAAAGTGGACGCTGCCAATGCCAAAAAAACCGACATTGGCTGGGGCCACCAAATCAGATCCTATGTTTTGCAACCCTATCAGTTGGTGAAAGATTTGCGAACTGGCTTTACCAGCACCAATCCAACATCGGTTTTGGGCGGCGAAATCGACGACTTTATTCAGGCGTCACTTGCCCAAAAAATCCACGGCAATGCGCCAGGACAAGTGGATGATATTGATTAGCTTTGTTTTGGTGATTTAAACGGCCGCACGTTTTCGGTGTTTTGATCCAGCTTGCCAATTTCTGGCATTTCCAATTTCGCAAATATATCAACCGCTTTTCCGGGTGCCGGTTGAGCATGCCTGATGGATCCTAAAACAAATGCCCCGTTTTCGATGCTGATGGTCTCATTTGTAACGTCGCCCTCGACATGGGCGCCAGCCTCAATTTGCACATGCACACCATTGATGGGGCCGACCACCCGCCCGCGAACATAAATAATATCAGCAGTTACCTCGCCGCGCACTTCGCCGCGTCTATCGATCAGGCAAGTGTGGGCCCGAACTGAACCATGAACCGCACCATCAATATGGATTTCGCCCTCGCTCATTAGATCACCGTGCACAGTCG
>CAXTKH010000038.1:0-30897 GCA_964244815.1 uncultured Aestuariivirga sp. | reverse complement strand
AAAATGCGGTCTTTATCAGCGAGCATGGTTTACTTTCTCCCCGGCTTATCGCCGATGGAATTTTCTGGCCGCCAACCCTTGGCGAGTTTCTTGGCTTGCTTTACCCAATCATCACGGGCGATTCTGCCTTGAAAGCCTTTGAGCAATGCATCAACGTGTTTGATGTCAGCAGCAGACCAAGAAGCAATTTGGTCAAAGTGCCATATGCCAGTTTTATTCAACAGTTTTTCAAAGGCAGGGCCAACGCCCCAGATGAGTTTCAAATCATCCGCCTTGGTTCCAGCGCGTGGCTTTTTAAGAAGTTCAGGTTTGCCAGCTGGCGTTGAACGTTCAGCAACTGATTTAACTGGCGCGGCTTCAACTTTTTTGACACGCTGGATTGGCGGCTTGGTGATACGAACGCCGCCAAGTTCTTGTGGTCCGGTTGCAACGGCAGCGACTGGCCTTGTTGCGATTGGTGCATTTGCTGGTGCTGTTGGAGCCGGCACTGGTGTGCCTTTGGCACCTTCAATGGTTCCAACAACTGCTGACGGTGTTGGCCCTGTTGCAATTGGTGCCACGGGGGCTGGTGCTGCTGGCGGCGGGGGTGGAGCTTCAACACGTTTGAACGTGCGTTGCTTGTTGTAAAGTGATTTATCCGTCAGCGACGTTGGGCCACTGATGGCCATGGACTGTTGGCGATTGATTTGCGGGCCGGGCTTTACAGGGCGGCCCGCTTGCAAATCATCAATCAGTTTATCCAGTGTGGCTGGTGTTAAATCTTCATAGGTATCTTTCCACACCTGCACCATTGGCGCATTCACGCATGCACCCAAGCATTCCACTTCTTCCCAAGATAGCGAACCATCGGCGTTCAGATGATGTGGCTCAGGGTGGATTTTTTTACGACATAGCGAGAGCAATTCTTCCGAGCCGCGCAACATGCAAGGCGTCGTGCCGCATACTTGAATATGGGCCTTCTTGCCCACAGGCGAAAGCTGGAACATGGTATAAAACGTGGCGATTTCATAAACGCGGATGAAAGCCATGTTGAGCATCTCGCCCACATATTCCATGGCAGGACGCGAAATCCAGCCCTCGTTCTGTTCCTGCGCACGCCACAACAATGCGATGACGGCAGACGCTTGTTTGCCAGCCGGATATTGCGCAATGGTCTTTTTTGCCCAAGACGCATTTTCGGCGTTGAACTTGAACGGGGTGGTGGGTTGAACGGGGTCTAAACGACGGACGGACATTTCTAAGCAGTTCCCCGATTAAACTTTGGCGAATACTCTTGCATCATTACTTCAAACCTTTGCACGAAGGAGCATTACTTCTGAAACAAAACAATGAAGCCGCGTTAATGCTTTTTTCTGCCGGGCAAATTCCTCTAACCGTTCCAAGCTTTGCAACAACTTTCCTAAATCCCGCGGGACCACGCAAAGCTTGCTGAAGTTCAACCGAAGTGAACTCATGAGACTTGTCAAAGCCATCTTTGGCCAGCAAAAAACTACATTCACACTGACCTTGAAAAAAATTCATTGAAATAACACTGAAGCTCTTTTCGCCGTCATGATATGTAAAGCCTATTTGCGACAAGCCCATTTTGGCAGCTTCGAGTTGTGTCGGCATTATTGTTTCCGGGCAGTTGGCAGCGAAACTTGGTTTTATCGAGGTGATTCCGACCGACACCAACGAGATTAACAAGCATGTGAATGTAGAAATTGATTTCATCTATCAACCTCACCAAACACAATATCAAGCGAACCCAGCACAGCGCTCACGTCCGCCAATTGGTGCCCGCGGCACATGAAATCCATGGCTTGCAGATGGGCAAAACCTGGCGCGCGGAGTTTGCAGCGATATGGCTTATTCGTGCCATCGCTCACCAGATAAACGCCAAACTCGCCTTTGGGGGCTTCGACCGCAGCGTAAACCTCGCCCGCTGGCACTTTATAGCCTTCAGTGTAAAGTTTGAAGTGATGGATCAAAGCTTCCATCGAACGTTTCATTTCGCCACGCTTGGGTGGAACCACTTTGCCATCAGTCGATGAAATTGGGCCCTGCCCTGCGCTGGAGGAAAGCATGTTCACGCACTGCTTCATAATCCGAACCGATTGGTGCATTTCCAAAACGCGGATCAAATACCGATCATAATTATCGCCGTTTTTGCCAATTGGAATATCAAATTCCATCTCGGAATAGCATTCATAAGGCTGGCTCTTGCGCAAATCCCACGCGGCACCGCTGCCCCGCACCATCACACCGGAGAAACCATAGGCGAAGCATTCGTCCAAGGTGACTTTACCGATATCAACGTTGCGCTGTTTGAAGATGCGGTTTTCGGTGAGCAGTGTTTCAATGTCATTCAATCGCGCGGGATGCGTGTCGCAGAAATGGCCGATGTCGTCGATCAGCTTTTGCGGCAGATCCTGGTGCACACCACCGGGGCGGATATAAGCTGCGTGCATGCGGCTGCCCGATGCGCGCTCATAAAACACCATCAGTTTTTCGCGCTCTTCAAAACCCCAAACCGGCGGCGTGAGTGCGCCCACGTCCATGGCTTGCGTAGTGATGTTGAGCATGTGCGACAGGATGCGGCCGATTTCAGAGTAAAGAATTCGGATTAATTGTCCGCGCTTAGGTACTGTAATTCCAAGCAATTTTTCAACAGCTAAAGCATAAGCATGCTCTTGGTTCATCGGTGACACATAGTCGAGCCGGTCGAAATAGGGCACGGCTTGGAGATAGGTTTTTTGTTCGATCAGCTTTTCGGTGCCACGGTGGAGAAGGCCGATATGGGGATCGACACGGGTGACCACTTCGCCATCAAGATCAAGAATGAGCCTGAGAACGCCATGCGCCGCCGGATGCTGCGGGCCGAAGTTGATGGAGAAATCGCGGGTGGAATGTTCGGTCATTTTACATTCTTCCTACCAACTTATACTTGCGTGCAAGATATTCGGTTAAGAATGCGGCTACCATAAATACGGGTGTAAACATAAACGCCAAAATGATCCCCCAACCTATAACTTCGCCACCGCCACCGCCATCAACGGCTAGTAGCAAAACTACACAAAAAGGAACGATCAGAACCGAAAGAGCCTTGATATGCCAAGGCGAGCCATTTGGATATGAAGAAGCCAAATAAACTCCAAAAATGATAGGTGAAAACAAAATTAAAGTACCAATCATGCTTTCGCCTTTTCGTCACCGGGCAGCACATATTCAGTGCCTTCCCATGGCGATAAATAATCAAATTGGCGCATCTCTTGAACCAGCTTGACAGGTTCGTACACCACGCGTTTGGCTTCATCGTCGTAACGCACTTCAACGTGTCCTGTAACCGGAAAGTCTTTGCGCAGCGGATGCCCGCTGAAACCGTAATCCGTCAAAATCCGTCGTAAATCTGGGTGGTCTGAAAACAAAATGCCATAAAGATCAAACGTCTCGCGCTCATACCAATTCGCAGCCGGAAACACCGAGATCGCCGATGGCACTTGGGTTTCTTCGTTGGCTTGCACCTTCACGCGGATGCGGGTATTTTTATATGGGCTGAGCAAATGATAGACCACATCAAAGCGCAATTCGCGGGTCGGATAATCAGCGCCGCAAATATCGATGAAGCATTCGAATTTGCATTCCGTATCGTCGCGCAGAAAGGTCAGCACTTCAACAATGTTGGCAGCCTCGACATACAGTGTGAGTTCGCCGAATGACATTTCATTCTTGACGTTCAGTTTGCCTGAAACATATGCGCCTAGTTCAACAAGGTTCATGATCAGCGCTCAATCGTGCCAGTGCGGCGGATTTTCTTTTGCAGCATCAAAATGCCGTAGAGCAATGCCTCAGCGGTCGGTGGGCAACCAGGAACATAGATATCAACGGGCACAATCCTATCACAGCCTCGAACCACTGAATAAGAATAATGGTAGTAGCCGCCGCCGTTGGCGCAGGAGCCCATGGAAATCACATAACGTGGCTCTGGCATCTGGTCATAAACCTTGCGCAGTGCGGGGGCCATCTTGTTGGTGAGGGTGCCTGCCACGATCATCACGTCAGACTGGCGGGGTGACGCACGCGGTGCAAAACCGAATCGTTCAGCATCATAACGCGGCATCGATGTGTGCATCATTTCAACAGCACAGCATGCAAGGCCAAACGTCATCCACATCAGCGAGCCCGTGCGGGCCCAGTTGATCAGATCATCGGTTGATGTGACGAGAAAGCCCTTGTCGGCAAGCTCGGCATTGATGTCTGTAAAATACGCTCTGGTGTCGGCCTTGGCCGCTTCGATCAATCCCATTCCAAAGCTCCTTTGCGCCACTCATAGATAAAGCCTACGGTCAGCACACTCAAAAACACCATCATCGACCAGAAGCCAAAAAGCCCAATCTTTCCAAGGCTTATCGCCCACGGAAACAGGAAGGCCACTTCCAGGTCGAATATGATAAACAAAATTGACACGAGATAAAAACGCACATCGAACTTCATGCGCGCATCGTCAAATGCATCAAAACCACATTCGTAAGCCGACATTTTTTGCGGGTCGGGACTACGGTAGGCAATTAAAATTGGTGTTATCATCAGTATTATTGCAATAGCCGCTGCAACACCCATAAAAATGACAACTGGCAAATAACTTTGCACCAAATCTGGCATTGGAACCTCAAATAAATCAGGCGCAATTATGGCACCTTTTCACGTCTTGTTGAGGGCGTTCGTAGCGCAGTGCAACACGCTTCGCAAGGCTCTCAAATGTCGCTATCCCATGCTTTTTAAAACGAAAAAGCCATCCCCGAAGGAATGGCTCTTTTCATCAGATAAATGGCGCGAAAGACGGGGCTCGAACCCGCGACCTTCGCCGTGACAGGGCGACGCTCTAACCAACTGAGCTACTTCCGCACATTTAATAATCGGCTGGATAGATGACGTGCCCTGCCCTGTCAAGCGTTCCGTCTTGGTGATTGGCGGGATGGTGAAAACCAGCTAGTGCAGCACACATGGCTTTCTTCAAGAATCGCAACTTCAATCTGATCTATGTTCACGGCGCTTTGCAGGCCATTGTCATGTATGGTGGGGAGGCCTTTGAGTTCGTTTATCTGCTGAAAGCAGGCATTGCACCGTGGATTGTTTTGCTGGTGATTGGGCTGATGTTTGGAAGCCGGATTGTGTTTCGTGGTGGTGTGTTACCACTGGCAAAACGCCTTGGGCTGCGCAATGCCTTGATTTTCGGTATTTTGCTTGAAGCCATCACTTATCCTATTTTATCGCAAGTGACTGGCTTGGGGCCGCTGCTGTTTATCCATATCACCACTGTGGCAATCAGCAGTTCATTTTATTGGACGAGTTATCATGCTTATGTTTCTCTGATTGGCGACAGCGAGCACCGCGGAACGCAATCCAGCGCCATGGAATTTATTGGCATGGTCATGGGGATTGTGGCACCGATCATGACGGGAACGCTGCTTACTTATTTTAATCCACTCGTCGCATTCGGTGTTGTCGGATTGATCATGGCCGCATCGGCTATTCCACTTTTATACACCCCAAATATATCTGTTTCGCCTGACGCAATCGTGCCGGTAGAAACACGCCGCATGGCACGACGCATCATGTTTGCCGATGGTCTGCGTGCTGGCTCCTTTCATTTCACTTGGTTGATTGCCCTGTTTATTACACTAGGTAGCAGCTTTGCTGCATTTGGCGGTGTGATGTCGTTGGCAGGGCTTGCTGGTGCCGTAATGGGATTGATGACAGGCAAAATGGTCGATTTGGGCAAGGGCCGCCGCGCATTGCAGATTGGCTTTATGGTGCTCAGCGTCGCCATTCTTGCGCGCGCCTTTGGATATGCTGCCGTATGGAGCGCTGTTGCCGCAAATGTGATTGCAGTGATTGTGTGGCCGATTTATGCGACAGCTACCAATGCAAGGATTTACGATCTCGCGCGGCAATCGCCCTGCCCTTTGCGCTATCATATTGTGGCAGAAGGCGGTTGGGATATGGGAACGGCGATCGGCTGTTTGGTTTCAGCAATTTTGATCTATTTCGGATTCAGTTATTTTTTACCATTGTTGGTCGCCCTGTTCGGCTGTGCATTGGGTTATTGGGTTCTGGCGGGAAGTTTTAACACTGCTCGGGCTGCCGATATGCCTACGATTGTCTGAACAGACTAACGACATTTTTTGACACTCGTCGTCAGACATAGCGATTAAAAAGAGTCTCCATTTTTGCGTTGAAATCGCGGGCCCTGTTCATCGCGGCGGTAATGCATGTCGATGTCTGGATAATATGCCTCTTCACTTGCGGCTCTTGTTCCAACAATCAAGAACTTTGCGGGCTTGTCCGTCTCGTTGACGATGCAATGGGCATTAGGTGTGTTGGCTTTCCAACCCATGACTTGACCTGGTGTAAACGGATGGCGGCCGTTTTCATCTACAATCACCATTTCGCCTTGAAGCGCCAACACCAATTCATCTTCGTTCAAATGCCAGTGCCGCTGGGACGACCACGCTCCGGGTGCTAATGTGGTGATGTTTACTCCAAATTGTTTGAGGCCAAAAGGATTTCCGAGGGATACGTTGCTGCGGCCTTTCACAGCTTTGGCATAATGTTCGGGATAACCAGAACCAGTGCGGACAGGAAGGTCGGATATATTAAGAACTGATTTTGGCTCGCTCACGCAGTCACCTGTTCTATTTGGTTTACAGCATCGACGACAGCATCGAATGTGAGCAGTGTCGAAGCGTGCCTCGCTTTGTAATCGCGAACCGGAATCAAAGCTTCTAAATCCGCCCACTTGCCGCTCGGCGCTTCCCCGTTCTCTTTCAGCATCTTGTACATCTGCTCGCGCAAAGCGCGCAGCTCCTTTGGGGTTGAACCCAGAACGTGACGAGCCATAATGGAGGACGAGGCTTGTCCAAGCGCACAGGCTTTCACGTCTTGCCCAAATTCGCCAACAACGCCATCTTTCAAAACCAGATCGACCGTTACTTTAGAGCCGCAAAGCCTTGAATGCGCCACAGCCGTTGCACCGGGATGTTCTAAACGTTGCAAAAAAGGTATGTCGGCTGCAAACTCTAGAATCTTTCGGTTGTAAATCTCGTTTATCATGTCCATATCCATGGCTGTCGGTATAAGCCTGAATATGGTATGTAGCTGACAAAATTGGAAGGGGCGGAATGTTATGCAATCCGTCCGTGTGTTACCTTCGTAATGCATGACTGTAATGTGCAAACCCTCAGAGTGAGTTCGCCCCATGGATGTCAAAGTGTACCCCAAACAAGCTTTAAAGCCTGCCCCAACGCCTACCGAAGAAGAAGCGCAGGACGCGGTTCGCGTTTTGCTCAGCTGGGCTGGCGACAATCCGAACCGTGAAGGTTTGCTGGAAACGCCAAAGCGTGTGACGAAAGCGTTCAAAGAATACTATTCGGGCTATGCTCAAGACCCTGCCGACGTTTTGGACCGCGTTTTCGATGAAGTCGGCGGTTATGATGATATGGTCATGCTGCGCGACATCAGCTTCACATCTCACTGCGAACATCACATGGCACCATTCTTTGGTCGTGTTCATATTGCCTATTTGCCAAATGGCGGTGTCGTAGGCATTTCGAAGTTGGCGCGTGTCGTTGAGATTTATGCCCGTCGTTTGCAGACTCAAGAAACCATGACGGCACAAATTGCGAATGCTGTATTTGAAGGATTGGGCGCACGCGGTGTTGCGGTGTTTGTTGAAGCGTTGCACACCTGCATGTCGATGCGCGGCGTTCAGAAACATGGTGTGGCGACAATTACCACGCAGTTCACCGGCGAGTTCAAAACAAATCCCGTGCTGCAAGCGCGTTTTATGGATATGGTGCGTGCACCTCACCGGGAATTCACGATCTAATTGATGTCGCATGCGAATGATGAAACGCTGGAACTTGGCCTTCGCTATGATGCGCAAGGTTTAATTCCGGCTATCATCGTTGATCAATCTGATAATGCAGTTTTGATGTTCGCATTCATGAATGCTGAGGCATTTGCGCAAACGCAACGCACAGGCATTGTGCATTTCTTTAGTCGCTCGCGCGCCAAGCTTTGGAAGAAAGGCGAGACTTCAGGCGAGACCTTTGAGCTGGTCGATTTGCGCGTTGACTGCGACCAGGACGTTTTATTGGTTCGTGTGAAACCACAAGGCAAAGGTAATGCATGCCACACTGGTCGCCGGAGCTGTTTCTACCGTGAAATCAAGGGCAACGCTCTGGTGTTTAAGAATTTAGATTGAACCCGCAATATAAGCTTTCATATCTGCTGCCTCGCGTTCAATGGCTTCAATCCTGAACTTCACCACGTCGCCAATCGAAATCATGCCATTCAACTTTCCGTTGTTGACGACAGGCAGATGTCGAATACGATTTTCCGTCATCAATGCCATAAGTTCAGTTTCGCTATCTTCGTCAGAACAGGTTTTAACGCCTTTGGTCATGATCTTGGAAACTGGAACATCAAGAGCCTCGGCTCCTTTTTCCGCCAAGCAACGAACTAGATCGCGCTCTGAGATAATGCCTTCGATCTTGCCACTCTCAGACAATATAATAATCGCGCCAATTTTCTTGGCTGCCAATGTTTGAGCAATTGCATTCAGGCTATCAGTTGCCTTGGCCGTAATAACATCACGGCCTTTAGACTTAAGGATATGCGATACACTCATGTGACCCTCCAGAAGTTGGAGTTCAATGTATCACAATTTTTAAAAAATCGAAGTTCTTTTCCGGTCAAGAACATAGAAAGAAATGAGCCCTGCTATAAATCCACCGAGATGGGCTTCCCAGGCAACGACGCGCTCCTCGAGGAAAGCAGTTCCAGTCATGTATTGGCTGGTGGCTGTGATCATCTGCAACCCAAGCCAAATGAATGTAAATATTAGAGCGCGCCGATTTGTTAGAAATTGCATCGGCGAAAGAGGCTTGAAGCGCGTGAGAATGCCTAAAGGTTGATTTTTCTGAGCAGAATCACCGCCATACATAATCGGAATTGCAGCTGCCAAAACACCTGAAACGCCAGCGGATGCGCCTACCATTATGACGTATTGCCCCCAGTGCACTAGCAGCCCTGCCAAGGCTCCCCCGATAACCGAAATCACTAAAATTGCGAGATACCGCATTGAACCCAACCACGTTGCAACCGGTTTTGAGAAAATGGCCAGCCAAATGCTATTGCTTGCCAGATGAAACCAATCTGCGTGCAGAAATGCATAGGTTAACATGCTCCAATAAGCAGAGCCCGGAATTTGCGGGAAAGGGCTTGCCCCAAACCGTGCAGGGGTGAATGCAAAGGCAAACTCGATCCAGTTTTGCCAAGGTTGGTTGGCAAACAGCATAATCAAGTGCACAGCCACTAATGCAACGATGACTGTGATCACGACTGGAGGCAAATTGATCAGCCGCTCATTATTGTCAACTTTAGGTTCAGGTGGAACTTCATCAGGTTTCAGGATGCTTTGGTCGTTCACAAATAGCTCCGGGTGGCACGTGTTGTGCAGTTCTAGCACCATACGTTCATGAATGGGACAGTTATTGCTGGTTCCCTCGGAGTTTGGTTTATGGTGATGTCTAATAATTCAGAGCTTTCCCAATCTGGCTTGCAGATGCTGCATGCTGGCAGCCGTAAGCTTTTCCGTTATTGGGAAGCTTTAAGAGCTGAACGACCCTGCCCTGATCGCAGCGATATTGATTTGCGCCAAATTGTTGAAATTATGCCGAACATGGTCATTCTGGACCGGGACCAGCTTAACAGAACTTGGCGCTATCGTTTGGTTGGAACAGAAGTATGCAGTTTGATGGATCGTAGTTTGACTGGTGAAGATGCGCTGGCCGGATGGGACTCATTTGAGCGTGATGTCGTTTCAAAATCGTTTTCGATTGCCAAAGAACGCAAGCAACCCTGTTTGGTTCGCATGCGCCTGGAATATGCTGGTGCGCCAAAACTCGCAGCAGAAATGATTGCATTGCCCGTGTTTGATCACAAGACTCAACAAGTTCAACTGTTTGGAAGTGTTTTTCCGTTGCTCAATGGGCGACAGTTCCTGCCTGCAAAACTGGTTCGCCGGGAGCTTGTTTCCGCCCGCATGATATGGACCGAACATGAAACTGGCGATGCGTTGGTGGCCCAGATTGGTCGCAAAGCCTTGCCTATGCTGCGTGTCATCAATGGCGGTCTAAGTTGTAATTAATTCGTATATTACAACCGCGCAATTGACCATTTCTTAACTCTGCCTTTACTCGCCTGCGATTACATAGTTGAAGGCTGGCTCGTCGTCGGCTTTGATGCCCTGAGTTGCGTAAAGGGTGTCAGGTAATGAGGGGGTCTATGTGAACGGGTTAAATATGACAACCGCCAGCACTGCTGAAGGCGTAAATTCTCTCGGAATTATTTTCGGGCGTTTCATGCTGCCGGACATGTCAGAACACCCTTGCCAAGTTGTTAATTTGACCAGTAGTGGCGCAACATTTCTTACACAAAGTATTCCTCTTAAAGGTTTGGCACTGGTTGCCTATCTTGAAGAAGTTGGGCGCGTAGAAGCCGTTTCGAGTGATACGGTTGAAGGTGGCTTCAACGTAGTATTCAGCCTCACAGGTTCGCGCTTGGAGCGTTTGCAACAACGTATCGAATGGTTGCAAAAGCGCGATATCAGCGATGAACCAGATGGCAGGCGTCATGCGCGTTATGAGCCAACCGAAAAACAATCCCAAATCGCTCTACCTGATGGGCGCATCTATAATTGTGAAGTTATCGATATTTCGCTTTCAGGTGCCGCTGTTAAAACCGACGTCATGCCAAGTGTTGGAACATTTTTGATGCTCGGCAAAATGCGTGGGCGTGTTGTGCGGTATCTCGATCATGGCGTTGCAATTGAGTTTGTGAAACAGCTTGATCGCTCAAATTTGCAGCCTATGGCTGGCAATGAAGTATCATAGGTCCTGAACATCCAATACGCCGCCGATGGCTTTGATTGCGCCCTTGATTTGTGGCGTGATGGCAAATTTAGAACCCAGACCAAATTCAACCTCGCGGCCCTTGTCCATCAATAGTGTTAATCGCACTGGCGCGCGGCCACCTGTGGTCAAGCGCTTTGCAATTGAATCCAGTGCCGCTGTATCACGAACAAATATTTCGATTCCTTGCACAATAGCTGCGGCAGCTTTGTCTAAAACTTCAAGACCCTGCAGGCGCAACTTGATTTCTTCACCGTCCAGATCAGCTTCAACGCGCGCGATTACAGCTTTGCCTGGCTCCAGGAGCTCACGCACTGCGTTCAAGGTGTCGGAAAACACAATCGTTTCGAACTGACCTGTTGGATCAGAGAAACCAACAAATGCAAATTTGTTTCCAGTCTTTGAGCGGCGTTCTTGTTTATAGGTAATAGTGCCAGCCAGTTTTGCAGCCGTGGCACCCTTGGTCAAAACCTTCTCTTGAAACGAGACCCAGGTTTCAACGCCCAGGCGTTGCAATGGCTTGGTATATTCGTCCAGCGGATGGCCGGACAAATAAAAGCCGACAGCTTCAAATTCTTGCGCCAATTTTTCCATCGGCAGCCAGGCATCGCGCCGTGGCATAACGATATCATCACTGGGCGATTGCAGTGCGCCGAACATATCATTCTGTCCTGCAGCTTCCTCAGATGCGGTGCGATTGGCGATCCCTACGATGCTGTCTATACCGTCAAAGACTTGAGCGCGATTGGGATTGAGGCTGTCAAAAGCTCCAGCCTTTACCATGCCTTCCATGGCACGCTTGTTCAATGCGCGAGGGTCAACACGTCTTGCAAAGTCACCAAGAGATTTAAAGGCGCCACCCTGTTCGCGTGCTTCAACAATCTGAGCCACCGCACCCTGTCCAACGTTTTTTAACGCGGCCAAAGAATAGAGAATGGATCCATCTTTGACAGCAAAATCAATTCCGCTGGCGTTGACTGATGGGGGTACGACTTTGATGCCATAACGTTGAGCGTCACGTTTGAATAGCATAAGCTTATCAGCGTTGCCCAAGTCCAAAGACATTGAAGCAGCCAAAAATTCGACTGGATAGTTGGCTTTCAAGAATGCTGTTTGATAGGCCACCACCGCATATCCTGCAGCGTGAGATTTGTTGAATCCGTAACCTGCAAATTTTGCCACCAGTTCAAAAATACTGTCTGCTCTGGCAGCCTCAATATTTTTAGCAACAGCACCTTTTACAAAACGCTCTTTCTGAGCGTCCATTTCCTTTTTGATTTTCTTGCCCATAGCGCGGCGAAGCAAATCTGCTTCACCCAGCGAATAGCCAGAAAGAACCTGTGCAATCTGCATGACCTGCTCTTGGTAAACCATGACGCCGTAAGTTTCTTTCAACAGCGGCTCAAGCAATGGATGCAGATAGTCTGGTTGTTCGTCACCTTTTTTGCAGGCAATAAAGCGTGGGATATTATCCATCGGGCCTGGTCGGTAAAGCGCTACAATGGCGATAATGTCTTCAATGCAATTGGCGTGCATCTTCTTTAACACATCGCGCATGCCGGAACTTTCCAACTGGAATATGCCAATAGTATCGCCCTGCCCCAACATCTCGAATGTTTTGGGATCATTGTCTGGAATTTTCTCAAGATCAAATTCTGGCAAGCGATGCCGAATAAGTTTTTGCGCTTTGTCCAAAACTGTCAGCGTTTTTAAGCCAAGAAAATCGAATTTTACAAGACCCGCCATTTCAACATATTTCATGTTGAACTGTGTCGCAGGCAAAGTTGAGCGCGGGTCGCGGTAAAGTGGAACGAGTTGCTCCAAAGGTCTGTCGCCGATTACAATACCTGCAGCGTGGGTCGATGCATTACGGTTCAGACCCTCTAATCGTAGCGCAATATCAAACAGCGTTTTTACATTCGCGTCGCGGTCGCGTTCTTCCTGAAGGCGCGGCTCTGAATCAATTGCTTGTTGCAACGTCATAGGATTGGCGGGATTCATCGGGATGAGCTTTGAAAGCCTATCGACTTGGCCATAAGGCATTTGCAAAACCCGGCCCACATCGCGGGTCACCATACGGGCTTGCAGTTTACCGAAGGTGATAATCTGAGCAACACGGTCTTCACCAAACCTACTCTGGACATAGTTGATCACTTCGTCGCGACGTTCCTGACAGAAATCAATATCGAAGTCGGGCATTGATACGCGCTCTGGATTGAGAAAGCGCTCGAAGAGAAGATTGAATCGAAATGGGTCGATGTCTACAATTTGCAGTGCGTAGGCAACCATAGATCCGGCACCCGAACCCCGGCCCGGGCCAACAGGAATGAGATGATCCTTTGACCATTTAATAAAGTCATGAACAATGAGAAAGTAACCCGGAAAATTCATCCCAATGATAACATCAAGCTCAAATTCAAGTCGCTTTGTATAAGCGTCATCATCAAAGCCAGCCACGTGCCCACGCGTAGCGAGGCGCTGTGCCAAGCCTTGGGCGGCCAGCTTTCTAAGTTCTATTCCTTCATCCCCATCGGCAAAGCGAGGCAAAATTGGCTTGTGGCCTTTCACCCGAAACGCACAGCGTTTGGCAATCTCGACGGTATTTTCAAGCGCTTCAGGCAAGTCAGCAAACAATGCCGCCATTTCTTCTTGCGATTTGAAATAATGCTCTGGTGTAAGCCTTCGGCGATCATCATTAGCAATCACTTCACCTCCGGCAATGCAGATCAGGGCATCATGAGCGGCATAATCATCCGGTGTTGCGAAGTAACATTGATTGGTGGCAACCAATGGGATTTCGTTCGCATAAGCAATTTCGATCAAGCCAGCTTCAGCGGTTTGCTCGGCCTCGGTGTTGTGGCGTTGCAATTCTATGTAGAGGCGGTCGCCAAACAAAGACTTCAATTGTAATGCTTGTTGCGTGGCTAATGTCATCTGGTTCTGAACGAGGCTTTCATTCAGAGGGCCTTCGGGGCCACCGCTCAAACAAATCAGACCAGCAGCACAATCATGCAGTTTCACCCACGGCACATGGGGCTCGGCATTATCGGGCACATCAAGGAACGAACTGGAAGAAAGTTTCAACAGATTTTTGTAGCCATCCTCATTTTTCGCAAGAAGAACTATTGTTCTGTGATGCTTTAGTCCAGTTTGATTTGACTTGGTTTGATCACTCGCCATTGCGAAATCGACTCGCAACCGTAAACCAATGATCGGCTGAATTCCCTTCTCAACCAGCGCTTCTGAAAACTCCAAAGCACCAAATAAATTGCTGGTATCTGTTGCAGCTAACGCTGGCATCTTGAACGCCTTGGCCATGCCAGCCAATTTCTTGATCGGCAATGCGCCTTCCGACAGCGAATATGCTGTATGAACATGGAGATGGATGAATTTGGGATCGGCCATGAACCCAGCTTAGCGGATTGCAACAAAAAGAAAACCGCTCACCTGTGGACGGTGTATTGTCGATTCACTCAAAACTGAATAGTCTGGCTACAATGAGATGGGAGTGTCACATGTTCAAAAATTCCAAGGTTCAACCAATTGCCGCTGTAATGTTGATTGCAGGTGGGATTATAGCAACTTCTCAGATTGCGCATTCTGCTCCTGCTGCTGATTGCCCGGCGCAGTGGAAAACGATGCAAACTGCTAAAACAGTTCCTGTTGATATGACTGAAGCGGTTTTCCTTAAAAGCTGCAAGGCCAAGGAAGCCTCGGCCATGAAAAAACCGATGATCATGAAACCCAAAAAAGCAGTTGAAACTATGGCAACTGAAAAGCCTGCCGAGGCCGTTGCAGGGGCACCAGAAGCCAAGCCAAAAGATATGGTGATGACTGAAGCAAAGCCAAAGATGAAAAAGCTCAAAAAGAAAATTATGCCGGCTCCGGTTGAGGTAGCAAAGCCTGAGGACGTTAAAGCGCCCGCAGAAGCAGCCGCTCCTGTTACGCCAAAGGCCGCAGAAAAAACCATGGTGGATGCAAAACCTGCTGTCAAAATCAAGAAGATGAAGAAGATGGCGGCTCCCATCGAGGCAGCTAAACCTGCAGACGTCAAAGTACCCGCAGAAGTAGCCGCTGCCGTTGCCCCTGAAACCACCGATAAAACGATGGTCGAAGCAAAGCCTGCCGTCAAAATGAAAAAGATGAAGAAGATGGCTGCCCCGGTTGAGACTGAGAAGGCAACGACGATGGCCAAACCTGAAGTGCCGGCAGCCTCACCGGATACAAAAGTGGTTGCGATGAAAAAACCTTCCAAGAAAATGGTTGAGCCTGCCCCAAAAGTTGCTGAAAAACCTATGGATGAAAAAGGCATGCAGCAGGCGCGGGTTACCGAATGTGGCAATCAATGGAAAGCCATGAAAATTGCGAACAAGGTTCCAACAGGCGTTACGTGGCCAAAATTCTGGTTGGATTGCTCGGGCAAGATGAAGGCTGCGGGAAACTGACCCCTAAATCAATTCTTACGCACCACGCAAGGCGCTCCGACCGCATTCAAGGATTGGCACGTGGCTTGTGCGGCCTGAGCTGTTGTTTCGCCAAGCATCACTAAAACAATTCGCCGAGATCCACGCGATAGATTTTTCTTGCGACTTACCATGGGCTGGCGTTCAGCAATCAGTTTGGGGAAACGCAGTTTCAGCCTTTGATACATGCTGAGTGCCGTGCGCTCATTGAAGTTTGCAGCAATAAGCGCACCCCAAGGTTTGCGCGGTGCTGAGGCAATTCCAGGCTCGCTCAATCTGACTTTACGCGACGCCAGCGATATGCAGTCTTCTAAAAATACGCTGCCTTTGCCAATGGCTGGAATAGGAAAGCTGGCCGTTGATATTTTCCAGTCTTCAACATCTTTGCCCGTTACAAATGCAACATAGCCCTGGGTTTCAAGCGGCATGCCTCCTTTGCCACTTTGCCAATTCAAAACACGTTGCTCTCCCGCGTTGTACGCGGCAGCAGCAAGACCCAGATTGCCAAATTGACGGCGGAGATCACTCAAAAAAGCAGCAGATGCCTTGACCGCACTCATCGGCTCGAAAGGATCATCCAGCCCAACGCGCCTTGCTGTTTCGGGCATAAACTGTGCAATGCCTTGGGCACCTTTGTTGCTTACAACATTTGGATCAAACAGGCTTTCGCGCCACAGCAAACGCGCGAAGAATGCCGGATCAATATCATTTGCCTTTGCTTCTCGTTCAGCAGCGATGCAAATTTTAGAAGCGAATTCAGCGCGGCTTTGTGTGGCGGAGTGCGCGCTGCTTGTGGCAATAAGCAATCCGCAAACAAGTGCTGATTTAACCTTCAACCAAAGCGCCATTCTCAAGTCTCATTATTCTCGACATGCGTTTAGCAAAATCAATATTATGTGTTGCGATCAAGGCGCCAAGGCCTTCTTCTTGAATAAGCCTGGTAAACTCGTGGTGTACCATTTCACCTGTTGGCGGATCAAGATTGCCTGTTGGTTCATCGGCCAACAAAAGAAGTGGTCGGTTGGCTAAAGCGCGAGCAATAGCCACGCGTTGCTTTTCTCCGCCTGACAGTTCTGAAGGCCGGTGCGTTATGCGATGGCCTAACCCTAAGCGCCCCAACAAATCCTTTGCACGCTTTATTGCATCTTCCTTTGGCGTAGCGGCAATCAATTGCGGTATCACCACATTTTCAAGTGCGGAAAACTCCGGCAGCAGATGATGGAACTGATAAACAAAGCCCACGCCGATGCGTCTGATGCGCGTGCGGGCTTCGTCATCAAGGTGATTGCATTTTTGTCCTGCAATAACCACCTCTCCATCGGTTGGTTTTTCAAGCAATCCAGCGATGTGAAGCAATGAAGATTTACCGGCACCTGACTGACCAACAAGCCCAACAATTTCTCCAGGCACAATCGTGAGAGACAGGTTTTTGAATATCTGAAGGCGTGTTTCACCTTCGCCGTAAACGCGCGCGATATTTTGCAGTTCAAGTGCGGGGCGCAAACTCATTCGTAGCGCAGTGCCTCAACTGGATCCAGTTTTGCGGCTTTCCAAGATGGATAAAGCGTGGCCAGAAACGATATGATCAACGCGGAAATCACAATGTAAATTGTCTGGCGCATGTCGACCTTGGCTGGCAATTGCGCCAGATAGTAAAATTGGGAGTTGAACGGATCAACCCCCGAAAACCATTGGATGGCGTTTCGTATGTTATCGGCGTTGGCACAAACCAGGAGCCCTAATAGCAGCCCCACAAATGTACCGATCGTTCCAATCGCAGCACCGGTAATGAAGAACACCCGCATGATGGAGCCACTCGTTGCGCCAATCGTGCGCAGAATGGCAATGTTGCTGCCTTTGTCTTTCACCAGCATGAACAACCCCGAAACGATGTTGAGTGCGGCTACGAGCACAACCAAAAAGACGACCATGATAACCACATTGCGCTCGACTGCCAGTGCATTGAAGAACGCCACGTTCCTGGTTTGCCATGTCTGGAGCATCATTTCCGGGCTGATGGATTTGAGCAAGCTGGGTTGTTTTGCACCGATTGAATCTGGATCATCGACCATGATTTCCAAACTGGTCGCGCCATCGTTCGTTGAGAAAAAATCTTGTGCTTCAACAATAGGAATATAGACAACATTATCGTCATAATCGGACATTCCGATTTTATAAATTGCGACAACTTTGTAATCTCTGATGCGTGGTGTGTTTCCGATCACTGTATCAGGCCCGTTTGGTGCAATCAAAGTTACTGTGGAACCGAGCGCAAGTTGATGATGACGCGCCATTCCTTCACCAATGGCAATGCCATCGGATTTATCAAAACCCTTGAAGCTTGGAGGCGAGTCTTCTACATACTGCGTCTCGATAGCCGTGTGCAAATCCTTGTTGCTCAAGTTCTTCAACTTCAACAAGTCATCTTCGCTGATCCCGCGCACCAACGAGCCTGTCGCTTGCTTGAGCGACGAAATCATCGCTTGGCCTTCAACCAAGGCAATGACGCGCGTTACACCTGCAACTTTTTCAATGTTAGCTTGCACTAACTTATAATCAGTAATTGGTTCCTGGTCGGTGCGAAACACTGTGGCATGGCCTGAAAAACCCAAAATCTTGCTCAGAAGTTCTTCGTGGAAGCCGTTGAAAATCGACATTACAACAATCAGTGTTGCTACACCCAAGGCAATGCCCAGAAATGAAAGCAGTGATATGATCGAGATAAACCCTTCGCGTCTTCTGGCGCGCAAATAACGCAATGCAATCTGCCATTCAAATCCGGCAAAAGGCTTTGTATCTGGAAGGCCTTGCGCCATTATTTTTTGAATCGCTCAACGATTTGATCAAGCGCCACATTTTCACGAGCACCCGTCTTGCGGTTTTTAACTTCCGCAATGCCCTCTTTCAGTCCGCGTGGGCCGATGATAATTTGCCAGGGCAAGCCGATCAAATCCATTGCTGCAAATTTCGCACCGCCTGGCTGGTTGCGATCGTCATAAAGAACATCCATGCCCTTGGCCTGCAGCGCTTTATAAATCTTGTCCGAGGATGCATCAGCTTCAGAATCACCAACCTTGATGTTGATTAGTCCCACATGAAATGGCGCAACTGCTTCCGGCCAGATGATACCATCCTTATCGTGTGAGGCTTCAATAATGCCGCCCACCAAGCGCGAAACACCAATGCCATAAGAGCCGGATTGCAATGTCGTCTTCTTGCCATCAGCACCCTGCACTTCGCAGCCTAATGGTTTTGAATACTTATCGCCAAAGAAGAAGATGTGACCCACTTCAATGCCGCGACCAGAGAGTTGGTGACTCTTCTGCACCCGAGCATCAAACTCGGCAGCGTCGTGCTTTTCATCTGTCGCCGAATATTTCGACGTAAATGTCTTCACCACTTTTTCAACGGCGGCCACATCATCATAATCAATGTCAAATGCAGACCAATCCATGTCATGGAAGTCGCGATCAAAGAACACACCGCTCTCGCCCGTCTCCGCCAGAATCAGAAACTCGTGGCTGCTATCACCACCAATTGGCCCAGTGTCGGCACGCATCGGGACGGCTTTCAAACCGAGTCTTGCAAAGGTGCGCAAGTAAGCCACAAACATTTTATTGTAGGAATGCTGGCCAGCCTCAGCCGTCAAATCAAACGAATACGCGTCCTTCATCAAAAACTCGCGGCCGCGCATCACGCCGAATCTAGGGCGCACTTCATCACGAAATTTCCATTGAATGTGGTAAAGATTGCGCGGCACATCCTTGTAAGATTGAATGCCAGAACGGAAAATATCTGTTATCATTTCTTCATTGGTCGGGCCAAACAGCATGTCGCGGTCTTGCCGGTCTTTGATGCGCAGCATTTCCTTGCCATAATCATCATAGCGACCAGACTTCCGCCACAGATCAGCCGATTGCAGCGTAGGCATCAACACTTCGATGGCCCCTGCCCGATCTTGTTCTTCGCGCACAATTTGCTCAATCTTTTTGAGAACACGAAATCCCGTCGGCAACCATGAGTAGCTGCCTGCCGCTTCTTGGCGGATCATGCCGGCGCGCAGCATGAGGCGGTGGGAAACGATTTCCGCTTCCTTCGGGTCATCACGCAGAACAGGCATAAAATATTGCGAGAGGCGCATCGAGAATCCTTGATCAGTTTAATTTTGCGCCCTTTTAAGCGAATAGATGATTTAGGCAAGGTGGCGGATTTTATTGCAGAGCAATATGGACATATTTAACTTGGCAAACTGCAATTTATCTGATTAACCTGCGCTTCTGAGCCGAAGGCGAATTGCCCGGGTTTGGGGAGGAAGAATTGAGTGGCGCTTTAAAGCTGCCGCCGATCTGGCATCCTTAAGAGTGCCAGTTTAAACGAGAGAAACCCAAAATTGGCGGAGCCTGAACGGTTCCGCCTTTTTCTTTGTGAGGTTAGCCTTTTACAACTTTGATATTGAAAAATGGCGTTCCCGTGGCACCCCATAGTCTGATCCACAATGGCAGATAATGTTCAGTGCCGCGAGCGCCCACAATATCGCCTAAATCAACAATTGATGCCCAACCAAATTCCTTGCGCGCAAAATCACTCACAGTCTTTTTGGCAGCTGTATCATTGCCAGCAATCAAAAGATCATGTTCGCCTTTGATCAGAGACGGATCGACCATAACTGCGGCGGCAATTGTGTTAAAAGCTTTTACAACATGCACAGCAGGGAAAGCCGCTTGCAGCTCCTCGCCCACGCTGGTGCCTTGGGTATATTTTGTGATGATAGCTGGGGGCATTCCCTTAGAGAAATCGAGCGGGTTGGCAATGTCGATCAACACTTTGCCCTTTAGATTGGCCGCCCCTGCTTGGTTCAGCGCTTCTAGTGAAACACCGCCGCTGGTGGCGTTGATAATCAGCTCACCGTGCTTGGCGGCATCTGCGAACGACACCACTTTGCCACTTGTCTTCTTCATCCAGGCGCTGAGCGTTTCGGCTTGATTGCGTGGTTTATCGAATTCAGCCTGCAAGGGCGTGCGGATGCCGATTAAAACGTCATGGCCATTTGCAATCAATTTCGCACCCAAAGTTTGCCCCACCGAGCCTGCACCGATGATTCCTATTTTCATTTTCTTCCACCTCTGTTATAGACAGACAGGTTTGTCTGCTCATGGACGACTAATACAGACAGGTCTGTCTAGATGTCAACTACAAAAGTTAAATCGGCCAGAGATCGCATTATTGATGTGGCGGGACCGTTGTTTTACCGCGAAGGATATCGCGCTGTCGGTATAGACCGCGTGATAGCTGAAGCATCAGTGGCCAAAGCGACATTCTATAATCACTTTCCTGCGAAGGATGATTTGATCGTGGCGTGGATTGAGAAAGCTGAAGCTTCGGCTAATGCAAATCTTCCACCAGTCGACGGCCCTGCCCCGCTATTTGCTTATGCTGATCACATGATCAATATTGCGCATCAACCCTGGTGCATGGGTTGCACATATCAAGGCACCGCTGCGGAGTTCAAAGACGAGGCACACCCAGCGCATGCTGCCGCGATAAAAATCAAGAACCGCACCATAGCTGAATTGGTATTGCGAGCAAAGAATCAAAAGGCCAAGCACCCGCGCAAAACTGCCGAATTGGTTTTTATCTTGCTTGAAGGCATGTGGGCGAGTGTCCGCATGTTCGGATCGGAGGCTCCAATTTCAAATATGAAAGGGGCGGTGCGGAGTTTGTTTGATTAGTCCATTCGTTCAAACGCTAAATTAATTTGTAAGAGGCTTACCTAGACTAAAATTCACTATCATTCTGGTCGCCGAAAAATCCATCGTCGGTGTGCCTGTTAGCCATTCCAATTGACCTGGGCTGCCAGCCCAAGCATGTCCGCCACCTTCTACAACGATCTGTGTCGTTGGACTGAATTGACAGCCCTGACCATTAAACATTGTCGAAGTCATTCCGTCCTCCGCACTGTTTTTTAGGGGCAGTTGCTTCACCCCAATACACTTGTTCAACTGCAAAAACGTGGTGAAGCTCGACTGTGATGACTTTATTGTCCCTCGCAAAATTCTGCCGCCACTCATTGGCGCGAATTTATCTTCAGTACCAACGATGTTGAGCAGCCGAGAATCGCCATTTGGACAATTTAATGGCTCCGGCATATTGGCCGAAATAGGCGCTATGCCAAACGGATGAAGTGGCGAGTCACACGCCATTTTAAATGACATGATACCCCCATTCGAAATACCCGTAAAAACAATGCGCGCAGGATCTGCAATGTTTTTGGCCACGAGATCATTGACCAGCGCAGTAAGAAATCCAATATCATCAGTATCGCGAATGAGCTTGCCGCGGCGGTTCGTGCGTCCATCATTCCAACCTTTGTCGATCCCGTTTGGATAAACCACAACGACCCCCGCGAGGTTAGCTTGCGCGCTTAACCCAATTGTTCTGCGCAATTGGGTTGCACTTCCGCCGCCACCATGCAACGCGACAATCAGCGGCGCTGCCTTCGCATTAACTGGTGCATCTAGTATGTACTCTCGCCCGACGCCATTCACTTGAATTGTATTTGCCAAAGTGAGAGACGAAAAGATAAACAGAAACGCAGTGACTAAAATTTTACGCATGTTCATTCCAAAATCTAGCTGAACAATGAGACGGTGGTGCGGGCAAATTCCGTTGCTGTCAACTTTCGGCAACCCGCTTCTTGGCTGTTACTTCAATCTCAATCTTCATGCGCGGATCGGCCAGCCCTGCCACAAACATCGTTGCTGCCGGGCGCACGTCGCCTAAATATTTCTTCATCACCGGCCAGCATGGTTTAAAGTCATCAACGTTGGGGAAAAGATAATGCACGCGCACAACATCAGCTACCGCGAAGCCAGCTTTTTCCAAAGCCGACTCAATGTTCTGAAAAGTCTGATCCGCCTGCACAGCAACATCATCTGAAATTGTCATGTTGGAATAATCAAAACCCGTTGTGCCTGACACAAAGCACCATTCGCCATCCACCACTGCACGTGAATAACCGATATCTGATTCAAACGTTGATCCGGAAGTAATAAGCTTACGCATTGGTTTTCCTTTTTAACGACTGTGGTTCATCAACGCGAACATAATGCGCTGGAGACGGCATGGTAATCCCTGCTGATTTTAAAGCATCCCAAACAGCATACATCACACTTGACGTGTAAGAGTTCTTGCCATCATCGATCCCCTCCACCCAAAACTTGACTGCGAATTTAACACCCGTGTCGCCAAAGGATTTCAGCTCGCATTCTGGTTTCTCCGGCTCTAACAGAATGCCAGAAATCTTTGAGACAGCCTTAACTATCAGCGGTGCCACTTTGTGAATGTCAGTATCATAGCTCACTGTGAACGGCACCTCATAGCGCTGGCGTGGATCATTGTGGGTCCAGTTCACAAACCGCGTGGTGATGAAGCGTTCATTGGGCACCATAATATCTTTGCCATCAAACGTGGCCAGCCGTGAAGAGCGCATGTTGATATCTTGAAGTGTTCCACTGCGGCCATCTTCAAGCTCAATAAAATCGCCAACTTTGAGCGACCGCTCAAGTAGAAGAATGATTCCGGAAATAAAGTTTGATGCGATTTGCTGGAGGCCGAACCCAAGGCCAACACCCAATGCACCCGAGAACACCGTAAGTGCCGCCAAATCCATGCCCAGCACATTGAACAACAACAACGTGGCAACCGCAAATACCACAAGCTCCAACGCCTTGGCTGCAAGCTCGCGCGTTTGCACATCCACTGTTTGCTGGTCACGGATAACTTTCTGTCCGGCATTGGATGATATTCGCCCGACCCAAAATAACAGTCCGCCAAATACTGCCGCCTTGATCAGAGCCAGCATTGAAATCCGGATGTTGCCTGCTTGGAACGCCACGGAATCAAGCCACGCCAGCAAATTATCCATCTGCCCAAACATGTAAACAGCGGCGAGCGGCATGCCGATCCAACGCGCCGCGCCATTGATCAAGGGATTGGAAACAAATCGGTTGATCACCGCATAAAGCAGCGAAACCACTGCAACCGTTCCGCCAATGCGCACCAACCATGATGATCCGATGGCAGAGTCGCAAGCTGAAGCCGCTGCAGCTAGAAACGCAACAACCAGAACCGGCCGTAACAGATCGCGGCACGAATAAAGCAACCCACGATAACGCAGCAGTTTACCGTCGCTGGGTTTGGTATTTAGCAACCAGAACTTGGCAAGAATTTGCTTTGCAACAATGCGCGCAACCAATACCGCTGCAACAATCGCAATCACTTGTGCATAAAATTGCGGGCTTGAAAGCCAACCTAGAAGAATTTCGAGGTAATGCTGCGCTTGGGCTTTATACGGAGCTAGGTCCATTTTCAGTGTCTTTCATTTCACCGGCAATTATGTCGCCCCATGCCAGTTTGCGGTGTCGCTTGTATGCGGGCTTATCGCGCCGCGCAATCACCTGGTGGCTTATCCCCTTCTCATTGCAAACTTCGAAGGTGATGGAATGCTTGTCTTGCTCTGGCGGCGTGATGATGCGCCCGCCTGATAGAGGTACCGCGACACGGCTGACTGCGATCCAGCTGAATGGCTCATCCTCAAACGGAGCAGTTGCTGCCTTGGCGTGCATATGTTCGCGGCTGCGCGCCAAGCGTTGCGTGAAGTGGCACCAATCATTGCCAGCCATTGGGCATGCGTTCGCATGGGTGCACGGCCCTAACACATTTGCGCTTGCACCAATTAACATCTGCCGTGCAGATTTGATGCGCGCAAAGCCGCGCGGTGTGCCAGGCTCTATGATAACAAGAGTGTGCTCCGTCTGCGCCCAAAGCTTCAATGCCAGTTGGCCTGCATCTTTTTCGACCTGCTCTGCAAACACATAGGCAGCGATCACGAGATCAGCCCTTGCTGATGTGTCGATCATTTTAATCCGGTTGATGATGGCGTACTTGAGCGCGTCCAACTCCGACGCTTTTGCCAATTCTGCCGAAAGCTCCACAAAGCGGGGGTCGCTCTCGATCATGTTGATGGAAGCCAAGTCTGGCCACTCCGTCAGCGCTGCCCAGCTTGCTGTCCCCGGCCCCGCTCCAATGTCGAGAAGCGACTTTGGCGCAAATTCAGGATTAACCCGCGCCACCTCACCCAGCACATTGCGCACCGCTGCATAGGTGGCAGGCATGCGTGTGGTGAGATAAGCCGCCAAATCCACCCGCGCCGAACTCTGCCCTGCCCGGTAACGCTGCGTCAGCCGGTCAGAATTGGCGCGAAGGGAAGCACCATTTTGATTTTGCAACCATGTGGCGATTGCAAGGTCAAGATCACCTGGAAGCACGGAAAGTGACAAGTTGTTTATCCATAAACTATTGTTCTTGTTTGCTCGTAGAGACTAAGCTTGCGCGAATCTAGAGTTAACTGAAGAAAGACCATACCGATGTTCAAATCATTTTTTCCCAATCACCGCTTGTTCTTTATCTCGGCGGCTATATGGTCTTTGGCTGCTGTATTATTTTGGTTCTATTTTGCGAAAGAGGCTGGATCATATTTGGGCATGCCAAATACTCCAGAAGCCTCAGATGCTGAAATTGGGGTGAGCACTTTAATTTCAAAACCATTCGTTTGGTTTTATATTTATTTCTTTTCTGCCGTTGGGATATTTTCTGTAATTTGGTGGTTTATTTCACCACATAGATGGTTCTTGTGGTCTGTACCTGGAACTGCACTCATAATATTTTTCAATTACATCAGTGTGCAAATAAGCGTCATCAACAACGCGTGGTATGGCCCATTCTATGATTTACTCAATGCCGCAATAACCAAGTCTCACCCTGTAACGGTTGGAGAACTATATCAATCACTCCTGACTTTTATTTGGCTTGGTGTTTTTGCATCCCTTTACGGTGCATTCATGCTATTTTATTTTAGACACTATATTTTTAGATGGCGAGATGCCATGCATCATTACTATATGGATCGCTGGGCCGATCTTCGCCAAATTGAGGGTGCTTCACAACGCGTACAAGATGATACGATGCAGTTCTCCAGGGGCATGGAGAATGAAGGTACTTCAATTTTACAAGCCATCTTGACCCTCATTGCGTTTCTGCCAATCCTGTACAGTTATTCAAAGCACATTACCGAATTGCCGCTTGTCGGCCACATTCCAAATGGATTGGTTTGGGCTTCGATATTTTGGTCAATCATAGGGACGGGCTTTATAGCGTTTGTGGGCAGCAGACTGCCGGGGCTTGAATTCAGAAATCAACGTGTAGAAGCCGCCTTGCGCAAAGAATTGGTATTAGGAGAGGATAACGCGGATGCCGCTAATCCCCCCACGATATCGGAGTTGTTCGGAGGCGTACGGAAAAATTATTTCAGACTTTACTTCAACTACCTTTATTTCGATGTTGCCGCTCGATTCTATACCAATGCTGATACAGTTTTCTCATTGATTATTTTGTTCCCAAGCGTAGTGGGCGGAGCTATGACACTTGGCTTATTTAACCAAATTTCAAATGCTTTCGATAAGGTGAGAAGTGCATTCCAGACCTTAATTGATGACTGGAAAGATGTAGTTAAGTTATATTCAATCTACAAACGCCTTCGTGCTTTTGAGGCCACTTTGGAAGGCGCCACGTTGTCAAAGATCGAATCTGAACCAGTGCTGAGTTGAACGCCAAAGGGCGTAGAATGGTGCGGGATGACAGACTCGAACTGCCGACATCTTCGGTGTAAACGAAGCGCTCTACCAACTGAGCTAATCCCGCATTGTCACCATGGTGATGCGACTTGCGTGAGGGCTAGATAGCTAGAGTTTGTTTGGATTGCAAGTGTGGTTTTTGGGAAAGTTTGGAGCTCGTAGAAAGGTCTCATCAACTCGAGGCATTAACAACTTAACCTTTATTCCCTCTCCAATCACACGTCATTCCCGCGAAAGCGGGAATCTCTGTTTTCTAGCCGCAAAACGCAGATGCCCGCCTTCGCGGGCATGACGATTTAAATTTAATCGATAATTCAAAATATAAGCCACCATCAATAAATCAAAAACCCCACGGCGCTTACTGAGGGCGCACATGGGGCTGATTTTAATTTCTAGATTAAAAAACGTTCTGGGTTGCCCATGCTCCGTTAAAGTTGCCCCAACTCGAAACTGTACAAACGCACTTAACGTGAGTGGAGAATGTGCGATTTGCTCACAGATTCGCAATAAAATTCGGTTGTCGCGAGGGTCAATTTGCGATTATCTAAACCCATGAACATAATCCCTGATATTTCCACCCTGCTGGCCTATTCGGTCGCATCAGTGATTCTCTTCATCACGCCGGGGCCGGATATGAGCTTGTTTTTGGCGCGCACGATGGCATCAGGTCGGAAGGCTGGCATTGCTTCAGTTATGGGTGCAAATTTGGGCTGCGTGATCCACACATTTCTGGCGGCCTTCGGCATTTCAGCACTCGTTGCTGCTTCGCATACTGGCTTTCTGATGTTGAAAATCGTCGGCGCTGGCTATTTGCTCTGGCTTGCGCTTGATGCCATTCGCAATGGGTCGTCGCTCAATGTTGGCGATGTGAAACCCAAAGCAGTGTCCACGTGGTCCAGCTTCCTCATGGGCATTACGGTGAACCTCACGAATCCCAAAGTGGTGCTGTTCTTCATCACCTTCCTGCCGCAATTTGTAAGCGCCACCGATCCAAACGTGACCGCGAAAATGCTGTTCCTTGGCATCTATTTTGTGGTGATCAACATCCCACTTTCGATTGTGATGATATTGGGTGCAGAGAAATTGGTGATCTGGCTCAAAATCAGGCCGCGTGTGATGCGCGGTATTGATTTTACATTTGCGAGTGTATTTGCATTTTTCGCGCTAAAAATTGCGCTGACACAGGGCAAGAGCTGACCCAGGCCATACCTATTTTCTCAAGCAAGAATTCCTCCCCCGTAACAGGGGAGGAATGTGATTGTCGGTTAATGTGCTCTTGCACCCTCTGAGGCTCTATCAGCTGCTGCGCGTGCGGCTGCTGCGGCTTCTTCGGCCACCTCATCCCACTCGATGGCGACGGGTTGCCTCACAAGCGCGTGCTTCAACACATCATCCATCATTGCGACTGGCACGATTTCCATGCCGTTTTTCACAGAGTCCGGAATGTCGGCCAAGTCTTTGGCATTCTCTTCAGGGATCAACACTTTCTTGATGCCGCTGCGAAGTGCCGCCAGAAGTTTTTCCTTCAGTCCGCCAATTGGAAGCACCCTGCCCCGCAATGTGATTTCGCCAGTCATGGCGATATCCTTGTGCACAGCAATGCCGGTCATCACTGAAACAATTGCAGTGACCATGGCGATACCAGCGGATGGGCCGTCTTTTGGTGTGGCACCTTCAGGCACGTGAACGTGGATGTCTTTCTTGTCGAACACCGGTGGCTTCACACCAATCGATGTTGCACGGCTGCGCACATAAGACGATGCGGCAGAGATCGACTCTTTCATCACGTCTTTCAGATTGCCCGTCACCGTCATCTTGCCACGGCCCGGCATCATCAAGGCTTCAATGGTGAGGATTTCGCCACCCACTTCCGTCCAGGCAAGACCCGTCACAACGCCAACCTGGTCAACGCCGTCCACTTCACCGTGCTTGTATTTCTGAATGCCCAAATATTGCTTGGCCAATTCAGCATCAACCTTGATCTTCTTTTTCTTGTTGATCATCAGATCTTTGACAGCTTTGCGGGCGAGTGTATTCAACTCACGCTCCAAGCTGCGCACACCTGCTTCGCGTGTGTAATTCTCGATCACCACCTTTATTGCACTTGGCGTGACTTCAAATTCCTTCTTGTCCAAACCATGGTTTTCCATGGCCTTCGGCACAAGATGGCGCTTGGCGATTTCGGCTTTTTCTTCTTCGGTGTAACCAGCAAGGCGAATGATTTCCATGCGGTCGAGAAGAGCTGGCGGAATGTTCAATGTGTTCGAAGTCGTCACAAACATCACGTTGGACAAATCATATTCCACTTCAAGATAGTGGTCCATGAATGTGCCGTTTTGTTCGGGATCTAAAACCTCAAGCAATGCAGCCGATGGATCGCCACGGAAATCCATGCCCATCTTGTCGATTTCGTCGAGCAAGAAAAGCGGATTGGATTTCTTGGCCTTCTTCATCGATTGGATGATCTTGCCTGGCATAGAGCCAATGTAGGTGCGGCGATGGCCACGGATTTCAGACTCGTCACGCACACCACCAAGTGACATGCGCACAAATTCGCGACCCGTTGCTTTGGCAATGGATTTGCCGAGCGAGGTTTTGCCAACACCTGGAGGGCCCACGAGGCACAGAATTGGCCCGCGCAGTTTTGCCGTGCGGCTTTGAACAGCAAGATATTCAACAATGCGTTCTTTTACTTTTTCCAAGCCAAAGTGATCAGCATCCAAAACGCCTTGCGCGAAATCCAGATCGGTTTTCACCTTGCTTGGATTCTTCCACGGAATATTCAGCAACCAATCAAGATAGTTGCGCACCACTGTGGCTTCTGCCGACATCGGGCTCATCTGGCGCAGTTTTTTGATTTCTGCATCAGCGCGGTCGCGGCCTTCTTTCGTGAATTTTGTTTTCTCGATACGAGCTTCGAGTTCGCCGATCTCGTCTTTCTCGCCTTCGCCATCGCCCAATTCTTTTTGAATGGCCTTCATCTGTTCATTCAAATAATATTCGCGCTGGGTCTTTTCCATTTGGCGCTTGACGCGGCTGCGGATGCGCTTTTCAACTTGCAGAACCGAAATCTCGCCTTCCATCAAGCCAAAGCATTTCTCAAACCGCTCTTCAACCGACAAGGTTTCAAGCAGCGTTTGCTTGTCTTGAATCTTCACCGCCAGATGTGCAGCAATGGTATCAGCAAGCTTGGCATGATCGGTGATCTGACCAATGGTGGCCAACACTTCTTGCGGCACTTTCTTGTTCAGCTTTACATAAGATTCAAATTGCGTCACGGCTGTGCGTGCCAACGCGTCAGCATCAGCATCAGTCTTTACGATATTTGGCAGCAATGAAATTTCAGCTTCAAAGAAATCAGTGCGATCGGTGAAGCGTTCCACCTTGGCCCGCTCGGTGCCTTCAACCAGCACTTTCACAGTGCCATCAGGCAACTTCAACAGTTGCATCACTTGAGCAAGCGTGCCCACGTCATAAATTGTATCAACAGCTGGATCATCATCACCAGCGTTCTTTTGTGCAACAAGCATAATGCGCTTGTCTTCGCGCATCACTTCTTCCAACGCTTTGATAGACTTCTCGCGACCCACAAACAGTGGCACAATCATATGCGGGAAAACGACTATGTCGCGGAGAGGCAGAACTGGAAGGATTTCCGTTGCGCCTGAAACTTCAGCAGGTTTTTTAGCCATTTATTTGTCCTTTTCAGCGCAACTCCCTCAGAGAAGCAAGCAGCGCATCTTTACTATTATGACGATCATGTGGCGTCACACAGAGGCTGTTTCAAGCCCCTATATCAAGCAGAAGCGGGCAGTTTCTTTTCTGCTTTCTCAGAAGCGCGGTCAGCGTAGATTAACAGCGGCTTGGCATCGCCGTCCACAACTTCCTTCGAAATCACCACTTCTTCTACGCCGTCCATGCCTGGCAGATCATACATCGTATCCAGCAAAATCGTTTCCATGATCGAGCGCAAACCACGTGCACCAGTCTTGCGGTCAATGGCTTTGCGAGCGATGGATTTCAGTGCTTCTTCCGCAAGGGTCAGCTTCACGCCTTCCATTTCGAACAAGCGTTGATACTGCTTCACAATGGCGTTCTTCGGCCCGGTCAGAATTTCCACCAATGCTGCTTCATCCAAATCTTCAAGCGTGGCCACAACTGGCAAACGTCCTACGAACTCAGGGATCAAACCAAACTTCAATAAATCCTCTGGTTCAAGTTCGCGCAGCACCGCACCCATGCGTCTGTCATCAGGTCCACGCACCGTGGCTGCAAAGCCCATGCCTGTGCCCTTGGAGCGCATCGAGATAATCCGTTCAAGGCCAGCAAAAGCGCCGCCGCAAATGAACAGAATGTTAGAAGTATCAACCTGCAGGAATTCTTGCTGTGGATGTTTGCGTCCACCTTGTGGCGGAACCGAAGCGACGGTGCCTTCCATGATCTTCAGCAAAGCCTGTTGCACACCCTCGCCCGATACGTCTCGGGTGATCGATGGGTTATCAGATTTCCGGCTGATCTTGTCGATTTCGTCGATGTAAACAATGCCGCGTTGTGCACGCTCAACATTGTAGTCCGCAGCCTGCAACAATTTCAGAATGATGTTTTCAACGTCTTCACCAACATAACCTGCTTCAGTCAAAGTTGTGGCGTCAGACATTGTGAATGGCACATCAAGAATGCGTGCCAAAGTTTGTGCCAGAAGTGTCTTGCCTGAGCCTGTCGGGCCAACCAGCAAGATGTTTGACTTTGCCAATTCCACATCGCCATTCTTGGTGCCGTGGTTCAAAC
>CAXTKH010000037.1:0-31316 GCA_964244815.1 uncultured Aestuariivirga sp. | reverse complement strand
CGTCGACTGAGCAACTGGTAACGTGAGCCATGACAAAAACAAGCTGAATAGTGATGCTATGGGATTAATCGAACGACGCAAATTATCAATCATTTTCCATTTCCCGAGTGCAGGAATGGAATGAGGTTTAAGACCAACGATCCATGGTAAAAGTTGCCAGTCACCTCGAGTCCAACGATGCTGACGAGCAGCAGCTACTGCATAGTTGGTGGGAAACTCTTCAACGACTTCGACATCAGTAACCAAAGCCACGCGTGTAAAAATACCCTCAAATAAGTCATGGCTAAGCAAAGTATTTTCAGGGATCTTGTAAGCTAAAGCTGCCTCAAATGCATCTATGTCATAAATTCCTTTACCCGCAAATGAGCCTTCATCAAAAAGATCTTGATACACATCGGAAACAGCAAAAACATATGGATCGATACCGCGTGACGTTGTGAAAATACGTTGGAAAACTGAGCCGTAGTGTCCTATGGGTAGTGACGGCGTTACACGCGGTTGCAGGATTCCAAAACCACTTGTTACTCTTCCTTTTACTTGATCGAAATGTGGTTGATTCAAAGGATGTGCGATTTTACCAACGAGGCGACGTGCAGCGTCTCTTGGTAATTTAGTATCAGCATCTAAAGTGATAATATATTTTATATCGACTGGTAGATTGCCAGAAACAGTTGAAAAACTGGTATCAACGGATCCGCGTAATAATCTATTGAGTTCGTGTAGTTTGCCACGCTTTCTTTCCCAGCCAATCCAGCTATTTTGTTGTTCATTCCATTTTCTGTGGCGATGAAGTAGAAAAAATCGATTTGTATTGTGGCGCTTGTTAAGGAGATTGATGCCGCTCATAGCGGCGTTTAGTAATTCTTGGTCATTTGATTTTGATTCAGTTTGAGCATCTGTCCAGTCTGTGAGCAACGCGAAATATATTTCCCCTTCAGCGTTTGATAGATAGTGGACTTCAAGACGTTCTACTAGTTCTTCAATGTCGTCATATGACGTCAAAAGACTTGGAATCACCACAAGAGTTTTTAGATCATGGGTTACGCCTTCACGCAGAGCTAAGCCTGGAATTGTTGTAGCAAGCATGAATTTTGTAACAATAAAATTGACTGTATTCAGAGCAAACTCTGAAGCAGGGAAAATAAGCAATGCTAATAACAACAGAATTATCAGCCAGTGCATGTGCGACAGAGCAGCAAAAAAAGCCAACCACAGAACTGCTAACAGAATGATAGATGTGCCACCCAAATAGCCAAGTAAACCTAATCTCTTCACCGCAGCTTGAAGGCGGGGCTTTAAACTCGGCATAAAGTTCAATTGTTTTTCAAATGCTTTACGTCCGGGACCGAGCAAATAGAAACCCGGTTCATGGCTTTGATCATTCAAAGCAAGTTGTGCCAACTCTAATTCTTCTATGCCGCTATTGCGCGATAAGTTTTCAACAGCTGTTCTGTAGATATTGCGGCTCGGAAAATCCATTGCCCCATATGTTGGATGGGTGCGAAGCAATTTATCTACAAGGCTAACACTGTCAAACCAAGCTTCCCAATTCACGTCAGTGATTAGGCGCATACTCGTTACAATATTACGGACTGTGACGTTTGCAGCGCTCTGAGTATGATGCTCGTCACTGACTGTAGTTTCAATTGTTCTATCAAGTTTCTCGAGTTTTGCTTTCAACCAAGACAGAGCTTCATCAGCTTTCTCATTTTGATCTCGTAAGCGAAGAATAAGCTGAACAGCAAAAGGCTGTGTAACGGTCGTTTCGCCTTGTTTATTCAAAACCTCTTGAAAGGATAAACTTTGATTAGCAGAATTAAGTAACGCGTCTGCAATCTGGTCAGCTTTCTCGCGCTCTTGCCGAGCCTTTGATATCCGTTGCGAGACACGTCTTAAATTTTCAAGAAGTATCAATCTCAAACTTATTGAAACCGCCCAGAGTTCACCAATCGTTAGAGGCCGAATTTTTTGATATTCGTTGATGAAGTCAGATAGAATTACTGGATCGAATTGGCTATCATTATGCGCAACGTACGCCCAAACTATTCCGAAAATTCTTGGATGACCAGCCAAGTGACCTTCAGCTAATTTTGGCAGCTGACGATAGAATCCAGGTGGTAGATCAGCTCTGGTTTGTCGCAACTGTTCTTCAACAAGGCTATAGTTATCAATTAGCCATTCAGCTGCTGGCGTAACTATCTTCCCTTGGGCCACAGCTGCGCATATTTCACGGTATGCTTTGAGCAATGCTTCCGCATTTGCATCAAGCCGAACTATAATTGACACCACTTCTTTCGGCGAAGTTGTTATTTTTTGGCTTTCGGCCAAACTTCGAGCGTGTTGACGAAAGCGATCAATACCGAATAGCTCTGAGCTAATAGATTCAGGTTCGTCTAGCGCCGAGTTTTCTCGCCACGCTGACTTACCAAAAATCTTTGCCATACTGTGTCCGATTCCAATTTTTTATTACGCGCTAAAGTTACAACGCCGAGATTCTGAATTGGTTCCGTACAATCAGTGAACCTTCCAAAAAAAAGGGTCGATTACTCGACCCTCCTGATCGCAGAAAACTGTCAAATTACTAGTTCATATAAGTCCTTGATTTTATATCATATGTTGGTGCTGCTTTAAGTTGATCTTTGCTGGCATCAACGACCAGTTTTGTTGAGCTTCCATCTTGTGTCACTTGAATTGAACTCATTTTTACAGCCACATCTTTTGATCCCATGCCAAGGAATCCGCCGACACCAAGTACGACGGCTTGCACGCCATTTTCAGAGAGAATAACATCTGCCACTTTTCCAACATTTTCGTTGGCTCGACTATAGACAGTTTGACCAATAAAATCATTTGCACTCAAAATTTTAGATCCTGTCATTTTGTCAGGTGCAACTAAGATATCGCTAGGTGGCAAAGTTGTAGATGACGTAGTTGTTTGGTCTGTAGTGGTCGAATTTGAATCAGTAGCAGATTGATCATTGGTGGTACTATTTGTGCCAGTGGCATTCTGACCTGCGGCATCTGCTGGTTGTTGGGAGTTATTTTGGGTTTGATTACTACCTACTTTTTTTCCGTCAGGACATTTTACAGTATCGACTTTTTGAGTGCCGTCTTGATTTTTAATAATGCACGCTGGATCTACACCATCCATGGTTTGTGCTAAAACTGAAGTCGAAAAAGTCAGCGGTGCCAGTAATGCAATTGCCAGTATTGATTTGTTCAACATTTTAATCTCCTCATTTTATGGTGCCGATAAGGTCACTGTGTAGTTAACTTTTTCAATTGATTGATGGTTCCAAAGTTTCATCAATTTTTTGGAAATTAAATCATGTAATTGGAACTGATGGCCTGGCACTGGAGTTTAGCAATTTGAAGCAAAGCTAGTATTTTCGGAGGTGTTACTTGCTTACAAAGTCAAAGGCGCAACAGCGTGCCGCTGGGGCGGCGCCCTCTGAAAAACGCGGTGAGCAATCAAAAGAAAATTTGAAGGGCGCTTCAAAGCAGATGTTTAAGTCAATGGATGACAAAGAGCTTCGTGAATTGGCACAGACGGCTCAGCATAAGCTTTCAGATCGGGCTGACCGTTAAAAATAGTTGCAGTCAGCTTCGGATTAAATTTACCAGATTATCCAGTGTATCTGCTTCAGAGGCTGGCTTGTCCCAGCGTATCCTGGATATGCGAGGAAAGCGCATTGCGACGCCAGACTTATGACGATTGGAAATTTGAATAGCGTCAAATGCTACTTCAAACACAAGTTTTGCTTCAAGCTGGCGTACAGGGCCAAATTTATTAATTGTATTGTTTCGAACAAAATGATCGAGTTTTTTGAGTTCTTCATCGCTAAAGCCAGAATATGCTTTTCCAACGGGAACAAGTTGCCGCGGAGACATGGCTTCGTTCCAAGCTGCAAAAGTGTAGTCTGAAAAAAACGATGACCGTTTACCTGAGCCACGTTGTGCATAAATCAAGACGCAATCAGCAGTAAGGGGTTCTCGTTTCCATTTCCACCACAGTCCTTTGGGGCGGCCTGAAACGTAAAGGCTATCACGTCGCTTCAACATTAAGCCTTCAATTCCTTCGTGGCGTGTCGATGTCCATATCCCTTTTAGCCTAGCTAAATTTGTCGCCTGCAAAATTTCTGACAGATCAATGTTGGGTGGGTTTTTTAAAAAATACCATTGTTCAAGTTTAAGTCTGCGATCTGTCAGTTTGAGACCGCGCAAGTCTTCGCCATCAATATAAAGCGCATCATAAAGACGAATAAAGACGGGATAATCTTCAATTGATTTTTTTGAAACCGTTTTGCGATTCAGTCGTTGCTGTAAATCTTGAAAGGGTGCTACAATTCCGTCTCGACCTACTAACAATTCGCCATCGAGCGTTGCGTTGAAATTTAAATTTTTGAATTCTGGAAAACTTCCCGAAACATCATCGCCAGTACGTGAAAACAATCTTGTTCCTGAAGCTCCACTTGAAATTTGGACACGGATACCATCCCACTTCCATTCGATCTGAAAGAGTGCGGGATCAAGAGATTCCAAATCTTTTTCCTCCAGTGCATGTGCCAGCATAACTGGTCGAAAAATTACTGCATCTTTGACATCAGGAATATCCGCACGATTTTCAAGCCAGTCGAAAAGTTCAATATAAGGTGGTTTCAGGCCATGCCAAATTTGTTCGATGTGCTCTACATCTTTATCAAACGCTTGAGCTAAAGCTAGTTTTGAAAGCCGACCTGAAACGCCCGCGCGCATTGCGCCCGTTAAGAGTTTTAGTAACGCCCACCTTCCGTTTACGTCGAGATTATCTAGCCAATTTGCAACCAACTGGAATATTGCATTTCTTGGTTGCTGTTTAATGTCTGCAATAACATTCGCGAGCCTTGGTGCTTCGGCAGACGATTTGTCAGGCCATATCAATGATAGAGTTTCCGCAGAGTCGCCTACGTAATCTCTGCTGAGTCGATATAGTTCTTCACTGATATGAAGCTGGGAAAGTTCCAGCAATAACTTGCGTCCCTGCAACCCTAAAGCAAGATCTTCGTTCAGGGCAGCCAAGGCATATCCGCGGTCCGGATCAGGGGTTGTTCGAAAATATTCGACTAGTAGATTTATTTTAGCGTTGCGACCTGGAGCATAGCTCAAATGATCAAGCAGGTTGGAAAATGCTATCATTCTCCTTCTTCCTCATAACCTACCATCGATAATGCCTTGGCTTTTAGACCGAGTTGCTCACATTTAAGTTTGAGTGCGTCTTCTCTTCCATGAGTAATCCATACTTCTCCTGCACTTACATCTTGGATAGTCTGTACTAGTTCTGGCCAGTCTGCATGATCAGATATGATCAATGGGAGTTCAACTCCTCGCTGCCTTGCACGCGCTCTGACGCGCATCCAACCAGATGCAAAGCCTGGTAACGGATCGGCAAACCGTCTACTCCATCGATCACCTATTGCTGATGGAGGACACAGAACGATACAACCGGCTAATTTTTCATTAGTATCACTTACCATCCGAAGTTCGCCGAGATCTAAGCCCTGGCTCACATAGAAATCACACATTGATTTCATTGCTCCGTGTAGCCAGATGGGTGCGTTATATCCTGCGTTGCGCAGAAGCAAAATAAGGCGCTGACATTTTCCTAAACTATAAACACCGATTTGATGGGTGCGATGATTGAACATTGTTAATGACATCAATAACTTGTCAATTTCATGTTTATCAGTTTCATGGCGAAATACTGGTAAAGCAAAAGTAGCTTCGGTGATAAACAAATCGCATTCTATAACTTGAAAAGGCGTGCAAGTGGGGTCTGCTCTACGCTTATAATCGCCAGATATCACTGCTTTTTGATCATGGTATTCAATTACAATTTGTGCAGATCCCAAAATATGACCTGCTGGCGCCAACTTAATTGTTACATCTTTGGTTTGAAGGGATTGTCCATAGGGCAATGCTTGCTTTGATGCCCCAGATTGATTGCCCAATCTGTGTTTCATTATTTCTATAGTTTCCCGTGTAGCGAGAACTTTGTTATGACCACCGTAGGCATGATCAGAATGACCATGAGTGATAATGGCACGATCAACGGGGGCATGTGGGTCAATATAAAATTCGCCAGGGACGCAGTATAAACCATGCTCGTCAGGTCGAAGCCAAGATTCAAAATTTTTTGCCACTTGTATGGACGCCCGTTAAGCCTTTTATGCAGCTTCAATAAAAGTCACATGGAAATACTTTGTTCAATTAGCAATTCCAGATGAACAAGCATAGCAGTCAAGTTTTGTTCCAACTTAACTTGAATTCCCTAAGTAAATGGAACCATATCAGGGTTTGAGTGTTCTAATTTGTGTTCTGATTTAACATAAACGTTCTGGAGTATCATATGGACAAGCATTCAAGTGTTGCGGCAGATTTAGACAAGGTTTGGGCAATGATGAAAAAAATCGGATTTTGCATGCTTACTACGGGTGAAAAGAGTGACATCTCGTCGAGGCCAATGTCTGCTATAGTGCGAAAAGACCATAATGATGTTATTATGTTTACAGAAAAGCAGAGTGACAAGGATAGCCAAATAAATCAGAATCCAAACGTAGTTTTAAATTTTAGCGACGGCTCAAATGAGTTTCTATCATTAAAAGGCGTTGCAGATATTAGTGAAGACCGCGATCTTATAAAAAAACATTGGAATGCTGGTGCTCAAGCGTATTTTCCAAATGGTCCAGACGACCCTGATGTAGTTGCGATTATAGTGGAGCCTCGCGACGCGGAATATTGGATTACAGATTCTGGATTGATCAGTTCGGTAAAAATGGCTTTTGCAATTGCTACAGGTCAACAGCCTGATTTGGGTGAAAACAAAAAGTTGGCTCTATAAAGTTCTCTTTTTTGAGTTGTGAGACATGAACCCACTGTCAGCACATCGACAGTAAACAATACCTTGTGAGGTTGATGGCGATTATTACAAGCTAATTACCGTCCGGATATTTTTGCACTCCAAGCTCTGATTATGCTTTTCCTTGTGCTCTATAAACAACTAGCGTTGCTCGATCCAATACTTGGTCCTATTCTCATTACTACGCTTACGATGCTTCCAATCGTCATACTGCAGTTTGATCAAGTGGAAAGTTGGCGTTCGCATAGTCCGCAACTGGTCAGGAATTGTTTGAGATAGCCATCGGCTGCGAGTCCGATTTAAGTTCTGCTGATAACTTTGAACGTTCTTGCCATGTTTTTACATTTTCCAGCGTCAGTTGGCCCTCTAAATCTGTATAAAGTTTTCCGATGGCTGATTCCTGAATTGGACGACCACAGTAGAAGCCTTGCAGTTCATCGCATCCTGAAGCCTTGGCAAATTCGTGTTGTACGTCAGTCTCGACGCCTTCTGCCAGAACTGGAACGCTAAGTGCCGTACCCAAACCAACAACCGCTTTAAAAATAGCATCTGAGCGCTCATTTAAACCGGTCAGCTGAATGAATGACCCGTCTACCTTGATACGGTCAAAGGGGAATGAATTGAGCAAGGATAGTGAAGAATAACCAATGCCAAAGTCGTCCATGGCAATTGAAATACCTAGCGCTTTAATCTGGCGCAGATTGTGGAGAGCCCGGTTCAAATCAAGGATAAGAGCTGTTTCTGTTATCTCAAGCTCAAGGCGACCAGGAGATATTCCAAAATCCACCAAGGCCGCGCGAACATCGGCCACTATTGTTGGTTGGCAAATCGCTCTGGCGGACACGTTGATCGCCATACGCGGCAACCAATCACATTCAGCTAAATGCTTGCAACCACGCCGCAAAACCCATCGGTCAATTTCAATGATCAAACCGTTTTCTTCAGCAATCGGGATAAATTCTGCTGCTGAAACTTGACCGCGTGTAGGGCTGGACCAGCGCAGTAATGCTTCAAAGCCCGCCAGTTCTCCGGTAGACGTGATGAACTGCGGCTGTAAAGCCAAGCTCAACTCGTCATCTTGAATGGCATGGCGCAAATCATGGGCAAGTGCGCGCCTATAGCGGATCAACTGGTCCATACTCGCATCAAAAACGCAAATTGAACGATCAATTTCTGACTTGCCACGATACATAGCGAGGTCGGCGTTACCTAACAAATCTTGACGATTTTTGCCGTGCTGGGGATAGAGCGCAACGCCAATTGTGACGCTGACTTCAATAACTCTTTCTTCCCATTTTACGGTCATCGCCATGGCTGCTGAGATGCGCTCAGCAAGGTCCAGCGCGCTTTCATGATCAGCATTTTGTTTGATTAGAACGAATTCGTCGCCACCAAGACGTGCACAGAACTCACCTTCTCCCAACGCCGTGCGTAAATTTTTAGCGCATTGCGTCAAAATGTGGTCCCCGGCGGCGTGGCCAAAGAGGTCATTCACTTCTTTGAAACGGTTAAAATCAAACAGCAAAACTGCTAGCTTGCCGCCACCCAGCTTTGCTTTTTCGAGACAATCATCCATGAAAGAATTGAACGCCATGCGGTTAGGCAAGTCAGTCAATGTATCTTTGATGGCAATCGCGCGAATGCGTTCCTCTGCTTGTTCACGCGCGCGCAAATCATTCACGCGGTCGGTAACGTCGTGTAGAGTCAGTATCAAGCTGCCATCGACCAATTTGGTAATATGCCGCTCCAGAACCATGTTTCCCAAGAAGATGTCTTGGTGTTCGGAAGCGAAAGCCAATTCAATTAGCTGTTGCTTGCAATCTGCACTATCGCCGAAAGCCGTTTTGGCGAATTTTGTCATTTGGCCATTGGCAAGGTTTTCTGAACCATCGCTATTCATGACAGCGATTCCAGATTTCGTGTTTTTCAGAATGCTCTGCAGAAGTCGTTGACGATTGGCATGTGCTATTGAATAGCGCACGGAACGATCCAAAACGTCAGGGTTTAAAGCAGTTTTGGAAATGAAATCAGAAGAACCTGCTTTCAATGCCGCATTGTCTACGAGCTGATCAGAGATGCCTGTAAGCAATATGATCGGCGTATCAATTCCCGCAGCACGTACGCTGTTGATGAAATCAATACCTGTGACCGCACCAAGACGGTAGTCGCTGAAAATTACATCAAATTTGGACTTCGAAAGTTCAGCTATCGCCAATAGTGAAGAAGATGCAGTTGTAATGTTGTAATGGGTGTTTGCAACTTGAGTCAAAACGTCAGTGATGAGGTATAGATCATCCTCATCGTCATCGACGATCAGTACTCTTACTGAACCCATTGTCATTGGCGCGTGCATTTTGCTTCTGGAAACCCGCTGCTAAAGTTTAATTCAAGCAAACTTTCTGAGTTCTTCTGTCGCTTCAGCATTCAGGATCACATTCTTCATTGCCAAAAGATTGCGAATGTCTCCCAATTTACGCAGGCCCGAAATTTCTGGCATCGTAAAACGTACATGGAAGGCGTTTTCGATAGCGAAAAGTACTTCGATATGACGAAGTGAATCCCATTTAGGGGTATTCTGTGCATTAGAATCGTCATTGAGCAGTGTAGGCTCAACATCAAGTACTTTTCCGACGAGGTTATAAAGTTGCATTCTATCTCTCCTGTTTAATTATTATTTTTTAAGCAAAAATTACGTTTCGCACAGCTTCTGGCCAGCGTTGTTCATCAAATCCATGTTGTGTGAATGCGGCCAGAACCCAGCGTTCGATGCCAAGGCCTACGCAACCTGTTTGTGCCGGCTCACCGTTTTTACAGGTGAAGCCAAAGCGCTTTCCGAAGAAATTGCCATGAAGATTGATAGAGCCGCATGCGAGTTGCTTCACACTTCCATCATTTGCCAAAGCTGGAATTTTGATTTCATTTTTCACCTCTTGTGAAGCCTGCCAAAACTTTTTGGCAGCAGATACTGTTGCAAAAAATGGATCTGTAGCGGTCTGCACTTGACAATCGATATCCATAAATGCCGCAAGCTGTTCAACAACTGGCAGTGCCTTTGCGCGAATGGTGCGCACATAATCTTCATCGCCAACAAATACGAGTTCGCGCACGTTGAATTCGTAGAGACGGTCAAGACCATTGATGTTGCGCGATTCATAGCGAAACACGCGACCGAGCCATGTGTAGCATTGGCCTTCATCAAATGACTGGCCAGTCAAAGTGGGGTAGCATGGGAAGCATGCTGCAGGATTGAGGCACATACCATCAATATGAATGTGATCTTGCTGCGGCATCAATGCGCCTTCCGAGCAGGAATTTGCACGGCGGAATTCTTCGATTGCGTCGAAATCTTCAATCACATTACCAACGAAAGTGACAGCGTTAGGATGGGAGTCGAAATACCCACATTTATGCAAAGTGTCGGCATCAATCATCGCTGGAAAATGCGAATCCTTCGCATTGAACGCAGCGCTATAAAGTTCGCCGGCCTTGTCGTTAATCAACTTAGCCAACTTCAAGACAGGACCGCTATAAGCAACCTGGCCTTTGCCATAATCATGCATCCAGCCGCGCTTGACCAACTCGTCGTTTACACCGGCAAAATATGGTCCAGTGTCTTTGCGTTTTGTTTCAACAAAGACTTTTATTTCAAATCCTGTGATCTGCCGAACCATTACACCCAAGAAGCGTTCAGTCTTTTCCTTGGTCTCTTGAAGGTCAGCACCTGGTCGTACGATCACGCGAGCTGTTTTGCCATCGTCGCTAACATGAATTCGCTCGATAAAGGGCGAAACGAATACTGATTCTTTTTCAATATCACCTGCGACTTCACGGTCTACTTCGCGGGGCAAGTCCAATACAAACTCACTAAAATTATGATTATGAGTGTTCATTTTGTTTCTCCAATTAAAATTTGTAGTAGAGGAATCCAGAACTGGATCCGATTGAGGCAATGCCGGCCGTCAAAACCAATGCAGTCAACAGCGCGGAGCTGAATTTTGGTTGCCAGGCTACAAGGCCAGCGACTAGTGGTGTGTCTTGTGGCATAGCGTCGATTACTGGCCATTCGTGATATAAAAATTGTTGAGTATTTGGCAATAACAGTGCAACGGCGCCCATAATTACAATCATTGATAGGGCTTGAGCATTGTCAATCGTGAGACCGCTATTGGCGGAATCAAACCAATTCAGCGAAGTCATGTTTCCAAACATTGCCATGGCAGTTGGAACATCAGCGGCGCGGAACATTACAAGACCACAAACAACGGTAAACATTGTGATGAGCCATGCCAGAGGCGAAGGCAATTTTATTGCAGAGAATTCGCGCCATGCCAGAAAGGTTGCAATTGCCAAGCCGTGCATCAAGCCGTAGACAATGTAAGTCCAGCCCGCTCCATGCCAAACACCTGCAAACATGAACGTAACGATTGAAGGCAAAGCTGCAGCAAGCGCGAAACGACCAACCCGACCAAACCGCCAACGCATTGCACTTCTTACTCCGTGCATCGCCAAGCCCGAATAGATATAGGATGTAAAAAAGCGCGTCATGGTCATATGCCAGCGGCGCCAAAAATCGGAGATGTTTGTGGATTTAAGCGGTGAATCAAAATTAAGTGGCAGCTTTATTCCAAAAATAGTGCCGAGGCCGATTGCCATGTCGGAATAGCCTGAGAAATCAAAATAGAGTTGCAGTGTGAAGCTGAGTGCGCCAATCCAGGCCGTGGCTGAGTCAACAGATAATCCGTGCTGCGCTGCTCCAAAAACACTGTCGGCAAATGGCGCGATGCTATCAGCAAGCAATACTTTCTTGCATAAGCCCATCGCAAACATTGTGATGCCGATGAATACACGACGCATGTCCAGGATTGGGAATCTCGGATCTCTAAGTTGTTCTAACATCTCACGTTGCATCACTAACGGGCCTGCGGTTACACAAGGGAAAAATGCTGAAAACACAATGTAATCGGAGAAGCGATGCGGCAGCAGCTTACCATTCGAAGCATCAATCAAGAAGCCTATCTGCACGAACGTAAAGAATGATACACCAAGTGGCGCAATGATGTTTAAATGAGCGAAATACCCGGCGTTAAACTGGTTCGCTACGTCGATAAAGAAATTGGTATATTTCAAATAACCGAGCATCGCTAAGTTCGTAGCTATACTACCAAACAGGAGGTTTTTAGCCACGCGTGGATTCGAGCTCAAATTGGCTACAACATTGCCTACGGTGAAATTGAATATCATAGATACTAACAATATCGCTAGAAGTGGCAGGCCCCACATGGCGTAAAAAACCAGTGAAATTGTTGCAAGAAAGTTGATTGCTTGCTTTGCGCCGCCAAAATGATGGGCAAGTGCAAATCCAATAAATGCTACGGGTACAAATCCGAATATGAACTGCAATGAAGTAAATGACATCAGCTGGACTTCCTTATACCATCAAGGGCCAAGAACTGATCGAACACTTTTTGCAAGCATTGCGGATTCGAATGTTCTGCATCGATATACATTTCAGATGTACAGCCCATTTTGTGTGGGTTGAATCCACCGAAAATCGGAAATCCATAATCAGTTGAGAATTTTTGAGTTAGCGCTTCAATGCGGGCAAGACCTTCAGCGTAGGGCGTTCCTTCAATTCGGTCATAGAATTGGGGGTTGAAAGGAGGATTGGTCAGATAGACTTGAACACCTTGCTTTTTCAAGAACGCAAACAAGGAATCAAACGCAGCCACACCTTTTTCATCAATCAGAGGTGGATTGACGAGAGCCACTTTGGCATATTTATTCACCTCGTCCAGAGTGCGTTCTGGCGTGAAAATATGCATTTTCTTATTGGACCAAGTGATCGAGCCATCAGGTAAAACCATATCCATGGTTTCAAGCATTTTTGCTGAAGTCGGAGCTGGATGTTCTGATGCATTATACCAGCGCGTAAAATTTTCAAACAGCATTGGCATTGAAATCAAAGCCTGGAGGCGGTGATATGGTGCAGTTTTCCAATAGCTTTCGGGTTCAATTCCAAGTCGCTCTGTCATAATGCGGTAAGCTGGAATACCTGGTTCCCATAGCCAATCTTTGCGCGCGTCGACCGGAGTGAACTGTCTGTCACGAATAGAAATAATAAGTTTCTTAGGCAGCCTATGGTTGCGGATAAGGAGCTCTACCATTCCCAATGGATCTTCCCAATAATCACGATGGATATGGGCATTGAAAACATCCATGCCTCGCAATTGGTCTTTGTGGGCCTCTTGCCAATGACTCGCACCGAGAATGATGAGTTCAGGGGTTTTAGTCATGCGCTTTAATTGTTCGTCACGCAGCGCTCTGATGTTTAAGTTAAGGTCGAAAACTGAATAATTGTTGCCCTTGGCATGTGCATCAGCAGCGGCCACCATTCCAGTTTCGCCGTACATCTCTGGCCCATAAAGTTGGTTAGCATACCAAATGCCGCCCATGCTCGCCAAGAAACACGCGGTAAATGCAAGACCATAAAATAATTGGTTAGCGGCTCTCTTAGCTTTCTGAGCATGGGTACCGAAAGGTGCTGCACCTACTGCGCCTAATGCTTCGGCGGCAGGCAACTTTTTGGCCGCTGCAGCTGCATAACGCAAAGTCCGCACAAGTTCGTCTGCGCCATTTACTTCACTGTCTAAACTCAAACTCACTTCGTCCGCCCCATTGCACCCAACACACAATCAGTTGCAATTATCACGTGCCTAAATAAACAACTGTTAATTGAAGTGCTAAAATCGTGACGGATTATTGTTGTTGTGAATTGCAGTGAACAGAGGGTTAACGCATTTGAAAATTAGATATGAAATTTAGGCCGCTATTTTTTTGGAAAGCAACTCGCTAACGGATTCAGTCGCACGGATAGGTATTGCACCACGTTGTTTACGCATTAACAAGCTTAACGCAAGAGGGGCCAAAAATATTGGTATTTGCGAAACGCCAACATACTGCGCAGTGCTGACACCTGAAACACCTGAAAGTAAAATAAAACCCAAACCTACATTGCGAAATCCACTAACAATACTTGCTGTCATGGCATCATTTATACCTTGGCGATACATCACAACTACTGTGAGATAGGCCATGCCAATCCCAAGCCCATTTACAATAATTAAATAGAGTAGAAATCGATTTAAATCCGTATGCATGAGATCACGTGCCGGACCAACAAGCCCGACACCAAAGATAATCAGTGCAACAATTGTTGAACGACGCGAAACACTTTCAATCGCTTCTGCTATTCTGGGTTTTAAACCAGTCGAAATTCCCATATAAATGAGAAACAGTCCTAATGGCGCAACAAGAAAAACCATACAGCGGTCTAAATATACATTTATATCTAATGTGATCTTTGCATGGAGCACGAGGGTAAAAAACACAAAGTAGGATAGTGGCATAAGAAATGTTGACAAAACCATACACTGTAGCGCTCGCTGTTTGTTGACCTGAAGAAGTTCAGCAAATGTAGGTGAAGCAAAAAGAGAGCCAGCTGAAGCAGTCGTCACTAGCAACATGGTAATGGTTGGATCAATGCGTGCCAAATGTGCTGCCGCTACAACGATGCTCGGCAGACCTAGCAACTGCCACATCACAACCCTCCATACTTTTGAATCAAGTGTGAATACTTGATCGACTTCCATTCGCCCCATAGGCAGCAATGACATTACGATCAATGTAAACAAACTCACCAAACTATAAGGTTTGAAAAATTCGGATAACCCGGGGATCAAAAAGCCGGCAAAAATTGCTCCCGCCAGTAGCCAACACGCAATTGTCCGTTCAAAACTCGAAAGCATAGAATCCCTACTGTCTTAAAACACAATACACTTCAGATCGGCCGCCCTTACAATGGAACAGCAATCTCGCTCCGAGGAGCTTATGAAACAAATTCGTTAAAACTACGAAAATGTCATTTTTACAACGCTATACAACTCCTTCATGCTTCATTTATTACTTTCGTCTAAGAAATCTTCAAAATTGGGGATTTGATGTGACGATCAGCAGCAGCAATGTGACGCCTTTTAATGCAGGCTCCGAAATTGAACAAACTGAACTCATCTCTGACAAAAACAACGCAGAGATAAGTGATCTTTTCGCCGGTGCAGACGTTGGCTTGGCTCTATTTGATGCTCAATTGCAACTTTTGGCGTGCAATGATCTTTATAAATCGCTGTGCGGTTATCAAGCCTCAGATATGCCGACAGGAATTAAGCTGCAAAAGCTTATGCAAGTTACATTTCAACGTTTAAATGTTCCGTCAGAAGACATTGCTGACAAGATAGAAAAAATTATAGATCGTTTGCAGCCAGGCACTGCCTATTCGTTCCGCTATACTGCCCCAAGCGGGAGTATGGTTGAAATCCGCCGCCGTCGACTTCCAAACGGTACAGCAGTGGAAACGGCCCGACAAATTGATGGACCAGCGGCTGATATTGATCTTAATACCCAGTATGAAATGATAGCAGAGCAATCGCGTTCGCGCCTGATGCATGCGCTTGACGTTATGGCTGACGGTTTTGCTCTTTATGACGCTAATGACCGAATGGTTCTCTATAACCGCAAGTATCTGGATTACAGCCCTCTTGCTGCTGATGTGATCATGCCTGGCGCTGAGAAAGAAGAAATTCTGCGGAAGTCTACCGCGCGGGGTGCTTTTGTTCTCGGTGGTATGACAGAGGAACAATACATTAAATGGCGTCTGGATAAACACCGTAATCCAAGCGAACCTTACCAAATTCAACTTGCAGATGGTCGTTGGCTTCTTATTACGGAAAAGCGCACAAATGACGGTGGTATCGTCGGGACACGCTCCGACATAACCGAAATTAAGCTTCGTGAAATCGAGATGCTGCGGATTTCGAGACAATTGCACGCGCGCAATCTGCATTTTGACACTGCACTTACAAACATGGTGCAAGGTCTTTGTATGTTTGACAAAGAGCAAAAACTTATCGTGGTCAATAAGCGCTATTTGGAAATCTATGGATTTTCATCTGATGTCGTAAAACCAAATATTTCGCTGCGTGAAATCATGCAATACTCAGTCAGCTTGGGTAACTATACAGCTGAAGAGGCCGATCGTGCTCTGGCTCAGCGAAATGATCCAAGCCAACTTGCTCGTCGCAGTGTGATTAAGCAATACCTCAAGGACGGTCGGGTCATCGCGGTTATGAACGAGCCAATGGAAGATGGCGGCACCATCGCCACTTACCAAGATATCACGGAAAATGAACGCAACGCGACGATGATGTTGCAATATACGCAAAAGCTCGAACACTCGAACCGCGAATTGGCAGATTTTGCCTATGTAGCGTCGCATGATTTGCAAGAACCGTTGCGCAAAATCGAAGCCTTCGGCGAGCGTCTCGTAAATAAATACTCTTCGATTCTTCCAGATGACGGCAAAATGTTTGTTGACCGCATGCAGAATGCTGCAGGACGCATGCGCACTTTGATCAATGATCTGCTTTCCTATTCGCGCGTAACGACAGGCGCGAAAGAATTTCAGAATGTTTCGTTGAGCAAAGTGTTAGCGGAGGTGCTGTCAGATCTGCAAATCCGTATCGAAGAGACCAAGGCAACCATCAATGCCGACCAATTGCCAACAATTGAATGTGAACCCATGCAAATGCGGCAGTTGTTGCAGAATCTTTTGGGTAATGCACTGAAGTTCCGTAAAGTTGATGTGTTGCCAATCATCACTGTAACTTCTGAAATAGTACCAGCCGACGAAAAAACTGGTATCGGCCGTCACGCCAAACTGACCTTTGCTGACAATGGCATTGGATTTGATAATGAATTCAAAGATAAAATCTTTACAATTTTCCAGCGTCTGCATAGCAGAACGGAATATGAAGGTACTGGTATTGGTCTGGCCACAGTGCGAAAAATTGTTGAACGACATGGCGGCACGATCAATGCAGATGGCCAATTAAATATTGGTTCAAAGTTTTATGTTACACTTCCACTCGATCAAAATAGTAAAGGTACGGCAGCATGACACGTAGTAGTTTTCCCGTCCGCATTGCAGTTGCAGACGATGATGCCGACGACCGCATGATGATCAAAGATGCATTTGAAGCATCGAAACTTGGCAACCCAATCGATTTTGTTGAAGATGGCGTTCAACTTCTTGAATATCTGCGCCGACAAGGCAAGTGGGCGCATTTGGCGGGTCAGCCTTATCCCGGATTTATTTTGCTTGATCTGAATATGCCGCGCAAAGATGGTCGTACAGTACTCAAGGAAATTAAAGCCGATCCCGAGCTCCACCGTATTCCTGTTATAATTCTGACAACTTCGAAAGCCGAAGAAGATATCATCAAGACTTATAACCTTGGTGTAAATTCGTTTATTTGCAAGCCCGTGTCCTTTGATAAGCTGGTCGATATTGTAAAAACTGTAGGACATTATTGGGTGGAAATCGTGTCTTTGCCACCAGAGTGTCAACGCTCAGCTGCGTAATTCAGCGGTAGATAAATAAATTAGGCCCCGGAAACATCTGGGGCCTTTTTTTAGTTGTGTTCGGAAATGCGATTTTTAAATCGTTAGAGCTTGGTTATCCGCGAACCGGAATCATGTGGTGAGGTAACCACAATGCCAAATCTGGAAACGCAATAAGAACGAACACCATAACCAGCATTACAGCGTGCATAGGCATTGACCACCAACCCACCTTAAACATGTCATTGCCTGTCATTGATTGAAGAACTGTCAAATTAAAGCCAACGGGCGGAGTGATTTGCGCCATCTCCACAACCAGCACCATGAATATGCCAAACCATATCATGTCTATGCCAGCATGACGCACCATCGGTTCAACTATTGCAATTGTCAGTGCAACACACGAAATGCCATCAAGAAAATGACCAAGAATTGTGTAGAGAAGCAACAGTCCCATCAATAGCCAAAATGCTGATAGATGCAGGCCTTCAACCCATAGCGCTAACATTTCGGGCAACCGAAGATAACCCATAGCAAGCGAAAGTGAACCAGCGGCTACAAGAATGAGCGAAATCATAACGGAGGTGCGGGTGGCGCTCATTGCACTATCGAGAAACATTTTAAGATTTAATGTACCTTGAAGATAAGCGAGAAACAGCGCGCCCACGACGCCTACAGCTGCGGCTTCGGTTGCTGTAGCAATACCAAACATCATCGTGCCAATAACTAAGCCGAGCAGTCCAACAATCGGCAGAAGTGCGCGGATGCCGATTAGTTTTTGCTGCAAGCTGACACTTGGCTCTTGGGGCGGCATTTTCTTTTTCATGAAAAGTGATACGAGCGCGACATAGCCAGAAAACATCGCCGCCAATACAATACCTGGCAGTATTCCTGCTATATTAAGCGCCGAAATTGATTCATTCGTCAGAGCCCCGTAGACGATCATGATTATGGAGGGTGGAATCATCAGCCCAAGTGTTGCAGGGCCAGCCAAAGTGCTGACAATCAAATGTTCCGGGTAGCCGCGCTTTCGCAGTTCAGGAATTGTCATTTTGCCGACTGTATTGAGTGTTGCCACTGATGATCCAGATACAGCAGCTACAAGTGTGCAACCCACAACATTGGTATGTAGCAGCCCGCCTGGAATGCGGCGCATCAAGGGCGATAAACCTTTAAACAAATCTTCTGATAGCCGCGACTGAAACAGAATATCTCCCATCCAGATAAACATCGGTAGAGCAGTAAGCATCCAAGATGAAGCGCCCGACCAAGCGGTGGTTGCAATTGAAAAACCAGCAGGCCTTCCCGCAATAACGTCAATAGCAATTGCAGCCACTGCCATTAAAACAGGTGCGATCCAAACGCCTGCTGCCAGCAATGCAAACATGAGCGCAAGGAGCAAACTGATTGTGAAAATGGGATCCATGCTCTGCGCTCCTGCTTAGACAGTTTGCACGCTAGGCTGAAACCGATATTGGCGTGTCAGCAGAAGTGTCAAAAAATTATCCGCCATGGCGACCGTAAATAATACACTGCCGATGGCCATTGCCAACTGGGGTATCCACAACGGCGTGGCATCAAGATCTGTACTCACATCCTGCAGCACGTAGGTTGTATAGACCATGTTGCATGAATACCAGGCAAACCATGAAGCGATAACGAGCCCCGTCGCAAAAGCAAACAGGTCAATATAGATTCGAGCAGATCCAAATAGTTTTGAAATTGTCTCAATGCGGATATGTGATCCACGGCTGAGGGCATGAGCTAAACCAAGATACGTAGAAGCGGCCATTAAGTAGCCAGCGTAACTTGAAAGTCCTCTAACGTTAATTCCAAGATAGCGAGTTGAAATTTGCGTTATCGTAACAACCAAGATCAAACAAATGCAAGCCGCTGCAGCATAACCTGCCCACAAATATGTTTTGTCGAGCGGACGCATCCACCAACTGGTAATCTGGTTCTTAATATTGCCTTGAACGACTGAAGTCGACATTATTTTAACGGGCAAACTGCAGGCTACATCAATTCGGCTTTTTGAATTGCGCCATGATGCTGACGCCAGCTTCACCTGCTTTTGCAGCCCATTCTGCTGCAACTGTTTCACCAACTTTTGCGAGTTCAGCGGTTAATGTTGCTGAAGGTTGAAGAACTTGAACACTGTTGCTTTTTAACGCAACAAGCGCTTGCTCGTCTGCTGACTTAGACTTTTCCAACCCGGCTGCTTCTGCCTTAACTGAACAGTCAAGTAATACATCTTGCTTTTCTTTTGGAAGAGCAGTCCAAACTGCTTTGTTCACGATAATGTAGTTACGTGGCAACCATGCCTTCACTTGGTAGAAGTGATTAAGCTGCTCCCAAACTTTGCTGTCTTTGCCGGTTACAGATGAGGTCATCAAGGAATTGATAACACCAGCTGCCATGCCTTGGCTGATCTCTGCAGCTTCCAATGAAACAGGTGTCATCCCAGTCAGTGCTGCAATGCGTGCGCTTGCTTTGTTGTAAGCACGAACTTTTGTGCCTGCCATGTCAGCAATGGAATTCACGTCTTTGTTAAAATACAAACCATTTGGCGGCCATGGCACAGAATAGAGCAACTTCAAGCCTTGTCCGTCTAATACACGGTCTAATTCGGGGCGTTCAGCTTGGTAGAGCTTTACCGAGGTTTCATATGTTGTGGCAATAAAAGGGATTGAGTCCGTGCCAAAAACCGCATTTTCATTCTCATGGGATGACAAGAGACGCTCGCCGATTTGGGTCTGACCAGTTTGTACGGCGCGCTTGATGTCGTTGCCTTTAAACAACGAACCATTTGGGTGAAGCAAAATGGTGATATCGCCATTCGTACCTTTGTTCACACATGTGCTGAACTCTTGGGCATTGATGGTTTGAAAATTCGAAGCGGGATAAGCAGTGGGCATATCCCACATTTCGGCGGCAACTGCACTCTCTGCCAAAGGCATGAACAACAATAGAGCGGGAATCGCGGTGACGGTGATTTTCATTTAATTACCTTATTGCCTCAATGCCAAGCCCCCTCGTTGAATAGTCCAATCGACGAAGCACATTTTCATTTTCGCTGATTGGTATAAACGGTGAGCAGTTAAAATGTGGTTCGTATTCTTGTGCCGAACCCACAAACGCTGCATCATTAAGCACAATCGGATTATTTGGTTTATGAATCGTAACGCCTCGCTCAAGCAAAGCATCATTTGGCACAAAATGCCGGAGTCAGAATTAGCGGTTGCGAGCTTTACCGATGATGGAACATTAACAAATTCTGAATTTCGTGAAATCCTGTCGTGTCAAGAAAATGCCCATTCCGTAACACTGCCAGATCCAGTTGAGCATCGCCATTACATCGCGCGCCGCAGTTTTCAGCGGCTTTTTCTTAGCGAAGTCCTTTCTACAAATATAGCACCGAACAAACTTGAGATAATCCATAGACGTGATACTCGACCAAAGTGTGCCAACGCGCCTAGACTGAACTTGTCGTTCTCGTCGAGCGGAATGACCGCCATTGCCTGCGCCAGTTCGTGCTATCCAGTCGGGATCGATATTGAACGATATCGTATTGTCGGAAATGTTGTTGCTCTAGCAAAACGATACTTTACGCATGAAGAAGCCGAAGCCTTGGCTAATTTACCACCTTCTGAGCAAAGCAAAGCATTTTTACACTATTGGACTGCCAAAGAGGCCGGTCTAAAGGCTATAGGTAAGGGCATCGTCTTTGGACTCAACACTTTTTGCTTGAAAGCAAACGGCAATTTATCGTTTGAAATCATGGGCCCGCCACAGCTTTCAAAGAGCTGGAACCTTCAATATCAAACAATAATACCTCAACACTTCATCGCGTTGGTCAAAAAGAATAGTGTGGGAAAACTCTGACTCAGCCTTGAAAGAGTCATAACGCTCATTTACGGATTGTTAAGAGTTTTTAGACGTTTTTGAGTGGAATCTGAAGAAAGATGTTTCGCGTATTGGCTGCATTTGGGTTGTGTTTTTTGTTCACACTGAGCCTGTCTTTTGCTGCCGATTTACCAATATTCGTTGAAAAAAAAGCGCTAATTCACAGTAAAAAAATACCGCTTCATTTGAAAAAGCTTATTGCCAAGCCAAAATCTATCGTTTCGCAGCCCGTTGCTGCTAAATCGCCAGATACAAAAGAAGTAGCTTCAATAGCTAAGCTGGCAATTCCTATGGCTCCAACCGTTACTCGTGATCTCACCTGGGTCCTTGGTCCAATGACAGCCAATGCCGATGGTGCCAAGCGTGAGAGCTCGAGCAGTTCTGTAGCAAATATTGTTGTTGACAAGCCTGGGGCAATCATCAGCCCTGATATGATTATTGAACTTGAAGGCCATGTCGTAAAGACGATGCAATCCACAGTACGTCTGGATATTCACGTTGGAGATATCAAGAAATCTTTCAACTGGAATTCGGATGAAATCAAATCTGGTATTTTCAAGATCACCCTGAACGAAAAAGTTTCAGTCGGTGTTTTGCCAGCACTTATTCCTGTAAGCGCAATCGCTTTCGTCACGCAGGCGGGAGAGGGCCACGCTGCCATGGTATCTCTCGAAAAAATTATGCTGCGTTATTCAAGTCCACAAATCGCCAGTAAAAAATAAAAAAGTTCGGTAAACTCATTGGTCTACCGAACGTGACAATTTTTAAATTAAAACGACGGGTTAGCTTGGCAGTTTGAATGCTTGCCGAACAAAAAGACGCCAGCGGCCATCCTGCTTCTTCCAAACCTGAACAACTTGTAGCAAGAAATTCTGATCTTTGCCCTGATACATAATGAAAGCATCAAAGGTGTGACGCGCAATTGCCAAATCGCCCGAGACCTTGATTGAATGATCATAAAGCTTGATTGAGTGGAAAACCTCCACTTTGTCTACAACCGTTTTGACGAATTCAACTTTGGTCTGAACCACGCCACCAGCATGTCCAAAACTCATGTCATCATGAGACAATTCCAGAAGACGGGCACCATTTCCGTCCACCATGGCTTTGCGAAATTCTTCGACTGCACCAAGTACATCTCCAGTGTCGTCTGCCAAGGCTGGGGCAATGCTTATAGCGCCCGCTGCAACGGCAATCGCTGCTACAGTTCCACCCCATGCTATACTACGTCTGTTCATGAATCTCTCCAACCAGTTTGCGATTGGTTATCCTATACCTCTTAAGACGAGGTAAATTACTGACAATTCATGGAGATTGTGGGTGAGGATGGCGTCCTGGAAAGGGTCACCAGTGCACTTTGTAATTCAACCAGTTAGATTGTCCAACAGATCAATTGAGGTCATTGAATTGATTTGGAAATTTCTGTGGCTGTCCAACCCTCTTTTTGAAATCAACATCAGCGACTTATTCGGAAGTGCCTTGGCTTCAGAACATCTTGGCGCCATTTACGGGAAGTCTAATTCCATAAAGTGATGTTGTTCCGCAAATGTAGAGGTAATTGCGCTTTGGCCCGCCGAAGCAAAGATTTGCAACCACCTCTGGCACAAAGATTTTTCCGATTAGAGTTCCGTCCGGATCGAAACAATGAACCCCATCGCCAGCGCTGGTCCAGATGCGGCCTTCTGTATCAATACGCAATCCATCAAAAATTCCTGATGTTGAGTCCGCAAAAATGCCTTGATCAACCAATTCTATTCCGTTCTTCACTTTGAATTTGCGAATGTGTTTTGGGCCGTTTTTTACATGGCTGATGCCAGTGTCTACGATATAGAGAATGCTTTCATCGGGTGAAAAACAAATGCCATTGGGCTGTACAAAATCATCCGCGACAACGCGCAGATCACCACTCACAGGATCAACACGATACACAAAATTGCCGCGCTGTTCGCAGGGGCCTTTGTTGCCCTCATAGTCCGTATCTATGCCGTAAGTCGGATCAGTAAACCAAATGCTGTTATCCGACTTCACGACGACATCATTTGGGCTGCTCAATCTTTTGCCTTCAAAGTGGGAAGCGAGGGTTGTGATCGTGCCATCAATCTCAGTACGAGAGACACGTCTTCCACCATGTTCACAGGTGATCAAACGGCCCTGCCGATCCACAGTGTTGCCATTGGCATTTCCTGAGGGATCACGGAACACGCCCACTTGTCCGGTGCATTCATCATAGCGCAGCATGCGATTGCTTGGGATGTCTGACCAGATGAGATAACGCCCCGCTGGGAAATATGCCGGGCCTTCGGTGAAGCGACATCCCGTGTGAATTTTGTCAATATGGGCTGTATCAACGATCAGGTTGGCAAAGCGATCATCTAATATTTCAAAATAGCTGCTCATTATTAAATGCTCCGAAATTAAATTTTTACCAGAACTGAATCTTCTACAGCCCAACATGCTTGTACGGTTTGGCCTTGGGAGAAGGTGCTGCCCTCTCTGCTGCTGGCGCTGGTTGAAGTAAGCAGTTGGTCTTGCGCGCGCATTGTAATGCGCGTGCCTGCGCCAAAGAAGCTAACATCTTCAATCACTGCTGAAACTGCATTTTGCCCAGCGGCGGATTTCTGCCTTTCACTTCTTACGGTGATGGCTTCGGGGCGCAACGCGAGTTTCGCGGCGCTGCCAATGGTACATCCATTTGGGTTGAGCGCTTCAAATTCACCGAATGATGTTACGATGCGTGAGCTTGAACTTAATTTTCCGTCGATCACATTATTGTCGCCAAAAAAGCCGGCAACGAATGGCGTTTGTGGGCGATAGTAAAGTTCTTGTGGCGATGCCACTTGATCAACGCTGCCCTTATTCATCACTAAGATGAGATCAGATATGCTGATTGCCTCTTGTTGGTCATGGGTAACAAATAAAAACGTGATGCCGCTGCGGCGCTGCTGGGCGCGCAAGAAATCCTGCATTTGGCGGCGCAGCTCGGCGTCCAATGCAGCGAGAGGTTCGTCAAGCAACATGAGGCGGGGCTCGCAAATCAGGGCGCGTGCGAGGGCCACGCGCTGGCGTTGGCCGCCGGATAGTTGGGCTGGTGCTCGGCCTGCCATTGTTTCAAGCCCAACAACTGCTAGAATTTCTTCAACGGATTTGTTGATTTCAGTTTTGGGTTTTCCGCGCACGCTTAAGCCATAACCAACATTCTGCGCGACGTTGAGATGCGGAAACAAAGCGTAATCTTGAAACACTGTGTTGCAGGGGCGCTGATAAATTGGCTGATCGGTTATGTCTTCGCCACCCAAGCGCACGCGGCCTGCTGTGGGGCGCAGGAAGCCGCCGATTAAACGCAATACTGTGGTTTTGCCTGAGCCTGAAGGACCTAGCACTGAAAGAAAAGTTCCGGCGGGCACATCAAGCGACAGCGGCTTTAACGCTACGGTTTTGCCATAGGTTTTTTCGATTTTATCGAGTGATAGATCGGCGCCCAAATTTTGCATATTCAATTCAACTTTCATCAGAGCTTAGCGCATCAACCAAATCCATGCGACGTGCGGCGTAAAATACAAGAGCAATAGAGATGACCAAGGCGATGGTCGCGATAGCATTCACTTCTGGTGAGATACCAAGCCGCATCATAGCCCACAGGCGGATGGGCAAGGTGTTTTGATCGCCAACAAGAAAAAGGCTGATCAGTGTTTCATCGAATGACATGGCGAAGGCCAGAACTGCACCAATGATGACAGCTCCACGCACCTGCGGGAAGATCACCCGCCAGAATGTTTGCACGGGCGTTGCTCCTAAATCGAGCGAAGCCTCAATCATGCTATGCCCCATTTGGGTGAGGCGGTTGAGAATGGTGCGGTAGACCAAAGCCAAAACAAAAAGTGTGTGGCCAATGATGACGGCATTAATGCCCGTCGGCAATCCAATCTCGCGGATAAAAATGGCTAATGACAGGCCCACGATAAGGGGCGGCAATAAGAATGGCAGGAACACAAGGAACTGCAACACGGTTGCACCGCGCCCGGGTTTCAAGTGGACATGCAGCGCAATTGCCATCGCGACGACGGTGGACAATAGCACCGCCCCACAGCCCACAATAAGCGTGTTCCATATAGAGGCCATCAGCTGCGTGTTGGCGGAAAGGCTCACGAAATAACCGAGTGTCGGTTCTGCGAAATTGAAGTTGGCGTGGCTATCCAAGAAGAATGCGCCCAGCACCACAATGATCACCGGTGCATAGAGTGCGATCAGCGTGAGCGCCAGCAAAATGCCGATGGTCCACGTGGTAATCGTTTCGCCACGGGACTTCACAATGTGACAGCCCCTTTACGGCCGATAATAATTGCGAGTGCAATTGCAAACAGCGACACAATGAAAACCATCATGGCAGCAGCAGCACCGAACGGCCACTCAAAGGCCATGCCGAATTGAGTCCACACCATTTTGCCATACATGAAGCCGCGCGTGCCGCCTACCATTTGCGGCGTGATAAAATCACCAAGTGCTAGAATAGCCACGAAGATGGCTCCGACGATTGATCCGGGCAGGCTTAGAGGCAGCGTGATACGCCAAAATGTTTGGCCAGCGCGGGCACCGAGATCAGCTGAGGCCGCGGCAAGATTGGGTGGCAGTTTTGAAAGCGTTGCATAGACTGGCAATACAACGAAAGGCAAATAGACCAACACCATGGTAATGAAGATGGAGGTTTGGCTGAACAGCAAGGCTTTGATCGGAATGTCGATGCCCAAAGCTTCAAAGCCTTGCGCGATGTAACCGCTCGATCCCATCAACCCGCGCATTGCATAAAGCCGCACGACGAAACTGATAAACATGGGGGCTACGATGAGGGACAGCAAAATACTCCGCGAGGTGCCTTTGCGTTGGGTGATGAACCACGCAATAGGATAGCCAATCAGCAGATCGAGAACCATTACGCCAAATGCTAGCCATAGGGTGCTGAAAAATACGCGCGCATAGACAGGCTCTGAAAACCAGCGTTGATAGTTCACAAGGCTAAATGCGGGGCGGAAGATCATGTCTTCGCGCACAAAGAAGCTGAATGCGATAAAGCCCAAAATTGGAATCAGAATAAACACCAGCGGCATGAACCACGCGGCGGCGGCCAGTACATTGGAACCTGAAAAAACCGATCGAAGTTTCCGGTTCAAGGCTGTATCTCTCCATGCCGAGATGGCGGCACTCTAGGCACCGCCATGTCTCTACGTTGTTGAATAAAAACTAGATTTTATTGTGAAGCTTTCACTTCCGTCCAAAGATTAACCCGTTTGTTGAAATCTTCCGGTGGTTGCAACCATGACAGACGCTCTGAATAGTCCATGCCGGGGGATTCACCCGTCGTGTTGCCATAGTTGTATTTCTTGAACAGCTCCACGCCAATGCGTTTTTCTGAAACAAAGTTCATCCAAGCCATCGCGAGATCAGGCTCTTTCGCAGCGGCTGTTAACAGCATGCAATCCAGCCAACCAATCGCCTTTTCCTTCGGGATAATATATTTAACATGAAGTCCTTGGTCGATCATCTTCTTGGCTTGCAGTTCTGTCAGCGCGAACATGGCTACGATCTTGTTCTTCTTCCACATTTCAATGCCATCATCAAAGCCATTGTAATAGGAGAGGAGATTTTTCTTTTGTTCGATCAGCTTGGCCTTAGCTTCCGCCAGTTCTGAATCGGTGAGGTTGTAAGGATCTTTCTTGCCCATGGCGAGAGCGGCCATCACCACGCTGTTATTTGCGTCATCAATGGCAATCATGCGGCCTTCATATTCAGGGTTCCACAACGTCTGCCAGCTATCTGGTTCCTTGCCCTTGAAGAAGTCAGCATCATAAATCATGCCCATGGAGCCCCAAGCGAATGGAACACCGTAAAGCTTCCCATCAACATTGAGCGCTGGCACATCTTTGAATGCAGCTGTCATGTTTGCGCGGTTCGGAATTTTTGCAGGGTCAACAGGTGCCAGATAACCTGCCTTGATATAGCGCGATACTGTGCTGGTATCGACCACGATCATATCAAAGTCAGCGCCCTTCGAGCCTGATACTTTGGCAAACATTTCATCCACTGACGCGCCATAGGCGATGTTCACTTTGCAATTGAATTTCTCTTCGAACTCTTTCACCCAAGCGGCATCAGCATAACCATCCCAAGTGTACATGCGAAGTTCGCGGGTGGCGCTTTGTGCGGGGCCCGTAAAAACCGAAGCTGCTGCAACTGCAGCAACACCGCCGAGGGCCTGTCGTCTTGTTAACATTGGCATTTTTCTCTCCTCCAGATTCTATTGGGCTTTGGCTCTTCGACCATTGAAGAGAGACGCTAAATTCAAATTCCAATTATGTCAAATAGTTATTATATCATCAAATAGTGATGATTTAAAATGCAACCTTATCGCTGCCTTTTAGCTGCAAAATCTCGCGCGCCTCATCGGGTGTGGCCACTTCCATGCCAAGGCCTTCAATAATTTTGCGCGCCAACATCACTTGTTCAGCACTGGATTTTGCAAGCTTGCCTTTGCCAGCCCACAAGCTGTCTTCGAGCCCCACACGAATGTTGCCACCCATGGCTGCGGCCTGTGCGGCCACGCGAAGTTGACCAGCACCAGCGCCCAGAACCGACCACCGAAACTTGTCGCCAAACAACCGGTCAGCGGTGCGTTTCATGTGGGAAACATCTTCGGGGTGATTGCCAATGCCGCCCAACAATCCAAACACCGACTGCACAAAAAAGGGTGGCTTCACCAGCCCACGATCCACAAAATGCGCGAGGTTATAAAGATGCGAAATATCGTAACATTCGAACTCAAAGCGCGTGTCATTATTATAGCAAGTTTCCAGAACATATTCGATATCTTTGAAGCTGTTGCGAAACACCAAATCTTTGCTGCCTTCAAGATGGGCGCGTTCCCAATCGAATTTGAACGTGGGATATTTGGCCAACAAGTGATGAAAACAAAAATTCATCGAACCCATATTGAGCGAAGCCACTTCGGGCTTGAACTGTGCTGCAGGCCGCACACGTTCTTCCACTGTCATATAAGGACTGCCCCCAGTCGTGATATTGATGGCTGCATTGGTTGCTTGCTTGATGCGCGAGAGAAAGGGCACAAAGGCTTCTGGCGTTTGATCTGGCTTGCCGTTTTCAGGATTGCGCGCGTGAAGATGAAGTATGGCAGCGCCTGCCTCAGCCGCAGCAATTGACTCCCGCGTAATGTCATCCGCCGTGATCGGCAGATAGGGCGACATGGTGGGTGTGTGAATGGCGCCCGTAATGGCGCAGGTGATAATAATTTTGCCTTTAAGCGCACTCATTTGCCGATGTCCTTTGCGGCGCGGCGCTTATGAGCGGCCAAAGCCATTAATCGTTTGTCGCGCCACACCTGGCGCTTTTGTAAATCTTCAGCGGGTAGAACTTTGCGGCGTTCGGGTTCAATCGTATCCAGCACTGGGCCAGCCCAATCCACACGGCGCTGCATTTGCGGAAACATGTTGATATACATGCCTTGATAACGCGCCACGAAATCCCGAACACCACCCGGCGCATTGAGATCAATGGTTTCAAATGGCCCCATGAAAGACCAACGCAAAGCCACACCATCACGAATGCCAATATCCACATCTTCAACCGTTGCATAACCATCGGCCACCATGCGGAATGCCTCTTCGAGAAGGGCACCCTGCATGCGGTTCATGATGAAACCATCGAGCTCGCGCTTCATCACCAATGGTGCATGGCCAGCATCCACCAGAAATTTCCGCGTGCGTTCCACTGTCTCTTGTGTTGTCCAAGGGGCGGGCACAACTTCTGCCGCAGGAATAAGATAAGGCGGGTTGATGGGATGCACCACGAGGCAGCGATGGCGGCCTTTCAGGTGTTCGGTAAAGCGCGATGGCAGCAAAGCAGAAGTTGAACTGGCAATCACTGCATCGGGACGCGCTGCTGCATCCAACATTTTGAAAATTGCAATCTTGGTGTCGAGAACCTCTGGCGTGTTTTCCTGAATATGCGTGGCCTCAGCCAAAGCGTCTTCCAGCGTATGCGCCGCCGTGATCCGCGCAAGAACAGTGGCTGGCGTTTGCCCATTGAGCAGATCATTCTGCTCCATATCGCCCAGCACGCCTGCGATATAATCAATCGCCGCCGCCGCCGCCCCATCCAAATGATCCCAAAGCCTGACAGAACACCCCGCCCGCGCAAAACTAATCGCCCAAGCCCGCCCGATAAAGCCTGAACCGATGATTGCAGTGTTGGTGGCAGTCGACATGAATTGTTCCCCGTTGAGTTGGCTTTTGACAGCCTTTTTGGTGTTTAATGTGGCCATAGCCATTGGGGATGGAAGCTAGGGTTGAAATGGTATTGTGTCAAATAGTTATTATATTATCATATAGTGATGTTCTAGAAAGCTTTTTTTGATCACTTCTAATGTGCTTCGATTTGCGACAAACGCATCTGGGCTTTTCGGATTGAACATCTAGAATAAAATATATTTGTAAAATCAACCCATTGTCATAACTTAAGCTATGTCGTCGAATGATCATTATATCCCTCAATTTTATCTTAGACGATGGTGCTCTGATGATGGGCGACTTTGCCGATATAGCAAGCCTTACGACCGCATCGTTCCTAAGCGAGTTTCACCTAAACAGACCGGTCGCAAGCAAGGGCTTTATGGCGAGTCTGAAACTAGATTCATGAAGCCGCTTGATACGCTAGCCAGCCAAGCTTTGATAATGCTCGAGGAAGATAGCACCAGAATTTCAAGGGAACCAAAGTATCGCAGCGCATGGTCAAGGTTTCTAATGTCCCTTATGATGCGGATGCCAGATCATATTGAAGAACTAAAGAGTTCGCTCAAAAAAGAGTGGCTAAAAAGTTCACCAGACCTAGAGAAACGTTACGCTCAATTTCGGGGCACAACTGATCCAACCACACTCTCGGAATACCTAGCAAGTGTGGGGATGGCTACCGATGAGTGGATGATGTCAGTTGCTGAAAATTTAATGAACCATGCTCACATCGGTGAACTACTAAATAATATGAGGTGGATCACCAGGCGGATTGATTCAGAAGTTGGAGAATTTATAACTAGCGACCGGCCGCTCCTAATGGTTGGTGGTTTGGGTGAATTTGACTCGTGTATAATGCTACCAATTGGCCCCAAGTTGCTATTTGCTGCGGTTCACAATCAAGAAACTCAAGATCGAATTGAACGAAGGAACCCGGACGAACAAGTCAAAGCGATAAACGAATTTGTCGCAGGACGGGCGCAGGAATTTGTCTACTCAGTAGACGACAAACATTTACAGGACGTTGCGAAGAATTTTGGTATGCGCCGTGCAAAGTCCCTATTCCAGCAGCTTGCCGAATTCACAGAAAATAAAAATTAAGTTAGTTTTGAAGGCCTTGTGGAATAGCTCAAATCCTGAACACCAATTCTAACCCAAGGAATAAAAAGAAATCAGATCCCCTCTCAACTCATCGCCACCTGTTTCAATATCTCAATATACTGGTCCATATTCGCCAGCACACGCTCTGTCGGGCCGCCGAGGCCTACGGCGAATCTTGCTCCTACGCGGCCTACGGGCACGGCGATGGCGGTGACACCGATGGCGTATTCTTCGCGGTCGAATGAAACTAGATCCTCGCGGATTTTTTCGAAGGCGCGCAGCAATGCTGCTTTGGTCGTAAGGGTGTTCACTGTGCGGCGGGTGAGTTTGTGTTTGGCGAGATAGCGATCCACCTCATCAGGTGATGCCAGCGCCAACAGCAATTTGCCTGAGGCCCGCGCATGGGCTTCGCCCGTGGCGCCCACTTGGGTTGAGGCGGCTTGAATGGGGGAGTTGCCTTTGGCATTGGCCAACACCACAACTTCATCATCAATCCAGCCCACCAGATAAGCCGTCTCGCCCGTCAGCCGCGCCACACTTTCAGCATAGCGTGCCAATTGTTCGGGCGCTGCGGTTTGTTGCTTATAGCCATTGGCAATGACAGATGCGGCAAGGCCCAACACATAAGCGCTGCCCGCACTTTTGCGCAGCATGTTGACCGACACCAG
>CAXTKH010000036.1:0-32489 GCA_964244815.1 uncultured Aestuariivirga sp. | reverse complement strand
TATCAGCCGGGGCCACATGGCCGTCCGTTACCGTGCGGAAGGCGGCTTTGACACCAAAAGTTTCGAGTTAGGGATGATATTGCGCAATTTCCGATGGCCCGATGATTTCGCCTTCATATCCGGCCAGTTTCGAAATGCCATAAACATATTTCAGCCAGTTCACCTCTTCATCAGTTGTGGCCAAACGAAGCCCACCGCAGCCATGCCATGAAACGGCCTGGCCCGTGAGTTTTTCAAGCTGTGGATAAAGCTGGGTGCCATAAACATGCACTTTCGTCATGTTCAGCGAACCATTGAAATGCGGGCACTGCCCAGCCGCATGCCACGTGGAGCCGGAGGTGAGCTCGCCTTTTTCGATAAGCACAACATCAGTCCAACCCTCGAGGGCTAGGTGATACAATAAGCCAACGCCCATCACACCGCCACCGACAACCACTACTTTTGCATCAGATTTCATTTTACACTTCCCGTTCCGCCCTTCGTGTTTCGCCGTGTTCGCGCGAACTGGCAAGGTTCAAATGCGGGGGAAGGGGTGAGCCAGATTGGCCTTAAAATAAAATCCTAAATATAGGAATAGTACTTGACAGCGTACGGTGAACCCCATATATATTGCTATATTCGACCGAGGTGCCCAAAATCACCCAAACGAATTCCCCGACATAAATGAATGACCGCTCTGGCTGCTGAAGGCTGGGGCCTACCGCTATATCAATCCGCGCCGAGCAATGGTGTGGGGCGCCCTTTAAGTCCCCGGTTTGCTGCGTTAAAGTTCTGCATTAGGTTTCGTTTCGACTATAATCGCAATCGAATGTAAGGCTCAGCAATAAAAAATTGAGGTCAACATGAATGTTTCAGCTTTAGGTTATATCGGGTTTGTGAGGTTTTGGTTGTCAATTTTGGCCCTGATCGGATTGGTCAATCGGAGTGAGGCTAATTCTGACGCTATTACAATTCACCTAGCTGATTGCAAAAGAGACATTGAAGTCAAATTAAGTGGAATATGGGACGGTGGTTTGAACTTGAACAACGCTTTGAAAAATGATGAAGAGAATTCGTCGAGAAATGCGACAGTCGACTTTCAGCATTTATCGCCGGATAGCGGAGCTTTTTTTTCAATTGTTGAACTTGGCACTCTTTCGGCATTTCAAGGCAAATTATCCGTTCCTGATTCTACTACGATTGAAAATCATTATTTGTCGACGATAAGTCATCCGCTTTCCGCTGACATGAAGAGAAATATCGTAAAGGAGATTCTGAGAATTGGAATTTAAAAGGATTTGATTTTCTGGGGAAAATAGAAAAGAGGAACAATTCCTTTGCAATATTTGGCTTGACCCAATTCAAAACTTCAGAAGGTGAAAATCTTGCGTTGACAGCACAAGTTAGCCATTTTTTAACCGGCTGCTTAGTTACCGTCAATTATTCATTGCCTTTTCCTAAGTTCAAGTTTGGGAATTTGTTTGAAGAGGTTTGGAAGGTCGAATTATTCGAAAAATAGCTTCTATATTGATATTGTATTTATGAAGAATTTTGATCGTAATATTTTTTTGGAAACATTCAATTGATGAGTAAGGACTGGATAATTCGGGGATACAATGGTTTAGAAGTGATATTTGTAGGCCGCCTTCCAAGCAACGTTTCGCAAGCTGAAGTTTGCAACATCCTTAGAGGTCTTGTCTGTAAGCATCTATCTTATGATGAGATTCTGGATTCTTCCCGAAGAAGGAATGACCCAAAACGGAAAACCCATCTTGACCAAATTGGAAAATCTTTGCCATTGAGTTATGGGGAAAATCCATATTTTGTGGCGAGGTTGGAAAACTGACATCGATGTATTATGCGCTCATTATATTGGGTTTGCAGTTTGCTATCATCTAAAACAGATCACCGCTATTCGGACTAAATATCGTTGTTATTGATTTTTGAGCATATACACTGTATATGCTTGCATGAATGCAAGGATCATCACATGCCTCCCACCGAAACCCTCATCGCTACCCAAATGCGCTTCGACAAAGCTGGTCTCGCTAAAATTGATCGCGCTGCTGCTCTGCAAGGTTCCACGCGCTCGGAATTTGTCAGACGGTCGGCCACGATTGAGGCGGAGAAGGTTTTGCTTGATCAGGCTTATTTCGGGCTTGACCGGAAATCTTTTGATTTCTTTTCAGATTTGACGACCAAGCCTGCAAAGGGCAAGGGCTATGATCGCTTGATGGCTGCGAAGGCGCCTTGGGATGCCAAAGCCAAGTAAATGAGGGCGCCAGAGCCTCTTACCAAAGCCCATATTTTGACTGGTTTTAATTCTGCGCGTGCAAGTTTGAATGCTTGGCTCATCGACCGTGCCATGGCCAATGAGGAGCAAGGAGCTTCTCGCACATTTGTGATCTGTGAGGGCAACACGCAAGTGGTGGTTGGCTATTATTGTTTGGCGCAAGGGGCAATCGGGCATGATGCTGTTTCGGCAAAATTTAAAAAGAATATGCCTAACCCGCTTCCTGTGACCGTGTTGGGAAGGCTTGCAGTAGATCAAAGCCATGCGGGGAAGGGACTTGGCGCGGCACTGTTAAAGGACGCTGTGTTGCGCGCGCGTCTCGCTTCCATGCAGGCTGCTTCGCGCGGAATTTTCGTGCAGGCTTTGGATGAAGAAGCCGCCGCATTTTATCTCAAATTTGGTTTTACTCGCTCGCCAAGTGAGCCGCTCTATTTAATGCTGCCTCTCACCTGATACAACATCAACCCCGTCGCCACGCTCACATTCAAGCTCTCCACCCCATCCTTCATCGGAACCTTGACAAGGTTGGTGCAGCAGTTTGTGAGTTCGGGTGTTAGCCCGCGAGACTCGTTGCCCATCAATAGCAAGGTCGGCGCTTTGTAGACGCGGCGGAAATCGTGTTTGGCGGTCGACGCAGTGCCCACCACTTCGCCGTCCCAGGATTTGGCGAGATCCATCAGGCCGTCTTTGTTCATGCGCACCAGTGTGACACCGAAGATTGAGCCTGTTGAGGCGCGGACGGATTCCGGCGAATACGGGTCGCATGAATCGCCCACCAGGATGATGCCATTGATATCGACAGCATCGGCCGTTCTGATGATGGTGCCGAGATTGCCGGGATCGCGGATTTCTTCCAGCGCCAGCCAAACGCCTTCCTTGGTGGGGTGCGGTTGATATTTTTGTTTGAACACGCCCATTACATCATGCGGATTGTTTTGGCCTGATAATTCGATCATCACTTTATCGGTGACGATGGTGGGCTTCATGCCGTCGAAGATGGCTTGCGGTTTGGTGGCAACCAAATAGTCTGGCACCCATCCGAGCGCTTCGGCGCGGTCGAGCATCGCTAGACCTTCAGCCATAAAGAGGCCAGCTTCGCGCCGGTCTTTTTTGTGCTCAAGCGAGCGGATGAGTTTGATTGTGGGGTTTTGGAGTGATGAAATTGGAAGCATGAGGGGTGCCTTACACGTCCAATTGCGTTTCCACAACGGGAGCGTTGGGCAATTTGATAGAACACTGAACGCGCTGTCCCTCATCTATCCCATCCAGCTTCGCCGGATGGGCCCCTTTCTTCTCCCGCAAGCGGTAGAAGACGAAGTGGCTTTTCAGAACGGAAAATTCGTGCAAGCATGATGAAAAATCAAGATGGGAGAGTGGGAATGATGACTGCTTCTGAACGCGCCACGGATTGGCTGAATGATTTTGAGACCGCGCTGAAATCCGGAAACACGGATGCCGTAACGGCACTTTTCGATGATGATTGTTATTGGCGTGATCTTGTGTCTTTCACATGGAACATCAAAACCATGGAAGGCAAAGCGCAGATTGCAGATATGCTGAAGGCAACACTCGCCCACGTCAAACCATCGCATTGGAAATTAGCGGAAGACGCAACGGGCGATGAAGCGATGACGGAGGCTTGGATTACCTTCGAAACAGAAGTCTCGCGTGGCAAGGGCCAGTTACGTTTAAAGAATGGCAAGTGCTGGACGCTGCTGACCACGATGGTTGAACTGAAAGGCCATGAAGAAAAGAAGGGCCCCACGCGCATTAAGGGCGTTGAACATGGCGCCAAGAAAAACCGCGAAAACTGGACCGAGATGCGCGAACGTGAGGCCAAGGAGCTGGGTTATAAGAAACAACCTTATTGCGTGATCATCGGCGGCGGGCAGGGCGGCATTGGGCTTGGCGCGCGGATGCGGCGCTTAGGCGTGCCAACTATCATTATTGAAAAGAACAAGCGCGCAGGCGATTCTTGGCGCAAACGTTATAAATCTCTCTGTTTGCATGATCCGGTTTGGTACGACCACATGCCCTATCTTCCATTTCCTGATGATTGGCCGATCTTTTCGCCCAAAGATAAAATTGGCGATTGGTTGGAAATCTATACCAAAATCATGGAGCTGAATTATTGGCATTCTACCACATGCAAATCTGCGAAGTATGACGAGAAGAAAAAGCAGTGGGTTGTGAAAGTTGTGCGCGAGGGCAAGGAAGTGACCTTGAAACCGCAGCAGCTTGTTTTGGCCACGGGTCAATCGGGTGTGCCCAATGTGCCGAAATTTGCTGGCGCTGCGAAATTTAAAGGCGACCAACATCATTCATCCGCACATCCCGGCCCCGATAAATATAGGGGCAAGAAGGCCGTGGTGATCGGCTCGAACAATTCTGCGCATGATATTTGCGCAGCACTTTGGGAGCAGGGCGCTGATGTGACGATGGTGCAGCGAACATCTACTCATATCGTGAAATCTGATACACTGATGGATATTGGCTTGGGCGATCTTTACTCTGAAAGAGCATTGAAGAACGGCGTTGATCATCATAAGGCCGATCTGATTTTTGCTTCAATCCCTTATAAAATTCTGCACAGCTTCCAAATTCCTGCCTATGCGCAAATGAAAGCGCGCGATGCTGATTTCTATGCGCGGTTGGAAAAAGCTGGATTCATGCATGATTGGGGCGATGATGAATCAGGCCTGTTCATGAAATATCTGCGCCGCGGTTCTGGCTACTACATTGATGTTGGCGCATCGGAATTGGTGGCGGACGGCAAGATCAAGCTCAAAACCAAAGTGAGCGTGAAAGAGATCAAACCGAAATCTGTGGTGTTCAGCGATGATAGCGAACTGAAAGCTGATTTGATTGTTTACGCCACGGGCTATGGCAGCATGAATGGCTGGGCCGCAAAACTGATTTCGAAAGATGTGGCCGACAAGGTGGGCAAATGCTGGGGGCTTGGTTCAGATACAACGAAGGATCCGGGCCCGTGGGAAGGCGAACTTCGCAATATGTGGAAGCCGACGGGGCAGGAGAACTTGTGGTTTCACGGTGGGAACTTGCACCAATCGCGGCATTACTCGCAGTTTTTATCGCTGCAATTGAAAGCGCGGATGGAAGGGATTGCAACGCCGGTTTATGGCATGGGGAAAGTGCATCACTTGGGGTAACGTCCTCTGCCGCGTCGCGGGAGAGGAAAGGGGCCCATTGCGCAGCAATGGGATAGGTGAGGGGACGTCAAGCTCCGAGCGCGCGGCCCCTCATCTATCCCATTCCGCTTGCGCGAAATGGGCCCCTTTCTTCTCCCGCTTCGCAGGAGAAGACAATTAGGATAAGCTTCAATTTATGAATATGCAGCCCAACATCAAAACTGGAATCTCCGTTTGCCCGCACGACTGCCCTTCGGCTTGCGCGCTTGAGGTCGAACTGCTCGATGAAAACACTATAGGTCGTGTGCGCGGTGCTCAGGACAATACTTATACCAAGGGCGTGATCTGCGAAAAGGTTGCGCGTTATGCCGAGCGCATTCATCATCCGGACCGCTTACTTTATCCGATGAAGCGCATCGGCCCAAAAGGTTCGGGGCAGTTTGAGCGGATCGGTTGGGAGGAGGCTCTGGATTTAACAGCCAAAGCTTTTCTTAAAGCCGAAGCAGACCATGGTTCTGAATCGGTTTGGCCCTATTACTATGCGGGCACCATGGGACTTGTGATGCGCGATGGCATTGAGCGCCTGCGCCATGCGAAATCCTATTCCGGCATGTATGGCACGGTGTGCATAGCACTTTCTTGGTCTGGCTATTACGCTGGTACGGGCCGCATCGGTGGGGTTGACCCACGCGAGATGCAGAAATCTGATTTGATCGTCGTGTGGGGCGGCAATCCGGTGAACACGCAAGTGAATGTGATGACGCATATTAGCATTGCCCGCAAAACACGGGCTGCGAAAATGGCATGCGTGGATATTTACGAAACCGATACGATGAAGCAAGCCGACATCAAAATGCTGATCAAGCCTGGTACGGATGGAGCGCTGGCTTGCGCCATCATGCATGTGCATTTCCGCGACGGATACGCCGATCGGGATTATTTAAATCAGTACACGGATCATCCGAGCGAATTCGAAGCGCATTTGACTACGAGGACACCGGAATGGGCTTCGGCAATTTGTGGTGCTAGTGTTGAGAGCATCGAATCTTTTGCAAAATTGATTGGCGAGACGCCGAAGACATTTTTCCGTATCGGTTATGGTTTTGCCCGTTCACGTAACGGTGCCACCAACATGCATGCCGTCACATCAATTCCGGCTGTCGTCGGCGCGTGGAGACATGAAGGCGGTGGAGCACTTCATTCCAATAGCGGCAGCTATAAATGGAACAAGACGCTGATTGAAGGCAAGGATGTGGCCAAAGGCGGTTTGCGCGTAATGGACCAGGCCCGTGTGGGTGAAGCATTGCTGGGCAATCCACATGATCTGCAGGGCGGCCCGCCGGTGATGGCGATGCTGATTCAAAACACCAATCCGCTTTCAATCGCGCCTGACCAAAATAAAGTGAAGCAGGGCTTTGCGCGTGAAGATTTGTTTGTGTGTGTGCATGAACAGTTTATGACTGAGACGGCAAAATATGCCGATGTGTTGTTACCTGCCACCATGTTCCTCGAACATGATGATATCTACCAAGGCGGTGGCCACAGCCATATTCTGCTAGGGCCAGAGCTGGTCAATGCTCCCGGCGAATGCCGCAGCAATCATGAGGTGATCAGTGAGCTGGCCAAACGGCTCGGCGCGGAGCACAAAGGCTTTGATATGACGCCACGCGAGATTATTGATCAAACGCTGCGGGACTCAAAACGGCCTGGGCTTGAGGTGCTGGACGAGAAACATTGGGTCGATGTGATTCCTGATTTTGAGACAGCACATTTTTTGAACGGCTTTGGCCATAAGGATGGCAAATATCATTTCAAGGCAGATTGGCGCGCCGCGTCTTTCTTGTCACCCACAGGCCAGCTTGGGCCTTACGCCGATTTGCCGGAGTTTCCTGATCATTACGCAGCGATCGAAACTGCGAATGTTGAATATCCCTTCCGATTGGCCACCAGCCCGGCGCGCACATTCCTGAACTCAACCTTCAACGAAACGCCGAGCAGCCGCAAACGCGAGGGCAGGCCTTCGGTGATGGTACATCCTGATGACCTTGCGGCACTTGGTTTAGTGGACGGTGATAAAGTTCGGATTGGCAGTGCGAGAGGGCAGGTGACGCTTCATGCAAAAGCCAATGCAGGACAGTTACCAGGCACCTTGATCGCTGAGGGGCTATGGCCAAACGAGGCGCATGAAGATGGCTGCGGCATCAATACTCTGACGGGTGCGGACCAGCCTGCACCAGCTGGCGGCGGCGCTTATCACGACAACCGCGTTTGGATGCGAAAGATGAATCTGGCTTGATCGCGTCATTCAGCAATCACTCATCCGTACACTGATAATTTCCCCTAAATTCACAGTTTAGGCACAATCCCGCCCTTATTACGCCCGTAATTATGGTTAATGTGATAGAATTAAGGGTGGCGCGTTCACCTTTTTAAGAGGATGTTAACGATGACGGCGGCGGCTCAAGTGTTTGAAAAGAATCATTTATCTGTGCCCCAGAATCGGCGCACAAGATCAACCATGAGCGAAAAAGACAGAAGTCACGGTCGTATGTTGATGTTGTTTGTTGCAGCTGGGTTGGCTTTAGCCATTCTCGCGCCAGTGGCTGTTTTGGCCGCTTAAGCCAGTTTCGCCAAACTTTCGGTCAACAAATCAAAGAAACCATCTGAGTTGATCCCGCGACAAACCGTGGCATTTGGCTTTCGGTCAGTCACCCTCCACCAATCCACAACAGTCATTCCCATCGTAAGCGGGCTTTCGCATTCAACCGCCACGTTAACATCGCGCGAGGTGAACAGCTCTGGCTTTAACAACCAGGCAATCACACAAGGGTCATGCAGTGGGCCACCATCGGTTCCATATTTTTCAACATCGAAGCGCTCAAAGAAATCCATCATCAAAGCAACGGCTGGCCCCGAGTTGTTTTTCATATCGCGGAATTTTTGCACCCGAGCTTTGGTCGTCAAAGCCTGATGTGTGCAATCCAGCGGAATGAGGGTGAACGGGATGCCTGCATCCAGAACCAAGCGCGCCGCATGCGGATCAACATAGATATTGAATTCAGCTGCAGGCGTGATGTTGCCGCCTTCAAAAAACCCGCCACCCATGGCAACGATGCGTTTAATGCGCGAGGCAATGCGCGGTTCTTTGATCAGCGCTAAAGCCACATTCGTGAGCGGCCCCAATGTGCAAAGCGTGACCGTGCCAGCGGGGCGGGTCATAAAGGTTTCGATGATGTAATCAACTGCATGTTGTTTTTGCAGCGGCATCGTAGGCTCCGCCAGCACTGGTCCATCAAGCCCGGTCTTGCCATGGACATGTTCAGCCGTGACGAGGTTGTGAAGCACGGGCCGGATTGCACCTGCGTAAACCTTGACCTCAGGCCGCCCAGCCAATTCGCAAACTTTGCGCGCATTCACTTCGGTGAGTGCCAGAGGCACATTTCCGGCCACGGCAGTGATGCCCAATACTTCAAGCTCAGGCGATGCGAGGGCAAGCAGGATTGCCACGGCATCATCTTGGCCGGGATCAGTGTCGATAATGATAGGAAGTGTCATGCGAACGCCTCAAAACCATGACACTAGCGGGAGGGGAAGCATTTGAAAACTCGAAATTATGGCAATCGGCCGTCTGTTTTTAAACGTTGAGCAAACCCGTCTATCGCATCATAGCTGGCTTTCGCCAAAGCGGCACCTACACTCACGCGCCTCACACCCACCGCAGCCATATCATCCACAGAAAGGCCGGTGCCCGTTAGATTGGCATTCACAGGCTTGCTGACAGACTGCACTACCTGCGCAATATCAGCTATTTTTTTGAGACCGGGCGCGTAGAGGCAATCAGCTCCTGCATTTTCATAAGCGCGAAGGCGGTGAATGACTTCTTCCATATTTAACTCTGTCATCAAATAGGCTTCGCATCGCCCAACAAGCAGAACGTCTTGGCCCGACAGGTCAATTGCTTTGCGGGCGGCTGCGATCCTCTCAACCGCAGCATCCAACGAATAAAAACCGCTACGATTTCGGTCTTCAATTGAAAGGCCCGCCACTCCGGTTTCGATGCAGCGTGTTACATTGATTTGGAGCTCATGCAACCCATCGGCAAATCCCGCTTCAAAATCAGCGTTTACTGGCAAGTCAGTGACGCTACACAAAAACCGCAAGTGATCCAAAACCTGTTCAAGGCTCATCTCGCCATCATCTATTCCAAGCGCCCAGGCGGCACCTGCACTTGTTGAAGCGAGTGCTTTAAATCCAGCTTTTTCAAATCGTATCGCTGAACCGCCATCCCAGGGATTGGGCAACGCAAAGCATCCATCTTTGTGTAAACGGCGAAAAGCGGCGCGGCGGTCATTTATAGATTTCATTTCGAAGCCTTCTTTTTTAAATGATAGGTAAGCGCCAAGGAAACGCAATGCCGGAGTTCCGCTTGCGGAAGGTCATCCGCAACATCAAAAATCAAAGCGCGATTGCCTTCATATTTGAAGGTTTTTGGATAAATTTGTTTGAAGTGATCGACCAACCCTGTCTGGCAGTGAAAATACATCGCATATTTGTTGGCTTGAGACTTGATGGCATCTATTCGAATTGTGCTCCCGCTGCCAGTCTCAGGCGTGAGGTAGCTCGGTTGTTGCCACCTCAAGGCTTCATCAATCGCGCCAACGCCGTGGGTTGTTGCGGCCACTTGATAGATGAGGTCTCGCAGCTCATGCAATCGTTCGCGTTGGGGTGAAGCGTAATTAGAAAACACTTCGACCACCGCGGCTTCGGAAAATTTAAGGTTAGCCATTTTGAAATTCAGGAAAAAATTCTAATTTCATGCGATTTAAATAAGCTTCGAGCATAGGACGTGTTCGAACATAGTCTGCGATACGGCTTTTAAAATAGGGTGAACTCGCCGTCCAGATAAAGGGGAAAACGGAGGCATCGGCACCACTGACCTTATCGCCAAGCATGTATTTGTGATTGCCGAGAAGCGCTTCCACCGCAACTAGATTCCCTTTAGCAAGTTCGAAACGCTCATCATCAGTGTGGCGGCCGAGACCTTGAGCTTGGTGGGTTTTGCCAGCTTTCTTCCGCACGATGCGCGCGATGAGTGGACGAATGGGAGCAGGAACATCTTTAAAAAACTGAATAGGCCCCTTCCAGAAGTTTTCGTCCACCATCCAGCGCTCATAGCCATTCAGAAAATACATATGCTCTTCCATCATGCGTGCTGCGGCCCAGCCGACTGCCAGCTTCTCGGCGCTGTAGCCACCTGAAAAATTAACATCATGTTTAGTTTCAAGATGCTTCATGATAAAATGAGAATCCGCGATCGTCACACCCCCATCAACCAAATAGGGCGCTTTGCCTTTGGGAGCTTTTTTGAAACTCATTTGCCTTGTTTCAAATGGCAATCCTGACAGCTTCATCAGCAGCAAAGCTTTGATGCAAAACGGGCTGCCATCGGGCATATTAAAGTGTGGGCCGAACGTGTGAAGCTGTAACATCTCATTCTCCTATTGCTAGACCATCTCTACTGCCATACTACTGACAGCATGCTGTCAGCAGTGTTGCAGTAGGACATAATTATGCGCAGAGCCGACCGACTGTTACGTGTGATCCAACTTCTCCGCCGCCACCGCCGCCCGGTGACGGGCCACACCATGGCTGAAGAGCTAGAAGTTTCATTGCGCACACTTTACCGCGATATTGCAGATTTGATAACCGACGGTGTTCCCATTCGCGGCGAAGCGGGTGTTGGCTATGTGTTGGGTGAAGGCTACGACTTGCCGCCGCTGATGTTCAAAGCCGATGAGCTTGAAGCGGTGATGTTGGGCCTGCGCTGGGTTCAGAGGCGCGGCGACCCAGATCTGGCGCGTGCAGCAGCCGATACAGCTGCAAAAATTGGAACTGTGTTGCCAGCTCATCTTAAATCCTTCTTGTACGATTCACCGCTCATTGCCGCACCGACTTATAGCGGCAGCCGTGATAATGTTGATGTAGCGGCAATCCGGCGGGCGATCCGCGAACAATTCAAGCTGGATATAAATTACCGCGCTGAAAACAATGCAGAAACAACACGCACCATTTGGCCAATTGGTATTTCTTATTTTGACGCCAACCGGATCATTATTGCCTGGTGTGAGTTGCGTTCAGGGTTCCGTGGCTTTCGCACAGACCGTATTATCAATATGGAGATATCGAAAACGAAATACGTTGAGCGCCGCAAGGCATTACTATCGAAATGGCAAGAATTGGTGCGCCAAGAGTCAGGCAGAACAGAATTAGATATCTTTGGATAAAGCTACCTTGGCCAAAGCAAACGGGTAGAGCTTGTGTTCTTCAACTAACACTCGTGACGACAAAGTATCCGGCGTATCGTCCTTCAGCACTGGAACGAAACTTTGAGCGATTATTGGGCCATCATCAAGATCGGCAGTTACATAATGTACCGTGCAGCCATGTGAAACGCCTTTGTCAGCCAATACGCGTTCATGGGTATGCAGGCCTTTATAGTTGGGCAGAAGGGACGGGTGAATGTTGATCATTCGTCCGGCCCAAGCCTTGGTCAACTTTGGCGTCATCACGCGCATGAAGCCAGCGCAAGCGACAATGTCGATATTCTGGGCTTGGAGATAATCATTCAAAGCCGAATCAAAAGCCTCTCGTGATTCATAGAGCTTATGATCAATCACACATGTGGTTATGCCGTGGGATAGCGCATAGGCAAGGCCAGCTGCTTCTGGCTTGTTCGAGACCACGCAACTTATAGTGCATGGATAATCAGCAGCTGATGCGGCTTTAATCAATGCCTGCATGTTCGATCCGCGCCCCGATATCAAAATGGCAACGCGTTTTCTAATCATCGCTCAGCCCAGCGAACCGGAATAGGCGACCTGTGCTTCTTTACCCTTGCGCTTGCGAATGGCACCGAGGGTTACTACTTTTTCGCCAGCTTTCTTTAGTGTTGCCGAAACGGATTTTGCATCCTTTGTCTTCACAACCACGATCATGCCCACCCCGCAATTAAACGTGCGTAGCATTTCAGACTGGGCTGTGCCGCCCACATTTTGCAGCCACTTGAACACGGGCAGATAGGAAACCGCGTTCAGATCAATCTCCGCCACAGTGCCCTTAGGCAAAACGCGGGGAATGTTTTCTGTGAAGCCGCCACCCGTGATGTGCGCTAATGCCTTGATGGTTTTGCCAGTTTTCAGAACTTTCAGCAGTGACTTCACATAAATCCGCGTGGGCGTGAGCAGCGCCTCTGCCAGGGTTTCATTTTTGCTAAAAGGTGAGGCAGAAGAATAGCTTACACCGCTGATCTCAACTAATTTGCGAATAAGAGAATAGCCATTTGAATGTGGACCAGATGAAGCCAAACCCAAAATGACATCACCTTCGCCGATATTATCCGCTGGCAAAATCTTCTTGCGCTCAACCGCACCAACCGCAAATCCAGCCAGATCATAATCTGTGCCATGATAAAGTCCCGGCATTTCCGCAGTCTCGCCGCCGATCAAGGCGCAACCCGCTTGCTTGCAGCCCGCAGCAATGCCAGCAATCACATCTCGAGCCATACCAACGTCAAGTTTCCCCGTGGCATAATAGTCGAGGAAGAACAGGGGCTCTGCCCCTTGCACCACGAGATCATTGACCGACATTGCCACCAGATCAATGCCAATGCCTTTGTGAATTCCTGTATCGATTGCAATTTTCAGCTTGGTGCCGACACCATCATTGGCAGCCACCAAAACCGGGTCTTTATAGCCACAGGCCTTTAAATCAAACAAACCGCCAAACCCACCCAGTGCCGCATCAGCGCCTTTTCGCCTGGTAGACTTGGCCAGAGGCTTGATCAAATCCACAAGATTGTTGCCAGCTGTGATATCCACACCTGCGTCAGCATAGGTTAAACCATTTCGTTTCGCTTGTTTGCCGTCGCTCATGCCGCTAGTTTGCCTCAATTCATGTATTAAGCGAATTATCTATGCGCTAACTAGCCTGAATTGAATTGGAATCAAAGGCCGTGCGGCCAAGAATGGAACGAGTGTTGAGAACTTTTATTTATCTCTTTTTGATCTTCAATCTCCTTGTTTTCGGAAAAACTGCGTTTGCTTCGGGCCCGGTTGAAACTAGCCCCTTTGCTGTGCAAGGCGTGGAGGTTGATGTGACCGACGCCAACGCAGCTGCTGCCAAGGGCAAGGCGTTAAATGACGTTCAAATGAAGGCTTTTGTTCAGCTTGCCGAAAAGCTGGGCAACGCGGACATTGCCGCTGAGATGGCAAAACTTGAACCCAAACAAGTCATTCCACTTTTAAAATCGCTTTCGATTGAAGAAGAAAAAATTAGCCCTGGTCGCTATCAGGGAAAATTTACAGTCAGGTTTTTGCCTGAAAAAATTAAATTATTATTTTCGAAAGCAGGTATTGAAATGCCCGCAAACCAAGGGCCCGCTCTGTTGGTGGTTCCTGTTTGGAAAAATGAACAAGGGCAAACCTCACTGTGGGATGACAACCCCTGGCGCAAAGCTTGGCTTGGGCTGAATGCGCAACAAGCGCAAATCCCATTGATAATCCCACTGGGTGATCAAGATGATAGCTCGACGTTAAGTATTGAAGACGCACTGAGCAGTAACCCCATCAAGCTTGAAAAATTGCGTCGCAGGTATGATGTGAAAACACTGCTCGTTGCTTTCGCAGAGGCAGCTCCCGAAGGCGGCATACACGCGCACATGGTTGGTTCTTCGCCGCTGGGCAAGATTACCATTGATAAAGTTTATACTGCAGATACTGCAACTGTGAATGACTCAGCGATTATGGCAGCGCAACGCTTTCATCAGCTTATGATGGATAAATTTCATAATGATCAAGCAAAGATTGCATCAAAAGCGGCCAATCCAAATGCGCATCAGTCTGTGGCAGTGGCAATTCCATTTACCAGCCCAACTGCGTGGAATGGACTTCGAGCCCGTATTTTATCAACCCCTGGGGTAATTGGCGTCGATGTGACAACATTGGATGGGCAAGGGGCATCGGCCAAATTAATTTACTCCGGCAATTTGGATGAGATGCAGTCGTCGTTGCAAGCTTCAGGGTTGCAAATGACAAGATCCAGCGGGGCGTGGACGATTGCGCCAATTTAAGAAATCTTCACAACCAGAAAAGGTCGGAGACCTGCAATGACTTTGCAAAGGCAAACTTTATTCTGGATAGGAACCTTATTGGTTTTGATATTGCTGCTCTGGTTGCTGCAGAGTATTTTGTTGCCGTTCATAGCTGGCTTTGTGTTAGCTTATTTTCTTGATCCCGTTGCTGACAGGTTAGAAAATTTGGGACTTCCACGTCTCGTTGCAACAAGTATCATTTTGGTGACAGCAATTTTTGCTGTTGTGTTGATAGCGATATTGGTTGTGCCCGTCGCAGCTGATCAATTGGTTAAGCTGGTTGCAGATTTACCCAACACAATAAAATCTCTTGTGCAACGTTTCAATGAACAGGCGCCAACACGAATTAAAGATATGGTCGCCAATTCCGGAACAGATTTGCAAGGCCAGTTAAGCGACTACGCAGGTAAGGCCGCAGGTTGGATTGCGGGTTTCCTGGCATCATTGTGGACCGGAGGGCGGGCGTTAATCAGCGTTCTTTCTTTGATCATCATAACGCCTATCGTTGCGTTTTATCTATTGGCCGACTGGGATCACATCGTCGCCAAAGTGGATTCGTGGTTGCCACGCGATCATGTCGAAGAACTCAGATCAATCGCCCGTGATATTGATACAGCGCTGGCTGGTTTTATTCGCGGTCAGGGTACCGTTTGTCTCATCCTTGGTGTATTTTACGCTGTTGGCTTGAGCCTCGTTGGTTTGAAATCCGGAATGGCCATCGGCTTCGCCGCAGGCATGTTGAGCTTTATTCCATATGTCGGAGCGTTGATCGGTGGCCTTATGGCTATCGGTGTAGGTCTCGTGCAGTTCTGGCCTAATGAGGCACAAGTACTGTTAGTGATTGGCGTATTTTTATTAGGACAATTTCTGGAAGGAAATTTCCTCTCGCCAAAGCTTGTAGGTGGCTCCATTGGGCTGCACCCGGTTTGGATGATGTTTGCATTATTGGCATTCAGCTACGTGTTTGGTTTCATGGGATTGTTATTGGCCGTGCCAATGGCTGCTGCAACTGGCGTCTTGGTTCGCTATGCTTTGCGCAGATATCTCGGTTCACATTTCTATACGGGTGTACATGGCATGAGCACGCCAACCTTGATCCCGTTTCAAGGAAACGATGTCGACAAAATCTGAACAGCTGCTTCTCGACTTGCCGCACCGGGAAGCACTGGGCCGTGAGGATTATCTTGTCACATCTTCAAATGCTGCGGCCGTGGCATTGGTTGACCAATGGCCAAATTGGCCATCCTATGCAGCTATAATAGTTGGACCCGAAAGCTGCGGAAAATCTCATTTGGTCGAAGTATGGCGGCAACGGAGCGCAGCATTCAGAATTCAAGCTTCAGACTTAAACACATTAGATGTTCCCAAATCGTTTGAAGGCAAGACTGTTGCGATTGAAGATTTACACCAGCTTGAAATTGACGAGCGCGCTGTTTTTCATGCACTCAATCTGGCCAAACAGGAATCAAAGTTTATTTTATTTACGTCTCGTCAACCCCCCAATCATTTGCGGTTCCAAATTCCTGATCTCGCCTCAAGGTTAAATGCGTTGCCAGTCGTGCAAATTGATGCTCCTGATGATGCCCTACTGCGGGGCGTTCTGGTGAAACTTTTTGCCGACCGCCAGTTAACGGTCGATGAGGGACTGATAAACTACACATTGCTGCGCATGCCACGCTCCCTTGCAATAGCGCGAATACTTGTGGCGGATATCGACCAGCTGGCACTCACCGAAAAAGCCGAAATAAGTAAAGCATTGGTTGCTAGAGTTCTTACCAAATTGGAAAGTACTGATTTGTTTACGAAATACTAGACTAGTTTCACATAACTGTAAAAATTCGCTATTATGGCCACAGGGTTCAACAGGAAGCCCACCGATGAATGAGATTTCAAAACAGCCTGATCTGATGCACAGCCCCTCACGGTTTTTTAATCGTGAATTGTCTTGGCTTGAGTTTAACATGCGGGTTTTGGAAGAGGCCAGAAATGCAGCTCACCCATTGTTGGAAAGGGTGCGCTTCCTTTCTATTTCGGGCAATAATCTCGACGAGTTTTTCATGGTTCGTGTGGCGGGCCTGGTGGGCCAATTGCGCGAACAGATTATGGAAATAAGCCAAGATGGCTTGAGTCCCGCCGAACAGCTAGAGTTGATCCGCAAACGGGCGCAGGAGTTGATGGCCGAACAGGACCGGCGCTGGCTTCAATTAAAAGAAGAATTACAACAGAACGACATTGCAATAATTGAAGAAAGTGATTTGACAGCTTCTGAGCGCGTGTGGACTGACAATCGTTTTCTTGATCATATTTTGCCAATTGTTACACCAATTGCCATCGACCCCGCTCATCCATTCCCGTTTATTCTAAATCGCGGGTTTGTTATGGCAGTGCAGCTGCGCCGCAAGAGTGACGGCAACCAGATGAAGGCGTTGTTGCCAATCCCGTCCCAGCTTGAACGGTTTGTGCGCTTGCCCGGCGAGCGTGCGCGTTTCATGTTGCTCGAAAGCATGTTGAGCATGTTTTTGCCGCGCCTCTTCCCAGGCTATGAAGTGCAAGGCAAAGGCCTGTTCCGGATCATCCGGGATAGCGATATCGAAATTGAAGAAGAAGCCGAAGATCTGGTACGGGTTTTCGAAACAGCATTGAAACTGCGCCGCCGTGGCGTTGTAATACGGATGGAAGTGGACCGCGCTTGTCCTGATGATCTGCGGAACTTCATTGCCGCTGAACTTGATGTGTCAGGTGATGTTACAATAATGACAGAAGGACTTGTTGGATTTGCTGACACATCGCAGCTTATTCTTGATGAACGTCCAGACTTGAAGTTCACGCCCTATGTTGCGCGTTTTCCAGAACGTGTACGAGATCATGGCGGCGATATATTTGCAGCCATTCGCCAAAAAGATTTTGTGGTTCATCACCCATATGAATCCTTCGACGTGGTGGTTCAGTTCATTCGCCAAGCAGCGAGCGATCCTGATGTGGTGGCGATCAAGCAAACGCTTTACCGCACATCGCGCAATTCTCCCATTGTGGCCGCGTTGGCAAAAGCCGCCGAAGCTGGAAAATCAGTTATCGCGTTGGTTGAACTTAAAGCACGCTTTGACGAAGAGGCAAACATACAGTGGGCAAGAGATCTAGAGCGGGCGGGTGTGCAAGTTGTGTTCGGATTTATCGAACTCAAGACCCACGCCAAGGTCTCGATGGTTGTGCGCCGCGAGGGCGGCAACATGCGCACTTACGTGCACTTTGGAACGGGTAACTACCACCCCATTACTGCCAAGGTTTATACTGATCTTTCGTTTTTCACATGCGATCCGGCACTGTCGCGCGACGCCGCGAGGTTATTTAATTTTATATCTGGCTACGCGCCGCCAGATGATTTGGAAAAAATTTCGCTATCTCCCATTAGCTTGAAGCCCACTCTATTGAAAAATATTCAGGCCGAGATCGATCATGCGGTGGCAGGGAAGCCTGCACAAATCTGGGTCAAGCTGAATTCGCTGGTAGACCCTGAAATCATAGACGCACTCTATCTGGCCAGCAACGCCGGCGTGAAAATTGACATGGTGATCAGAGGCATCAGCTGCCTGCGTTCTGGCGTGCCCGGGCTTTCCGAGAACATTCATGTGAAAAGCATAGTTGGCCGGTTCCTCGAACATTCTCGTATCGTTTGTTTTGGTGCTGGCTATGGGCTGCCGCATCCCAAGGCGAAGGTGTATATTGGCTCGGCCGATTGGATGCCACGCAACTTGCACCGCCGGGTGGAAACCCTGATCCCGATTGAAAATCCCACCGTACATGAACAAATTCTGGATCAAATCATGGTCGCTAATTTCCGCGACAATCAACAGAGTTGGGATCTTTTGCCCGATGGGAGTTCACTTAAAGAGACAATTAGCACGAGTGAGGAACCATTTAACGCGCATCAGTTTTTTATGGAGAACCCCTCGCTCTCCGGACGCGGCAGTTCACTGACCAGTAAGATTGGTCCTGAAAATAAAGTCGAGAAAAAAAAGGCAGTAGGTACAAAGTGAAGTGGTATGATGGTTTCAGAACAGTTCCGCCGAGCTATCGTCCAGTAGCTGTGGTAGATATAGGCTCGAATTCAGTTCGTCTTGTGGTTTATGACGGTTTGCGCCGTTCGCCTTCTCCGATTTTCAACGAGAAAATATTGTGTGGCTTGGGCAAGGGTGTGGCAATTACCGAACGTTTGAACGAGTCTGCAATTGCGCGCGCTTTGCAGGAATTGCGACGCTTTAGAACACTTATAAAACAGATCGGCGTGAAAGAGGTTTATGCCGTGGCAACCGCCGCTGCGCGCGAAGCAAAGAACGGTGATGAGTTTATTGATCAGGCCGAAAAAGCATTAGGTGTTGGCATCAATGTTCTGACGGGTAAAGAGGAAGCGCGGTACGCGGCACTCGGCGTCATCGCGGGCATCCCCGAAGCCAACGGTATAGCCGGAGATCTGGGCGGCGGATCACTTGAATTGATTGATATTCACGACGGCAAACTTCACGATGGAATTACGCTTCCGATCGGGCCATTGCGTCTGATCGATCTGTCTGGCGGTATGATCGAGCGCGCCAAAGATATTGTCGATGAATATTTGGCAAAGGCCGATATTCTAAAGCAATTGAAGGGCCGCACATTTTATGCTGTGGGTGGCACGTGGCGTAACCTGGCGCGTATTCACATGGCTCAAGCCCAATATCCGCTGCACGTGCTGCACCATTACATGATGACCGGGCAGCAAGCCAGAAGTATATCCGATCTGGTGTCGGGTCTCACTTCAACATCGCTTCGAGATGTGAAAGATATGTCAAAGTCTCGTGTAGAGACCATGCCATTTGGTGCATTGGTGCTCAATCGCCTATTGAATTTCGGCCATGCCAAAGATGTGACAGTATCGGTTTATGGTGTACGCGAAGGATTGCTGTACTCAAAACTTCCACGCCGCAAAATGCAGTCTGATGCATTGCTGGCCTCGTGTTGGGACTATGCGCGTCGCTATGCAAGGTCTCCAGCTCATGAACTTGAGCTTTGTGATTGGACTGATCAACTTTTTGGTAAAGGAAAGATCGAGGAAAATGAGGAGGAAACGCGGCTGCGTTACGCTGCTTGTCTTCTCGCTGATATTGGCTGGAGAGCACACCCGGATTACCGTGCTGACAGGTCTCTTGGCATGATTTCTCAAGCGGCATTTGTAGGCGTGGATCATCCAGGTCGGGTGTTCCTAGCGCTCACGATTTTCTATCGCTATGAAGGTGAGACCATGAAAGACGATCTTACACGCCTCCTAGACGAGCGTCACATAGAACGGGCTCATTTACTGAGTTCAATTTTCCGTCTCGCCTATATTCTTTCAGCCGCCATGCCAGGCATGCTTCCAAAAATTGGATTGAAGTTTGGCGATAATAAAACACTCGTTTTAACTGTCCCCAAGAAAATAAAAGATCTTATGGGCGAACGAGTAGAGAAACGATTGGCAGGTTTGGCTTTTGAGATTGGTCGCACGCCCAAAGTAGTTATCAACTAGCGCTACGCTGCCGGCTTTGTATAAATTATCGTCTTGTCATCACTATATGCTTTTTTCCAGCCGAGTTGATCGAGAAAACCATTTCGCAAATCATCAGATGGCAGTAGCGTCCACGTGATATTGTTTCTGTCCATCAAATCCTTAAACAACTTTGCGCCATCGTGCCTGCCGGAATTAACGTAATCGGGAAAGAAATCGCCCGTAAATAATTGTTCTGCGCGTCCATCGATAAAAGTCTTGATACCGTGAAAAATCAAACTGCCACCATAACGATACTCATTGAAGACGTGGCCTTGCAGGTTGTTGGCAATCGCGAAGGCAATTGGTTTTTCAGCAGCGGTATCTTCAGGCGGTGTCGGCATTTTGTTTTGCAGAAAGAACAATGCAGCAGCGACGGCAGTAATACTGATGACACTTGCTAATGGCCCGAACCACTTTGCCACCAGATTTTCCAATGGGTCCCGCGCGCGCGCCAGCCATTTGGCCAACGATATTTCCGGATAACGATCCGCAAGGTTGGGGGCTATAACAATTGGCACCAAAAGGAAAAATACATAAATAAAGCGACCATGGGTCAACATCATGTTCAATACAAAGATTATGAAAAGCGTTTTTGCCCAACCCAGATTCATCCGTGTTCCAATTAATCCAGCAAGCGCCGCCAAGATGAAAATCATGATCACCTTATCGTCTTTGGCATTGAGCGGCATCCATTCTTGAATGTAAGCCATGGCCTTATTGGTCGCCATCATCTGCATGCCGATGCGAATGGGTTCGTAGGCGTAAGGATGAAGCATGGCTGCAATCGGACAAAGGATGCCAAACAGCACCCATTTCAACAACAATGGTCGGTCCGTAAAACGGATCTGGAAAAAGAGGTGCAGGAACGCAAATCCAGCAATCACGAATGCCAGTGTAAAGCTGCCGTGAAGATTGGCCCAAACCGCAATCAAAGCCAGCAGCCAGAATGGTGGCACTTGCTTGGCCTCAGCAGCTCGGAACAGGCGGCCTGTAAAATATATGGCGATTGGCACAGTAAGGATATGTGGTCGCGCAACAACAACAGGGGTTAACATGACGATGATAACAATCGCGAACAGTGCAGCAAAGGTGGGGTGCAGGTAGCGGGTCAATTCAAGAAACAAGAGCAGAATACTGGCCACAGCAGCGATCACTGTGAGCAGTATGACACCGTTCCAGCCCCACAACTTAAATGAACCCGCAAATAATACTTCCGAAAGCCATTCTTTTGAAACAAATGGTTGCCCGACGTATGTGTATGAATAAACATCAGTTATCGGCAGATGGCTTGAATTCAAAATATCACTACCAAGCTTGATATGCCAGAACGTATCCGGATCACCCAAAAGCAACGCAAACTGCTTGAGGTATGTGGCACCCATACTGACCACAATCAACAAGCCGATCATCATAGCAAAGCGGTAGGGATTAGCAGATGACACAGTCATGGATGGCCTCACAAAACAAATTGTGGACGCCTTTTCGCAGATGGAGTTTAACTGGCCCTTAACCGCGCTTGATTAATACCGCACGGCCGTTTTCCATACCGATGCACGCTTTGCCATGTTTTATGTCCAGCGCCATATTTCCAAAAACCTCGCGACGCCAACCACGAAGCAGGGGTACGTCGGCATTATCATCAATCGCTACGGCATCAATTTCGGCCGCACTCGCGAGTAGTTTGGGCGCAACGTTTTCAGTTTCGCAGGCTACTTTCAAAGCAAGTTTCAGCACTTCAGCAGCGGCTTGCTGGGCTGCAGACATCTCATCGCCACGACCTTTAAAGTCTGGAATCGACCTCGGATCGCGTGCCAAACCATGGGCAACAGCTTTCAGAATTGCTGCCCCCATTGATGAATTGGCTGTCCCTTTAGAAACCAGCCTTAGTTCATTTATCGATTCTGGCTTCTGTGGCATTTGAATGGCAATTTCGGCCAATGCTTCATCTTTCAAGATGCGGCCACGTGGAACATTTCGCGTCTGTGCCTCGCGTTCACGCCAAGCAGCAATCGACATCAACACACCAAATTGCTTCTTGTTTTGAATGCGCGCTTTAATGCGCTTGTAGCTCTCTTCGGGATCAACACGGTATGTATCAGGCGAAGTCAGAACCCCGATCTCATCATCAAGCCACCCTTCGCGCCCCGTTTCGTGCAACATGGCTTGCAGTTTTTCATAAACAACGCGGAGATGCGTCACGTCCGAAACCGCATACAATGCTTGTTTGGACGTGAGCGGCCTGCGCGACCAGTCAGTGAACTGCGAAGATTTATCAATTGATGCGCCAACGAGCTTGCGCACAATTGCTTCATATCCAACCTGATCACCAAATCCGCAAACCATAGCGGCAATTTGCGTGTCGATGACCGGAATGGGCACAGCACCGGATAGCTGGATCAGAATTTCGAAATCCTGACGTGCAGCATGGAAAACTTTCAATACGCCTTGATCAGCCATCAATTCGAAGAAAGAAGACAAGTCTATGCCCGGTGCCATTGGATCAATCAAAACGGCTTCGTCCCCGCCGGCGATTTGAATGAGGCAAAGCTTTGGATAGTAAGTTGTTTCGCGCAAAAACTCGGTGTCAACCGTTATGAATTGTTCTGAAGCCATGCGTTTGCAAAACGCCGCGAGATCTTCCGTTGTTTCAAGCGTAACCACGACTTGTGGGGCAGGGGCGCTGATATCTGTCTTTAACATTATTTGAACACCCGACGGAAAATCGTATCAACATGTTTGGTATGATAGCCAAGATCAAACAAGGCCTCGAGTTCGTCCGGCCTCATGACCGCGCTCACTTCTTTATCAGCCTTCAACAGATCAAGGAAATTGCCTTCGCCGCGCCACACTGGCATGGCGTTGCGCTGCACGGCAGAATAACTATCTTCGCGGCTCATGCCCTTTTGTGTAAGGGCCAAGAGAATACGTTGGGAATGGATGAGGCCGCCGAGACGGTCTAAATTTTTCTGCATATTTTCAGGATATACCACGAGTTTGTCGATCACACCTGCAAGGCGCTTCAATGCGAAATCCAGATGCACAGTAGCATCAGGTCCAATGCCGCGCTCAACAGAGGAATGAGAAATATCACGTTCATGCCACAGCGCCACATTTTCCATGGCAGGAGTAACAGACGAGCGCACGAGGCGGGCAAGGCCAGTGAGGTTTTCTGTCAGCACGGGGTTGCGCTTATGCGGCATGGCCGATGAACCTTTTTGGCCAGGTGAGAAATACTCTTCAACTTCCAGAACTTCTGTGCGTTGCAGATGGCGGATCTCAGTGGCGAGGCGTTCAATCGAACTTGCAACAACGCCGAGCACAGCAAAGAACATGGCGTGGCGATCACGCGGGATTACCTGAGTTGAGACGGGCTCAATACTGAGGCCGAGCTTGGCCGCTACATGCTCTTCAACCGAGGGATCAATATTGGCGAATGTGCCAACCGCACCAGAAATGGCGCAAGTAGACACATCTTTACGTGCTACAACCAGCCTTTCTCGCGCGCGCTCAAACTCTGCATAAGCGAAAGCCATCTTCAATCCGAATGTAACTGGCTCTGCATGAATGCCATGGCTGCGGCCAATACAGACTGTGTTCTTGTGTTCCAGCGCGCGCTTTTTGAGAGCGGCCAGCAATTCATCAATATCGGCGATGAGCAAATCTGCTGCGTTGCTCAACTGGATGTTGAAGCACGTATCGAGTACGTCTGAGGATGTCATGCCCTGGTGGACAAACCGGGCTTCAGGCCCGACGATCTCTGAGAGATGGGTCAAAAAGGCAATTACGTCATGCTTGGTGACGGCTTCAATTTCGTCAATACGTGCGACATCAAACTTCGCGTCACGGCCCTTTTCCCAAATCTTTGCCGCTGCTTCCTGGGGGATAGTGCCCATTTCTGCCATGCGATCAGCGGCATGCGCCTCAATCTCAAACCATATCTTGAAGCGCGCCTCTGGAGACCAGATAGCTGCCATTTCTTTGCGGGAATAACGGGGGATCATGTGGGGCCTTAAGGTTTTTCTCAGCCCGCTGTAACAAATTCACAGGCTAATGACCAGCGTTTTGGGCTGGCAAGGGAAAAGCTAGAAAGCCTTGAAAGTCACAATCGTAAACGTATCTCTGATCCCAGAAATTGTCTGCACTTTTTGCGCAACAAAATGGCCAATGTCTTCATCGTCTTGCAAATAAAACTTTACCAGCAAATCATATTCACCCGCGGTGGAAAATATCTCTGATGCAATTTCCTTATCGGCAATTGCAGTAGCCACTTGGTAGGATTGCCCAAGTTCGCATTTAATTTGGACGAAAAAAGCGCGCATGTCGTTTCACTCAATTATTTGCAGACTCAGCACGAAAAGCGCCTTGGCTCCACTTATACCACACAAAACGGGGCCGCTGCACCTCGCCTTTTACATCAAACGTTAAAGGCCCCAATGCAGTTTCAAAAGATTTTCCAGAACGCAGATATCCAGCAATGCCTTTGCCATTATGCGCACCAGTCTGTACGGCTGCTGCAGCAAAAAGCTGAACCGCCGCATAACTAGGCAAGGTGGCACCATCAGCATTGAATCCAGCTATCCTCAAACTCTCAATCACTTGTCTGGCTTGGTGTGCTGATTGTGGATCGGTCATAAAAGTGGCGCTCGTATTTTCTCCAGCCTCGGTAGAACTAGCCCAATACTGCTCAGCGATCAGGCTATCGGCACCGTAGAATTTGACAGATAGACCGTGAGATTTTATCGCCAATGCAATGTTTCCTGCATCGGATGCAGAGCAAGCGAGGTAAGCAACCGTTACACCAAACTTTTGGACATCGGCCAACAAACTCGCAAAATCTTTTGTATCAGGTTTTATTTTGGCTACAAGAGCAGGGGCTCTTCCATAGACGCTGATAAATCGGTTGGTTAATGCTAACGCGGCTGCGCTCCCGTCATCTATTATAACAATTTTTGCATCTGGCGTTTCTTTAAAAATGCGCTGTGCGGCCACCTCGGCTTGCATGTCATCTCGCGAGGCAATGCGAATAACATTCCATCCAGCACTTTCAGCAAAACCAGGTAAGCTTGCAGATGGGCTGATCATGGGAATGTTGGCGGTCTCGTAAATCTTTGCACCAATGAGAGCGGCATTCGAACAGAAATGCCCGATCACAACAGATGCGCCGCCAGTCACAAACGCTTTGGCAACCTCGTCGGCTTTTCGGTTATCGCAAGCATCATCTCCAACATCGAGTACAAGTTGTTCGCCGGATATACCGCCTTTGGCGTTGATGTCATCGATAGCTGCCTGTGCTCCATGCACCATCTGCTCGCCGAAAATAGCATACTGGCCACTCATTGGGCCAGCCAGGCCTATGGTGATATCAGCCTTGGCAGGGGAGGTGTTCAACAAGATAATCACCCAAATCGTCATTCCCGCGAAGGCGGGAATCCAACTTAACAACGCACGACAAAGGCAAAGTAAGTTGGGTTCCCGCCTCCGCGGGAATGACGAACTTTTCTTTGCTCCGTTCGAATTCATCTCGCGCCACCATCTCCCAAAACAAAAAAAGCCTCGCGTGATGTTACTCACGCGAGGCCCATTCAAGCAAGCCGAAGCTTATTGAATTGTATCATCTTCAGCATAGTTGCCGTTGGCAAACTTATACCAAACATACTTTGCATCTTTCACGTCGCCCTTGGCATCGAGTGCGAGATCGCCGAGAACGGTCTTCACAACATTGCCTGCGCGCAACCAGCCCATGATGGCTTTGCTGTCGCTGCCCTTAGTGGCAGTTGCAGCAGCAGCATACATTTGGATCGAAGCGTATGTATAAAGTGTGTAGCCTTCTGGATCATAGCCAGCAGCCTTGAACTTGGCTACGAGATCCTTAGCAGCTGGGTTTGTGCGTGGTTCTGGTGCGAAAGTGAAGATCATGCCAGAAGCAGCTTCACCAGCGATGGTCCAGAATTCAACGTTGTTCATTGAATCGCCTGAAAGCATTTGAGCCTTAGAACCTTGTTCGCGCATTTGCTTCAAGATCAAAGCGCCTTCTGGGTGATAACCGCCCATATAGATCGCATCGATGCCAGCATCTTTCATCTTCGAAACGAGAGCTGAATAATCCTTTTCACCAGGATTGATTGATTCAGCCATTGTTTCTTTCAAGCCAGCAGCGTTCATTGACATCTTAGTGGCATCAGCAAGGCCTTTGCCATAAGCTGATTTGTCATCAATAATAGCAACTTTCTTGCCAGCAAAATGCTTGGCCAAGAAGTTACCAGCTACGAGACCTTGCGCATCGTCACGACCGCAAACACGACCAACGTTCCAGCCACCTTCATCAGTGAATTTTGGGTTGGTTGAAGCTGGCGAGATTTGCACGATGCCATCTTCTTCGTAAACCTTCGAAGCTGGGATTGATGAGCCTGAGCAGAGATGGCCTGCAACAAACTTAACACCCTTTGAACCCATTTGTTGGGCAACCGCAACAGCCTGCTTTGGATCGCAAGCATCGTCACCGATTTCGAGAACCAGCTTTTCGCCGTTCACGCCGCCAGCAGCGTTGATGTCTGCAACGGCCATTTCAGCGCCGCGCTTATATTGTTCGCCAAGTGCAGCGAGCGAACCAGTGATTGGGCCCACGGTTGCAATGGTGATGTCAGCCAGAGCTGATGTTGCTGTCAAAGCGGCAGCAAAGCTGATCGCAATTCCAGACAAAAGAAGTTTCTTCATGTAGTAGTCTCCCTATAAGTTTTGTGACCAATGGTCGGTCGGGGTGGAAACCCCTTGAACGCAGCTTCGCTCAAAGAGGCCGGATTGGAAAGGAAAAAACGACATTCCTTTCAACAATTTTGATTAAATCTTTGTCTTGTCTCGCCAGCCAAACGGACCGGTCTTTTCATACAGCCATGGATATTTTTCGGTCATTTGGTTAACGCGAGTGGTGCGGTATCCAACCAGTGAAAATGCCACGACCACAGCTGTTTGCGTGAGGTAATAGAGGCCGGACGTCAAAGTTTCTTGGTAAAGCGCAAAATGCAAAAAGCGTAAGCCGGCACCAAAAATCATCATATAAACCACAAGCAACCAGATCGGCTGCCAGCCTTTTGCAGCTGAACGACCAGCCAGATAAGCAGCACCACCACCACCAATCACGGTGATTATCAGGAAAACCCAAAAACTGCTTTCGTAAAGGAAGCCCATAATGTCAGTGCCCTCCTTCAAGATAGGCCGCGCGAACTTCGGGACTTTTTAGCAACTCGGCACCCGTACCACTCATCGCGATTTTACCATTCACCATAACATATGCGCGGTGGGCCAAGCGAAGTGCATGGAATGCATTTTGTTCAACCAAAAGCACTGTCAAACCTTCTTCTTCATTCAGCTTTTTAATAGCTGCGAAAATCTGCTTCACGATGATAGGAGCCAAGCCGAGCGACGGTTCATCCAGCAACAACAGGCGAGGGCGGGCCATCAAGGCGCGACCAATGGCCAGCATTTGTTGTTCACCACCTGAAAGCGTTCCGGCGCGTTGGTTGCGCCGCTCTTCAAGACGAGGAAAGAGCGCAAACACTTTTACCAAGTCTTCATCAAAATGCCGAAGCTTATCAACTGTTGCACCCATTTGAAGATTTTCAAAAACGCTCATGCGTGGAAAAATCCGGCGGCCTTCTGGCGATTGCGCAATGCCGAGGTGCACGATCTCATGCGTTGGCATTTGCGTGATGTCTTTGCCGTCCAGCACGATTGATCCCACTCGCGCGCGCGGCGTTCCGCATATCGTCATCATCAATGTTGATTTGCCAGCACCATTTGCGCCAATGACTGTGGTGATCTCGCCTTTTCGTACTTCAAAGTCGATGCCTTTCAGCGCCTGGATCTTGCCGTAAAATGTTTCAACGCCTTTACCTTGAAGAAGGACCTCGCTCATTTGCGGCCTCCTTTTTTCACGGCTGCTTTTTTAGCAATAAGTTTTGTGCCAGCAGGTTTCTTCACCGGCGCAGAAGTTTTTGTTGTCGAGCGTGATGGGGCCGCGGCGTGCACTGCCAATCCTTCGTTCACCAAATCGGCAACTTTGACATTGCCAATCGCAACTTCATTCTCATCTTCTTCAACACCAAGATATGCTCGAATAACAGCAGGGTCATTCTTGATATCGCTTGGCGTACCATCAGCAATCTTGCGGCCATAATCCAAAACCACAATGTGGTCTGAAATACCCATGACCACGCTCATGTCATGCTCGATCAGCAGAATCGCCATGTCATGATCATCACGAATAGAGATCAACAATTTATTGAGCTCGTCTGACTCGCGCGGGTTCAAACCAGCGGCAGGTTCATCAAGGCAGAGCAGGCGAGGATCAGTGCACATGGCGCGCGCAATCTCTAGTCGGCGTTGTGCACCATAGGGAAGATCACCTGCAGCATCATCGGCGCGATCAGTGAGGTTGACCTTATCAAGCCAATATTTGCATTTTTCGATTGCCGCATTTTCGGCGCGCTTGAAATGGCCCGAGCCAAAAATACCACCAATTGTAAAACCAGAAGCACGCATCAGAGTGTTGTGCTGAGCTACCATTAGATTTTCCAAAAGCGTCATGCCCGAAAACAAGCGAATGTTTTGAAACGTGCGCGCCACTTTGGCTTTCTGTGTAATGATGAAGTCATCCATGCGTTCGAGCAAAAACTCTTTGCCATCCGGATGCTTCAATTTGATCATGCCTTCGGTTGGCTTGTAAAAGCCGGTGATGCAATTGAACACCGTGGTTTTGCCAGCGCCATTCGGGCCGATCAAAGCCGTAATTTGTTTGCGACCTGCATCAAATGACAAATCACCAATCGCAGTCAATCCACCAAAACGCATGGTGAGGTGCTGAACCTGAAGTTCAGGATCTTTCGACCAATTCATCATCAGCCATGTCCCTCGGCAACGAGATCACCAGAGACAGATTTTTTCTCTTTCAAGTAAACTGTAGGCTCGCGCTTCGTAACGAACCCACGCGGCCTAAATCGCATCATGAGAACCATAGCCAGGCCAACCGCAAGCATCCGGAATTGAATCGGCTCAGTTCCCGATGGTAGTACAGCTTTCATGAAATCCATTTCGCGGAACAACTCAAAGGAACCCATGATGACAATGGCAGAAAACACGATACCAATCTGCGATCCCAAACCACCAAGCACAACAATGGCGAGGATCAAAGCAGACTCGATATAAACAAATGACTCAGGCGATACGAAGCCTTGACGTGCCGCAAAGAAGCTACCCGCAAAACCACCGAACATCGCGCCAATCGCAAACGCAGTAAGCTTTGTTGTTGTAGTGTTGATACCGAGCGAACGACAAGCTATTTCATCTTCGCGTAAAGCTTCCCACGCACGGCCAATGGGCAAACGGCGCAAGCGCTTGGTAACAAAATAGGTTATAAGTGCCAAAGCCAAAATCACATAATACAAGAAAATGTAAAAATGGATGCGGTTAAAAGGAATGCCAAAAAAGTCTGAGAAACTGCCTGGTGCGTCTTTGAATGGAAGACCAAAAAATGTGATCTTTGGAACGAGAATACCCTGAGGGCCATTAGTGAATGAGAACCAGTTGATTAAAACCAATCGGATCATTTCACCGAAAGCGAGCGTTACAATAGCCAGATAATCGCCGCGCAATCTCAATACTGGAAAGCCTAGAACCACGCCCCATGTGGCAGCAAGTAATCCAGCTACAGGTAGCGAGATATAAAACGCCCAAGGCAAAATCCCAGTGCCAAACCATTGTGGAAAATAAACTGTTGAGAGCAATGCATATGCATAAGCGCCAACCGCGTAGAATGCGACATAACCAAGATCAAGCAATCCCGCCAGACCCACCACAACATTGAGGCCCCATCCCAACATGATGTAAATTAAAATATAAACCGCCAAATCCATCACGCGTTTATCCCAGATGGGATGGAAGAATGTGAATAGCGGAAATGCAAGTGCAAAAAGCAAGAGAGCAGGGGACACATATGGGCCTAGTGTATCTGAAAGACTTGGGCCTTGAACAGCTGCGGTAGATTTTAAATTTGCAGTTGGAGTTCTATTCCAGACAAATAAATGCAGTGCCAAACGAACGCCAACTACAACTGCAGTAAGTGCAAAAACCAAACCCCATTTCTGGACGATGGTAATAACGCCTTGGCCAATTTGGGTTCTAAGTGCAACTATGGGTGTGAGGATGAGGAATGTCAGAATGGCAGTGCCAACCAAATCCTTGGCCAGACCCTCAAAAGTCAGTTTTTTTGTTTCTTCAGAACCGGAGTTATTTTTAGGCGCAACTGACATAAGTTAAACCTTTTCCACTTCTGGTTTGCCAAGCAAGCCTTGCGGCATGAAGATCAAGACCATGACCAAAACTGTGAAAGCCGCCACATCTTTATATTCAACCGAAAAATAAGCACTCCACATCACTTCAATCATACCGATCACCAGACCACCAAGCATGGCGCCGGGCAACGAACCGATGCCACCGAGAACAGCTGCGGTGAAGGCTTTAATGCCGGCAAGAAAGCCAATGTAAAAATCCGTCACGTTGTAATAGAGCAGGAACATGGTGCCAGCGAAAGCGGCTAAACATGCGCCGAGAATAAACGTAATGGAAATCGTACGATCTACGTTAATACCCAGCAGCGATGCCATTTTTGTATCTTGCTCACAGGCGCGCTGAGCACGGCCTAATGCAGTGCGGGTGATCAACAGCGTAAATGCGGTCATCAACACAAGCGTTGATATAATGATGATGATTTGCATGTTCGAAATCTTGACAATGAATTCGCCGTTTTCGGCAGCCCGGTGCATCAGCTCATAACCACCACCAACCAGCGGCTGCATCGGCTTTGGGCGACCCTCTTGCGCAATGCGCACAAATTCTTGGAGGACAATCGACATGCCAATAGCCGAAATCAATGGCGCAAGTCGGAAAGAGCCACGGAGAGGCCTGTAGGCCACGCGCTCAATCGTCCAATTATAAACTGAAGCAATAAGCATGGCGATCACGACAACTAGGGCCAACGATAAAATGATCATAAAAGCGCCGCTGCCGCCAGTCACGCCCAAAACCAAAAGCACAATGAAGGAAACCATTGAACCAACCATGAAAACGTCGCCATGCGCGAAGTTGATCATGCCAATAATGCCGTAAACCATCGTATAACCGATGGCGATAAGCCCGTAGATTGAGCCTAAAGTCAGGCCATTAATGAGCTGCTGGAGAAAATACTCCAAATCGCCCCCCTATGTGTTACGCGTTTCGTTTAAGCTCCGGCTCTTCCGGCTGGTTTCTACTCGCTTTAGACAAGCAGGGGTGTAAATACAAGTGTGACAATTGCAATTTTAAACAGATTTTGCGGCGCACCATTTTCAGTTTGACAAACGTGTAATGTATATATATCAAACCAACATATATCAATTTGGCATATAACGAATGAACATAAGAACACTCTGCCTTGGAATTCTCTCATTTAGAGAGGCTTCTGGCTACGAGATTAAAAAAGAGATCGAGGAAGGCATGTTCAGTCATTTCATTGATGCAAGCTTTGGGTCAATTTACCCCGCCTTGGGCCAGCTTAATGCTGAAGGTTTGGTGACAGTCCGTGCCGAAGAACAGACAGGAAGACCGGACAAGAAGGTTTATGCAATAGCAGAATCGGGTCGCTCAGCATTGGCCAAAGAGCTTTTGGTTGTTCCTGCTCGTGACAAATATAAATCAGAATTTCTTTTCGAGATGCTTTTTAAAAGCATGTTGCCTCAAGCCCATATTCAACTTGCTATTGAGAAACAGTTGCAAGATCTGAAAGAGGAATTGGCACGTATGTCAGAGTGCCGGTTGCAAGGCGAAGTTTCTTCAGGGGAAGACTTTTGCATGGGTTACGGAGAAGCTGCGTTGACGGCGGGCGTCAAATTTCTCGAAGAAAAGCTATTAACGATGACTCCGCAGATCGCAATTGCTGCAGAATAATTCAAAAACGGGATTAATGGAAACTATGAAAAAATCAGCAACTGCAATGTTTTTAACGATATTGTTATCAATTGCATCGCCAGCAATGCTAGCCTATGCTGATGATGCTGTAATGCCGGCAAAAGCCGATGCTGGTGCGCCGGTTGTTTCTGTTTTCCAAGCGCAAAAAAAAGCGATTGCGGCCAGTCTTATTGTTACTGGAAGTTTTGCTGCTGGAGAATTGGTTTTGGTATCGCCTCAGATTGAGGGTTTGGCCATCACTGAAATTCTTGCTGAAGAGGGCGATGAAGTAAAGAAAGATCAAGTGCTTGCGAAGCTTTCGTCGTCATCAACCGATATTAAAATAATACAAACTCAAGCAAATATTGCAAAAAATGAAACTGC
>CAXTKH010000035.1:0-32807 GCA_964244815.1 uncultured Aestuariivirga sp. | reverse complement strand
AATAAAATTCGGCCAGATCTGTGAGAGCGGCATTGGCCTGAGCTAAATGCGAGTGGTCAACCCAATAATCATCATCATCCAAGAATGAGATGTAATTTCCAGCTGCCTCGGCTATCCCCAAGTTGCGCGCAGCGACAGCCCCATTCTGATGGTTATCGATGATGCGAATGCGGTTATCTACAAATTCTTCAATTTTCTCAGAACCGTCGTTAACGATCAGGATCTCGAAACGACTATAATTCTGAGCAATAACACTTGCCACCGCCTCCTTGAGAAATTCAAAGCGATTTCGGGTGGGTATGATGACTGTAAATTTCGACACAAGTTTTAAACGACGCAGAAAGTCTTTTGGTTCATTTAATTGCAGTCAACCATGAAACATTGGGATGTTGAACACTTTGTTTGGTTTTAAAAAAATACTGATAGAAAATTTGTTTATAACCATGCATCAAATAATTATTGTTCACAGCAAGAAATTTCTCTCGTTCTTGCCGATAGTACAATGGTAATTCATACCAGGAAATCCGAGGCTTTTCATGGTGCGCAATATGCAGATTGTTGTTCAAAAACAGCAATGACCAAAACAGCGATGCCTCGACAATGATTGTTCGCTCGCCCACGGCTTCAGCAGCTTGATGTTCACAAAAAGATCTTATGAGAGCCAATGAAATTCCAGGGTATGCAATGAGCAAAAAATATTGCCACAAAGGCATGCCTGCCCAATTCACGAATGCGATAACCAGACTGCCCGAAACAACAAAGCCACCCCAGCACTTAACAATATCGCGCCGCCCTTTTAGCATTTGCTTGATTTCATCTGACCAGAAACGAATGATGCCAGTGGCTGGACCGATCAACATTCGTCCTGCGAGCGTGTTATTAAAATTATAGAGCGCGCGCTTTGGACCCGCCATCGAATCCCAGTGTTCCGGCAATAAGTAATACGATTCAGGATCAAGCATCGGGCAGGTCAGGTGTGCGTCGTTGTGATGTTTGAGGTGCAAATCTCTGTAACGGCCAAATGGCAACCAAAGATGTGGCGTTATAAAAACAAGTAGCTCATTAACAGTTCTGTTTCGCGTCGGGTGACCGTGCAAGACTTCATGTTGCAAAGACGAATGAAGACATGCGGCGTAAGCGCCAACTGGCAAAATGAGCCACCAACGTAATGCGGCATGGAACCAAACCAAAAAAATAAGAACGCTATAAACCGCTGCAATCAAGGCAATGGTTGGCCATTCAATTCGGGCGATGCGAGTGGAATTCATGGTGGATTCGTGTTGCCGTTATAAATTGATTCTATAGGATGTTACCGAAATTGAACAGTCCCCCTAAAAGCAACATGATTAAAGCATCTCTACCTATGTATGACTGGCCTGAAATCCGTGAGCACACGGATGCGTTCTGGGCAGGCTTTCAGCGTAACATTAGTTTAAACATAGCGCTCGATCGAAAGGCCCAATATTCGGATTCCTGGCGTGATCCAAATCTCATTCTCAGCCAAACATGCGGATATCCTTTCACCCATGAATTCAAAGGTTTACTGGACTATGTTGCAACTCCGCATTATGTTTGTGCAGGGTGTCTTGGTGCTGATTATTCCAGTTTCATTTTTGCGCGCGAAGCCAAACCACTTCAGGAATTTCGCGGAACAAAAGCAGCGGTAAATGGAATGGATTCCATGTCGGGGATGTTGGCTTTAAAACTGGTTTTTGCGCCCTTCGTGAAGGATGGTGAATTCTTTGAACGAAGCTTAATCACGGGCGGACATCTTAATTCCCTGAAAGCAGTGCGCGAAGGCGGTGCGGATGTTTGCGCAATTGACGCGGTGTGTGTAGCTCTAGCAGAAAAATATAGGCCTGAAGTGTTGGAAGGTCTTGTGACAATTGCGCAGTCGCCAAAGGCACCAAGTCTCCCGTTTATTACTTGTTCAGGCAATCCAGTTCAGCTGCGCGCCGCATTGTCAAAAACTTTCGCCGATCCAGACCTGAAAAACACGCGTGAAGCTTTGCTGATGGAGGGATTTTCAAATCTAGGGGCAGGAGCTTATGAGCGCATCACCGATTTAGAAAATACACTGCCATTATTCAACTTATGATCTGGCCGGTACAGTTTCATTCGCAGCTGGCCTGCACGATGTAAATTCTTCTCGCATTTCACAATGCATCGATAACCTGTGCAGCTTTGGATATTTATCAGCTGGAAATGCCTCAGGCACGCGTAGCTTGATATAGCCAATCATGCATCCAATCGAAACATCAGCCTGAGTCATATGTAAATCTGAAAACCACGGCGTGCCACAATTTTTTTCCAGCGCCAAAAGGCCAGCATTCAACTGGTCTAAACAGCGCTTTTCCCAATCTTTAGACAGCGCTTTTCCGTCGTGAAAATATCGTTCAAAAAAAGTCGCCATAGTCTTTTCCATGCAACCCGTAGCCAGCGCCACTGCATGCAAGACTTTACGCCGCTCCGGCCCATTGGCAGGGGTAAGTGACCGCGCTTGCCCGGCCTTGTGGTCGAGATAATCAATGATCGCACCAGAATCGATCAGCGTCTCACCATTCTCAATGATCAGAGCAGGTACGCGCACCAAAGGATTAATCTCGCGCATCGCTTTCATGTTCGAAAACACAGAAAGTGCATTTCGATCAAACGGCATATGATAGTGATGCAGCGTCACAGCGACACGGCGAACAAACGGCGAGTCATATTGGCCAACGAGGATCATGCTTCGATGTTGCTCCGATTAAGAAGCGTCGGCAACCTCAATTTTAAGCTCTTTGCCAAGTGCCGCAAACGCTGCCTCAATCTTGCCAATACTGGTAGATTGCTTGAAATCTAACAAACGATCAATTTCCTGTCTATGTAAATTGAGTATGCGAGCTAACTCTGCCTTCTTCATGCCATTCTCTTGTAGGGCCTCATAAAGTCGAACTTTCATCTCGGTTTGCAAAGGCAAGGTAATAAATGGCTCACCAGTTTTGATGCGCGAGGGTTTGGGAATAGGGTCTTTGTAGTGAATTTTGCTAGCAATGATTTCACGAAATGCACCAACAGCATGATGCAAAGCATCCTCTCTCGTCTCACCAAAAGTAATCACTTCGGGGAAGTCTGGTGAAGTCACCAAAAACGTGTCGTTATCGTCAGGCGTGATTTTTACACGATATTTAATCATTTCAGTCCCAATTGTTTCTTGATCGCTTGAACCAAGCCAGTACCAATCTCTTTGCTGCCATGCATCGGAAAAGTGGTTTCTTTATTTTTGTATCTCACGATCATGTGGCTGGTGCCTCATTCACGTGTCTCAAATGTACAGCCCTGCTTCTTCAGCCAGCGACGAAATTCGGTGCATTTCATTCGTTACCTTTATAAAAAATAGAGTTGAAAAAGGTCGCTAAAAAACAACGACCGAGGAATGTTTAAGCTTCTCACCGTTCAACGCCAAATTCCTGATCGAGCGAAGGTTCTCGCCCTATTGATTACAATCGATATTCCGAATTACAGCCAAACTAGTTCAACATCGAATTAATGTCAGCAAAAATGTTGACGATTACTCCAACCTATCCAAAGCTCGCTGCCGCCCAATCAGCGGCAAAAGCGCTGCCAATTCTGGCCCATGGTCTTGCCCCGTTAACACTTGGCGCAGTGGCATGAACAGAGCTTTGCCTTTGCGGTCAGTAGCGGCTTTGATTGCCTCAGTCCAAATTTTCCAAGTCGTTTGATCCCATGGTTCCGCAGGAACAAGCTCGCGTGCCTTGGCGATGAAATCAACATCTTCCGCTGCAACACCCATTTTCAAATCCTGCTGAATCACATCATCCCAGAATTTTGCATCATCAAGCTTTTCAATATTGCCACGCACCGCCAACCAAAACGCCTCATCGCCATAATCGAGGCGATCCTTGACAGCACTCCATGGCGTCATGTGAAGCAGCTTTGCATTCAAACCAGCCAGTTCTGCTTCATCAAAGCGAGCAGGGGCGCGGCTCAACTTGCCAAGATCAAACCCATCCACCAATTCCTGAATATCCGTACACGGATGAATATTGTCGGACGTGCCTAGCAGCGCCGCATGCGAAACCACAGCCATCGCCTCTAGTCCGCTTTCGCGAAGTGATTGAATCGAAAGGGAACCTATGCGTTTCGACAGGCCTTTGCCATCAGCTCCCAGCAGCATTGAGTAGTGCCCATAAGCTGGAACAGAACCACCAATTGCACGCGTAATCTCGATCTGCACAGCGGTGTTCACCACATGGTCTTCACCACGTATGACATGCGTCACAGCCATATCCACATCATCAATCACCGAGGGTAGGGTGTAGAGATAGGTACCGTCTTCGCGGATCAATACCGGGTCAGATAATGTGGCCGTATCGATATGCACAGGTCCGCGGATCATATCGACCCAGTCAACGGGAGCGTTGGCCAATTTGAAACGCCAATGCGGCTTTCGACCATCAGCCTGAAACGCGGCAAGTTCTTCCGGAGTCAACTTCAAAGAAGCGCGGTCATAAATTGGCGGTAGCCCTCGTGCCTGCTGGCGCTTGCGACGGCGGTCGAGCTCATCGGCGGTCTCATAGCAAGCATAAATCAAACCACGCGCGCGCAAATCCGCTGCCACTTCGTCGTAGCGATCAAACCGCTTACTCTGCCATTCAACCCTGTGCGGCTTGATGCCCAGCCATTCCACATCGGTCTTGATGCCATCGGCAAATTCTTGCGTGGAGCGAGCGGTATCAGTGTCATCATAGCGCAAGATAAATTGGCCGTTGGTTTTCAAGGCAAACAGCCAATTGAGGATAGCGGCGCGGCCATTACCGATGTGAATGCGGCCAGTTGGGGAGGGTGCGAAGCGAACAATATTCATGGAAAATAGCGCTAGCGATCTATAAGATGCCCGTCAAGAATGGAGAAAAACTTTTGAAACAGCGGAAACTCGGTAAGGATGGCCCCATGGTGGGAGAAGTGGGGTTGGGAGCAATGAGCTTTGCAGGAGCCTTTGGCCCAACGGACACACAAACCAGCCACCGCACCCTGGATATGGCGTTGGAACTTGGCGTAACACATATCGATACGGCGCTGATTTATGGGCCTTTTACCTCTGAAACCATAATCGGAGAATATTTGCGCAAAAATCCAAGCGCCAAACAGAAATTTGTGATCGCCACCAAAGGCGGCATCGTGCCGAACCCACGCGGCATCGACAACTCGGCAAAATTTCTGACTGAGTCTGTGGATGCTTCTCTCAAGCGTCTCGGTATTGATTGCATTGACCTTTATTATATTCATCGCCGTGATCAATCGATTCCAATTGAAGATGTGATGTTCACTTTGTTGGATTTTAAAAAGCAGGGTAAAATAAAATCGATTGGCTTTTCAGAAATTTCACCGGCCTCGCTGATGCGGGCCAGCAAGATGGGCCATGTTGCTGCTGTGCAAAGCGAATATTCCTTGTGGACCAGATTGCCCGAACTCGGCATGGTGCAGGCGTGTAAACGACTGGATACAGCATTTGTGTCCTTCTCCCCATTGGGCCGAGGGCCGCTAAGCGAAAAAATTGTTGATCCCGCAAACTTTGCCGACACCGATTTCCGTAAAGGCCTGCCGCGCTTTATCGGGGAAAACTATACGCGCAACATGGAAGCTACTGAAAAATTTAAGACTTACGCAAAAACCCGCGGCTGGAATACAGCCAGCCTTGCCATTGCTTGGGTGTTGGCACAGCATGATCATATCATCCCCATTCCTGGAACAAGGTACGCCGAGAACCTGGCCATTGATGCCGCAGGTGCAGAAATCAAATTGACGGCTGATGACTTGAAAGACATCGACGAAATTTTGCCCGTCGGTTTTGCGCATGGCAATCGCTATTCCGATAGCGCGCAAGCCAGCGTGGAACTCTACAGTTGAGCGCGTCTGAAAACATCACCCAGCGCATCGCCGAGCTAAGCGATTGGCGCGGTGTTAGGCTGGCGCAAGTTCGCAAACTTATCCACGAAGCCGAACCCAATGTGATCGAAGAATGGAAATGGCGCGGCGTGCCGGTGTGGGAGTTTGACGGCATCATCTGCACGGGCGAAACCTATAAAGCCGTGGTCAAACTCACCTTCGCGCGGGGCGCGGTGGTTGATGATCCAAAGCAGCTTTTCAATTCCAGTTTGGAAGGCAATGTGCGGCGTGCGATTGATTTGCGGGAGGGTGATGAGCTGGATGAAGCGGCGTTCAAGAAGCTGATTAAAGCGGCTGTGAGTGTGAATGTTGCGGCGCGGGCGGCAAAGAAGAAATAGCATATTTCTTAAGCTTTCCTTCTATCGGCGATAAACGCCATTTCCCATATCGCCGTCATTCCCGCGTAGGCGGGAATCTCTGTTTAATTTCGGCAAAACACAGATTCCCGCCTACGCGGGAATGACGGTGGTAAATATTCCGTTCTATATCAATAAAATACGATATTGTATAAATTGTAGGAGTTTTAGCTTGACAGCGTACGGTGCACCCCCTATATCTGGCTAGTCTCCAGAATTGAGCTAGCCCTTCTGAACACACCCCCATTTTCAACAATAGTCTTGAGCCCATCAGGAAGACGACGTTGAGGTTGGGTGGTTAGAATTCTAGGCAAGCTAGATACTTTTTTTGTGATATTAATGTCGAGCTAACATAGGAAAGCTAAACAGTAATCACTTTGACACATTCATGCTGAAAAATTGCCGGAGCGTATTCTGAAATGCGCATCTATTGATGCGCAATTTGGGTAACTACCTAATTTCGGCCCACAGTTACAATTTCTAGTTTTTGTTCACGAAGTTGTTTACTTTTTTAAATTTCCAGCGTTTTTGTGAAAGTTACACTGGTAACACTCGGCCTGAATATTGGAAATATTATTTGTACCTCCGTGAACGACAGGTAATTTGTGCCCTTTGGTCCATACATTTTTGTAGCGAACATCAGGACGTGGTGGAATTTCCGACCAAGGACGTTTGCATTCGGCGCATGTCAGAGACATGGCCAATAAGCTCTCCCATTCTGACTTTTGATGTTTACCGCCATTTGCTTTTATTCTTTGATTACGGACTTTAGCCCTGCTGTTGCGGCAATCCATACAACTTTCCCAGCTGTTGAACCTTTTGCCGCCGCATTTTGTGCAAATCCGAACTGAAATCTGGATCACCGTCATAAAATTATTCATTTTTAAAAAACGATTCCATAATACTATAAAAAAATGCCTCAATGAAAGTTCATTTTACCGATGAATCAAGAAAGGCGCTGCGCGACCCGATTTAATTAATGAGCTGCAATCTGCGCTCCCCTCTCCTGCTTGTTTTGCCTTGCAAAACAAGCTGCTCTCTCCCGCGAGGGGAGAGAGTTGGTGGTAGAGGAGTGATGCCTATGTTTGCGTCCCCTCATCTATCCCATCCGTCTGCGCTGCGCTTTGGCGGACGGGCCCCTTTCTTCTCCCTTGAGGGAACGGGAGAAAACGATAGGGGAGGTTTGTTAAAGCTCGAACTTGTGGCTAGGGACCTCATCCTCCTTCGGGACCTTCTCCAGAGGAGAAGGGTATAGAAATATTTCATCTGTGTCGTTTTGCGCTTCTCCTCTGGAGAAGCTGTCACGAAGTGACTGATGAGGTCCCTCGCCACAGGTTCAAAACTTTCCACAAGGAAAATCTGCTCACGCCCCACGAGGGTGGATGAGGGCTGCGGCTGATTGGTCGCAGCGATTCAAGCTGAGGCTTTTCAAAGTAAATTCTGAGAGCTTGTCGTCCTCGCTACGCTGCGGCCCGCATCCGGCGCAAGTGCGCCACCTTCTCCCGACGGGAGAAGGGTGATTATTTATAATGTGTGATTGCCCTGCGGTTACTACTGATCCCGCCATCCATTCGTAATCGGATACCTTCTATCTCTCCCGAAATTCTTGCGGGTGATCTTCACACCCGGTGCGCTTTGACGGCGTTTGTATTCGGCGACGTAGAGCAGGTGCTGGATGCGTTTGACCAAGGCAACCTCATGCCCGCGAGCGACGATTTCGGCGACGGGTTGCTCGCGCTCAACGAGACCTTCGAGAATGTCGTCGAGGGCTTCATAGGGCGGCAGGCTGTCTTGGTCTTTTTGGTTTTCGCGCAGTTCTGCTGTTGGGGCTTTGGTGATGATGCGTGTGGGGATCACATAGCTTTGCGTGTTGCGCCACGTGGCCAACCTGTAAACTTCGACTTTGTAAATATCCTTGATCGGATTGAAGCCGCCATTCATGTCGCCATAGAGTGTGGCGTAGCCGACGCTCATTTCAGATTTGTTGCCGGTGGTGAGAACCATGCTGCCGAATTTATTTGAAATTGCCATGAGGATCACACCGCGTGAACGCGATTGAATATTCTCTTCTGTGGTGTCGCTTTTTTTGCTGGCAAACATGGGCGCAAGTCCTGCGAGAAAACCCTCAACAGGTTCTTTGATCGGCACCACATCATAGCGCACGCCCAGCAACTTGGCGCATTCTTCAGCGTCCACCAAACTATCGCGGCTGGTGTATTGATAGGGCAACATCACGCAATGAACGCGCGCGGCCCCCAAGGCATCAACGGCCATGGCGGCAACGACTGCGCTATCAATGCCGCCCGAAAGGCCCAGTACCACGCCGGGAAAGCGGTTCTTGTCGACATAATCGCGAAGGCCCAGAACACAAGCTTTCCATGCTTCCTCCTCGTTTTCAGGAAGTTTGGCCACGGGACCTGGCACCATCTGCCAACCATCAGCGCCGCGCCGCCATTCGGTGACGGCGACGGCTTCTTCAAACATCGGCATTTGCAGGGCCAGCGAGCGATCAGCGTTCAACACGAATGATGCGCCGTCAAACACCAGCTCATCTTGCCCGCCTACCTGGTTAAGATAGACCAGCGGCAGCTTGGTTTCGCTGACGCGGGCGACGACGAGATTTAAGCGCACATCATCCTTGTTGCGCTCGAAGGGCGAGCCGTTAGGAGATAGCAGAATTTCTGCTCCGGTTTCTGCCAGGGTCTCACACGTTTCTTCCGTCCAAATATCTTCGCAGATGGGCACGCCAATGCGCACGCCTTTGAAATTAATGGGGCCGGGAGCAGGGCCGGGCTGGAACACGCGCTTTTCGTCAAACACGCCGTAGTTCGGCAAATCATATTTAAAGCGCAGCGTTTCAATTTTGCCGCCATTCAGAAGCGCCACGGCATTATGCAGCTTGTCGCCTTCACGCCATGGCAGTCCGATCAGAATGGCGGGGCCTTGTGCAAATTCGGTGGCCAGTTCTTCGCAAGCGGTTTTGCAGGCGGCCACGAACGAGCGCCGCAAGACCAGATCTTCTGGCGGATAGCCTGAAATATAAAGCTCGGGGAAAAGCACTAGATCGACATGCTTCAGCTTGGCAATTTCTTTTCGAGCTTTCGCCAGATTGACAGCAATGCCGCCCACTGTGGGGTTAAGCTGTGCCAATGCAATGATAAGTTTATCCGTCATGATGGCGCTTCATAACGCGAGTTTGCGTGAGAGGGAAGGTGCGTCCCCGCATATGCCCTTGCAACAGAAACCAAAGCTTTATTTGCGAAAGTAAAACTCACTCCTTGCAAATCCGGTTTGAAAACGCCAAATTCACGCTCAAACGCAATTTAAGGTGAGGCAATTCCTATGGATCTGAACAATCAAAACGAAAGCAGCAACGTCGACGACCAACGCGGCGACAGTGGCGGCTTTGGCCCTGGCGGTTCAGGTGGGTTTGGTGGTTTAGGCGGCGGCAGCTCGATGGGCGGCGGCGGTGGCTTGGCGATGCTGATCCCATTGCTATTCCGCACCATTGGTATGCGCGGCATCATTCTTCTGGTGCTTGCCTACTTTGCATTGAAGTTTTTCGTTGGCATTGATCTGATCAACATGGTCAATGGCGGCGGCGGCGGCATTTCATTGCCGGGCGGAACAACACAGATCCAATTGCCGGGCAATACCAAAGTGGGCCAAACCACAAACAACACCAATTTGGATGGTGGTTCAGGCGCAGGCGCGGACGTGACAACGACTGACGCTGGCAAAGTTTTCGTGGCAAAAGTATTGGGTTCAACCGAAGATGTTTGGAGCAAGATATTTACCGACATGGGCCAGCAATATGAAAAGCCCCGTTTGGTTTTGTTCACGGGCTACACGCAATCTGGTTGTGGCACCGCGCAATCTGCCATGGGCCCATTTTATTGCCCAGCCGATCACAAGGTCTATATCGATCTTGCCTTCTATCAAGACATGAAAACCAAATTGGGTGCTCCGGGAGATTTTGCTCAAGCTTATGTGGTGGCGCATGAAGTGGGCCATCATGTGCAAAACCTGTTGGGCATCGCTGACCAAGTTCAACAAGCGCGCAGCCAAGGCTCCGAAGCCGAAAGCAACGCTTTGTCAGTGCGCATGGAATTGCAGGCTGATTGCTTTGCCGGCATCTGGTCAACCGAAGCTGATGCAACAAAGCATATTTTGCAAGCAGGCGATATTGACGAAGCATTGAACGCTGCCAGCCAGATTGGTGACGATAGACTGCAGAAACGGTCACGCGGCTATGCCGAGCCTGATAGCTTTACACATGGCTCTTCAGCGCAACGGGTGAAGTGGTTCAAGACTGGCGTGGCCGCGACGAGCTTGAAAGATTGCGATACGTTTAGCGCGGCTGCGCTTTAAGGCGCGTAAAATAGCCAAAGTTGAATTCGTTCATTTAGAAACGTCATTCCTGCGAAAGCGGGAATCTGCGTTTTCTATCCAACAAACACAGATGCCCGCTTTCGCGGGCATGACGATGGTATTTTAATATATCAAATAGAAAAAACCACTTTCCAAGCTCATCAAATTTTAACGATGTCCCCAACACTTTCTTAACGCTGCTGGGCAATTTACCTGCCGAGATGCGGCGAATTTTACGCATTCCTAAATCCCACCCCTCAAACCACAGAAATCTAGGGATGGATTATTGATGTCGAAAAAATTTGCAGATAGCGAAGTGTTTCAACGGCTGCTGAAAGGTGCCGATGCATTTGTATTTCTCGGCGGCGGTTTGGTTGCAACGCTTTTGAATGTGGAGCGCCATGACGCAGCAACGCCAAGCTCGGCTGGATTCTTTACGTTGTTCTTAGGCTTCCTGTGCTTGTTTATTCTCCGCAGCTTTGGCCTATACGAATTTAAAAATCTTGCAAACTCATTGCTGGCTATTGCCAAATCATGGATCACAACAGCTGCAATAGGCCTCATTCTATTTCAGTATTCCGAGTGGGTAGACCTCAGCTTGGGCAATGGCTGGATTAAATTTTGGCTGGCGCTAACCGGCATGTACTTTATTTTAAGCCGCACCTTCATTCAGATTTGGATCAGACCAATTGTAAAACATGGCCACGAGCGCCAGCGTATTGCCATCGTCGGTGGTGGTAAGGCGGCTGAGGAAGCGATCTCCACGCTTGAACATTCACAAAATCTCGACATCGAAATCATTGGACTGTTCGATGATCGTTATGACAACCGCAGCCCTGAATCTGTGCGCAAGCACAAGAAGATTGGAAAGATGGATGATCTGGCTGATTACGCCAGAGAGAACCGCGTTGATTTGATCATTGTTGCTATTCCGCTTTCAGCCGAGCAACGGCTGCTGCACATTTTGAAACGCCTCTGGCAGTTGCCTGTCGATATTCGCGTAAGCGGCCAAGCGGCTGCACTTAAACTTTCACCGCGTGCATATACCTATTTAGGTGATTTGCCATTGCTCTCATTGTTTGATCGTCCACTGAATGGCTGGGATCAGTTTATGAAAGACTCGCTTGATCGTGCGATAGCATTGGCAGCAATCATCGTGCTTTCACCTGTGATGTTGATTGTCGCATTGGCCGTTCGCTTGGAAAGCAAAGGCCCTGTTATTTTCCGTCAGAAAAGATTTGGCTTCAACAACGAACTCGTTCAGGTTTTCAAATTCCGCTCGATGTACACCGATATGAGCGATGCATCGGCCAGCAAACTCGTAACGAAAGGTGATGCACGGGTCACCAAAGTTGGTCGCATCATCCGCAAAACGTCGCTCGATGAATTGCCGCAATTATTTAACGTGCTTCAAGGTCAGCTCTCGCTCGTTGGCCCGCGTCCACACGCAACGCAAGCCAAAGCTGCAGGAACGCTGTATGATGAAGTGATTGATGGCTATTTTGCACGCCACAAGGTGAAACCCGGCATCACAGGTTGGGCACAAATTAATGGCTGGCGCGGCGAAACAGATACGCACGAGAAATTGGAGCAACGCGTCAAACACGATCTTGATTATATTGACCGTTGGTCATTAGGCCTTGATCTCTATATCTTGGCCAAAACGCCTATGGCATTATTAAAGAGCGAAAACGCCTACTGAGTGCACTGCACCATTTTTGCAACTCAGAGATTGTGCTTTCCTGAATTGTTGTTAATGTCCCGCCACTGCCGCGGGGCAGGTCGAATCAATTGGGAGGCACTAAATTATGGAAGCACTTTTACCTATCATTTTGCAACTTGTTGGTGGCGCTGTAGGCGGTAACATCGGCGGCGCAGCAATGAAAGATTCAAGCCTTGGCGGCTTGGGCAACACAATCGCTGGCGCACTGGGTGGCGTAGGTGGCGGCTCAATTCTGGGCGCTATCATTCCAGCCTTGGCAACAAGCGCAGCAGGCGGCGGCATTAACATCGGCAACATCGCTGGCGCAGGCGTTGGCGGCATTGTTCTTCAAATTATCGTTGGTTTGATCAAGAGCAAAATGAACAAGACCGCATAATTTTACATCAGGTTTAAGAAAAGGCATCCGGTGGGGTGCCTTTTTTTATGTCTTTTCTTCGAGTGTTTCACGGTCCGCAGCAAACACGCGGGCAATCTCAGCACGTGACTCGCGCGCCAAATCCTGCAACGCGTTTTGATCATCACGCACTGCCACTGATCGACGCAAAAACTGTTCATCAAGCTGCGTGAACTTGGTCACAATGGATGCGGCTGACGCTTTACTTTTGCCAAGTGTTACCAGAGCATCCTTCGCCAGATCCATCGAAGAGCCAAACATTTCACGATAAACATATTCAACACCGATCTTCAATAATTCGCCGGCATGTGTGCGGTCATAGGCGCGAACGAACAATTTGAGATCAGGAAATTCTGCGCGCGCAATTTTCACGAGTTCGGTTATTTTTTCGCGGTCATCAATTGCAATCACCATTATCTTCGCTTGTTTTGCACCCGCTGCTTCCAATAAATCAGTGCGCAAAGCATCACCGTAAAAAACTTTGAAACCAAATTTCCTAAGCGCATCAACCTGGCTTGAATCATGATCAAGCAATGTGGTCTTCAAGCCTTGCGCGTTAAGCACACGCCCGATAGTCATGCCAAAACGACCATGGCCAGCTATGATGGCGTCTACACCATCATGAGTAATGACATCGGCTTCGCGCTCTTCTTCATTTTGGCCGAGCCACGGTTGGAACACTTTGTCGTCTAGCATCAAAAGCAAAGGTGAGGTAGCCATTGAAAGTGCTATCACCGCAGTCAGCAGCCCCGCATATTGTGCTGAAAGCAAACCCAAGCCCAGCGTGACGCCCACCAACACAAATCCAAATTCACTTCCTTGTGTGAGCGCAATTGCAAATCGTGATGCATCAGCGCGTTGCATGCCAAAACTTTTGGCGAGCATGAATTGCGTGAGCAGTTTCAATATTAAGAACCCCAGAAGCCCAAAAATTACGAGATAGGGGGTCTTGGCTATCAGATTAAATTCAACACCCGCACCTACTGCAATAAAAAAGATAGCCAACAATAATCCCTTGAATGGCTGCAAATCCATCTCAAGCTCGTGGCGATACTCGCTGTCAGCCAACACAACGCCAGCTAAAAATGTGCCAAGCGCTGCTGATAGCCCAACCATCTCCATAACTAACGTAATTGCCACCACTAAGAGTAAAGCAGTGGCGACAAATATTTCGCGAGCCCCTGTGCCCGCCACTGCACGAAACAACGGACGCGTAAGATACCTTCCGCCCACAGCAACTGCTGCCACTGCAACAATAATGCTGATCGCCTTCAACCAGGTTGGCAAATGCGCGATAAGCGAAGAAGTTGCCACTGCCTCAGTTGGCGGTGCCAAGGCGAGCAAAGGAAACAGCGCCAGAATCGGAATGACTGAAATATCCTGAAACAACAGAACTGAAAAAATCGATTGACCAACGGGCGTTTTTAAAACGCCGCGCTCTTCCAAGCTTTGCAAAATAATCGCTGTTGACGACATCGATAGAATGACCCCGATCACCAAACCTTCGCGCCAGTCACGCGCAATCACCAATGCGGCAACAGCTAAAACAGCAGAAACGCCCAAAACTTGCAATGCGCCAAGCCCGAATATGTGCCGACGCAACTCCCAGAGTTTTGAAGGCTCCAATTCCAGACCAATTAGAAACAGCATTACAATCACGCCAAACTCGGCAAAATGCTTAACCGTCTCGCCATGGTCGCCTACAAGGTTGAGAGCCGAAGGGCCAATGATGACGCCTGCGATTAAAAACCCTAAAATTGAACCCAGTTTCAACCATTTTGCGATGGTTGCAGAAACAACTGTTGCCGCCAGATAAACCAAGCCGCTGATCAGAAACTGTTCGAGTGTCATACGTGATTTGCCCCTGAAACAAACAATTTGAAACCATTGCACTTTTCCGATTAAACGGCAATTATAACGCAGCGAAGACTGGGCCGGGGAAAAGCAATTTATGCATGAGATTTTGGAAAAGCTTGATGAACGGCGCAGGCAAGCTCATCTTGGCGGCGGACAAGTGCGCATAGATGCGCAACATGCAAAGGGCAAACTGACAGCAAGAGAGCGCATTGAGGTTCTGCTCGATGAAGGCTCGTTCGAAGAGTATGACGTTTATGTGACGCACCGTTCCACCGAATTCGGTATGGAGAAACAAAAGATTGCGGGTGACGGCGTTGTCACCGGATGGGGCACCATCAACGGCCGCATCACTTATGTTTTTGCGCAGGATTTTACCGTGCTCGGTGGATCGCTTTCAGAAACCCACGCGCGCAAGATTTGCAAGATCATGGATCTGGCAGTGAAATCTGGTGCACCAGTTATCGGGCTCAATGACTCCGGTGGTGCTCGCATTCAAGAAGGTGTGGATTCACTTGCTGGCTATGCTGAAGTGTTTCGCCGCAATGTTGAGGCTTCAGGTGTCATCCCGCAAATTTCTGTCATCATGGGGCCATGTGCGGGCGGTGCGGTTTATTCGCCAGCCATGACTGATTTTATATTTATGGTGCGTGATACGTCATACATGTTTGTGACCGGGCCTGATGTTGTGAAGACCGTAACCAACGAAGTGGTGACAGCTGAAGAATTAGGCGGAGCCGCAACCCACACGCAAAAATCATCCGTTGCTGACGGTGCATATGACAATGATATTGAAACGCTTGAACAAGTGCGAAGGCTGTTTGATTTTTTGCCACTGAACAATTCCGACAAACTACCAACCCGACCATTTTATGACGATCCTGATCGTCTTGAAATGAAGCTCGACACGCTTATTCCTGATAGTGCTGCCAAGCCGTATGATATGAAAGAACTTGTGTTAACGCTGGCTGATGAGGGCGATTTTTTCGAAATCCAGGAAGCTTTTGCGCGCAACATCATCACAGGCTTTATACGCATTGAAGGCCAAAGCATTGGCGTTGTGGCCAACCAGCCGCAAGTTTTGGCTGGTGTGCTCGATATTGACTCGTCGCGCAAAGCCGCGCGCTTTGTGCGTTTTTGTGATGCATTCAACATTCCGCTTCTGACATTGGTGGATGTGCCGGGCTTTCTCCCAGGAACCGCGCAAGAATACGGCGGTGTGATCAAGCAAGGTGCTAAACTATTATTTGCTTACGCCCAAGCCACAGTGCCGATGGTAACGTTGATCACGAGGAAAGCTTATGGCGGCGCCTATGATGTGATGGCCTCAAAACATATTGGTGCTGATGTGAATTACGCGTGGCCCACGGCGGAGATCGCAGTGATGGGAGCCAAGGGGGCAACGGAAATTATTTATCGCTCGGAACTGGGAGATAAGGATAAAATTGCAGCGCGCACCAAAGACTATGAGGACAGATTTGCCAATCCGTTCGTTGCCGCAGAGCGCGGTTTTATCGACGATGTAATCATGCCGCATACATCGCGCAAACGCATTGCAAGAGCTTTTGCTTCGTTGCGCAATAAGAAAATGCAAACTCTTCCGAAGAAGCACGACACGATGCCGTTATGAAAATGTTCAAAAAAATTCTCATCGCCAATCGTGGTGAAATCGCTTGTCGTGTGATCAGCACATCGAAATTGATGGGCATTAAAACGGTTGCTGTTTATTCAGACGCAGACCGTGATGCTTTGCATGTGAAATTGGCGGATGAGGCTATATTCATTGGTCCAGCTCCTGCAAGCCAATCCTATCTGGTGATTGATAATATCTTGGCGGCAGTGAAGCAATCAGGGGCCGAAGCCGCGCACCCCGGCTATGGCTTTCTGTCTGAGAATCCAAAGTTTGCTGAGGCGCTGGAGAAAGCCAAGATCGCTTTTATTGGCCCACCCGTCAAAGCCATTGAGGCGATGGGCGACAAGATTACGTCCAAGAAATTAGCCGCAGCAGCGGGCGTGAACATCGTGCCCGGATTCATGGGGCTGATTGATGATGAAGCCCATGCCGCAAAAATCGCCAAGGAAATCGGCTATCCCGTAATGATCAAAGCCTCGGCAGGCGGCGGCGGCAAGGGCATGCGCATTGCCTGGAACGACGCCGAAGCCAAAGAAGGTTTCTCACTTTCAAAAAGCGAAGCAAAATCTTCGTTTGGTGATGACCGAATTTTTATCGAGAAGTTCGTAACGCAGCCACGCCATATCGAAATTCAAGTTCTGGGCGATGCGCATGGCAACATGGTGTATCTGGGTGAACGCGAATGCTCCATCCAACGCCGCAATCAAAAAGTGATTGAAGAAGCACCGTCACCGTTTTTAGATGACGCTACGCGCAAAGCGATGGGCGAACAGGCTGTGACACTGGCCAAATCGGTTGGATATACATCAGCAGGCACTGTTGAATTCATTGTTGATGACAAACGCAATTTTTATTTTCTCGAAATGAATACAAGGCTGCAAGTCGAACATCCGGTCAGTGAACTTGTGACAGGCATCGACATTGTGGAGAAAATGATCCGCGTTGCGGCAGGCGAAAAACTGGGTCTCAAACAGAGCGATGTTAAAATGAATGGCTGGGCGATAGAGTCGAGACTTTATGCCGAAGACCCGCACCGCAACTTCATGCCATCCATCGGCCGCCTCACGCGCTATAAGCCACCAAGCAACGGTGATAATGGCGACGGCACACTGGTTCGCAACGACACTGGCGTTTACGAAGGTGGTGAAATCTCCATCCACTACGACCCGATGATTGCCAAGCTCTGCACTCATGGTGAGACGCGGGAGATGGCGATTGACGCCATGAGTGTGGCGCTGGACGAATTTGAAGTCGAAGGTATTGCCCATAACTTACCTTTTCTATCTGCGGTCATGCGCAATGAACGCTTCCGTTCCGGCAGCATCACAACGGCTTTCATTGCCGAAGAATTCAAAGATGGTTTTAACGGCGTCGAGTTGAATGACGAAGAATATCGCCATCTCGCCGCGATTGCTGCTTGCGTGCATTTCGAAACTGAAACGCGGGCCGCTAAACACTCTGGTGTGCTTGATAATCACAAACGCCGCGTTGGTTTTGAATGGGTCGTGGTTTTTTCGGGTCACAGTTTTAAAACGGTAATCTTGCCCGTCGAAGGTGGCGCACAGGTGCGTGTTGGCGACGGCCCAGTCAATCAGATTAAGCATAATTGGACTCCCGGACTAACGCTGGGCGAATTTGCATTTGCCGATGGTCTGACACGCTGCAAAATTGACCTCACGCCCAAAGGCTACCGCCTACGCTATGGTGGGGCGGATTTGTTGGCGAAGGTTTATACGCCTCGCGTTGCAGATCTTGCCAAGCTCATGCCCATCAAAAAGCCTAAAGATACGTCTAAGTTCTTGCTGTGCCCGATGCCCGGCCTTTTGCGCGCGCTCAATGTGAATGTGGGTGATGTGGTCGAAGCAGGCCAGTCAATTGCCATGGTTGAAGCCATGAAAATGGAAAATATTTTGCGTGCTGAACGCCAGGCTAAAGTAAAGCGCATTGCAGCGCAGGTTGGTGCTATCCTCAGTGTTGATGAACTGATCGTGGAATTTGAATGACCAAAAAGTCGCTTTCAGATTGGGAGAAACTGGCCACGAAAGAAGTGAGGGCTGATCCGTCAGTGCTCATTCGGAAAACCCCTGAGGGCATCGATATCAAGCCTCTTTACACAAGTGCGGACGTAACTGGCATCGAAGAAACACTGCCGGGCTTTGCGCCCTTTATCCGCGGCCCCCGCGCCACAATGTATGCGGGCCGTGCATGGACGATCCGCCAATATGCCGGGTTTTCAACAGCCGAAGAATCCAACGCTTTCTACCGCAAAGCATTAGCGGCGGGCCAGAAAGGCTTATCCGTCGCCTTCGATCTGGCAACGCATCGAGGCTATGATTCAGATCACCCACGCGTCGCAGCCGACGTGGGCAAAGCTGGTGTGGCAATTGACTCCGTTGAAGACATGAAAATATTATTCGACGCTATCCCACTTTCTGAAATGTCAGTTTCGATGACAATGAATGGCGCGGTCATTCCCATTCTCGCGTCGTTCATTGTTGCGGGTGAAGAGCAGGGGGCCAAGCGATCTGAACTTTCTGGTACTATTCAAAACGACATCCTCAAAGAGTTCATGGTCCGCAACACTTATATCTATCCGCCTGAACCTTCCATGCGATTGGTTGCCGACATCATTGAATACACCGCGCGCGAGATGCCGAAATTCAATTCGATTTCGATTAGCGGTTATCACATGCAAGAAGCTGGTGCCACGCTGGTGCAAGAGCTGGCTTTTACACTTGCAGATGGCCGAGAATATGTGCGAGCAGCAATTGCCAAGGGCTTGGATGTTGATGCCTTTGCAGGAAGGCTTTCATTTTTCTTTGCCATCGGCATGAACTTCTTCATGGAGGCCGCAAAGCTTCGCGCAGCGCGATTGTTATGGTCGCGCATGATGGCCGAATTCAATCCACTGAAAGCTGACTCGTTAATGCTGCGCACCCATTGCCAAACGTCTGGCGTTTCGTTGCAAGAACAAGACCCATATAACAACATCGTGCGCACGGCATTTGAAGCCATGTCCGCCGTTCTCGGTGGCACGCAAAGCTTGCATACCAATTCCTTTGATGAAGCAATCGCACTGCCAACTGAGTTCTCCTCACGGATCGCCCGCAACACCCAGCTCATCTTGCAACATGAAACAGGCATCACCGATCTGGTCGACCCACTCGCTGGTTCATACTACGTGGAAAGTTTGACCAAGGAGTTGGCCGACAAAGCCTGGGCGCTGATGGAACAGATCGAAGCTATCGGCGGCATGACCATGGCCGTAGCATCAGGCTGGCCCAAGCAACAAATTGAAGAGGCCGCAACGCGCAAACAAGCTGCCATCGACAAGGGCGAAGATGTGATTGTTGGCGTCAACAAATATCGCCTTGAAGAAGAGGCGGTTCTTGTATCGCGCGAAGTTGACAACCGCGCAGTGCGGGCCGGACAGATTAAACGACTTGAACACATCAAGCGCAGCCGCAATCCAGAACGAGTGCAGAGCACATTGGCAGAGCTCGAAACTGCAGCGCGCTCTGGCAAAGGCAATATTTTAGAAATCGCCATTGAAGCCGCAAGAGCCCGCGCAACTGTGGGCGAAATTTCCGATGCCCTTCGCAGTGTCTTTGGCGATCATTCAGCTAAAGCAGAAGTCGTTAAACATGTTCATGGTGATCTTTACAAAGATGATCCCGAATACAAGCTGCTTAGCGCACGCCTGAAAACACTCACGTCTAAAATGAAACATGCGCCGCGCATGTTGATCGCCAAGCTCGGCCAAGATGGTCATGACCGTGGTGCAAAAATCATTGCCTCAGCTTTTGGCGATCTCGGGTTTGAAGTTGTGGCAGGCCCACTGTTTCAAACACCGCAAGAAGCGGCAGATTTGGCGATTTCAGAGAACGTGCAAATCATCGGTGTGTCATCTTTGGCTGCAGGCCACAAGACATTGCTTCCTGAACTAACAGGTGCGCTGAAAGCCAAATCTCGGGCAGACATCATTGTCGTATGCGGCGGCGTAGTTCCGCGTGGCGATTATGAATTTCTGATGCAATCCGGCGTTTCCGCCATTTTTGGGCCGGGCACAAATGTGCTTGATGCCATGCGGAGTGTGCTGGATTTGTTGGAAGGTAAAAAACGTAACACCTAGAACGTGACACACATCAAAGTTTTGTGCATGATAATCAATACGGAACTAATTTCTCAAGGAGCGGTTCATGAAGACCATAAAAGGCCCCGGCGTTTTTCTCGCCCAATTTGCAACCAATGATGCGCCGTATAATACCATTGAAGGCCTAGCCAAGTGGGCGGCTGATAAAGGTTTTAAGGGCGTGCAAATTCCCACTTGGGATGGCCGCTGCATTGATCTGAAATTGGCCGCAACCAGCCAAACTTACGTCGATGAGTATAAGGGCAAACTGGCTGATCATGGTCTGGTAGTCACTGAGCTATCAACTCATTTGCAAGGCCAGTTGATTGCGGTGAACCCCGCCTATAATCGCCTGTCTGACGCGTTTGCGCCACCCGCTGTGCACGGTAATTTAGCGGCCCGCCAAGAGTGGGCTGTCGATCAATTGATGATGGGGGCGAAGGCATCCGAACGCTTTGGCCTTGATCGCTCCGTCACGTTTTCTGGCTCTTTGCTTTGGCCATATATTTATCCTTTTCCACAATGGCCGGAAGGCTTGATCGACGAAGGCTTTACAGAACTTGCCAAACGCTGGCTGCCGATCCTCAATGCTTACGACAAAGCGGGCGTGGATCTTTGTTATGAAATTCATCCATCAGAAGATTTGCATGATGGTGCAACCTTTGAAATGTTCCTGGATAAGCTAAAGGGCCACAAGCGCTGCAACATTATGTATGACCCTAGCCACTTTGTTTTGCAGCAGCTGGATTATCTCGCGTATATTGATCACTATCACGAACGCATCAAGATGTTCCACGTCAAGGATGCAGAATTCCTGATGAACGGTAAAACCGGCGTTTATGGTGGCTTCCAACCTTGGTTGAAGCGGGCAGGGCGCTTTCGTTCAGTTGGCGATGGCCAAGTCGATTTTGCTTCGATCTTTGCGAAATTGACGGGCTATGATTTTGATGGCTGGGCCGTGCTCGAATGGGAATGCTGCATTAAAAATTCCGAAGATGGCGCAAGGGAAGGTGCTGAGTTTATCGCCGCCCACATCATAAAAGTCTCGGAGCGTGCATTTGACGATTTTGCGAAGGCTGAGGCAGATACGAAGGCGAACAGGGCTTTGTTGGGGATATGATTTTTAGTGAGTTTATTTAGTTTTATTTCGTCATCCCAGCGAAGGCTGGGATCCCGCTAGCCACATGGTTCGAACCCTCAAGTTAAGCTGGATGCCGGCCTTCGCTGGCAAGACGGAGCTTGGGGTAGGTTTATTGCGATAAATTGATAGAAATACCTGTTCGCAAATCATCTCTGTTTGCGATAAACGCGGGTTTGAAATACATAGCCTTCAAATCACACCTAAGGAACCACCTCTATGAAAGCAAAACTCGGCATGTCTCCCATCGCGTGGTGGAATGATGATTTGGTGGAATTGAGCGAAGACGTTTCACTCGAAGAATGCCTGCGTCAATCCCGCTCCGCTGGATTTACAGGAATGGAAATGGGCCGTCGTTTTCCAAGTGACCCTAAGATCATGTTGCCGATTTTAAAGGAAGCTGACGTAACACTTTGCGGCGGTTGGTTCTCCGGCTTGCTTGCCGATGGCGAACTGAGCGCCGATAAAGACCGCATCGCGCCAATGATTGAATTGTTCAAAGCCGTGAACGCGCCTTGCATCGTCTACGGTGAAACTGCGGGTACCATCCAGGGCAACCGCGCCGCACCTCTCGCCACCAAGCGCGTATTTGAAGACAGCCAGTTCAAATCATACGGCCGCAAAATGACAGCATTTGGCGAATGGTGTGCAGAGCAAGGCATGCCGCTTTCATTCCATCACCATATGGGCACTGTGGTTGAAACCGAACATGAAGTTGACATGCTGATGAAGCACACGGGCGAAGGCTTGCCGCTTTTGTTGGATGCTGGCCACTTGGCTTTTGCGGGCGGTGATCCGCTGCGCGCCATCGACAAACACCACAAGCGCATCAACCACGTTCACACCAAAGATGTGCGCATGGACGTGATCAACAAGCTGGACCGTTCAAAGCAATCATTCTTGGATGCCGTAGCACTTGGCGCGTTCACAGTGCCTGGCGACGGATCACTTGATTTCGAGGCTATCGTGAAGAAATTTGCGCACTATAATTATGAAGGTTGGTTTGTGGTTGAAGCCGAGCAAGACCCAAAGAAAAACTCACCTCTCAAAATGGCGCAAGTGGGCCATAAAGAATTGATGCGCGTAATGACGGTTGCCGGATACAAAGTTGAAAAGATGGGCTTCCCCACCGCTTGACTTAAAACTCTGCGTCTGGCGCGCCTGCAAAAGCATCAACCGGACTGACGCCGGAAAACGGTTGATTGCCGATTATGCAAGAAAGTGCAGCGCGCTGCGATGCTTCAATCGTTGAGTAGGCATTCACATATGTTGGAACACGCGGAGCATCATGCAGATAATAGGCATGGCCGAAGGAGACCATTAGTGTAGGCACCTCATTCCAGAAACGCGCCATGATGCCTTCAAAGCCTTTCTGCTCTTCTTTCCAATCAATGAATATGTGTGAAAGCCCCAGAGACGATTCAACCGCAAAAACATAAAGCAACAGATCAGTATTTTGTGGCGTTGGTAAATTTTTCGCATCAAATTCGCTGATCTCAAAACCGCGCTCTTTCAGTCCATCAATGAAAACACTCATGGGCTTGCGCGGCATGCCCGGAAACATTCCCGGCGCACCTCTGTGCACCAGCGTGATGCGTTTATGTTTTGCAATATTAAGCGGCAATAGATTTTGCGTGTCTTTAACCAATGTAACCGATTGATCGGCAGCTGACTGCGCAACGTCCAAATGTTTTTGCGACTTCACTTTCATCTTGGCGTCGGCCAACGGTGGCAATCGCTCATCCAGCGATTTTTTGTGCAAGCCAAGTGCCGCCTTCAAACCGAGAATGCGAGTAACGGCGTCTTCTAATCTCTGCTCTGACAAGCGCCCATCACGCAATCCATCCATCATGAAGTTTAAATCTTGTTGTTCATTGGGGCTGAACAAGAATATATCACAGCCATTCTCGATCACTTCGGGAACGCAGATCGAGCGCTTATCCCAAGCGGTAAGCCCACCCATAGGAGTCGCATCAGATACCACCAGGCCGTTGAACCCTAATTCATCGCGCAGCAAATTTTGATTGAGCAATCTTGAAACTGAGGCCGGCCGATAACGCTCCAACCCGGTCTTGCCATGTTTGGCAGCATAAGCGGGCAGGGCTATGTGAGCCGACATCACCGTCATCACACCATCATCAATCATCGTTTTATAAATGCGTCCGAAAACATCCTGCCACGCTTCAACCCCAAGCGGATTGATCGTCGTGACCAGATGTTGGTCGCGTGCATCATAGCCTTCGCCCGGCCAATGCTTGGCGGTTGCTGCTATGCCGTGGCCCTGCAAAGTTTTGATATGCACGCGCGCCTGCGCAATAATTTTCTCAACGTCTGAACCATAAGACCGTGTGCCCACAATGGCACTGCCTGCTTCCTTGTTCACGTCAACAACGGGCGTGAAGCTCCAGTTAAAACCGAGCGCCTTGGCTTCGTCACAAACCGCTGACAGCAGCCGCGCCGAAAGTTCCACATCGTTGGTTGCCGCAAGCCCAAGCTGATTTGGAAATTGAAGCATCGCCGGGGATCCATGCCCACCGCCTTCAATATCGCCCGTAATGAACAGCGGAATTTCATTCATCTCGAGCATCAGCCGCGTAGCAGCCCAAGCCTCATCTATGCTTGGCCCCATAAAGCGGTGGATGCCACCTGGTGCCATCCCGCTCAGCCTTCGCGCCTGATCCAGATCATCGCCCATCGAAATATGCACAAAAAGCTGGCGCAGTTTTGCTTCATTCGAAAGCCCGTCGCGGGTTTTTTGAACCCAAGCGATGTCTTCATCGTTTAAATGAAAGGGAGCCGCTTTAAGACTTAATTCAATACTCATGTTCCAATTTCCATATTCATTCATCCGCATGGGGCAGTTTGCCGTAGAAATCAATCATGATAAAACTCGCTTACGCATTTTGTTTTTTGATACTGGCCGGTGGTCTAGCCTATCATTTTGCTGCGCTGAAAGTTTTCAATCTTCTTGTTCCGCAGGATCGAAGTTCAGAACTCGTAGCCTCTGCCGTGCCTTATGGTGCCGATCCTGATCAAACGCTTAACGTTTTTAAACCAAAGCAAACCACTCCCAATTTACCTGCTCTGATATTTGTCCATGGTGGATCCTGGCAGGAGGGTGATGCTGCCGATTATGGGTTTATAGGCCGCGCCTTTGCAGCAAATGGTTTTGTCACATTTGTCATCAACTATCGTAAACACCCACAACATCCTTACCCGGCATTCATTCAAGATGTAGCATCGAGTTTGAAATGGGTTCAAACCAACGCTGCGCAATATGGCGGCGATGCTGAAAAAATATTCCTCGTAGGCCATTCTGCTGGCGCTTATGATATCGCACTGGCAGTGCTTGATCGGCGCTTTCTTGAAGAAGCTGGAACGACGGATAAGCATATCAAAGGCATCGCAACACTGGCTGGCCCGTTTGACTTTTTGCCGTTGGATTCGGATATTACGCACGAAGTGTTTGGTAAAATCAGCGATTTGGAAATCACGCAGCCCATCAACTATGTGCGCAAAGATGCACCACCATTCTTAATTTTGCACGGCACCGCAGACACAACAGTTTATCCAAAAAACGCAAAGTCTTTATTCAAACATTTAACCGACGCCGGCACTTCAGCAAAGCTCATCGAATATAAAGGTATGAGCCATGTCGGGATTTTGCTGAATATGGCAAAACCGCTGCGAGGCAATGCACCAGTGCTCGAAGACGTGGTCAAATTTTTCAAAGATATTTTAAAACAATAGGCCAAGCTTCATCATAGTGGTTGATCACATGTGTGGGATCAAACGTATCCACGGGCTGCGCTGTATATCCGAACGTAACCGCAATCACCGGAACTCCCGTGTTCTGTGCCGTGCAAATATCTGTCTCACTATCACCAAACATGATGGTGCGCGAAGCATCAACGCCCAAACGCCTGGCCACTTCGCGGTAGGGAGCAGGGTCTGGTTTCATGATTGGCAATGTGTCGCCACCAACAACTGCGCCAAACCATTTCGCCAACCCGAGTTCGCCCAGAAGCTTATGCGAAAGCCCTTCGACTTTGTTGGTGCAAACACCCATTTTAATTCCACGCGAGTGGGCCTCATTCAACAGCGCTGGAATGCCATCGAATATTTTTGAATGCGCCGAAACATTTGCACCATAATAATCCAGAAAATCGCGGTTCAAGCGCTTGATTGTTTCATTGTCGCCAGCGGCACCCGTAGCCAAACAACCGCGCTCGATTAAAGCGCGCGATCCATGCCCCACAAATCCACGAAACTCCTCATAGCTCACCGACCTGCGCCCAATCGAGTTCAAAACATGATTTGTCGCTTGGATCAAATCCGGAGCCGTATCCACCAAAGTTCCGTCTAAATCAAAAATAAGTGCTTCAACTGGCATTGCGAATCCAACATAGGTGGTCTGTTTGTGTGCGGCCATCCTCTATGCTAAGTGCTGGCCAAATTCCACTATCCGGAGAAAATAAATGGATTTAGGCACAACCTTGGCACTGCGGGATATTTTGAAGGATAAGAGCCTTCTGAAGGAGCAATGCTATATTGATGGCAAATGGGTTTCTGGTGCTGCCAGTATTAACGTGACCAATCCGGTCAATGAATTGATCATCGGCACTGTGCCAAAGCTCGGCAAAGCGGAAACAACGCAAGCCATCGAAGCCGCCGAACGTGCGCAAAAGCCTTGGGCTAAGAAATCCGCTAAGGATCGCTCCATCATCCTGCGCAAATGGTTCAACCTGATGATGGAAAATCAGGAAGACTTGGCGCAGATCATGACAGCAGAGCAGGGCAAACCCTTGGCCGAGTCGCGTGGCGAAGTAGGTTACGGGGCAAGCTTCATCGAATTCTTCGCGGAAGAGGGAAAACGTATTTACGGCGAAACCATACCTTCGCCTTGGGCCAATGCCCGCATCGTTGTTGTGAAACAACCCATCGGTGTTGTGGCCGCCATCACCCCGTGGAATTTCCCGAATGCCATGATCACAAGAAAGGCTGGTCCAGCGCTTGCTGCTGGCTGCACATTCGTGTGCAAGCCTGCCGCCGAAACGCCATTCTCGGCTCTTGCCCTTGCTGAATTGGCCGAACGCGCAGGAATGCCCGCTGGCGTATTCTCGGTCATCACAGGCAAAGCATCTGAAATCGGCGGCGAGATGACATCCAACCCTATTGTGAAAGCTGTAACTTTCACCGGCTCCACCGAAATTGGCAAATTGCTGATGGCTCAGTGCGCCACCACAGTAAAGCGCGTGGGCCTTGAACTCGGCGGCAACGCACCTTTCATCGTGTTTGATGATGCAGATCTGGATGCAGCGGTCGCAGGTGCCATGATATCCAAATATCGCAACAACGGCCAAACCTGCGTGTGCGCCAATCGTATATTGGTTCAAGAAGGCGTCTACGATGCCTTCGCCGCAAAACTTGCCACCGCAGTTGGCAAACTCAAAGTCGGCAATGGTAATGGTGATGGCGTTACCACGGGCCCATTGATCAACGCCGCTGCTGTGAAGAAAGTCGAAGAACACATTGCAGATGCGCTTGCCAAAGGCGGCAAGCTTGCACTTGGTGGAAAATCGCTTGGTGGGAATTTCTTTGAACCCACCATCATCACGGGCGTCACTACAGCCATGGCCGTGGCCCGCGAAGAAACCTTTGGCCCGGTTGCTCCGCTGTTTAAATTTAAAACTGAAGAAGAAGCCATCAAAATGGCAAACGACACTGAGTTCGGCTTGGCCTGTTATTTCTACACCCGCGATATTGGCCGCGTCTGGCGTGTGGGTGAGGCGCTTGATTACGGCATGGTCGGCATTAACGAAGGTATTATCTCAACGGCCGAAGTGCCGTTTGGCGGCATGAAAGAATCTGGCATAGGCCGCGAGGGCTCAAGCCACGGAATGGAAGAATATATCGAAATAAAATACATGTTGATGGGGGGGCTCGGTTCATGAGCGCTGATACACAAAAGAAAGCCGCAGCTGAATTTGCACTGAAGATGGTTGTGAATGGCGCAACCGTTGGCCTAGGCACTGGTTCAACCGCAAACTATTTCACAGAGGCAGCCGCAGCAAAAGTAAAGCGCGAGAAGCTGGACACGAAATTCGTACCAACATCGCAGGCCACTTATGCATTGGCGCAGAAGCTCGGTATGAATTTGGTCACCATCGAAGACGCACCATTCATCGATGCAACGGTTGATGGCTGCGATGAGTTTGATGGCAGTTTTCGCTTGATCAAAGGTGGCGGTGGCGCATTGCACCGTGAAAAGATCGTAGGCTCATCATCAAAATTCATGATCACGATCTGTGATGCATCCAAGAAAGTTGAAACACTCGGTGCGTTTCCGCTTCCCATTGAAGTTTCAAAATTTGGCGTCAATGCCACAGCTTGGAAAATTGAACGCGCACTTGTTCATCTCGGCTACAAAGATGCAAAGATGAGCATCCGCGTGACCACAACAGGCATGCCCTTCATCACTGAAAGCGGCAATCCGATTATTGATGTGCGGCTTGGAAAGATTACGAACGCCGAACAACTCGATGGCATTCTTAACAACACTCCAGGCGTTATCGAAACCGGTTTGTTCATCGGTATATGTGGCATTGTCATCATGGGCACTGATAAAGGTGTTGTGGAGCTCACCCGCGCATGACGGAGTTCGACTACGATCTGTTCGTGATTGGTGCTGGCTCTGGTGGTGTTAGGGCAGGGCGTATTGCCGCCAAATATGGTGCCAAAGTTGCTGTTGCTGAAGAATACCGGGTCGGTGGAACCTGCGTCATACGCGGCTGCGTACCTAAAAAACTTCTGGTCTACGCATCGCGGTTTGCCGAAGAGTTTGAAGATGCAATCGGCTTTGGTTGGACCTCTGAGAAAGTTTCTTTCGATTGGGGCGCGCTGATTGAAAACAAAGACAAGGAAATTGATCGTCTCAACAAAGCCTATGTCCGCAACCTTGAAGCGGCAGGTGCTGAACTTATCCTTGAACGCGCCACCATCAAAGATAAAAACACCATTGAGTTGGCATCTGGCCGCACAATCACGGCTAAATACATCCTTATAGCAACTGGTGCAGCCCCCTTCGTGCCGCGCCATCTGCCTGGTCACGAATTAGCGATAACATCGAATGAAGCCTTTGATCTCGATTTCCTGCCCCGCCGCATGGTCATTGTCGGCGGAGGCTACATCGCCGTCGAATTTGCCGGCATCTTCGCGGGTTTAGGCGTTGAAACCATCTTGCTGCTACGCGGCGACCAAATTCTGCGCGGATTTGATGACGACATCAGAAATCACCTCGCCGCTGAAATGACAAAAAAGGGCATCGACATTCGTGTGAAGTCGGATGTTACCAAAATTGAACGCTCAGGTGACGGCGTGCGGATCACCTTGGAAGACGGCAGTCAGATTGGCGCTGGCCAGATCATGTTTGCCACAGGCCGCATGCCCAATACCCAAGGAATAGGTCTTGAAAACGTTGGGTTGCATGGCACCGCTCATGGCGCAGTAGCCGTGAATGAGTTTTCCCAAACCATTGTCGAAAATATTTATGCCGTGGGTGACGTGACGAACCGCGTAAATCTCACGCCCGTTGCCATCCGCGAAGGCCACGCTTTTGCCGACAATATATTTGGCGATAAGAAAATAACTGTGAACCATGAGCTGATTCCAACTGCGGTCTTCAGCCAACCTGAACTCGGTGTTATTGGCCTGACCGAGTTACAAGCTCGCGCCAAATACGCCAAGATCGACATCTATAAAACCAGTTTCCGGGCCATGAAACACACACTTTCAGGCCGTGACGAGCGCACGTTCATGAAGCTCATTGTCAACGCCGAAACAGATATTGTGCTAGGCTGCCACATTGCTGGCGAAGGCTCCGGCGAAATGGCACAACTTCTAGGTATTGCCATAACATGTGGAGCAACAAAGGCTCAATTTGATGCAACCATGGCCGTTCATCCCACTGCAAGTGAGGAATTGGTAACCATGCGCGATAAATGGAACGGATGAAGTTACGGGAATAAACCCTTATTGGCGACGTAACATATTACGATGGCTCAAGACTTTAGACACCAGCTGATATCCGAAATACCGCATCTTCGCCGGTTTGCCCGTTCGTTGTGTGGCGATGCGGCATTGGCAGATGATCTGGTTCAGGATTGCATCGAACGCGCTCTGAACAAGAGCCACCTCTACGATGCCACAAAACCGTTGCGCGCTTGGTTATATGCTGTGTTGCGCAACATCCATGTCAGCAATTGGCGAACCAACGCCAAGCACCAACACGCAAAACACATTGATGATTTACAGGATGGTGAAGGTGCCACGAGGCCTGATCAAGAAGATAATTTTTCAACAAGTGTGATTACTGATGCTTTGGACAAACTGTCCGCTCAACAGCGCGAGGTTCTTGTTCTGATCAGTTTGGAAGATGTGAGTTACAAAGACGCATCAGAAATTCTTGGCGTTCCGATTGGCACAATCATGTCGAGGTTATCGCGGGCACGTACAACTTTAAAAGATATCTTGGAAGAGCGCGGAACAACATTCTTGCGCAGGGTGAAATGATCATGTTTGAAACAGTTGAAAATTGGGCACTTCATGCATTTGCGGATGGCGAACTTCAGGGTGAAGAGAAGAAATCCGTTGAAAAATTGATTTCTGAAAATGAAGAAGCGCGCAAAGTTATAGCAAACATCAGCTTTCAAAAATCCGAATTGCACAAAGCTTTTGATGATGTTTTAAGCGAACCTGTTCCTGCCGCGTTACTTGCTGCAGCTAACCGCAAGCCTGCCCCACGTTTGCTTCCATATCTTGTGGCTGCCTGTGCCGCCCTGGTTTTCTTGGCAGGCGGGAGTGTCGGTTGGTTTGCCAACCAGCAAACCAATTTAGCCCAGGCTGAATCGCTTCCGGCAAGGGCATTCAACAGCTACGTTGTCTATGCTCCCGAAATGAAACACGCTGTTGAAGTGCCTGGTGCCAAAGCTGATCACTTGGATGCATGGCTATCAAAACGCATCGGCATTAAATTTACGATCCCAGATTTAACAGCCAAAGGTTATACATTGGTTGGTGGAAGGTTGCTCGCCGAAGGTGATAAACCAGCTGGGCTGTTGATGTATGAAGATTCCAACAAGCGGCGCTTGGCCGTATACATTGCGGCCAACGACAAGCACACGAATGGCGCAATGAAAGTCGAATATCGAGGCAATCTGGTCAGCTGTTATTGGGTCGAGCCAGATTTGGTATATGCATTGGCGGGTGAGCAATCGACTGCTGAAATGCTTAAGCTGGCAGAAGCCGCACACGAGGGTTTCGATAACGAAGGTTAGGCGCTTACTTAATTTTTCCCCAAGTCGTCATTCCCGTGAAGGCGGGAAACCAACTTAGCAACAACTGAGCTTGCGAAAAGTTCAATCCCCACCTTCGCGAGGATGACGTTGACCAGTGAGCACGATAAGTCGCACCCAAGTTAACAGCACCGAAACCATGTCTTTCGATGCATCTTGCCAACTCCAAACTTCGGCATAGTCTAGATGCTCCAAGGAGCAAGACACATGTGCATCTCAAACGCAAAAATTTCTCGCAGTTTTGGTATCAGCTGCCTGCTGTGCTGCATGTCGAAAGTGGTAATGCTGGCGGCAGGTGCAAGCGTCGTCTCGCTTAACCAAGGCCTGCTTCCTGGCACCCTCTGCTCATTCGGTTTAGGCCTGCTCGGCATCGCGTATTACCGCATCCAGACCCGCGAAGCCCAAGCCAAGCTTTGCCCGGTAAAAGCCTAGTCCAAAATCTGATAATGCGCTTCGGTCGTGATGCCGTTATTGATCGGCAGTAAATCCTGCGGGCAGGCGGACATCACAATGATGGCGTCAATCTCAGCTTTAAACGTTGCGCTGTCACCCGGCTTGCAAAGGCAATTGCCCCATTCCAGCGAGCCATCCTGCCGCCACGGAATGTTCATAAACAGGTTGAGTGAATCTGGCGTGTAAGGAATGTGAATCCCTAAATTCGCCAGACCCGCATGCATATTATCGCGGCAATTGTCATGATAATGCGTACATCCCAAAAGCCCGTAGCGCTCATTATCGCAAGGCGCGATCAGAGTATCATGCCGCCCAGGGGAATTATCCTCGGTCATCGTTAAAATCGCACGGCGATGGTTCGTCACCATTTTATCGCCAGCGATGGGGTAAAGCCTGCTCCAAAATGCGCGGCAATGTTCCATGCCCATATATTCGCGCAAATCCCCCGCATTAAAGGCCCAAAAATCTATCACCTGATTGCCGTGGGTGTTGATCACCTTAATCGATTGTCCGGCGTTCAAACGTGCCGCAACACCTCGGCGCGCGGGAATTGTGATCAATTGTGTCATTAACGGCTCCTGTTTCAACACACTTTATTCTGCAATCCCTTCCTGTTACAAGCGCCGCAGATTTAAAAAGAGCTAAAATGACCGACGCACCGAAAAAGACCGATAGATACCGCGAAACCGTTTTTTTGCCGAAAACTGACTTTCCCATGAAAGCAGGCCTGCCGCAAAAAGAGCCAGAGCTTTTAAAGCGCTGGGCGGATATGGATTTGTTCAAGCTGCTGCGCGAGCAATCCAAAGGCAAAGAAAAATTCGTGCTGCATGATGGCCCGCCCTATGCTAACGGCAACATTCATATTGGTCATGCGCTAAACAAGATCCTTAAGGATCTTGTCGTTCGGTCGGCGCAAATGAGCGGCAAGGATTCCAACTATGTGCCGGGCTGGGATTGCCATGGCCTGCCGATTGAATGGAAGATCGAAGAAAAATATCGCGCTGCCGGCAAAAACAAAGACGATGTTCCAATCAACGAATTCCGCAAGGAATGCCGCGAATTTGCGCAGGGCTGGGTGGACGTGCAACGCGAAGAATTCAAACGCCTCGGCGTGGAAGGCGATTGGGATAATCCCTATCTCACCATGAACTACAAAGCCGAAGCCATCATCGCGCGCGAACTTTTGAAGTTTGCAGGCGATGGACAACTCTATCGCGGATCAAAGCCCGTGATGTGGAGCGTGGTGGAACGCACCTCTCTGGCCGAGGCTGAAATTGAATATGAAGATATTACGGTTGATACGATTTTTGTGAAGTTTCCTTGGCGTCCTTCGGGTCATGTTGCAAGGATGGGACATGATGTTGCCAGTGAATTGGAATTGCTTCGTAAATCCAGCATCGTTATTTGGACAACCACGCCTTGGACAATTCCCGGAAATCGGGCGATCAGCT
>CAXTKH010000034.1:0-33964 GCA_964244815.1 uncultured Aestuariivirga sp. | reverse complement strand
ACCCTTCACTTCTTTCTCCCAAAGAAACGGAATAACCGTTTTCATCAAACGAGGAGCCGTGCGCTATCCCTTGAGCAATTTATGCAGCGTTGCCACCGTCGATTGGTCCGCCACACCATCCACCAATGCCTGACGAAAATGCCGCTGAAACGCCTCAACCACTATCTTGGTGCGCGCATCGAATGAACCATTCACATCGATGCCATAACCATAAAGCTTCAGCATCGCCTGCAGTGCCATCACGGCATCGCCAGCATCGCCAAATTGTAAAAACGTGCCACCTTTGATCGGCTCAGGATTAACCCAATGCCCGACCCCTCGGCTATGCAAATAAGCCCAATCAAATTTTTCACCCGGATCAACCTTGCGTCCTGGAGCAACATCAGAATGCGCTAAAAAATTGCGCCCGATAATCGAGTGCCGTTTTGCCAAATCTTTACACAAAGCCGCAACCGCAACCATCTGCGCTTGCGGAAAATTGGGATAACCCATCGAATGGCCAACATTCTGTATCTCAATTCCAATCGAAGCCGAATTGATATCCTCATCATCGTGCCAACTTGAAACACCCGCATGCCAAGCCCGCGCAGCCTCATCGACCATCTGCACAATACCACCTGCTTCGTCGATCAGATAATGCGACGACACTTCAGATTCTTCATTGCACAACCAGTCACAAGCCTTCTGTGCGTCGCTCATACCCGTGTAGTGCAGAATAATGATTTTGATTTCACTTGCCCCGGCACGCTCACCAAAGTTTTGCGATGGCTGCACGAGATGCGGCAATGAAGTTCCTATCAACTAAACGAGTTCCTTTTCCAAAACGCTGTAAGCGTCATTGATCTTGGACAATCTGTCCGTCGCCAGTTTCACCATTTCGGGTGGAACACCAGCCGCAATCTGCCGGTCAGGGTGCAGCTCTTTGACCAGCATTCGATATCTCGATTTGATCAAATCAAAATCAGCACCAGGCTCTACACCTAATATTTCATAAGGATTATCGCGTAGCGAAACATGGCGCGAACGAATTCGCGCGAAATCAATGCCCGCAAAACCAAAAATTTCAGAAACACTTTCAAGATAAAGCAGTTCATTTTCGTGAATAGCACCATCAGCTTTGGCAATATGGAACAAGCCGTCCAAAACACTTTCAAGCACTGGAGACTTCAATTCAAATAATTTGGCAACTTGTACTGCATATGATTCGTATCCTGCCACATCTTGTTTGGCCAAATTGAAAACACGCTGGACTGCAGGCCGATCTTTTTCAGGAACATGAAATACTTGAGCGAACGCTTTCACTTCATCGTCTGTCACCACGCCGTCAGCCTTGGCCATCTTGGCACCGAGCGCAATCATTCCAATAGTGAACGCCATGGATTTCTCAGGTGGAGTCGCGTTTTCCTGACCCATACCAAGCAGGCTCAGAATAGAATCGCCAATATTAGCAACCGCCTCAGAAATGCGGGCCCAAACCGTCATCCTAGTACCCTAGCCAAATCAAATTTCGAAAACCAGTTCAGGCCGTCTTGCGAAAATAGTAAGCCATTTTAAAAACCGGTGTATCAACATCAAGCCCTTGAGCCAAACGTTGTTCCACATGCCACGCGCGCCCTGCTGTCCAGAACGTTGCCGCCAAAACGGGAATAGCAACCAAACCTAACATCACATAAAGCGCTGTATCCGGCAGACCCGCGAGTTTCACCAATGCCCAAACTGATGCAGCTGCAGCAGCCCCAACTAAACAGAAGGTAAGAAGTGTGGCACCAAATGCCGCAATAAAACATCCAAATTGACTGAACGCTTGTGAGCTGGCTTTTGGTTGAACATCAGGTTTGAAAATTTCTTGTTCCATAATTCAAAATATGCCTTGCCGAACCAGCTTTTGCAAGTGCGAACAACCGCGTTACAAAAAACAGTTTATGCGGCTTGTTCTTGAGCAGGCTCGCCCAGTCCGATCATCCTGCAAATTGGATAAACCAAATCAGCGCGGTTCAAAGTATAAAAGTGAAATGCATCAACACCCTCGCGTTCCAATGCCTGTACCTGTTCTGCCGCCACCATTGCCGCCACCAAATTTCGCGTTTCAGGATCCTTATCCAACCCCGCAAATCGCGCCGTCATCGCCGGCGGAATATGCGCTCCACATTTACCTGCAAACTCCTGAGCCTTTGCAAAATTCGTGATTGGCAAGATCCCCGGAAGTAATTTTATGTTTATTCCCCGCGCCGCAATCCGGTCACGCAACCTGAGGAAAAACGCATTATGAAAAAAGAACTGCGTAATGGCATGCGTAGCACCATGATCAGCTTTGTCCGCGAGAAACGCCAAATCCTCTTCGATCGAAACTGACTCGGGATGCTTCTCTGGATAAGCCGAAACCGAAACCTGAAAATCAGCAATCTCGCGAATACCACGAACCAAATCGGCAGCATTGCGGTATCCATCCGGATGCGGGGAAAACCTTGTGCCCACACCAGCAGGAGGATCACCGCGCAAAGCCAAAATGTGGCGCACACCAACATTCCAAAAATCACGAACTACCGCGTTCACTTCTTCCTTCGAAGCGCCGACACAAGTAAGATGAGCAGCAGGTGCCAAACCAGTTTCTTTCACAATGCGGCTCACAGTATTTAGAGTCCTGTCCCGCGTCGTCCCACCGGCCCCATAAGTCACTGAAACAAAATCAGGTTTGATCAATTCAAGCCGGCGCAACGATTGCCAAAACGCAAGCTCTGCCTCGCCTGCTTTCGGGGGGAAAAACTCGAATGAAACTGTAAGCTTTTTGACCATAATCAATTAACACCTGTTGACACATTCAGTCGCCCAATATGCTGCGCCGTATTCGTGTTCTCGGCCAACCAAAGCGATACTGTCAGCCCCATGCGCGCGTTCACGTATGGTGGCGGCAAAACTTCATGCTTGATCAAACCAAGTCCGGCCCTCGCCATCCAGCCCGCCATATGCTCACTGGAAATCCCAAGACGCCGATGAGCATGGTCATTGCGCAGCTCTTCAAAATCATGCGGCGCAAAATCAACAATAAGAATCTTGCCGCTTGGTGCTAATATTCGAGTGGCTTCAGTAAGCGCCCGCTGCGGATCATCCAAAAAATGCAACACTTGGTGGATGGTTACCAAATCCGCAAAACCATCTGCAAACGGCAATGCATAAATATCCGCCTGCCGCACCTGAGCATTACGAATTTTTTGAGTTTCCAAATTAGCCCGTGCAATGGCCAACATCTCTCGGCTGGTATCCAATCCAAATAAATTATTGGCTCGGTTACCCAGCAATTCTAAAATCCGGCCAGTACCCGTACCAAGGTCAACTGCATTTTCAACTTTGGTTTTCTCCAACAAACTTAACATCGCTTGTTCAACATCTGCTTCGCGCACATGTAGCGAGCGCAGCTTCGCCCAGTCGGCTGCATTGGTTCTAAAATACTCATCCGCCCGGCCCTGTCGCTGTTGGCGAGTGTCTTCAAGGCGCGAAAGATCAGCTGCCAAAAGTTCATCCGTTGCCGGCAACATATCAACCAACGCTCTGGCAAGTGCCCCGCTGCGCCCCTGCTCGCGCAAGCGAAACAAAACCCAGTTTCCTTCTTTATGCCTAGAAATAAGACCAGCCTCGGCCATCAGCTTTAAATGCCGACTAACCCGCGGCTGACTTTGTTTCAAAACAAAAGTCAGCTCTGTAACGTTCGATTCCCCATGAGAAAGTGCAAAAAGAATCCGAATGCGGGTCGTCTCCGCTATCGCTTTTAGTCCAGCTAACAATTCTTCCATCACAAAACCTCACCAATCTATATAAACATATCTTTATATAGATTGCAATTGCAATACGCATTATGATACAAAATAGTCGCAATTGAATTCTCGCTAGCAGCTTGATTTTTGTTTCAACTCTGCCCAAATTGATTGGAACAAATGTCCGTTCAATTTGTTGTAATATTTAATGCCCATCGAGGATCTAATGACCTACTGCACATCGCGCCGAAATTTCATTTTTGGCTTGTTAGCAACTGCAAGCTCTCTAACCATGGCAAAAGTTGCCTTAGCTGATCAGGGCGCTGAAATGTATGTCCAGAAACTTGGCGGAGAAGTTGTTAAATTAGCCAACGGTGGAAAGCGTGGCGACAAAGCTCTTCAAAATCGATTCTCGGCGTTGCTCTCCAGATACATTAACATACCAAATGTGGCGAACTTTGCGCTCGGTTTAAATAAGAATGAACTTCCAGCCGGAGACAAAAACATGTTCTACGGTTTGGTTGCAAATTACGCCGCTGCCCTGTTTGTTTGGTATGTCGACGACTTTAAAGGCGACGATTTGAAAATTCAAGGTTCTGACGAACAAGGCAAATTTATTACGGTCGATACCGGCATCGTAGGCGGCGGTTTGGGAAATGAAAAACTTCGCTGGCGCGTCATTAAACAAGGCGATGGTTACAGAGTGTCAGATCTCAACATTAAAGGCGTTTGGCTGACAATTGCCATGAAAAAGCTTTTCACCGATACATTGCGATCTTCAAACGGCGATTTCAAAGCCTTATACGCAAAATTGCGCGAGGCACAGAACTGGTAATTTCTGAGTGATGCAAATTTTTACTCGTCATTAACCATGTTCGACTGACATGGATTCTGGTAAACACGAATCATGATTTCAAGACGCACCTTTTTTGCCGGTTTTTCTCTTTTATTTGCCAAAAATGCTTTGGCCGAAGTGCATCCCTCTGTGTCCTTCATGAACCTTGTCGGAAGAGATATGTTGCACGCTCACCGTCAGGGAACAGTATCTGCATTCATGCGCGTCATTCAACGCTATGCAGATGTTCCAGGCATCTCGACTTATCTCCTTGGCGAATACGAAGTTCCAGAATCATCTCAGGACATTTACCGCCGCGGCGTTGCAAATTTTATCTCCCGGTATTTCGCCGAGCAATCCCGCAAATATCCCATCGCCAAATTTGAAATGGGTGAAGCGACAACTGGCAACAACAAAGATATTTTCGTCGCATCCAAAGTCTACTTAATGTCTGGCCAAGTCTATAACGTGACATGGCATCTGTCTTGGATTGATGGAAGCTATAAAGTTATCGATGCCAAGGTATTGGGCTTTTCCCTCACCTATTGGGAACGCGGAGACTTCAATCAATTTCTCAAAAAGAACAATGGCGACGTTAAAGTTTTGATAGCCGCACTCAATCGCCAGAATTAATTAACCTTGAGCGTGCACAACACCCAACTGACAAGGAGTCAGTTGAAAATGCGTTTTCGTTTCGATTTTGGACTTGCGACAGCACTCAGCTTGGCTGCCCTACTCAGTGCCTGCTCTACACAGATTGAAAAACCTTACTTCCGCACCGATGGTGTTAGATCACCAGTCAGCAATTGTAGCGTTGATCCAAGATCACTAGGAAACATTGAGCGTATCTCTGATTTTTCGGAGAGCAATGGCTGCGGTGGCCGCAACGTTTATAAGGTATACGATATCAGCGGCATATCGTTTAGTCAGCCCGCAATAGTGCGGTGCGAAGTTGCCGATACATTGGCTGAATGGATTGCTGAAACTGTTCAACCCCGTGCCAAAGCAATCTTTGGGCAAAATATCATATCGTTTAAAATTGCAGCTTCATACGCCTGTCGTCCCCGCAACAATGTAAGCGGCGCAAAGCTTTCCGAACACGGCATGGCAAACGCCATTGATATCGCAGCGTTTACCTTGGCCGACGGCGAAGAAATTAACGTGCTCAACGATTGGTATTCTGGCCCCAGCGAGAACCGTGCATTCCTCCGCGCCATCAGAAGCGAAGCTTGCGGGCCGTTCCATACGGTCTTGGGGCCTGGCTCAGATGCTGCCCACCGAGATCACATTCACCTTGATCTGCAAAAAGAAAGGGGCGGCGGAGCCTTCTGCCACTGATGCGTTCTGACTTCTCGGGGGAAGTCAAAATCGCCTTAGGTTTTTCCAATCTGCGTGCGCCTGCCAAACCAAACACATGCGGCCACAACGCAAGCAAAAGCCAGCGATCGTAACGTCAATGCTTCACCCATCAGTCCCCAAGCTGCAATCTGCGTCATAAATGTTTGCAACAGCTGCACCTGCCCAACGCGCGCAACTCCACCTATCGCCAGACCCTTGTTCCAAGCAAAAAAACCAACCAGCTGGCTCATCAATGCGAGATAGATAAAGCATAGCCAACTTTGAACAGACTCAGTCCCAGTAACGCCTTGCGCAAAATAGAGTGTTAGAGGCAAAGTCAGCGGCAAAGCCACAATTAACGCCCAACAGATAACTTGCCAACCGCCCAACTTCCGCGCCAAATTGCCGCCAGCAGCATAGCCCATCGAGGCGGCGAGAACCGCAAGCACGAGCAAACTGTCAGCGCCATGCAAGGCCACTCCACCATCCCATAGTGCGTAAATCACAACAGCCGTCGAGCCCAGAACACTCCATGCCCAGAATGCAATCGATGGTCGCTCCCCTGCAAATATCGTACTCATAAAAGCCGTACCCAATGGCAATAGTGCCAGCACCACGCTGCCATGCGAAGCTGGTGCCGTTTTCATCGCAATCGTAGACAAAATCGGAAAACCAAAGATTACACCCAGAACAACGAAAAACAGTTGTTTTAAATCAGCCAGATCAGGCCACGTCTGCCTCGACAAAATCAATATGGGCGCTGCGATGCAAGCCGCCAAAACCGTGCGCCCGATACTAATAAACACCGGATCGAATTCGCGCACAGCAATATGCGAAAACGGCAGAGTCAGCGAAAATATCGCGACACCAATAAAACCCCAAATATAACCCCGCGTAATGTCTGTCATGAAAACAGCATGTTGTTGCTTTTCCAGATGGAATTAGTTTTGGGCCGTGCAGCAACCAGATTATAGTGGATTTCGATATTCGGGTGGCGTGCAAACAGGGATTTCATGTCAGGAGCCCAACTGATCAACATCGCAGCATAAAGATCAACGGCGCTAAAAACTTCGCCTAGAACATAGGGGCCCTGCCCTAACTCCATGGCAAATATATCAAAATCTCGATTTAAGTCGATTTCGGCCTTGGCTTTGATGCCCGCTTCAGCAGCCGCATCAACCGAATAACGTGCCGCATAAAAATAGCGCAAATCCGCCATATAAACCGCCGAAGCAAAATATAGCATCCATCGCAAATAGGTTGCACGAAGCGGCGAGCTAACGGTTGGAGCGAGATTTGCTGCTGGATGCAAATCAGCAAGATAAATCATCATCGCCGCACTCTCAGTCATCAAACTGTTATCTGGCAAACGCAAACTTGGCACCTCACCACGTGGATTGATGGCCAGATAATCCGCATGGCCTTGTCCAGAACGAGGAACTTCGACCAAAGTACTTTCAGCTCCACATTCGGCCAGCACCGCTTCAACCGCAGCAGAACCGGATCCAGAACGCATATATAGGGTAAACATGAACTTCTCCTTTGGGCCAGACACAATTCCGACTATAGTAAAGCCAATAGAACAAGAGTCGTTAGAACCAAGGATCAACTCTGCCATGGTGCAGGCCCCGGCGCGCATAAAACGCAATGTCCGTTTTTCTTATTCAACGGCTGATCAGCCATTTCTGCAACGTGCGGTTATTCAAGCCATTGAAAAAATCGGAGGTCAACGCAAACTCAAAAAACTCTATGTCACTCATCAGGAAAACTTGAAACGTGGCGATGGCTTTTTCGACTCCGCCATGCGGCTATTGCGCATCAACATAAAATATGAAGCAGATACCTTGGCTCAAGTTCCAAAAACTGGTCCAGTCGTCTTCATCTCAAATCATCCTTATGGGGTTCTGGATGGCATCAGCCTCACTTGGCTTGCCTTACAAGTTCGCGCCGACACAAAAGTTTTGGCCAATGATGTGCTTTGCCAAGCACCCGAAGCCGCAGAAAACCTACTGCCGGTAGCTTTCGCCCCCACGCGCGAAGCACGCGAAACCAATGTCAATTCGCGGCGTCAGGCGCAAGAATGGTTGAAGGCAGGACACGCGGTAGGAATTTTTCCAGGCGGTGGCGTTTCAACGTCCGAACAACCCCATAAAGGCCAGGCGGTCGATCTGGCTTGGGCACCCTTCACTGCGAAAATGATCCGTATGTCAAAAGCCACAGTGGTGCCGGTGTTTTTCACTGGCCAAAACAGCAGGCTCTTTCAACTCGCCAGCCACATGAGCCTCACCTTGCGGCTATCACTTGTGTTCCGTGAAACTGCGAGGCGCATAGGAACTGATCTGCCTGTACGTGTTGGAAAACCCATTCCCTTCAGCGAAATTGAACATCTAACCGACCGCGATGAATTGGTAGCTGAACTGCGCAAGCGAACTTATGCTCTCGCTCAGGCAAGCGATGTAAAAGGTGACAGAACAAATCTGCATTTGCGCCAAGGTCGTATCAAAGGCTGGAAACAACTGCTGCAGGAATAGCCGGAACGCTTTTCAATGTCTGGCGTTATTGTGTTTAAATTAATTCATGGATAGCGACAAAAGTGTATCACATAAAAAAAATTATCCTGTCTGCATTCCTTCTGACGATTTCGCACAACGTCTCGTTCGCTAGCGCCTGTCCCGCTGAAGGTTACATCCAATCTGCAGGGGAAGCTTTCATGGGTGCCTCGCGCAAAGGCACTGCGGCGGCATTCAGCACAGCAGCAGCACGCTATTCCGATTTACACGGCGTTGCACTTTTTGCGCTTGGTAACTATCGCCGCGATCTTCCGAAGTCTCGAGAAACTGAATATGTGGCACGCGCACGTACATTCATGGGAAAATTCATGGCCCAATACGGTAGCAAGTTTGCTGGCAATAGCATACAAGTTACGAGTTGCAACGAGGCCTCAGGTGGCCTTATCGTTGGAACCAGACTTTCTTCCGGTCAGAACCTTACTTTCCGGTTGCGAAAAACAGGCAAAGGCTACCGTGTACAAGACGTCAGCGTGTCCTCCATCTGGCTAGCCCAGACTATGCGCGGAAAATTCACCAGTGTACTTAGGGAAAACAATGGTGATATTGATGCTCTGATGAGTTACTTGGGGAAGTAAATAATTTAATGCCATCAAATGATGATTTATTTAAATCGTTGGTCGCAAACGTAAGCGAGATCGAAGCGGCGGATATTAGTCATTATCCAGGCGACGATGAGCTGATGTCACTCAGCGCATCATTTGCACACCACTTCAAGCTAACAAGGCTCGGCGTACATCATGAAAGATTGCTGCCCGGCAGACGCGTATCATGGCCCCATGCCGAAGCCGACGAGGAAGAATTCGTTTACGTCATCGATGGCACTCCCGACCTCTGGCTCGACGGCCATCTGCATAGATTAAAGCCCGGCGATGGCGTTGGCTTCGCCTCAGGCACAGGCATAGCTCACACCATCATCAACAACAGCAAAAGTGATGTGAGATTAATGGTTGTGGGCGAACCTTCGCGCTTTAAGGCAAGAATACATTATCCGCTGCACCCCAAACGCAACGCCGAAATTGGCGATCGCCATTGGAAAGATGTGCCGCAACGCGAGCTGGGGCCGCATGATGGCAGAGCCAAAAAGCCATAGCTATTTAATTCAAAATTTCTGACATTTTAGTTTGTCACAAAGGAATTTCGAACCCAACTAATCATTGTTTCATTGTGCAAACTATGATATTAACATTTAGTTAGTAATCATCGGAGTGGTTATGGTGAACAAATTCCTCAAAATTAGTATATTAGCTCTTGGGTTAGCAGTTCCAGCAATTTCATCAGCGAGTGCTGTGACGGTTACGGTTCAGTCGGCAGCAAATTCAACAGGCGGTGGCGTCGGCTTAGCTACCGGGTTTTTTTTAACATTAGGTCAGATGTTTAAAGTAACTGCTGATCCCCTGGACACTTGGTCTTTAGGCGCAAATGATACAGGTTGCACACGCGAGTCAAATGCAAATGGTTTAACCGCCTGTTTTGGTAATTACAGCCAAAACGGACTGACAGCACTTTATGGTTCACTGGTGGGCCAAATTGCTGGCGGCAACTTCTTTTTGATCGGCTCAAATTTTTCTGGCACCGCAGGTGCTACAGGTGAATTATTGCTTTTCAACTTCGATTCAAACACGGGTGATAATTCGGGTCAAATAGTTGCAAATATCAGCGCTGTTCCTGTACCACCCGCGTTGGCATTACTGGGAACAGGCTTGATAGGCTTGGGCGCACTGACCCGCAAAAAGAAAAAAGTGTCAGTATAGAAAAACAGGCTTAATTCAATTATGAGGGGAACCGAATTCGGTTCCCCTTATGCTTTTTTATTGTTTGATGTTTAGGCCCGTACAAACTTAAGCCAGTAACACTTAAACCCGCGAAAACTGCTTATACTTAATCCTACTCGGCATAACACTATCCGCACCCAGGCGGCGTTTCTTATCTTCCTCATAATCTTGGAAGTTTCCTTCAAACCATTCCACATGGCTGTCGCCTTCAAAGGCCAGAATATGCGTTGCTAACCGGTCGAGGAACATGCGGTCATGGCTGATGATCACGGCGCAGCCAGCAAAATCCTCCAGCGCTTCTTCAAGAGCTGCCAAAGTTTCGGTATCAAGATCGTTGGTCGGTTCGTCGAGGAGCAGAACGTTTGACCCCTCTTTCAACATTGTCGCCAAATGCACGCGGTTGCGCTGCCCGCCTGAAAGTGTTCCCACCTTCTGCTGCTGGTCACCACCCTTAAAATTAAACGCGCCCACATAAGCCCGTGAATTCATCTCGCGCTTACCCAAATAAATCACATCATTGCCGCCAGAAATTTCCTGCCACACAGTCTTGTTGGCATCCAACGTGTCGCGGCTTTGATCCACATAACCAAGTTTCACAGTATCACTTACAATCACGCTACCTGAATCTGGTTTCTCCTGCCCCGTCAACATGCGGAACAATGTGGTCTTGCCCGCACCGTTGGGCCCGATGATTCCCACAATGCCACCGGGTGGCAATTTGAAAGTGAGATTATCGATCAGCAATCGATCGCCATAAGCTTTGCTGATGCCTTCAACATCAATCACATTATCGCCCAACCGCTCGCCCGGCGGAATCATGATCTGCGCGGAGTGCGATTGCATGCGTGACTCGTTGATCTTCAGCAGCTCATCATAAGCCTTGATACGCGCTTTCGATTTTGCCTGACGCGCCTTGGGCGATGCACCAATCCATTCTTGTTCGCGCTGCAAAGCTTTGCCCCGCGCCGCATCTTCGGATGCCTCTTGCGCAAAGCGCTTAGCCTTCTGGCCGAGGTAAGCTGAATAATTACCCTCATACGGAATGCCGCGACCACGATCGAGTTCCAAAATCCAACCCGTAACATTGTCAAGGAAGTAACGATCATGGGTTACAATCAAAATAGCGCCGGGATAGTCCTTCAAATGATGTTCCAGCCAATTCACAGATTCAGCATCCAAATGGTTGGTCGGTTCATCGAGCAAGAGCAAATCAGGTTTAGCCAATAGTAGTCGCGTCAATGCAATGCGGCGCTTTTCACCGCCCGATAAATTTTCAACTGATGCATCACCCGGCGGGCAACGCAAAGCGTCCATCGCCTGCTCAACCTGTGATTCCAAATCCCATAAATTCTGCGCGTCAATCACATCTTGCAGCTTGGCCGCCTTCTCCGCGTTCTCATCATTATAATCCATCATGAGCGCGTTATACTCATCCATAATGGCTTTCTTTTTCGCCACACCTTCCATCGCATTTTCAAGAACGGTTTTGGTCGGATCAAGTTGCGGCTCTTGCTCCAGGTAACCAAGCGTTGCCCCATCTGCCAACCACGCCTCGCCGTTAAACTCTTTATCAAGCCCCGCCATGATTTTCAAAAGCGTGGATTTACCCGAACCATTGGGGCCCAAAATGCCAATCTTGGCATCAGGATAAAACGACAAATGAACATTATCCAAAACCTTCTTGCCCGAAGCATAAGATTTCGAAAGACCTTGCATATGATAAATAAACTGGCGTGCCATAATGTTCCCGCTTGAAATGGATGAGTTGGCGCGGCTTCTAGACTGCTTCACGCAAGCTGTAAACCAAAGCGAAAGCGGAACTTGAAATTTGCGTCACCCTGTGCCATATTGTTTACAGAACTAACAACATGGCACCAGCCAACTGGACGTGCAATATGAAAGCCAACCTGCAGGAAACCCTAGCCCGCGCCCAATCTGATCTGGCGCAAGGTAAAACGAATCTTTTGTCGTTAAAAACTTTGCAGTCCGCATGGAAGCCCATGCTCTCAGAAACTGAACTCGAAAGCCTTGTCGTACCAAAGCGCACCATGGCACGGCGCAAATCTGCCTCCGCCAATCTCAACCAAGTTGAAACGGACCGCGCCTTTCGTGTGGCTCACGTAATCAGAAATGCCGAACGCGTTTTTGGCGAGAGGCAAAAAGCCTATGATTGGTTGCGCAGCAAAAGACCTCAATTCTCAGGTCAAACACCGCTGTCAATGTTGGCAACTGAGGTCGGAACGCGCATGGTTGAAGAAATGCTGGGACAAATCGATCACGGCATGTTCGTCTAATGATCCTTTGGCGAATTTCCAATTACGCCACGTTGGACGGAGAAGGTGGAAAGCTGTTTCCCGCAAGATGGCACTCGAGAGGGCGAGCGATAGTCTACACAGCAGATCATCCTGCCTCTTCACTGTGTGAAATGCTTGCTAACACCGACGCAGGTTCATTGCCGAGCTCGTTTCAACTTTTGAAAATTTCAGTCAAAGAAATCAGAGTAGCACTACAAAACAATTTAATTGCAAACTGGGTTGAGAATGTAGAGTTCACGCGCAAATTGGGCGATAAATGGTTGGAAGACTCTAACTCAGCCATTCTGCGGGTGCCGTCCGCCCTCGTACCGGAAGCTTATAATTACTTGATCAATCCCGTTCATCCCGACATAGACAAAATTACGATTGAGCAGAAAATCAGGATCCCCCTAGACCCTCGCCTTCGTTAAACCTGCAATTCATCCTGCGATATGACTTCAAGATAAGTCTGATTGCTACAATTTTTGAAAAAGGCCCTTGGCGCCATACCAAATGCCAAACACTCCAAGCACGAACGGGAGCCCAATGAATATTCCGTATTCTAACCACTCATTGTTATTGTGAGGAACTTTTAGTCCTCCAAAAATATTGATAAAAAGAAAAGCGATGCCAATTGAAGCCATCCCGGCGAAAATGCGCGAAGCAAAAACAAAATTACCCACAATTCCCGGAACTTGATCTGAGTAATCTGGCGCATCTTGCCCTTTAAGCTCATCATGATATCGCCAACTCAGAGCACTTTTTGCAATAAAGCCTAGAATGATAGCCACATATAAAGCATGCAATGACAGCCCATCCTTTTCAAAACCCGGAACCGCTAATGCACCAAAGCGCAAAGGCACTTGAGCGACGTAAAGAAATATCAAAATAAGAGCAACGATGATATCCAGCATTGCGAGTCGCGCGACTACTCGCTTCCAAGGTGAGATCACTCCAAAAAGACTGGCGAAAATAATCACATTAAAAAACGCTATGAGGAGTGGAAACTATCCAAAATCCGCATTTGTTGCATTTGGAAGCGCAAATAAATAGAGCCCGACCAGCGCCATCGCCAAACACGAGATCGCAAGTGCGTTGCGCGAGTTCATAATTTCACCTGACTGCTTTAACCCTGCAATTCCAACGCATCCCGAATAATCTTTTGCAATTCTTCCCTGCGATACGGCTTCATAATGATGAACCCGTTTTTGAATCGCGGCTCATCTTGATGAACCATGGCACCCTTGGGATAGCCCGACGTGTGAACGATCTTGAGGTTTGGTTTTAAGCTTTGAGCAGCCTGTGCCAAGTCAAAACCATTCATGCCCCCCGGCATCACCACATCGGTAAACATCAAATCGATATCATCGTTTTCCTGCAGTTGTGCGAGAGCTTGGAAGCCATCGCCTGCTTCAATCACGTCATATCCAAAATCTTCAAGGAAACCACAAGCCACAGCGCGAACCGCTTCTTGATCTTCCACAACCAAAATCTTTGGGCGGCGAACAGGTTGAGCAACGGGCTCAGGTGCCGCCTCAACAATTGCAGTCACTTCTGCTTTTGCCGGTGACGTAAAGCCGTCAAACACTGTATCTTCAGCCTTCGGCGCTGAAGCACCATCAGCAGAACGCATCCGGCGCGGCAGATACATCTTCACCGATGTGCCGTGGCCCACTTCGCTGTAAACGCTGATATGGCCACCAGATTGCTTGATGAAACCATATACCATGGCAAGGCCAAGGCCCGTGCCAGAGCCCGGTGCTTTGGTTGTAAAGAATGGCTGGAATATCTTTTCGAGAAGTTCGGCCGACATTCCGCAACCATTGTCTGAAACTGCAACCATCACATATTGGCCGGGCGTCACCTCCGGGTTTTTGGCTGCATATTCAGCATCAAGATAAGCAGGCTGTGTTTCAATCGTCAGACGCCCAGAATTACCCATCGCATCTCGCGCATTGATCGCTAGGTTCAGAATCGCTGACTCAAGTTGCGACGGATCAATCAACGAATGGGGGTCACCATCCATGCAATCAACTTTAAGCTCAATGTTTTCGCCTATCGTGCGCGAAACCAGTGGGGCCATGCCCTGCACCAATCCGTTCACGCCCACATCGCGTGGCTCAAGTTCTTGCTTTCTGGCAAAAGCCAAAAGTTGATGCGTTAAATCTGAACCCTTGCGAGCCGCAACAATGGCTTCAGAAACGCGCTTCTCGCTTTTTTCATCACCCGCCAATTTGCCATCCAGCAATTGCAAGTTACCAATAATAACCGTCAGCAGATTATTGAAGTCGTGCGCCAAACCACCAGTCAATTGACCGATCGCTTCCATTTTCTGCGCCTTTTGCAAACGCTCGTTCACCAATTTCTTTTCGCTAGTGTCAGTAATCTGAACAATCAGCTGCTCAGTCTCACCCTTTTCGTTTTTCACCAGCGCAATAGAAGTTGCACCATGCACTATCCGACCTTCGCTGGTCGTATAGCGCAGTTCTTGTTGCAACACCGACACCTCGCCCATCAACAACTGGCGCATGCCGTTCAAGAATTGCCCACGGTCGTCTTTGTGAAGCAGTTCTTCAAAACCATATGTCGAAGTGCTTAAATCTGCACGATTAAGAAATGCGGTGATCGCCGAGTTTGCCGCTTCAATTTTGCCCGTAGGCGAAACCACAGCCATGCCATGTGCAGCAGCATCAAACGCGCCACGGAAACGTTGGTCGCCGCGATTGGTTTTAATTTGTGCAATCTTTTTCTCGGTGATGTCTTCAAGCATACATACCGAACGTTCCAGCCTGCCCTTGTCACCACGGTAAGCTGTCATTGATAATACAACAGTTGCGAGCGACCCATCCTTGCGGTGGATCAGAATTTCAGCGTTGCGATATGTGCTCGACACCAGAAATTTCGGATAAATCTCAGTCACCAAACGGCTGCGTGATTCCTGCGGTAAAAACTCGCTAAAGCTACGCCCCACAACGTCTGAAGGCAGGTAACCGAGAGCATCGCACCATGCGGCATTTGCCGAAATCATCCGGCCCGAACCATCCATGCAGTGCAGCATCACTGGCAAATTGGCCAGCAGCTTTTCATATACGCCGCCGTTTTGATCAGGAAAAAACGGCATGCCAGGGCCGCTGGAAACCGCTGGCTTTTCAACGCGCCAAACTGGCTGCTGCGGTGCTAAATCTTCCCAACCCTTCAAATTCGCCGTCGTCATAGTGCTAAAAATCTCCTAATCCTGCGGCAAAGGATAGAGGATGTAGGGTTAATGGGGTCTTGCCAAATTTAAATGAAAGCAAGAATTAACTGTAAGTTTTATGCAACAGATAGGCATTTGGTTAACGAGATCTTAATTTCAGGCGTGCGGCCGCCCCACTGCCTCAGAACTTACAACCGCACTCAACAGGCCGTCGTCATCAGCGGCATTGGGCAAATAGTGCCGCTTGATTGATGTTTCAATTTTCGGGTTGTGGGCACCATTGGCTTTTGCCAGCACAAGCGCCCCCTCTTCAGCCGCCTTGCTCGCCAAGGCAATGGCCTTCACACCCGATGAAACAATTTCAGAAACGCCACCACCCATCACGCGGAACACGCCATTGCCATCGCCCTCGATGGAAACCTCTACGCGGTGCGCAACCAATCCCGCAGCAGCCCCAACTGCGTTGGCCACATCACAATGCGGCGTAAAAACGATCTTTGCGCCAAGTCGCAGTCCAACCTCAGGGTAATAGACTTGCACAGGCCCGCCCACCGCTACTATCGGCACTTGCGGTGAAAGTGAAATTTTGACCAACCCCTGCTGCAAAGCCCCATCACACACCGCGTCAAGCAACGGTGTACCAGCAATCGGTTTATCAAAACTCGCTTGCAAAATAACTCGCGCTGTATCTGAAACTGTCCGGTGCCAAATCAATTTACAAAATTCGCCCAAGCGTTCATCGGTCGGCATTTTCATATCGCGGAAGCGCGATAGCAATTTGCCCGCAAGCACCGCAGCATCCTTGGACCAATTAGCCTGCATATCCAAAACATGCGCAGCATCAGATGGCGTGAAAGCGCCAAACTGAATCAAACCCTTTTTACGAAGGGCCACAATTGCCCGTTGCGCGCCTGATGAATAAGCAAGCTTGCGGTAAGATTGTGGTCGTTCTCCAATCAGCGCAAACAACTCGGCTTCCCGCGCCGACAAGCCAGCAATTTCGGCGTTGCCTCTCGCCCCAAATGGCAACAAAACAAACTTGCCATTCAGCGAACCGCCCTCATTGTCGGCGAGTTGGGCTTCAAGCATCGCGATAATTTCGGGATAGCGCTGCCCCAAAAGCGAAATCGGAACGGCGCGTTGCGGCCCAACTGTAATGTCACCGTTCAGCCCAAGATGCACTTCGCTATCGCCACCAAGACCAATGGTCTTCACGTCAATCGCCCGCACCATGGTGCGCCAACCGCCAACTTCGGCCCCCTGCTCTGCGACGCGCGGCCTTCCACCTTCCAAAATGCCAATATCAGTGGTCGTGCCACCCATGTCCGACATAATGAAATCTTCAAGCCCCGAAAGCCACTTCGCACCAATCACACTAGCTGCAGGCCCCGATAAAACTGTTTCAATCGGCCTTGCAGCAACCGCATCAGCATTGGCCAAACTACCATCCCCCTTCACAATCATGAGGGGGCAATCAATGCCAAGCTCAGCCATCGCTTTGCGCACAGCGCCCACAAGCTGCGTAATCCGCGAAATCAACCTAGCATTTAAAACCGCAGTCAAAGCCCTGCGCGGTGCATCAAGTGCACTCGAAATCTCACTCGAAACTGTGGTTGGTTTATCTGTCAACGCTGCAATAGTTTCGCGGACCTTGTTTTCATGCGCCGGATTGCGCACGGCAAAGGTAGAAGCAACAGCAAAAGCGCTCACACTCTTGGCAACATCAATCAAAACAGCTTGCAGACCCGCAACATCAAGCGCCTCGCGCTCTTCGCCATTATGATCATGGCCACCACGCAACCTTACAATTGGAATACCCGGAAAAGCCCTGGCAATTCCAGTCTTCTCCACCATCGCATCATCAAAACCGATAAGGATCACACCAACTGCGCTGCCATGCCCCTCAACCACTGCATTTGTTGCGAGAGTTGTAGAAACTGAAACCATTTTGACTGTTGCAGGGTCAATCTCAGCACTACAAAGCTTCAACGCTTCCCGCATTGCAGCACTCACGCCGATCGAAAGATCACCCTTGGTTGTTAAAGATTTGGCCGACGCTAAAATCCGGTGCCGTCCCTGATCGATAACAGCGGCATCCGTATACGTGCCACCAGTATCAATGCCAATCAGGATGTCTTGTTTTGTATCGTGCAACATCGAATTGGTTCAGCAAAACTAAGCACCAAACGCAAGACCAATTTATGCTGTATCAGTTGCTCAAAACCACGGAAGCGCTGCTCTTAATGCCAGCAGGCACTGGAACGTCTGTTGAACCATAATTTGCATTCAAAATAAGTTCAGGCCCCGCCGTCATTTCTATGCGATTTGCAATAATGGCAGTATAGGCCGACGAACCGGCAATCACTGCGCTGTTAGGGTCAACTAGCAAATATCCTTGCGGGAAATAAATTGTCCCAGTCAGATTCTGCACATTCGTACTGGCAATGTGATGTTGACGGCCAAGCGGCGCTGCAGGATCTTCAAAAAATAACAAACCCGCCATATCGGCGTTGACAGCTCCGGTCAGTGATATCGTCGCAGTATCTTTCAAGTTCAACCGAGCTAGAGCCCCGTCCAGATAGAAGCCAACATGCGTACCTTTAAAGCTCGCGCTGCCTGAAACTTCCAAATCAGCATCACTGATCACATAAGTACCGGGAGCCAAAGTAACTTGCGCCGTGCCAGCGACTTTTAAACCACCACAATAATGTCCAGGCGTAAGCGCCATGTTGCCACTACTCACCACCAAATTGGTGTATGTGCACGAAGCAGTGACTGCTGGTTTCGCACGGCTAGCGAGCGGATCAGGCAAAGGCGGACAATTGGTAATTGCCGCAGGCGTAATTGCACTTCCTGCTTTGAGCTTCACTCCGCCAACGGCACAGGTCAGCTCCGCTTTGATGCTTGCGTTATTATCAACCCAAATTGCATGATTATGATTGGCATTGGAATAAACGCCGCAACCATTTGCTGTCAGTTTTGCACTTGTGTCCAAGTGCATCGTCTTGTTGTCAGCAGTGTTCAGCGCTAACATGCAAACATTGGTCGATCCAGCAAGTTTTGCAGTTGCGGTAACATTAATAGGCGTCACGCCACTTGCAATAAAGTGCATGAAAAACGGCGTCCATGCTTCTGAAATTGCAACAGTAACACTGCCCGCCTTTCGATCAACCCAAGGGGTAACCACCGCTGTAGCATTATTTTCTCTAATTTCAGCTGCAACATAATTATTTGCAGCATTGATAATTGCTGTATCTGTGGAACTGGCAATTGAAAGTTCTTTTGCAGCAGCAAGAGCCGAAACATCTGCTGCGGCTTGCAAACTCGTGCGCTTCATTTCCATAACGGCAAAGTCAGAAGCCACGCCAACAACAGTCAGTAGCCCAGGCAGCCCGATAGCAAACATTGTAGCAACACCGCCGTGAACGCAACTTAACATCGATTTTTTACAATCGGCAACTTTGCTCACGCCAAAAATAATTGACGGATTAAAAAGCTTTCCTTTTTCAGTTTGTGTCATATTTCTGCGCCCCTGACACATGCTTTCGCACGTGTGAAGTAACTGACTAGGCTCCAAATCCTAACAAACTGTTCATAAATAAATCTACTTTTAATTAATTTTCCCAAAGTCTTGCTGACTGAAAACCTTAAAGATTCTTCACCTTGAACCTTCAACTCGCCTTAACTGACGTTTGCTATGTTGCAGACAAATTGAGGAAACCCTATGCCAGTTACGGAAGTCAAAAATATTAAGATTGGCAAAAAAATTGCTTCGCTCGTCGCACTGTCTGTGTTTAGCACGATGATTTTGCTAGCAATATTTTTGGGGTTCACACAGCTTAAAAACGAAGTCCAGCACAAGCGAAGCGCGTTGGAGGCAACTGCATTGATATACGCTTCAGCCCTCGCCGATGATATTTACCTTGAAAATCGGCAAGGTGCCCAACAAACCTTGAGATCAATCGCGCGTCTGCCAGTAGTACTACATGCCGCTGCAATCAACAGACAAGGCGAAACTATCGCTGCGATGGGAACCGTTACGTTCCTCACCACAGAACAGACCAGCGGTGATCCTAGTATATTTGAACTTTTAACCAAAGGTAATTTGCCCGTATCTGTGGCCATCATCAAAGGCAATACAACCGTAGGAAATCTTTACATTTTAGGAGACATCCGAGATATTAAGTCAAACCTTTTTTGGACATTTTTGAGCACTCTCATAGCATCAATTGTCGCTGCACTATTAGCTTTTCCAATTTCAGCCCCCTTGCGCAGCCGCATTGTGAATCCAATTGTGAATCTAACAAACGCGATGAAACGAATGCGTGAAACCAGATCTTTCGAAACAGCAACAATTGTCGGTGCAGAAGGCGAAACCCGAGTGCTGGTTGAAACCTTCAATTCGATGATCGGAGATATCCATCAACGTGACGCGTCATTGCGCAAGCTGGCTTACTTTGATCCACTGACAGGCCTCCCAAACCGTGCCAATTTTCAACGCAGCTTGGAAGATCTATTTCAAGACGGAAACATAAAACCTTCAGCATTTTTTATATTCGACATCGATAATTTTCACGCAATCAATGATGCCTTGGGCCACAGCATTGGCGACGCGCTTCTCATGGATGTTGCAGCCAGATTGCATTCCGAAATTCCTGATGGCAGCTCAATTGCCAGGCTCGGAGGTGATGAGTTTGCAGTACACATTCCAGATATAAACGACCTGGAGGAAGCTCAAACCGCTCTTGCAAAATTATTGGCAACATTTTACGCGCCGCTCAAATTCCTTGATCATGAAATACATGTCTCTGCCGCTTGCGGTGCTGTGCTTCTACCCCAAGACGCTTCATCACCATCACAAGTGCAACGTCAGCTCGATCTCGCTTTGCACGATGCGAAAAAATCGGGCGTTGGCCGTGTGTCATTCTTCCGCAAAGAACTGGTCGATGTTTTAACTCAAGAGGCAGATCTCGTGAAGGGTTTACGCCTTGCGTTAAATGAAAATCGGCTAACCGCACACTTCCAACCCGTCGTAAACCTTGATACGGGTTACATCGAAGGCTTTGAAGCGTTGGCGCGCTGGAACGACCCTGTTAAAGGTTTTATAACGCCTGCCCAATTTATTCCCGCAGCGGAAAAATCAGGCTTGATTTCAACGTTAGGAACCCAGATTTTGAAGATTGCCTGCAAGCAAGCAAAGCAGTGGAAAGACGCTGGCAAACCCGATTGGACTGTGGCCGTCAACGTTTCGGCCGCTCAGATATTGCAAGCTGGTTTCATCGACCAAGTACGCGAAATATTGGAGGAAACCCAAGTTCCCCCACATCTGCTTTGCCTTGAGCTGACTGAAAGCCTATTCGTCGGCAAATCAATGGCAATCGTACAAACCATGCTGCGCGAATTCAGAAGACTTGGAATCAAAACAGCTCTGGACGATTTTGGTACCGGCTATTCATCGTTGTCGTATTTAGAGCATCTACCATTTGACAAACTGAAGATTGATCGTGCCTTCGTACACAATGCACAAGAAGGCACTAAAAACACCGAGCTCTTGAAAGGTATCATCAACCTTGCACACGGCCTGGGCATGATTGTCGTTGCCGAAGGTGCAGAAACCCAGGTTGAACTCGACATCTTGCGAAAACTTAAAGCAGACTGTGTGCAAGGCTACATCATTGCCAAGCCAATGGCCGCAGAACAAGCAACGATTGCTGCTGACCTACACGATCAGCAACAAGAACGTGCGAAGCTGATCGCTTAAAAATGAGTGGTGGGCCCACCAGGACTCGAACCTGGAACCAAGCGGTTATGAGCCGCTGGCTCTAACCATTGAGCTATAGGCCCCCAAAGGTTTTGTCATCGCTACATCATTTTTCAAAGCTATGCTAGAACTTCAACATGAAAAACAAATCACTTTCCCCAGAAGTTGCCGTTGAACAGCTCATTGAGCTCCATGCCAAGGCAACCAAAGCCTTGAAAACCGCCCTTGATACCTATTTTGACAAACAACAGCCGCCAAAAGCCTCTGACCGGGACCAATTCTGCTATCCAGAGCTGCGGGTAACCTATACCGCAAATGGCCTTCAACCCACAATTGCCCGCGCTTATGCTAAATTTCAAGGGCCCGGCACCTATGTCACCACGATTACTCAACCAGCGCATTTCAAACGTTATCTGATTTCGCAGCTCAAGCATCTGGTTGAAGACTATGATGCCAAGATCGAAGTTGGCATTTCCACGCAGGAAATCCCCTACCCCTATGTTCTCGAAAGCGGCAATGATTTAGGTCGCGGCAACGTGACGGCAGCGGAACTGGCGCTGCATTTTCCAATCCCGCAATTGGCCTTGGTTGGCGATGAAATTGCCGATGGCCAATGGGAGCAGAAAAATGGCGAACCCCTGCCCTTGGCTTTGTTTGACGCCGTGCGTGTCGATTTTTCCTTGAAGCGCTTGCAACATTATACGGGCACCCATTGGCAAAATGTTCAGCCGTGGATTTTGCTCACCAACTATCACCGCTATGTCGACCAATTTATCAACTGGGGAATCACCCAGCTCTCGATTGATGGGCCATATCAAACCATGCACGTGCCAGGCGGTGGTGTGATTACGCGCGGCATGGAAGCGGCGGAGATTGCGCAGATCCTGGCTGCCAGCCAATGGCACAAATTTCAAATGCCGGGCTATCATCTTGCGCGCAATGATGGCGAAGGCGGCGTCACGCTGGTGAACATCGGCGTTGGCCCTTCTAACGCCAAAAACATGACTGACCATCTGGCGGTGATGCGCCCGCATTGCTGGCTGATGATCGGCCACTGCGGTGGGCTTCGCCAATCACAACGCATTGGAGATTATGTTTTGGCTCATGCTTACTTGCGCCAAGACCATATTCTGGATGCTGTTCTGCCACCCGAAATTCCAATCCCTGCCTTGGCCGAAGTTCAAGTGGCCCTGCAATTTGCCGCTGCCGAAGTAACCGGCGAAACCGGCGACGCACTCAAAGCACGCCTGCGCACTGGAACCGTGGTGACCTATGATGACAGGAACTGGGAACTCCACTGGTCGATGGAAAGAAAGCGTATCAATCTTTCTCGCGCTATTGCGGTTGATATGGAATCAGGAACCCTTGCAGCCCAAGGTTACCGATTCCGCGTTCCATACGGCACCCTGCTTTGTGTTTCTGACAAACCGCTGCACGGCGAAATCAAATTACCTGGTGCGGCCAATGCGTTTTATGACCGAGCTGTGGCCGAACACTTGATGATTGGGCTAGCCTCAATTAACAAACTGCGCGCCAGCCGCGAGGGCTTGCATTCAAGGAAGCTTCGCAGCTTCGATGAACCGCCTTTCAGATAATTTTCAACTGGTCATAATTGTGCCGTATTTTTTTCCTATATTGGATTTTCAACGAAAGGATAAATGATGAAATTATTTTTGACCTCAATTTTATTAGCCACGCTTTTAGCGGCAAACCCAGTTCTTGCAGATGAGGTCAAAATGAGTAGAATTGTTTCACTAAGCGGTCACGGCGAAGTGCGCGCCGTCCCTGATATGGCGGCGATCAATATGGGCATTATGAGCTCTGCGGAAACCGCTCGCGCCGCACTGGATGCCAACACTAAAGCGATGACTGAACTCATGGCCAATTTGAAGGCCGCAAACATCGAAGACAAAGACATTACCACGTCCAATTTCTCCGTTAATCCACGATTGGATTACGGCAAAAACGGCGGCCAGGTTCCAAAACTTGTGGGGTATGATGTAACCAACCAGGTAACAGTAATCATCCAGAAAATTGATGGTTTGGGCGCGTTGCTTGATAAAGCTGTTTCATCAGGCTCGAACCAGATCAACGGTATTTCATTTTCAGTTTCCAATCCCGATGCAGCGATGGACGAAGCGCGAAAATTGGCTGTGAAAGATGCAATGCATAAAGCGCAGATTTATGCTGATGCTGCATCCATCAATCTTGGAAACGTCATGTCGATCTCCGAGGGCGGCGGGATGACAGAGCCACCCGTCATGTTCAACCGCGCCAAGTCAATGGCGGCTGATTCAGCACCTGTGCCGATTGCACAGGGGTCGCAGGTGATTTCGGTTGACGTAAATATCACGTGGGAAATTAAATAACTAAAACGCCAGTCGTGACCCAATCTAATCTGGAACACCGAATAAAATGAAAGTCTACGTTATTAATCTAGATCGACGACCAGATCGGCTTGGCGAGATTACATCGCAATTGAGCAAGCTCGGTTTAGAGTTCGAACGTATTTCAGCGGTCGACGCAAAACATGTTTCGGTAAAAAATTTGGTGGAGTGGTGGAAAGCACGTGCCTACAACAATTTCGAAAATCCACCAGTTGGCCAGATAGGGGTGTTCCATAGCCACCGTATTGCGTGGCAAAAAATGATTGATCAAAATATTCCCCAAGCTTTGATTTTCGAGGACGATGCCTTGGCAATCAATTGGGATGATCGCATTACCAAGCTCGATTTAAGTGAACTCGGCTTAGATCAACTGCGCCTTGAAAGACTTACTTTGCGTGTATGGCACCCAATTCCGCTTGACAAAAAAGTCTACAATGTTTTGGGTCAGCGGGCCGTCAATGAGGCAAGTTATGGTGCTGCAGCACAACTTTTGACGCTCGAAGGAGCCAAAAAATGTCTGTCAGTTGATAAGATGTGGTTTAATATTGACCATTATGATTTTTGGACTGGAGTTGCAGGTTTGCGTACTGCTGTATTGGACAAACCGATGTTCCAACAGTCCGTCGGCGTATCGGACATCGCACCTTTAGCTTCGAAGCGCACCATGATCGAGTCAGCAATTTTCAATTGGAAATCATTTTTTCATCATGCTGCAAGAAATGTTATTTTTCCGATTTCTTGGATGTTTCGATTTTATCTTAACCGTCCCCGCGTTGATCGATATCAACAAATTTCACAGGGAACTTGAAGCGCTGCAAACAGTTGTATGAGCAATGAGTTTGGTAATCCGCCATTGCGGTGGAATAAATTGGCAGCAGAGTTTTAAACGTGCCCATATGTGAACGCGACCCTTGGCGGTTTCAGTTTTTTGATAAAGCACATTGCCCTGCAAATGTGATTATTCCAACTGATGATTCAGACTGCGTGGAATTATATCCAGAACAAGCATGGATCTATGACAAGCTTGAAATTGCACGAAGCCAATCCATAAGATCTGGCATGTGCGAAAATCCTCCAACTAAATTTCCAGTATTTTCAAAACCCAATATAAACTTGAAAGGCATGGGTGTTGGCGGAAAAGTAATTTACACGGAGGCTGAATTTAAAAAACATTCCAGACAATGCCACATGTGGATGGAATATTTTGAAGGAAATCATATTTCAACAGACTGCGCAATAATTGATGGCGACATTAAATGGCTGCGCCACGCAACAGGAACAGTGTGGTACGAAGGCATGTTCAAGCATTGGATCATCCACGCCAGCCCCATGCCTGAACTCGAAACATTTTTGCGCGCCTGGACCATGCGACACATGACGAACTATGTGGGTATGATGAACTTTGAAACCATTGGCGGCCACATTATCGAATGCCATCTGCGCTTTGCCGATCAATGGTGCGATCTCTACGGATCTCGATGGCTCGAAAGCTTGATCAATTTATATGCAAAAAAAACTTGGAGACACGCCACATCAGCGGACGAAGAAGGCTATTCAGTTCCACTATTTGCTTGCCACGGCGGCCCATTCCGCTATCCAACTACAGAGGCCCAAGCAAAAATCCGCGCCATGCCTTTTGTTACCAGCCTGCAATTAACTTTCCACGAATTAAAACCTGACGAACTGCACCCGATGCCACCTGGAGGATTTCGTTTAGGCATTATCAACTGCACTAATCTTGAAGCGGGATTTGAAGCAAGGCTGGAGCTTGCAAAGTGTTTCACAAACGCAAAAATATTGATCCCTGATGAGCTAATCCAGATACCGCAATCAGGCAGGCGGAATGATCGATTTAGGGTAGCGCAAAGCGCGCTTGATCAACCAAAGCAGTTTGGCAATTCGCAAGATTTTTAGATGCGGCCTACAAGATGCAGTGGCAACATACTCAGTTGTTGCATGGATATCTTTCCAACCGAAACGTTCAACGGCTAACTGACCCATTAAGTTTTCGGCCGTCAACCATTCACTTCCCAGATCATCACCGCATGGACCTGCAGAGTGATAAACGAATGAATATTTTTCGGCTCCGCTCAAAGTCCGGATCGCAAAATTTTTAAATCGGTTTGGAATTATGTAAGAGTCGATCGACTGGAATGCTTTGTATCCGCCGATCCCAGCTAGCATTATTAAAATATCTGGATGATGCGCTTCGGCCGAAATGAAGGGTGGCCGAATATTGCTTTCAAATAGCGCCTTCAAAATAATCGCGTCATAGTGTTCCAAATCTATTTTTATGTACCATGGCGCTCCGTACTTCTTGACGATTTCCACAATCGATTTGCTCGGCAATAAAACACAGTCGAACTGATCCAGAATTGCGTCATCGGGTTTCGGAAATTGGCTGATGGCACTGTGCAATTTGTGAATGTAGAAAGGCACCCTTTCGGCGTTTTTACCGGCGGAAATAACGGACTGCTCAACGAACAGTTTACCAGCCGATATGGCATTCGCAAATTTTGTTCGCAAATTTTCAGCCAAAACTGGATTTGCTTCCACCGCTACAACTTTGTCAGCTTTCTTGAGATAGTATTCCAAGTTTGAACCAACATTCGCGCCTAAATCATAAATGATTTTTTCAGGCTGCGCGCTTTTGATCAAAGCTGCCTTGGTCATTTTGTTTTCCCCACCATTTTTGTATTAAACAAACACGTTGCAGCTCACCTCACACAACACTCCAACCATTTCCCACATCATCATAAACATGCAACTCGCCTAGCCCTATATCAAACCATGCCCCGTGCATTCCCAATTCACCTTTATTCTCGCGCATACGCAGCCACGGGAAAGTGCGTAAATTAGCAAGCGAGTGCTCCACCGATGCGCGCTCAACAAGCGTGGCAAGATGTTCGTGTTCGCCGTGCTCATGTCGCACGCCTGCTGCCACATCGCGCACATCGCTCATCCATTTGCCGATAAAGTCTCCAGCTGAAAGTGGATCACCACCATCAACCACAGCTTTAATCCCTCCGCATCTGCCATGGCCCATAACTACAATGTCTTTCACACCCAGAGATAAAACTGCAAACTCAATAGCAGCTGAAGTCGAATGGTGTTTGCCGTCAGGCGCATAAGCCGGAACCAGATTGGCTACATTGCGTGCCACAAAAATTTCACCTGGCCCAGCATCAAATATAGTTTCGGGCGCAGCGCGAGAATCGCAACATGCGATAATCATCAGTTTTGGTTTTTGCGTGCCAGCTCCCAGCCTTTCATATCTGTCGGCTTCAGCGGCGTATCGCCCGGCGCGAAACCGCGCATAACCATCGCGCAAATGAGTGGGAAGTGACATTAAAAATCCTATGCTTGTTTCAGCAGATCTATAACACGTGCCTTAGGCAATTCACCAGCGCCCATTTGTTCCGGCCAATGCTTAAACGTCTGCACATTGCCGCCGTTTCGAAGCGCCTGCATTGCGTCGAGATCAAGCGTTGCAACAGTCCACCCGGGAACATTGGCCTCACCTAAAGCGATCACGCCACCAGCAGGGAAGCCCTTATCAGAAGGTGCGAAAATTCCTGCCGCGCCGTAGTGCGTGTTGGTGAACTCGCAAAACGGTGCAGCGCCAATGAGCGGCGCCTGCACCGTGTAAACCTGATTTTCCAATGCCCGTGCCATAGCGCCCGTGCGCACGCGCCAATAGCCCCATTCGGTTTCAGTGTCGGATGGTGCCAAGATAATTTCAGCTCCAGCTTCTGCTAATGCCCGCGACAAAAGTGGAAACTCAATATCATAGCAAATCACCAAGCCGAATTTAACTTTGCCAATATCAAACACCTTCAGCTCGCGACCACCCATGATATTCCAAACTTCACGTTCGCTGGGAGTTGGCATAATTTTTTTAAAATTTTCAACAGCACCACTCGGGCCAAACACTTGGGCAACGTTACAAGCTCGCTCCGCTTTCACATCGGGCGCGCTACCAGCAATAATCGTAACGCCGTTTTTCTTTGCCAAGCTTTGATGCAGCGCTGTGATCTCACTGTAGAAATCTGAAACCGCAATTTTGCTGAGTTTCAAATCACCACCTTTATTGCCTATGGAGCAAAGCTCCATCGCCCCATATTCAGGAAACACCAATACTTCGGCACCCTGCCCCACGGCATCCTCCACCCATCGCGTGATCTTGGCGCGGTAAGCCAAAACATCTACGACCGGATCGAGATTATATTGTGCAGCAGCAACGGTGATTTTGCGGGGCATAGCTTTCCTCTTTCACCAAACATTAGCCAGCCTGTTGTGAGAAGTAAAATTCCGCGTTATGTCAGGCGATGAGCAACATTCAATCCCTTTTCCCCACCCTCCTCTACCGCGCTGAGTTACCGGCACCTGAACGCATGAACATGCAGTTGCACGACGCAGCTTTGGAATTGGCGGCTGGCGATGTCGCAGGCCAGCGCTGGTGCGAAAAGCATGGCTATCCAGGCTACACATCTTTCGCCACGCAAGATGATCTGGCAGAGCAAATTCCAGCCATCGCCCGACTGGTAAAAATTCTTGACAAACATTCTACTGATTTTGCCAAGGAACTGCATTGGAATATCCGAGGTGGAAAGCCGGTTTGCGATTCACTCTGGGTCAACGTGATGCCCGAAGGCGGCAGCCACACATCGCACATCCACACCAATTCAGTGATCAGCGGAACTTACTATGTGGCAGTGCCGCCGGGTGCCGGGCCAATCGTGTTTGAAGACCCACGCCATGCCATGATGATGGCCGCACCTTCGCGCCTCGATAAAGCGCCGCGCGCCATGAAGCATCACATCAGCGAAACCCCGCATGAAGGAACTGTGATGCTGTGGGAAAGCTATCTGCGCCATGAAGTGCCGCTGAACCGCGCTGAAGGTTTGCGCATCAGCATCAGCTTCAATTATGTGATCGGCCAGAAATAATTACTTCTTTGAGTTGCGCTCAGCTCTCTCCTCGGCCTCTTCATCTTCCAGATGAAAGCCGCGCAGAATATGATGCAGTGCTGGTGCCAAGGCAAAGCCTGCAACTGCCAGAAATAACAAACCGCTGAGCAATGCATAAATGCCTTCAAACACTTCGCCAGATTTTGTCGGCATCTGATCGAGCGGACCCATGCCAGATAAAATCATGGCTGCATTGGCAAATGACTTCGTTAAACCCAAGGAACCAAAATACGCATAGCCGATCATACCAAAGGCCAATGCTACAGCAATAATACCAATGGCCCAACCCGCGTTGCGCCACAGTCTCCCAGCCAATACTTTACGGCGGTTCATTATTTGAAAATACTTTCACCCTGTTGATCAATAATCAATTGACCTTTGGAAATCGCAATATCAGCAGCTTCATTTTTATCAGTAAATTTATCGGCGCGCACAAAACGATAAGTCTTGCCATCTTTCAGAATCTCGCCAGCCAATTGAAACTGCCCACCATCCTTGTAGGGCCGCGCTTCAATGGTGAAGCCTTTATATTCGACTGACTTGGTCGGCGTGCTATCGACTGCAGCACTTCCAAACCACTTATCCCAAAATGCCATTTCGCTTCCCTCAATTTGTTCCATTGTGACAATAACAAATATTTGTGATTTGCATTGTTACATAATCGTCTTAGGTTCGGTGCAAGACGGTTATAGTCTGTAACGAAGGAGCGCGCCAATGTTTCCAACCTCATTAAATTCAAAAGCTACAATCCGCGTCGACCGCCGCAAGTTTTTAGGCGCAGCCGCAGGGCTGATCGCCGCTGGCATTTTGCCCAAAAATGTTCTGGCTCTTGCGGGGCCTTATGCATTTAAACAGGGTGCCTATGACGTAACAGTGGTGAGCGATGGCACATTGCTGCTGCCACTAGCTCTGATTGATTCAGGCGGAAAGCCCGAAGAGGTCGCCAAGCTTCTGGGCACCATGGTGCAAGCCGATAAAATTCAATTTGAAGCCAGTCCGCTTCTTCTGAAATCTGGCAGCGAAATGATTTTGATGGACACAGGTTCAGGTGGCGGCTTCCAACCAACCGCAGGCAAAGTTCTGGAAAGCCTGAAGACCGCAGGGGTTGATCCATCAGCAATCACCAAAGTGATATTCACCCACGCTCACCCTGATCATTGCTGGGGCACGATTGGCAAAGACGGAAAGCCAGTCTTTTCGAAGGCCAGTTTCCACATGGGCGAAACCGAATGGAACTTCTGGACGGCAGCAGATCTTGCCAGCAAAATGCCAAAGGAAATGCAAGGCATGGTGACAGGCACACAATCACAACTTGGCGCACTAAAAGACCAGATTAAACTTTTTAAGTCGGGTGCCGAAGTTTTGCCAGGCATCATGGCGCTGGACACCGCAGGCCACACACCAGGCCACGTATCATTTGAACTGGCAGGCGGCGATGGCATGATCGTAACCGGCGATGCCATCACCAACCCGATGGTGTTCTTTGCCCACCCTGATTGGAAATTCGCATTCGATGCTGATCACAACACAGCCATCGCCAATCGCAAAAAACTTTTAGACATGGCATCAGCAGGCAAGAAGAAATTACTTGGCTACCACTGGCCCTACCCCGGCATTGGCATGGCCGAGAAAAAAGATGGCGCTTATATGTATGTGCCGCAGGCCTAGTTGAATCAGGATGGGGCCCCACCAATGCCCCATCCATCTATTACGAGAGTGGTTTCCAGATAGCAAAACGCGACATCCCGGCCTCCAAGCTTGCTGTTCATTCTGTTAAATGATAAATTGATATGCAGAAGGGCTGCGCCCTTGCAGCTTAACGGGGGCGGAGGAGGATGTCATGTCTCTTACCGTTATCGGAGCCGGAGTAGGCCGCACTGGAACCTACTCCCTAAAACTTGCACTGGAAAAACTTGGTGCTGGCCCGTGCCATCACATGGAAGATGTCATCAAGGATCCGCCCGTTCACGTTCCACTCTGGATGTCCGCCGCGCAAGGCAAACCAGACTGGGCAAAGAACTACAGCGGCTTTAAATCCGCCGTCGATTGGCCAACCGCTTCATTCTGGAATGAGCTCGCGCAGGAAAATCCTAACGCAAAATTTGTTCTCACGCTGCGCAGCGCCAAAAGCTGGGCGCAAAGTTTTTCAGAAACGATCCAGAAACTGATCGCAGGATTAGACCAGGCCCCACCGCACATGCGGCCATTCATTGAAATGGGCATCGCCGTTCTGGGCAAGGCTGGCTTTACGCCAACCCAAGACCATGACGCGTTGGTGACAGCGTTCGACGCGCATAACAACGCCGTCATCGCAGGTCTGCCCAAAAAGCGACTGCTGGTTTACGAAGTAAAAAACGGCTGGGCACCACTTTGTAAATTCCTGGATAAGCCGCTCATCACCGAGCAATTCCCAAAAACCAACAACCGCGAAGATTTCTGGGACCGCATTAAGGGTGGTGACTAGATTTTAGCCTTCCGAGAACGCGACAAAAGTCTTCTCCCGTTCATTCAACAGGAGAAGAAAGTGGCCCGTATGGCGAAGCGCAGCGAAGACGGATGGAATAGATGAGGGAGGGCTAAACGCATTTCTATCCACTTTCGACAGCCATACAAAAATATGGTAACTCGTCAATATAAATGACAGCGATCCAAGCTTTGAATGGGACGATGTTAAAGATCGCTTAAACATCGAAAAGCATGGCGTTGAATTTTCAACGACGCAGTGGAAGATGAAATTCTAACTGTGAGGTTTACATGGCGAGATGGCCGCATTCGCATTTTTGGAGCTGGATATTGGCGGAAAGGAAAACAGATTTATGAAAAGCAAAATTGAATACACCAAAGGTGAAATCAGCAAGGTCAAAATCATCAAAGACTTTCTGCCGCCACCTTCGGAACTGGTATCGCGCGATGACAATGTGAAAGTCACATTAAGCCTTTCCCGCCGCAGCATCGACTTCTTCAAAAGCGAAGCCAAGAAACAACGCGTGCCTTATCAGAAAATGATCAGGGCACTTGTGGACGGCTATGCGGCGCGGGTGGGTAAATGAAACAGACGTTGATCAAACAGCTCTAAGCTTCCGTCAAAACAACCCCTCGCCATTTTCAAAACTTTGAAAATACCAGCGGCCGCCCAGATGTCGCATTTCTCGTCGTTCGTCACCGGCATCCGTCTTGAGTGCTAGGGTTTTATTGCGCGTGCCAATAAGATAACTTCTATCGCTACCTGCATCTGAAGAAAATTCGTTCCAGTTGACCTCCGCTGGATCATAGAGCAAGGTGTAATGCCACCCACCTCCGAGCAACCACACGCTTTCAGCCCATTGAAAAGATTTCGCTTTGTCTTCATCAATCTGAAAAACATAGTATGGGTAAGTCAACCAAAAGCTGCGCTGCACCGCATCGACACCAATCGCCGTTAATGCAAAGTCACAACCCCATAAAATGGGTAGCGCCAATAGAACAGATGCTGCTCGCCGATTGTGGTTGCGGAAAAACCAAAAGAGGCCCCAGATAGAAGTCAAAACAAAAGCTGAAATTGCTAAGGCATCCGTCCAATTACAATAGTGATCAAAGACGATGTTGATTAGGCCAAACAGCAAATAGAGGATCGCCCACGCAACCAAATAGCGGCAAGTAAAAAAGTTGGATGCGGCAGCCATATTCACTCGCAAATAAACCGGCCACCATAATACTGGGTCTCGAAGTACCAATGAGAACCCAAGCGCTTCAATGTTCTCATATCGCAATTATCCTTACTAGCGATCTTGATTTGTGTCACATACCCCAAACCAAGCGCATTGTTTTGAGCAGGTTTATGTAAAACAAGACTATTCCAATCAGTATCTGAGGGATCATAAACCAAATTATTAACCCAACCACCGCCCAAAAAGATGCCATCTTCGGACCATTTGAACCTTTGCGCATTGCCAATAGTGACTTGTGATTGATAGTATGGGTAGCCTATCCAAAAGCCGGCCAACGCACCATCGAGACCCAACCTATCCAAATAGACACTGGCTATTCCACACAACGGGAGTGCGAAAAAAAGCGAAGTGGCGTTCCTCCATTGCCGCCTCAGCAATTTCAGAACAAGAAAAGTAAAGCAGGCTATAAAAAATAGAGTGAAAATCAGTATCGGATCGGAAGCGGACGTTACAAACGCAGCAAGATATATTCCAAAAGCAATATTGACGAGGCTGATGAACAGCAATGGCAGTAGGGAAAAGCTGTCATGCTTCGCGAACTGAAAAATTTTCAAAACCCTTTTTGCAATCCCGCCTGACGCAAAATCGCGTTCGCGGTGTGGCGACTGGGTATGCCTATTGGCACGGAGAAGTTCTTTTCTGTGATCGGGCTATACCAAATTTCGTGGCTACCTTTACCCTGCCTCACGGGTAAACAGCCCGCAGCTTTCAATAAATCACGCAAAGGCCGATCAAACTGCGGCGCCATCAAGCAGCAGCGGCTTCACGCATTGCGGTAATTTGTAAATAGACTGAACTTGGTTCAACGCCGGGATGGTTATCGGGCAATAAGTCCATGGCCATAGCGTTGATCTTTTCCATCACGCCGTCGAGCGTTGGAGCATCAGCCGCCGCTGGAATAGCATCGCAATGCCCACTCCACACAGCAGCTTCGTCGTCCCAAATCGCAGTAATCGTAAATATCACCGGCTTTAGCATCGCGCGACTTTACTCCCTCATAATTTAATTGTCGAGGAACGACCGCAACTTCCTGCTCCGGCTCGGATGCTTCAGCTTGCGCAGCGCTTTCGCCTCAATCTGCCTGATCCGCTCGCGCGTCACGCTAAACTGCTGTCCCACTTCTTCGAGTGTATGATCCGTATTCATACCAATACCAAACCGCATACGCAGCACACGTTCTTCACGCGGTGTCAGCGAAGCCAGCACACGCGTTGTCGTCTCGCGCAAGTTTGCTTGAATGGCAGCATCGATCGGCAAAATCGCGCCCTTGTCTTCGATGAAGTCACCCAGATGTGAATCTTCTTCATCACCCACCGGCGTTTCCAGCGAGATTGGTTCCTTGGCGATTTTCATCACCTTGCGGACTTTTTCCAAAGGCATCGAAA
>CAXTKH010000033.1:0-34061 GCA_964244815.1 uncultured Aestuariivirga sp. | reverse complement strand
CAGCAATTTGAGGTGCAACATGGCCAATCGACATCGTGGTGAAATTGAAGCTGAATTGGGCGGACAAAGTTATACGCTGGTGCTCACGTTAGGTGCACTCGCCGAGATCGAACATGCCTATGGCGGCGAAGATATGGTAGCCATTGCCGAACGCTTTGAAGGCGGGCGCATTAAAGCGACAGACGCTATTAAAGTGATCGGTGCTGGACTGCGCGGTGCTGGATTTACATTCAGCGATGATGAGGTCTCGAAGCTTTCTGTGGCGGGTGGGGCTGCTGGATATTTGCGCATTGTAGCCGAGCTTTTGAAAGCAACCTTCGCAGGTAATTTATGAAAAAGCCGAAGCCCCGATTCCCTTGGGCGCGGTTGATGCAATTGGGGCTTGGCACATTGCGGCTTAGCCCTTCCGAATTCTGGCGCAGCACGCCGCGCGAAATTGCAGCGGCATTTGGTGCCCCCTCCCAGCCAATGCTGCGCCAGAAACTGAACGAATTAATGAAAAGGTTTCCCGACGAATGACCGACACAAATACACAAAATCTGAATGCACTGGCTGCAAGCACGCAGGCGCTGCGCACCGAGATGCAAGACTTGTCGCAACTGGCCGATAGCTTCGGCAATAAGCTGGTTACTTCATTTGCCAGTGCTGTCATTCACGGCAAGAGCTTAGGCGATGTTATGCGGTCGCTTGTATTATCACTCAGCCAGTCCGCATTATCGGCGGCGCTCAAACCACTAGGCAATTTGGTGGGCAATTTATTGGGCGGAGTGCTGGCCAATGCGGGTGGCAACGCTTTTAACAATGGCCGCATAACACCTTTCGCCGATGGCGGGGTGGTAAACAGCCCGATGTTGTTTCCGATGAGTGGCGGAACAGGCGTGATGGGCGAGGCGGGGCCAGAGGCGATTATGCCGCTATCACGAGGGGCAGATGGCAAGTTGGGGGTTCGCGGCGGCGGAGGCGTGAATGTGACGGTGAATATTTCAACACCGGATCTTCAGAGCTTCAATCAATCGCAAGGCCAGATTGCAGCGCAAATGGCGCAAGCGATTATGCGCGGACAAAGGAATCTTTGAGATGCCATTTGATAATGTAAGATTTCCAACGGCGATTTCGCGGGGCAGCACTGGTACTGCCGAACGCCGCACCGATGTGGTGACAACCGCATCAGGCCGCGAGGAACGCAATGCGCGTTGGGCCAATTCAAAGCGCAGTTACAACGCAGGCTTTGGTGTGAAGTCACTCGACGACATTCAAAATATTGTGGCATTTTTTGAAGAGCGGCGTGGGCGGCTTTATGCGTTTCGCTGGAAAGATTTTGCGGATTTTAAATCTTGTTCGGCGACAGCTACTGTTGCGGCAACTGATCAGAATATTGGCACAGGCGATGGTGTGACCGCTGCTTTTCAACTGGTAAAGAAATATGGCACGGGCACAAGGAACTATTTGCGAGCGATTAATGCCCCCGTGGCTGGCACGGTTCGCGTTGCGGTAAACGGCATTACGACGACGCAATTCACAGTGAATGTGTTGACAGGTATTGTTACATTCAATTTTGGATCAATCCCGGCGATTGGCGCTGTGATCACCGCCGGATTTGAATTTGACGTGCCCGTGCGGTTTGATGCTGATGCCATTACCATTAATCTTGCGCATTTCGCAGGCGGTGAAATTCCGCATATTCCATTGATTGAGGTGCGGCCATGAGGACTTTACCCGCAGGGTTACAAACCCATTTGGACAGCGGCACGACGACGCTGTGTTCGTGTTGGAAGCTGACATTGCGCTCTGGACAGATCATTGGATTTACCGATCATGACGAGACGGTTGTTTTCGACGGTGTTAATTTTGAAGCGCAGGCTGGTTTTTCATCGTCTGAAATTCATTCAACGTTGGGTTTTGCGGTTGATAATCTTGAAGCTTCCGGCGCGTTAAAATCAGCGCAGCTTGATGAAGCGCGATTGAACGCGGGAGATTATGATCATGCGGCGATCGAAATTTGGCGGGTGAATTGGCAGGATGTGGCGCAGCGCATTTTGCAACGCAAAGGCCATCTTGGTGAAGTGAGCTATGGGCAGGGGCATTTCAAAGCGGAAGTGCGTGGGCTTGCACATTTGATGAATCAACCCAAGGGTCGCTTGTTTCAATTTGGCTGCGACGCGATTTTGGGTGATGCGCGCTGTAGCGTGAATTTGAATGTGAGTGCTTACCGTGGCGTGGCGACGATTACGGCGGTGCGCGAGAATAGTTTCGATGTTTCGGGCTTAAGTGGCTTTGTCGATGATTGGTTTACGCGCGGTGTTTTGAGTTGGAGCACGGGGCCGAATGCGGGGCGGTCGCTTGCTGTAAAACGACACCGTGCATTTTCGACTTCGGCGCGGATTGATTTATGGCAAGCGCCGAAATTTGTGGTGTCTGCAGGCGAGCAGATTATTTTGAATGCTGGGTGCGATAAACAATTTTCTACCTGCAAAGCGAAGTTCGCCAATCAGATAAATTTTCGCGGCTTCCCGCATATGCCTGGCAGCGATTTTGTGATGGCTGTGGCGAGCAAGGACGGCGTGAATGATGGGGCAAGCAGGGTGGGGTGAAAGTATTCACCCTTCCCCCGTCGGGGGAAGGTGGCGCGAAGCGACGGATGAGGGCTGCGGCCTTTAGGCCGCAGTAGCTCAAGTCGGGACTTTTCAAATAAGGTTCTGAGTGCTTGTTGTCCTCGCTTCGCTGCGGCCCTCATCCGCCCTTCGGGCACCTTCCCCCAACGGGGGAAGGGTAATTAAAAAGTGATTTTTGATTTAGAGAACCTTCATGACCAATCAAAACACCATCATCACCCTCACCATGGGCTGGCTTGGCACGCCTTATCGGCATCAGGCGAGTTTGAAAAATGTGGGGTGCGACTGCTTAGGCCTCGTGCGCGGCGTGTGGCGTGAGCGCTTTGGCGAGGAGCCAGAACTGCCACCTGCCTATGCGCCCGATTGGGCAGAGGCTGGTTTGGAGGAGACATTGGCTCAAGCTGGGCGCAGGCATTTGATTGAAGTGCCGCCGCTGGTGTTTGAAGCAGGTGACGTTCTGCTGTTTCGGTGGAAGCCGCATTTGCCAGCTAAACACGCTGGCATTGCAATAGACCGTACACGGATGATTCATGCCCAAGAGGGCGCTTGCGTAAGCGAGGCGGCGCTGAATTCTTGGTGGTTGCGGCGCTTGGCTTTCGCATTTCGTTTTCCTGAGGGACAAGCATAATGGCAACTGTTGTTCTGCAATATGCCGGTGCTGCACTTGGCGGATTTTTAGGTGGCCCGATTGGGAGCACTATTGGCCGCGCTGTGGGCGGCATTGTGGGAAGTTTAATTGATCAAGAGTTATTTGGACAATCAACCCACCGCGAGGGCCCGAGGCTCGGTTCGCTGCGCGTCATGTCATCTGAAGAAGGATCGCCCATTCCTGTTGTTTACGGACGCATGCGCATTGCAGGCCAAGTGATCTGGTCGAGCAATCTTGTTGAAGTGGCGACAACCACAACGCAGTCAGCATCGGGCAAGGGCGGCGGGGCCCAAAACTCCAGCACTGAATATTCCTATTTTGCAAATTTTGCGGTTGGACTTTGCGAAGGTGAGATCAGCGATATTGGCCGCGTGTGGGCGGACGGCAAGGAAGTGGACATTGCCGCTTACGCGCCACGTCTGTATCTGGGCACGGAAACGCAAAGTGCTGATAGTTTGATTGCAGCCATTGAAGGAGCTGCTTCAGCACCTGCTTATCGTGGTCTGGCCTATATTGTTTTTGAGCGTTTGCCGCTGGCCAGCTTTGGCAACCGCATGCCGCAATTTTCGTTTGAGGTGATACGCAAAGGCAATGATGCGGCGAGTGCTGTGAAAGCGCTGAGCATTATTCCGGGTTCGACTGAGTTTGGTTATGACACCACTCTAGTGACGCGCACCGCGAGTGTTGGTGTGACGGCCAGTGAAAATGCGCATGTATCAGCAACCAACAGTGATTGGACTGTGTCGCTTGATCAGTTGCAGGCCAATTGTAAAAACATTGATGCTGCATCACTGGTGGTGGCTTGGTTTGGTGATGATCTGCGCTGCGGACAGTGCACCATCAGGCCAGGTGTTGATAGCGCTAGCAAAGTGACCAGCCCTTATGATTGGCAAGTTTCCGGTATTGGGAGATCTGCGGCAAAATTAGTGAGCCAAGTGAACGGACAATCAGCATTCGGTGGAACGCCGTCGGATGCGAGTGTGATCCGCGCTATTCAAGACATGCGCGCGCGCGGCATTAAGGTGATGTTCTATCCATTTATTTTGATGGATGTGCCTGCGGGCAATGCGTTGGCTGATCCTTATGGGGGAGCAGCGCAACCAGTCTATCCTTGGCGCGGACGCGTGACGGCGAGCATTGCACCGGGCCGTGTTGGTACGCCGGATAAAACGGCTGCGGCTGCAACGCAGATTACGAGTTTCGTGGGCGCGGCGACACCTGCGCAGTTTTCCGTTTCTGGAAACACCGTAAATTATTCTGGCCCTGCGGAGTGGAGCTTCCGCCGCATGGTGTTGCACTATGCCAAGCTGTGTGCGGCGGCGGGCGGCGTGGACGCGTTTTTGTTGGGCAGTGAAATGGTGGGGCTCACCACTTTGCGTTCGTCGGCCAATACTTATCCATTTGTTGCGGCCTTGCAGATTCTCGCTGCTGAAGTGAAAACGATTTTGCCCGGCGCTAAGATTTCTTACGGTGCGGATTGGTCAGAATATTTTGGGCATCAGCCACGCGATGGCTCGGGCGATGTGTATTTTCATCTCGATCCACTGTGGTCGTCATTATCAATCGACTTCATCGGTATTGATAATTATCAACCGCTATCTGATTGGCGCGATGGTAATTCGCACCTGGATTATGATGCTGGCACGCGCAGTATTTATGATCGCAACTATTTGAAGAACCGCATTGCCAGCGGCGAGAATTATGATTGGTTTTATGCATCACAACTCGACCGCGACGGTCAGTTAAGAACACCGATTGTTGATGGCGCATATGGCAAGCCTTGGGTTTATCGTTCGAAAGATTTTTTGAATTGGTGGAAGAACCAGCATTTCAACAGGCCTTTAGGCGTTCAGTCTGGAACGGCCACAATGTGGGTGCCGCAATCAAAACCGATTTGGTTTACGGAGGCAGGTTGCCCCGCGATTGATAAAGGTACCAACGCACCCAATGCGTTTTATGATGCGAGATCATCCGAGAGCCTGTGGCCCTATTACTCGGGTGGGCAGCAAGACGCGCAGATTCAAAATGTATTTTTGCGCGTGATGCAGGACTATTGGGGTACGACTTCGGCGGGCAATCCAGTTTCGAATGTATATGGTGCGCCTATGGTGGATGCAAAGCGCATTTTCTATTGGGCTTGGGATGCAAGGCCGTTTCCAGCATTTCCGGCAAGGTCTGATGTGTGGGGCGATAGCGCCAATTACGCCAAGGGCCATTGGCTGAACGGGCGCATTGGTGCTGTAGATATCGGCGATCTGATCACATCAATTGCTGCACGATTTGGATTTGCTGATGTTGATGTTTCGGGTGTTGAAGGTTTGGTCGACGGCTTTGTGCTTGATCGGCCCATGTCGGCGCGTGATGCACTGGAACGATTGTTGCAGAGCTTTGCAATTGATGCTGTTGAGTCTGAAGGCAAGCTGAAATTTCGCGCGCGTCGCACATTGAGTGTTGTTAATGTGGCCAGTGATGATTTGGTTGAGGAGAATGCTGCTCAATCAATCTTCAATCACACCCGCGCGCAAGAAACTGAAATGGCTTCGGCTGTGCGGCTGATTTATGCCGAGTCTGGACTCGATTATCGCAGCGCAACTGTTTCGAGGCTAAAGAGCGGAACCGGAAGTTCGCGCGAGATCAATATGAATTTGCCAGCGGCTTTGAGCCAAGCGCAAGCGCAAGCGCGGGTTGATGTGGCTTTGGAGGAAGCTTGGGCCGCGCGAGAGTCAGCGCAGTTTATATTATCGCCGCGCTTTGAATGGGTTGAGGCTGGCGATGTTTTGAATGTGGGCGGGGGCTTGTGGCGCGTGAAAGCCGTGGCTGCGGGAGCAGCGCGGAAGATTGAAGCGGTGGGCCATGACCCTGCGGTCTATGAAGCACCACCTGCAATTGAACGATTGGGTGCGAATCTTGCACCAAAGATTTTTGGTAAGCCCGATGCGCAGATTTTTGATTTGGCATTGGTGGCACCTTCGGGTTCTGCTGCACCGTGGGTGGCGGCGCAGGAAAGCCCGTGGCCTGGAAGTTTGGCGATGGTTAAAAAGACCGGAGCTTTGAGTTTCAATTTCAACCGACTGCTGTCGCAACAGGCGACACTGGGCACAACGCTGAATGCGTGGGCTGCGGGAACGCCCCACCGTGTGGATTACAACAACAGTCTTGATGTTCAATTGCGTTACGGTGCGCTGGCTTCGGTGAGTACCGATCAAATGTTAGGCGGTGCCAACACAGCTGTGCTTGGCACTGCCGCGAGTGGCTATGAAATAGTTCAATTTCAAAAAGCCAGTTTGATTGCGGATAATGTTTATAGGTTGACTGGATTTTTGCGCGGGCAGGCCGGATCAGAAGCTGAGATGCTGGCGCTGCGACCTGCTGGACAGAATTTTATTCTATTGAATGCTGCCGTAGTTCAGCCCGACATGACGTTGACTGAAGCTGGGCTTGAGGCGACGTGGCGTTTGGGGCCAGCGCAATTTGATTATGGTCATCCATCATATTTGGAAGTGACTTACGCGGGGCAACTCAAATCTCTGCGGCCATTGCGGCCAGCGCAAATTGAAATGGCGGCGGGCGTTGGTGGATTTAACATTTCATGGATCAGGCGCACGCGCATTGATGGTGATTTGTGGGAGCTGGCCGAAGTGCCGCTGGGTGAGACTTCCGAACAATATCGGCTCGAGATTTATTCTGGTGCGACGCTGAAACGAAGTTTGGTTTTGAGCGCGCCCAATTATTTTTACGCGAATGCAGATTTTATAACTGATTTTGGCGCGCCTCCTGCCGCTGTGAAACTGCGCGTGGCGCAGATGAGCGCGGTGGTTGGCGCTGGCGATATTCTTGAAAGGACTTTCAATGCCTAATTCTCCTCTGCTTGCGCTGCCCTATCTGGCTTCGGCGCAAGCGCAAAAACATGTGACACATAACGAAGCGCTGTCATTGATCGATGGGCTTTTGCATCTCTCGGTGATTTCACGAAGCTTGAACACACCACCCGGCGCGATTGTTGATGGTGATCGTTATCTGATTTCCGCGAGCCCCACTGGCGATTGGGCGGGGCAGGCGGGCCTTGTGGCGCTGCGCATGGAAGGGGCTTGGCGTTTTTTGGCCCCACGCAAAGGCTGGCGACTTTGGGTCGAAGCTGAAAATATTTTGTTGGTGTTTGACGGTATAAGTTGGATAGGTTCTACAACGCCCACACAATTGCAAAACCTGACGCTGCTGGGTGTGAATGCGACAGCTGATGCCACGAATAAACTGGCGGTGAGTTCATCTTCAGTTTTGTTCAACCATATTGGCGCTGGAATTCAGTTTAAGGTGAACAAGAATGCGGCTGCAAATACCGCGAGCCTCTTGTTTCAGGATAATTTTTCAGGCCGCGCTGAAGTTGGTTTGACGGGGGATGACAATCTGCATTTCAAGGTAAGTGCAGATGGAGCGACATTTTTTGAATCGCTGATTGTCTCTGCCACGTCTGGACTTGTAACGCTGAGGAATACTGCTGTCCTTGATCCGCAAGCCGCTGATCCAACGACACCATCTAATGGTCAGCTCTGGTATAACTCCACGACGGGTAAATTCCGCGCACGCCAGAACGGTACGAGCCTAGACGTGATCGGCGGCGGTGGTGGCGGTGTGACTGATGGTGACAAAGGCGACATCATTGTTTCTGGTACGGGCACAGTTTGGTCACTTGATGTGTTGCAAGCGCGCACCACGCTGAGCATCAACAATACCGATAACACTTCTGATCTTGGCAAGCCTATTTCAACAGCACAACAAGCGGCGCTGGATTCTAAGGCGCCTTTGGTTTCGCCCGCATTGACCGGCACGCCTACTGCGCCAACGCCATCAGCACTTTCCAACAACACCACTCTTGCAACCACGGCTTATGCCAATGCGGCTGATCTTGTGATCGCCGCATCTGTGCAGGGCCAAATTCAATCTCGTTTTTTGACAATCAATTGAGGACTTAAATATGCCAGCCAACACTGCTCCAATTTTTTCCGCCAAGGGTGCCATTCAGTGGAACCCGGCAATTTTAACGACGGCCAATACAGCCAAGGACGGCACAGGTTCTGTGGCCACCATTTTCACGGGCAATGCAGCGGGCAATAATGCTGGCAATTTTGTTCAGAAATTAATCGCGCGTCCGTTGGGCACAAATGTTGCCACGGTTCTTCGACTGTTTATCAACAATGGCGGCGTGAATACGACGGCGGGCAATAACATCTTGTTTGCGGAACTGACATTGCCAGCCACAACACTTTCAGAAATTGCGGCGCAACCCGATTATGTTTTGCCGCTCAATTTCGCGGTGCCTGCGGGTTACAGATTGAACGCGACAATTGGTACAACTGTGGTTGCTGGCTTTGCCGTGACGATCATCGGCGGTGAATACTGATGCTGGATTTTTCACACGTTCCAAATCTAGCGAATGGCGCTGAAGTTCAGATTATAAATGCACTGGGTGCGAATGACTGGCAGTCGATTGTTAAACCGCGCGGCAAAAGTCATCTTGAAATTATTTGTATTGGTTCGGGCGGCGGCGGTGCTGGCGGATTTTCAGCAGCAGTGACCACAGCTCGCGGCGGCTCCGGCGGCGGCGGTTCGGGTGCCATCACACGCGTCTCCTTACCCACTTCAGTATTGCCCGATGTAATTTTTGCCAACGTTGCAGTTGGCGGTTCGGGCGGCGGTCCAGCCGTTACAGGTTCATCTGGCGCGGTCTCATTCGTGGCCGTTCAGCCCAATAGCCTGCGTGGAAATTTGATCGTTCAGTCAGGTGCCGCTGGTGGAGGTGGCGGCGGTGTCGGAAGTGCCGCCGCTATAGGTGCTGGAGGTGCAGCTGGAACCGTGGTTGTTTTAACCGGCGCAGGAGCATTTTCTGCATTTGGTGGAATGTCGAGCTATGGCGGTATTCCAGGTTCGACGGGAGGCGCCATCGCCGGCGGTGTTGGCACCGTAGCATTCTGGGGCACCGGGTTGAACATATGCGGGGGAGCAGGAGGTGGCGGCACGACGAGTGCTGATTTTGCCGGCGGTCAGATTACAGGATCAGGCTGGTTTCCGACAATCGCAGGTGGCCTTGCTGCCGCGCGCGGCAATGATGGATTTTTTTCAAGCGCTCCCTTTGGAGCATGCGGCGGATCAGGCGGCGGCTCTTCTAACGCAGGGGTCGCTGGCGATGGCGGCAACGGCGCAATCGGATCAGGCGGCGGCGGCGCAGGCTCAGGTGTGACCGGTGGGCGGGGTGGTGCTGGGGGCAACGGTTTGATCATTCTGATTTGGAGATGAGCAATGGTGATGACAAATATTGAACGCGAGATTGGCAATCTCGAAGCGCGCATGCAGGCGGTTGAAGCTGATGTGCAAGCCATGCGCATTGATGTGCGCGAGATCAGAGATACTGTGGTGAGTGTTAAAGGCGGCTGGCGTGTGCTTATGATTGTGATCGGACTTGCAGCGACGATGGGCGCGGCATTGGGGAAATATGTGCCACTGGTTTTGGGGTGGCGGGGGTGAAGTAGAGGCAGGTTACAAATCTAATCCTTCTCCCGTTGGGAGAAGGTGGCGCGAAGCGACGGATGCGGGCCGCAGCGCAGCGAGGACACCATGTACTCAGAACGCAATTTAAAAAGCCCCGACTCGTGGCACTGCGGCCAAGCGGCCACAGCCCTCATCCGCCCTTCGGGCACCTTCCCCCGACGGGGGAAGGGTGATTTCTCTTTTTTGTAACGCGCGCATTTTCAAAAGGACACCCCATGATCACCTGGCCCAGACAGAGCGAGGTTACTGCCTTCTATGGCGATCCTCGACTTTATAACGCAGCATCGGTTTCGAGCGCTTGGTATCGCGCGAACATCATTAATATCAGCGCGCCTTTTTTCATGCGCATGATCAAACCCGTCAAGAAATTTCCGATTCATCGGAGATGCTCCGCCGCCACTTTAGAATGGCTTGACCAGGTTTGGACAAACGCGGGGCGGGACCAGCGGGTGATTGATGAATGGGGGATGAGCGTTTTTTCAGGCTCCTATTGTTTCAGACCGATGCGCGGTTTGCAGCATCTTTCAATGCATGCTTATGGCTGCGCGCTGGATTTTGATGCGCCGCGTAATGCACTCCACGACAGGACTCCAAATTTTGCAACGCTCCGCGAAGAAGTGGTTGCGCCATTTTTGAAATTGGGCGGGGTGTGGGGTGGAGACTGGGATGGCGACGGCTCATCAGAAGACGAGCGCCGCGCCGACGGCATGCATTTTCAGTTTGCTCGAATGAGCTGAACCGCCGCCGTGGCGGAACCACGGTAATCAAGGAATAAAACTTATGAACACCGATATGATTGGCGGCGTGATCCGCGCTGTCCTGCCTCCTGTTTTTGCGTTTCTGATCGGTAAAGGCATTTTGCCTATCGGTGACTATGGCTCAGTTGTGACAGGCTTTGTGGCATTGGTGACCGCAGTGTGGTCAGTGCGCACCAACACAACTGGCAAGGTGATTAAATGACGGATGCATTGTTGCTGATGGCGACAATGATTGGTGTGGGTGCCGCGGCCTATCTGGTCGCGCGCTCACCTATTTTCTGGATGGAATTAATCAGGATTGTTTTAAGCCAGCTTATACCCAATATAAAGGATATCATCAGGCCAAAAAACTTGTCCAAGGATCAATTAGATAAAATTGCCAGAGGTCAAGACCCGTTTCGGAAGCGGCCAAAGGGCGAATAGGCTTCGTTCATGCTACATTCAGTTTCACCCCGCTATGGGTGCGACATGACTTTTGGGGGTTTCTAACGTGAATAAAGCAATGTTGGTATTTTGTGTATTAATGAGCAGCATTTTGACCTTCAGCACAAGCTCGGTTAATGCTCAGACTATGCGCAGCCCCTTCGTGCAACTCGTTCAAGATGCTGGACAATTTGCTATTGCACCATCTCAGGCAGCCGTTATTGCCAGGGATTCTGTGCCTGGTTCCAAAGTTTTGAATGTCAAGCTCTTGCCCTCCGGCGTTTATGCTGTCACTTTGAAGGTGGGGGGCAGCGTGACACGGGTTATGGTTGACGCAACATCAGGTGCTGTTAGCTGATCTGGCCCCGCTGCCGAATTGCAGAAGGACCAGACTATGCGCATTCTTGTCGTAGAAGATGATGTTGACCTGAACCGGCAATTGGTGACGGCGTTGACCGATGCTGGCTATGTGGCCGACAAAGCATTCGACGGTGAAGAGGGGCATTTTCTGGGGGATACTGAACCCTATGACGCCATCGTTCTCGATATCGGCTTGCCGGTTATGGACGGTGTTAGTGTTCTCGAAAAATGGCGCCGTTCCGGCAAGAAAACACCAGTATTGATTCTCACAGCGCGTGATCGCTGGAGCGACAAGGTGGCGGGTTTTGATGCTGGAGCCGATGATTATGTGACCAAGCCATTTCACATGGAAGAAGTTCTGGCACGCGTGCGGGCTTTGCTGCGCCGAAGTGCTGGACATGCCACGAGTGAATTGACTTGCGGACCTGTGGCGCTTGATACAGCCAACGCGAAAGTGACGGTGAATGGCTCGGCGATAAAACTAACGTCGCTCGAGTTTCGCTTGCTGTCCTATCTGATGCATCACAATGGCAAAGTGGTTTCGCGCACCGAACTGGTGGAACATCTATACGATCAAGATTTTGATCGTGACTCAAATACGGTTGAAGTTTTTGTAGGGCGCTTGCGCAAGAAACTTGGTGTTGATGTTTTGCAGACCATTCGCGGCATGGGCTATTGCATGAGCGAGCAAGGGAATGCGGGTTAATTCTCTTTCTTTCCGGCTGCTGACATCATCTGCGGTTATTGCAATTGTCTTGTTGGCGGCGGCGGCGTTTTTATTGAACGCGTTGTTTCAACAAGCACTTGAAAGAAATTTTGATCAGCGTTTGAAAGCTGCACTGGACGGCCTTCTGGCGAATGTTGAACTGAAGCCAGACGGTACGCCACAACTGCAAGGGCCAATTGCGGATACGCGGTTTTCACTGCCGCTTTCAGGTTGGTATTGGCAGGTGAGTTCGACTGGAACAAATAAAAGGCTGCTGGCTTCAGACTCTTTGCTGGAACAAAATATAGTTGTTCCTGATGCCGCATTGAATAAACGCGATAGCGATGGCGTGGCTAGTTTTTCATCGATGGATACTCAAGGCAAGCAGCTGCGAGTGATTGAGCAGCGATTAAAACTTTTTGGCAGTGCGCACGATTATTCATTTCTTGTAGCTGGAAATTTTGACGAATTGAAAGCTGAAGTCCTATCATTTCGGCAAACGCTTTTAACTGTTTTAGGATTGCTTGGGGCTGGGCTTTTATTGGCCTTGTTTGCGCAAGTGCGGTTTGGGCTTCGACCTTTGGCTGAAATGCAACATGCACTAAACGATATGCGTGGCGGCAAAATTGAAATGCTGCACGATAATTTTCCGGAAGAAATTCAACCTGTGGCTGATGAGCTCAATCTTTTGGTTCAAGCCAATTTTGAAGTGATAGAGCGCGCGCGTATGCAAGTGGGTAATTTGGCTCATGCTCTCAAAACACCAATCAGTGTTTTAACAAATGAAGCGCGAGATGTAAAAAATCCGCTGGCCGATAAGGTTAAAGAGCAGATTGATGTGATGCGCGACCAGGTAAATCTTTATTTGGATCGTGCAAGACGTGCAGCTCGCGCTCAAGCAATTGGTTCGGCCACAGATGTGGAGCCTGTGCTTCAATCTCTTGCGCGAACACTGATGCGTATTAATCGTGATCGCGATTTGAAAATTGAAGTTGATGCACCGACAAATCTACGATTTCGCGGCGAGCGCCAGGATCTTGAGGAAATGGTCGGCAATGTTATGGACAATGCTTGCAAGTGGGCCAAGTCTAAGATTCAGGTTAAAGCCATTCAGCTTCCACCAAGTGGCGATGATGGAAGGGCCTGGATATTGATAACAGTCAATGATGATGGGCCCGGTATTCCAGCTTCCAAAAGAGCAGATGCATTAAAGCGCGGGCAGCGTTTAGACGAGAGCAAACCAGGCTCGGGGCTTGGCATGTCAATAATTTCTGAGACAGCTTCGATGTATGGCGGCACAATTGAACTTTCCGTTTCCGTGTGGAACGGTTTAAGTTTCAATCTTAGATTGCCTTCTATTGTCTGAATGTCAGGAAACAACGATGTCGCAAATTGAAAAATTTAATATTGCAGTTTCTTGTTGTAGGTAAACTAAAATCAACTTAGGTGGTTGTTGACCGTATATCTCAATTAATGCTAGAGCGCTACTTGACCAAAGTCGCAGCGATGTGCTTTGGTAACATAAGAATTGCGCACAATCTTTAATTGCAAGAGATCGGTGGGCACATCTTGTTTACTGCCCCCAGTCGCAATTTGTGCTAGCCGGGGGAGCGAGCTGTAAAGCTTGCTCCCCGTTTTTATGCGGCATCAGAAACTGGAACGCCGCGCTCACGGTAAGGTGTTCTGCCATAAAATGCGCGGTAGCATTTTGAAAAATGCGATGGCGAAGAAAAACCACATGCCAGTGCAACATTGATCACCGACAAATCAGTCTGCAAAAGAAGCGATCGCGCTTTCTTCAACCTCAACTCCAAATAATAGCGTTTCGGTGAACGATCAAGATACCGACGGAACAGGCGTTCGAGTTGCCGTGTCGAAAGGCCAGCCTGTTTCGCCAACAGGCTGGGCGATAGCGGATCCTCCAAATTCTCTTCCATCTTTTCAATAATAGAAACCAATTTCGGATGGCGCGCACCAATGCGGGCAGGCAATGACATGCGCTGGTTTTCGCTGTGATGGCGAATTGGGGAATGCAAAATTGCTTCGGCAACAGAGGCCGCCAAATCTGGTCCATGCTGGCTTGCGATCATGGTCAGCATCATATCGATGGCTGTGGTGCCACCTGCGCTTGTAAACCGTTCCCCGTCGATTTCGAATAACCCGCCTGTGGCTTTGATCTCAGGAAATGCTTCTGAAAAACCTGGCAAATTCTCCCAGTGAATGGTGCAGCGATAACCGTCTAGCAAACCGGCTTCAGCCAAGATATGTGCACCCGTGCAGACAGCGCCAATCACAGCACCGCGCCGCGCGGTTTTGCGCAGCCAACTGAGCATGCGCTTATCAGTATGGCGTTGCACATTGAGGCCAGCACAAACGACGACGGTGGCATCTTGGTGGATCGTTTCAAGGTCGCCATTCACCATGGTGAGAATTTGGCTTGACGCCGACACGGGCTGGCCGTCGAGGGAATGCAGCGTCCATTTATAGAGATTCTTTTCTGAGAGCCGATTTGCAATCCGCAATGGCTCAATGACGGAAGTCACCGGCATCATCGTAAATTCAGGTATGAGTACCAAGGCCACAGTTTGTGGCAATTCTTTTGCTTTATCGCCAAACATTGAGAAATCTCCGTTAATTTCATTTTGCGCCAACCAAGCGCAATTGTCCACTAGCGCCATTGAATTGTTTAAAAACGACTTGTAGCAACGTTAACAGTCGTATTCCGGCAAGGCCTGTCGCTAATGACTGAGCGATTTGAAGGGCTTGGATGCAATATTCTTTGTATCAATTCGGAGCTCTAAACAATGAATGCCCCCCATTTGCACAGCAAAGCCACCTCGGCCACGATGGAAAATCCGGGCAAGGCATTTCTGGAAAAGCTTTCGATAGAGATCACGCCAAAGCAGATTGAAAAACTGCCCGTGCTCGGCGCCAACTTGGCCAAGGGCACAAATGTATTTATCGCTCTGATTGATCCTGCTGAAGTTGATGCGCAGATTAATGCTTGCGTGGTTTTGCGCGACGCTGGATTTGAACCTATTCCGCATGTGCCAGCCCGTTTTGTGCGCGATGAAGAAGATTTGAAGTCGCGTATCGGCGCATTTGCCCACAAAGCAAAAGTTTCAACGATCTTATGCTTGGGCGGCGGCGCGCCTCAACCCGTTGGCATTTACAATTCAGCTTTGCAGCTGATGGAAACTGGCGTGTTCGAAGCCAATGGCTTGAAACGCATAGGCATCGCCGGCCATCCAGAGGGCAACCCGGACATCACCAAGATCCATGGCGAAGCAGCATTGCTGGCGGCGTTGCAATCCAAGCAAGCCTGGTTGAAAGAAAAAAACCTCGCAGGCTTCATTGCCACGCAGTTTTTGTTTGATGCTGGGCCGCTGGCTTTATGGGCCGGGCAATTGCGCGAGCAGGGCATTGATCTGCCGCTGCATGTGGGCGTGCCTGGGCCTGCAACGATTAAAACACTGGTGCGCTATGCGGCCATGTGCGGCGTTGGCAATTCGGCACGCTTTATCCGCAAGCAGGCGTTGAATATCACGAAGCTGCTTTCGGTTTCCGAGCCCACGGAGTTTGTGGATCAGTTAGCACTGCTGCACTTTGACAAGCCAGAATTGGCGATTGCTGCTCCCCATCTTTATCCTTTTGGTGGGTTTGATAAGCTGTTAGATTGGATGCGAGTTTATAAGGGTTGAAAACCAAACCTAAGCAAGCTATTTAGGTATCAGATACCAATTTAGGTAGCAGGTAGTTAAATGGCCTTGAGCATCAAAAACCGTGAACTTGAAGAAGTTTCTCGTGAATTAGCCCGTGTAACGGGTAAGCCAATAACTGAAGCATTGCTTGAAGGCGCTCGGCGAGAACTTGAGCGGCAGAAGGCGTTGCGGCAAGCCCTACCAAACGATAATTTTTTAGCTGGAATTCGGGAAATTCAAAATCGTGTTGCTAAACTGCCAATCCTAGACAATCGACCTGCGCATGAAATGCTCTACGACGAAAATGGTTTGCCAAAGTGACAGTCATTGATTCATCGGTAATGATTGCAATACTTTTGAACGAACCAGAAAGTGACAACTTTACGAATTACCTAATGAGTAAAGCGAAAAGTTTTATTGCGGCACCGACATATTTGGAAACCTGTATGGTGGCGACATTTCGCATTGGGAAGACCGGCGTTGATGAAATTCAAAACTTGATGCGGCAAACGCGGATTGAAGTAGCAGAATTTTCGGCGGCTGCGGCTCATCAGTCAGTCCAAGCATTCAAAAAATATGGCAAGGGCCAAGGCCATCAAGCTCAACTCAATTTTGGAGATTGCATATCATATGCGATGAGCAAAACAGAGTTCATGCCACTGTTGTTCAAAGGCGGTGATTTCAGATTAACCGATGTGGATTGCGCGATCTAGCTTGGATCGAACAAAAAACCAGCCGACCAAGTTGAACTTGGCCGGCTGTTTTTTATTAAAATTAACAACTAATATTATGCGCCTGAATCTGTTGTTCCGTTCTTTTCAAAAAGACGGAAAGCTTGGTACTGAGCCACTGTCGACTCTACCTTGTTGGTAACCTTTGGGATAAACACGCCAGCAGTTACTGGGGTAAATTGGCTCATGCTATCTTGCAAGCCACGGCTATCGCGGTTGTCGTTTGCCAATGCAGTTGTTGAAAGTGCAGCCAAAGCTAAAAGTGCAACTGAGATCTTGTTCATGGTGGTTTCCTTTGTTTCGTTATAAACTTGAGGAAGGATCATTCCGTCCCGATGAACTAGATATAAGCTTCAACAGAGCAAACACAAATCAACTGTAACCACAAAAAGTACACTCATAAATGCAATGAAATCAGAGGGTTGGAAAGCTATTATTTTGGATCACACAATCAATTACAATTGTGAAAAACGACAATGCACGAATGCGTGACCGAGGCTTGCAAAGCCTGCATCAGTACCTATGCATAATGATTAAGATGATGAAATTGAACGATTTAGCTGTTTGGAAACAGCTTCACCTCGCTGCCCTTGCGCGCGGCCTTCACCAAAAACGCCCACGCATAATCGGCATATGAACGAAACACATAGATATCGATCATGTTTTGCTCAACCACATGAAGCAACGCCGCAATTTCAGCAAAACGCATGCGGCGCACTGTGCCTGGCGCGTAGTCTTCACTGATCAAATCAAGCGTCGAACCCTTCATCAATGTTTCGCGAATACCTTCGCCTTCGAGACGAATGACTGCGCGCATGTCGGAGACATCAACTGCCAGAGAATGAAGTGTGCCGAGAGCTTTGCGCAACTCTGCGAGCAAAGCAATGACGCGGGCGCGGCCTGTGAGCACCAGCCATTGGTCAGTTGAAAGCCACAGCACTTGCACATCACCAAAAGTAGTAGAAGTGCGCGGGGCATTTGGCAGATCGACGCCAAGCGCAGATTTCGCGGCAGCTATGAATTTTTTATCAGCCATTGAACCTCGTAAATCAATCATGCCACGCTCAGAAATTTCTCGGATCGAAATGCTTGTGTTGTCGGGCGCTATCTGGTGGGCCAACGCGCTTTCGAAATGAAGATCAGCCATTGATGCGCGCTCCGTCCTTGTCATAAAATACTGTACCAGTGATTTTGGCTTTCATCACCTTGCCACCTTCAAGTGGGAACGACAAAACCTCTCCCATTCGGTCACGGCCATTTTCAATTAGTCCCATGGCAATGGAGCGGCCCAAAGTTGGTGAAATATAAGTGGATGTCACCTGCCCAATCATTTCCATGGGTGGTTTATCTTTCAGTACGCGCACGGCGTAAGCACCATCTGGCAGCACATCGTTTGGCTCTTCAGTCAGAAGCCCCACGAGCTGCTTGCGGTTTGGCCCTTTGAGGAAAGATTGCTCCAGCGAACGTTTGCCGATGAAGTCGGCCTTCTTCTTGGAAACCATGCCGTCCATGCCAACGTCGATTGGCGTGGTTGTGCCATCGGTTTCATCACCAACAACGATGTAACCTTTTTCAGCACGAAGCACATGCAGCGCTTCGGTGCCATAAGCTGTAAGGCCGAATTCCTCGCCCGCTTCCATGATAGAGTTCCACAATCCTTGGCCGAAATTGGCAGGTGTGGCCACTTCATATGAAAGCTCGCCAGAGAAGCTGATGCGGTAAATGCGGATTGGATAGCCAGCAATATGGCCTTGCTGAAAAGACATATGGGGCAGGGCTTCATTTGATAAATCAAAATCAGGATCAAGCTTGGCCAGCACGTCGCGAGCCTTTGGCCCTGCCACAGCAAACTGCGCCCATTGCTCGGTCACGGGTGTGACGTAAACTTTGTACTGCGTCCATTCGGTTTGCAGCCATTCTTCAAGCCACGCAGCAATGCGGTCGGCACCGCCTGATGTGGTGTGCATGAGGAAATGATCTTCAGCCAAACGCACGGTTACACCGTCATCAGTAAGGAAGCCCAGCTCACTCATCATCAGGCCGTAACGGCAGCGACCCACTTTCAAAGTGGAGAATGTGTTGGTGTACATGCGGTCCAAAAACTCCGCAGCATCTGGCCCCTTGATTTCGATCTTGCCAAGTGTGGAAGCATCAAGCATGCCCACTTTGTTCCGTACACAGAGGATTTCTCTGGTGATTGACGCATGTTTGTCCTCGCCCACTTGCGAATAAGTGTAAGCTCTGCGCCATTGGCCCACGGGTTCAAATGTTGCGCCATGCGATTTGTGCCAATTGAAAATCGGCGTGCGGCGGATGGGCAGGAACAATTCGCCTGTGTGCGCGCCAGCTATCGAACCGAATGAATAAGGCGTGTATGGCGGGCGGAATGTTGTGGTGCCAATTTCAGGAATGGTTTTGCCCGTAGCTTCTGACAGAACACCAAGACCATTGATGTTGGATGTCTTGCCTTGATCAGTTGCCATTCCGAATGTTGTGTAACGTTTCGTATGCTCGACTGACTCGTAACCTTCGCGCTGCGCAAGTTCGAGATCAGCTGCCGTCACATCATTCTGGAAATCGATGAAGTGCTTGTTGCCTTCATTATATAGACCGGTTGCTGGGGCAAACCACATCGATTCCAAAGCGCCGCGCACCGGTTCTTCGATTTTGAACTTAGCCAGCTTCACAGCTTTGGCTTTTTTCAACACGGATTTTGCGGCAGCTTCGCCTGCAACTTGCGCTTCAGTAATAGTCGCTGCCACACTCATCGTGCCGTTGGCAGCACCAATCGCCGTGATCGCATCCGTGTGAGAAAGGGGACGGAAGCTTTGCAATGCGTCATCAAATTGAATCTTGCCACCATTATGACACCAGAGATGAAGTGCTGGGTTCCAGCCGCCAGACATGGCGATGAAATCACACTCAACGCGCTTCTCGGTAATCACGCGGCCTTGGCCTTTGCGGTATGCGGCAATCTTAACGGCTTTAACTTCCAGCGTGCCTTCAACAGCGGAGATGACGGAACCAAGTGACACATCAATGCCGTCAGCAATCGCGCGTTTCACCAGATCCCCATCCGACCGCGAACGTGAATCGACCACGCGTACATTAATGCCAGCTTTCTTGAGCGCGAAGGCCGTGAGATAAGCATCATCATTATTGGTGAACACAATGCCCGTGTTGCCCGGCGTTACACCATAACGACCAATCATGCCGCGCACGGCTGAGGCCAGCATGATGTTCGGGCGGTCATTATTTGCAAATGCGATGGGGCGTTCGAGCGAGCCTGTTGCAACAATCACATGATGCGCACGAATTTTCCACAAGCGATGCTTTGGTGCGCCTGATTTGAGGATTACAGGATCATGATCACCCACGCGTTCAAACGCCATCAAATAGTTCTGGTGGAAGTGGCCAACCACAGTGGTGCGCGAAAGCACATGGACATTCGCCATTGCGCTTAAACGTTCCGCAGCTGCCTTTGCATAATCTTCAACACATGCGCCATCAATCATGCCAGCAGTAAGATCAGCAATGCCACCCAGCACTGGGTTTTCATCGCACAGTAAAACTTTTGCACCGCTTTGTGCTGCTGCTTCTGCCGCTGCTAAGCCTGCAATGCCCGCACCAATCACGATCACATCTGCATGAATATGCATGTGTTCGTATGTGTCAGTGTCGCGGCCTTCCGGCGCTTTGCCAAGGCCTGCGGCTTTGCGAATGAACGGCTCGTAAACATGTTTCCAGAATGAACGCGGCCACATGAATGTCTTATAATAGAAGCCACCCGGCAAGAAACGCGAGAATTTGGAATTGATCGCGCCAATATCATACTTGAGCGAAGGCCAGCGGTTTTGGCTTTCAGCTGTCAGACCATCAAAAATTTCAATTTGCGTGGCGCGCAAATTTGGTTCGTGCTTGCTGCCTTGACCAACGCCAATGAGCGCATTCATTTCTTCAGAGCCGAGGCCAACTAAACCGCGCGGGCGGTGATATTTGAATGAACGGCCAAAAAGTTTTTGGCCAGATGCAAGCACAGCCGAAGCCAATGTATCACCGGCAAATCCAGCAACATCTTTGCCATCGAAGCTGAAGGTAACTTTGCGCGATCGATCAATCAGGCTGCCGCCTTGCGCCAAACGATATGGTTTATTGGCCATTATTTATTCGCCTTCATGCGTGTCTTGAAATAATCCGCCCACGGACCAGTTGCCTGCGCCATGATCTCAGGCGGAGGCAGTTCAGTGATGCCGTAATAGGCTTTGAAATCGAGCGACACAGTATCACGCGCTGCATGGAACCATTTTCCGCAACCACGATCACAACGCCATCGTTCGAAATGCAGGCCTTTTGGATTGTGACGAATGAACAAATAATCGCGTTGTTCTTCGTCAGTTATATTTGCTGCATCAGTTGTCGCAGGCCTGCGCACATGCGCCTGACCACCATAATGAAAATCAGTCTCATCACCTTCAGCGCCACACACAGGGCAATTTACAATGATCATTCGAGCACTCCCAAAACGTCCTCTACCGCTTTAGCGAGATAGGTGAGGGGAATTTGGGTCAGAGCTTGCGGTCCCTCACCTCCCCCCACGCTACGCATTGGGTCCCCTTCCTCTCCCGTTGAAGAAACGGGCGAGGACATCAAATTAATGCGCAACGGCGGCGGCAACGGATTCATCAATCAGTCGTCCTTCTTTAAATCTGTTCAAACTAAACGGCGCTGCAATTGGGTGGGGGCGATCGTTCGCCATCGTATCAGCAAACACCAAGCCCGAACCCGGAATAGCCTTGAAACCACCCGTGCCCCAACCACAATTGACATAAAGCCCCTCAACGTCAGTCTTCGATAAAATCGGCGAACGATCTCCCGTCATATCCACAATGCCGCCCCATTGGCGCAGCATCCGCAGGCGTGAGATAATGGGGAAAGTTTCAACCAGCGCAGTCACCGTGTGTTCAAGCGCCGTGAATGAACCGCGTTGCGAATAATTGTTGTAAGGATCAGTGCCGCCACCAATCACCAGCTCGCCCTTATCCGACTGGCTCATATAGCCATGCACGGTGTTAGCCATCACCACGCAATCAAGAACAGGCTTGATGGGTTCAGACACTAGCGCTTGCAAACACATGGATTCAATTGGCATGCGAACGCCTGCCATATCCATGATGGTCGAAACATGGCCTGCGGTGACCACGCCAATCTTCTTGGTTTTGATTTCGCCCTTGCTGGTTTTCAAGCCAATAACCTTGCCGCCATCACGCAAAATGCCGGTGACTTCGCATTGCTGGATGATATCCACACCCATCGCATCAGCGCCACGCGCATAACCCCAAGCCACAGCATCATGCCGCCCGGTGCCGCCGCGAGGCTGATAATATGCGCCCAGAATAGGATAGCGACATTCAGCATCTGTGTTGATGATTGGCGCAATCTCTTTCACCTCGCTTGGTGAGATCATGCGGCAATCAAGGCCAGCCAGTCTGTTCGCATGGGATGTGCGCTTCATGGCGCGAAGTTCATGCTCGGTTTGGCAGAGCATCATTAGACCGCGCGGGCTGAACATCATGTTGTAGTTTAGCTCTTGCGACAGGCCTTCGTAAAGCGAACGCGCCAATTCATAAATGGCGATTGACGCATCCTGCAAATAATTGGAACGGATGATGGTGGTGTTGCGCCCGGTATTGCCGCCGCCCAGCCAGCCTTTTTCGATGACGGCAATATTGGTCATGCCGTGGTTCTTGGCCAGATAATAGGCCGTGGCCAGCCCATGACCACCTGCGCCCACAATCACTGCATCATATTCAGCCTTCGGATTTGGCGAACGCCAGGCGCGCTCCCAATCCTTGTGATAATTCATGGCATTGCGGGCGATGGAAAATATCGAATAACGAGGTTTCATATGGCGGGTCCCGTGAATGCCGGATGTCTAACAGATCAAGCCGTTTCACTCCAACGCTTTCCGACGAAACGCTGCCACCATGCGACAATGGCGCAGCGTGAATTCAGAGCGATTGTCAGCGATATGAAAGCCAATTATTGTTAATCCGACGCGGAATTTGGGGACTGCCTGCATGACAAGGAAACAAAAACGCACCAGCATGATTCTTGCTGCCTTGGCAGTTTTAGGCATTGCTGCATTTCTGATGTTCCGCGTTTTGGGTGACACCATGGTGTTTTTCTACACGCCCAGCGAAATTGCCGAGAAAACTTTGAAACCTGGCCAGCGCATACGTTTGGGTGGCATGGTGGAAAAAGGAAGTTGGAACAAGGGAGACGGCGTCCACCAAGATTTTGTTTTGAGCGACACAATCAAAACAACCAAAGTTATTTATAATGGTGCCATGCCTGATATATTTGATGAAGGTCAAGGGGCTGTCGCGGAGGGCATCATGCAGCCTGACGGTACCTTTGCGGCAGATTCCGTTTTGGCCAAACACGACGAAAAATACATGCCCAAGGAATTGACCGCGAGTTTAAAGGCAAAAGGCGTGAAGCTCGGCAAGACAGCTGATCAATAATCCGTGATTAAGCCTTTGATTGGCCACAATTAACCTGGTTTGCCACCAATAAGCCGCGAGACTTACCAAAGTTTCATAGCGGGGTAAGTACCATGTAATTTTGCATGCCCTATATTTCCATCATCAACGCATTGGAGATTAAAATTATGCCTTCAACCTTTTCTCTTACAAAAAAGACCGTTCTGGGTCTCTTCACCGCCGGATTATTGGGTGCCAGCGTATTGACATCAACAATGGTGTTTATGCCTTCAACCACCGTGCACGCAGAGCAAGCTGCGGTTTTTGATCCGCACCAAAGCTTGGCGCCCCTGGTTGAAAAGGTAATGCCTTCAGTCGTAAGCGTGGAAATCAAATTTTCCAATGTTGCTGCAGGCGATAGTACAGATGGCGCGAGCCCAGAACAAATGCCCCCTGGCATGCAAGAATTTTTGGATCAATTTCCGCAGTTCAAAAATCGTATGCCACCTCAATCGCCCCGTGGCGGTGGTGGTGCCTTGGGTTCGGGCTTTGTGATCTCTTCTGATGGTTATGTTGTAACCAATAATCATGTGGTTGACAAAGCCGATGAAGTGAAAATCTCATTCCAGAATGGCGACAAGTTTGACGCAACCGTAATTGGCACAGATCCAAAAACCGATCTCGCGTTACTGAAAATCAAATCAGACAAAACCTTCCCGCACGTCGAATTCTCGAAAACCGAAGCCAAAGTAGGTGACTATGTGATGGCCGTTGGCAATCCATTCGGACTTGGCGGGACCGTAACATCTGGCATCGTATCAGCCCGCGGCCGCGATATTGGCTCTGGTCCTTATGATGATTTTATCCAGGTTGATGCGTCTATCAACAAAGGCAACTCCGGTGGCCCGACATTTAACATGGGCGGCGAAGTTGTTGGTATTAATACTGCTATCTTCTCACCATCAGGTGGTTCAGTAGGTATCGGTTTTGCGATCCCTGCTTCAACAGCCACAAGCGTCATTGAAAGCCTGAAAACCAATCACAAGGTAACGCGTGGTTGGCTTGGTGTTCAGATTCAACCCGTAACGCAAGACATTGCTGAAAGCCTGGGCCTTGAAAACGCCAAGGGTGCCATTATCTCTGAACTAACTGATGGATCGCCTGCCCTGAAAGCAGGTTTGAAATCAGGTGATACAATTTTGAAAGTAGACGGCACCGATATCGCGGACGCGCGTGATTTAGCCAAAGTTATCTCGCGTGTAACGCCAGGCAAAGTGGTTCAACTCTCCATCATACGCGGTGGTAAAGCGGAAACTGTACCTGTGACTTTGGAAGCAATGCCAGCTGATGTCAAAATGGCGTCGGCAAAAGTTGAAGAACTAAAACGAGGCTCTCTTTCCTCATTGGGCTTGGATGTTGCCACTGCTGATGATGGTGCTGGCGTTAAGATTACCAAGGTCGATCCGAAATCGGCGGCAGCCGAACGCGGATTGAAAGAGGGTGACGTCATTCTTGAAGTTGCTGGAACCCAAGTAAATGATCCAGCAGCAGTTGCTGAAGCATTGAAAGGTGCGAAAGGCAAAAAAGTATTGATGCTCGTCAAAACGGCAGAAGGTCAACGTTATTTGGCCTTGCCAAACGCAAAAGGTTGATTGGCTCCTTTGCAACTGAGAGCCATTCTTTAAAACAGGTGCATGGGCCTTAGCCCCCGCTTATTTGGCCTGCACTTGAGCAGCGCGGAGATCGGTCGCCTTCCCCCGGCGTTCCCCCGATGAACTGATCTCCGCGCCCATTTGTTTTTAAAATTCGAAAGGGTCATATTATGCAACACGCTGAATTGACAAGCGAGGCCGCAGCGGGCACAGATTTCAAGATGCGAATCCTGGTTATCGAAGATGATCGTGAGTCAGCTTCTTGGTTGGTCAAGGGGCTGCGCGAGGCTGGTCATGTTGTCGATCTCGCAACAGAAGGCTTGCAAGGGCTGAATCTGGCACTGGAAGGAGTTCACGATGTGTGCATTATCGACCGAATGCTGCCTTTGATGGACGGGATTACAGTTATTCAACGCATGCGTGCGGCCGACTTGAAAATCCCGGTTTTGATTTTAAGCGCTTTGAGCGACGTTGATGAACGCGTAAAGGGCCTTCGCGCTGGTGGCGACGATTACTTGGCAAAGCCATATTCGTTTGCTGAATTGTTGGCACGCGTTGAGGGCTTGGGCTCGCGCAAATTGCTTGATCCAAAAGATGCAAAATTGCGGGCCATGGATTTGGAAATTGACTTGATGACGCGCACCGTGACCCGCGGAGGAAAAGTTATTGTTTTGCAGCCCCGCGAATTCAAATTGCTTGAATATCTGGTGCGTAAAGCAGGCCACATCGTAACCCGTACGATGCTTCTGGAAAATGTTTGGGATTATCATTTCGATCCTCAAACCAATGTGATCGACGTGCATGTATCAAGGCTGCGCGGCAAACTCGACAAGGGTTTCGCTGAGCCCCTTTTGCAAACAGTGCGCGGAGCTGGCTATATGATTCGTGCGCGCTAATGCGAGCATCTTTCAGTCGTCTACCTTTCGTCTCTTAGCGATTTATCTGCTCGTATTTGTTGTTTCCGTTGCGGCACTTCTTGCGTATATTTATTACAATACGGTTGGCCTCCTTGAGCGGCAAACTGAAGCAACAATAACTGCCGAAGTGCTAGGGCTGGCTGAACAATATCGCCAACGCGGTTTACCTGGCTTGATTGACGTTGTTGATAGGCGCAGTCTCGACAGTGATACTACGTTCTATGTCCTAACTGATGCAGCTCGGCGGCGTGTCGCTGGTGATGAATTCTATTTTCCAACGCCTGTTTTGGACGATAAAACCTGGGCTGATTTTCCGGTGCTGACTGGCAAGGGCCAGGTAAAGACGTTGCATACCGTTCACGCTTTCCATGTGAAGCTTGCTGGTGGGTTTGATCTATTGGTGGGCAATGATGTCAGTGAGCTTTTGACGTTCCGCGCATTGATAAACAAAACAACATATTGGGCAGTCGGATTGGCAATTATCTTGGGCCTTGGCGGCGGCTATCTGCTGAGTCGGAGTTTTTTACGCCGCATTGAAGCCATTACCGATGCCAGCCAATTGATTATGAACGGCGATCTTTCACAGCGCATGCCAACTTCTGGCACCCAAGATGAACTTGACCAACTGTCAGCCTCCTTAAATGATATGCTCTCACAGATCGAACACTTGGTGCTTGGCATGAAGGAAGTTTCCAGCAATGTGGCGCATGACTTAAGAACTCCCCTGACGCGAATGCGCGCCCGTGTCGAAGCTGCTTTGCGCCATGATAATGAACAAGAACATGAAGCGGCACTTCATCAAACTCTTGAAGAGTGTGATAAGCTTTTGCGCACTTTTAATGCACTTCTTTCAATTGCGCAGGCCGAATCTGGTCAAATGCGCCAGTCCTTGCAGGCGCTTGACTTGAACGACACGCTTAATGACGTTGTGGAGCTATACGAGCCTTTGGCAGAAGAAGCCGGTGGATCATTGCAGCTTCACTCAAATTCAGGTTTGCAGGTTAGGGGCGATCGTCAGCTTTTAGCCCAGGTTCTCAATAACCTCATCGACAATGCTATGAAATATGGCGAGAGCCTGGACGGCAAGCCTGCAGAAATTGAAGTGAAGGGTTACATTGCTGGCAAGTCGGTGGTGATTGAAGTGGCTGATCACGGCATTGGTATCAATAATGAAGATCGCGAGCGTGTATTCGGTCGATTTGTGCGTCTGGATGAAAGCCGCACAAAACCAGGAAATGGTTTAGGCCTCAGTTTGGTCGCCAGTGTGATGATGTTGCATAAGGGACAAATTGAGCTGAAAGATAACAAGCCGGGCTTGCGCGTGGTTTTACGTCTTCCACTTTACAATGAAGCTTCCTAATATAGCGTTGTGGATCAGCACAGTTTTATTTCGAGAGCAAGCTTTGAAACTTGGGGAAGCGCAGAAGCAGCGGCGACCATAAATTTTTGGTTGGGATGCGGGCCAGATTTGAAAGCACAACTGTTGCCCTTTCAAAGGCTAATAGATATGGCCGTTGCAAGTTCGCCATATCTCACAAAACTAATTTTGAATCACAGTGATTTTGTTGTGCACCTGATACAGCGCAACCCAGACAAGGTTTTCTCAGAGCTCTGCAATGAGACCTTGCGGCTTGAAAATTTAGAGTCACGCTCCGCAATAATGACTGCCCTCCGCATTGCCAAACAAAAAGCAGCATTGCTGATCGGACTCGCTGACATTGGAGGTGTCTGGGCTCTAACTGATGTCACAGACGCGTTGACATTATTTGCTGACGCCTGCTTGAATGCAACAGTCAATTTTCTGCTCCACGAAAATGCCGAACTTAAAAAGCTTGTATTAAATCAAACGGACAATCCATCGAAAAATTGCGGCTATGTCATATTGGCCATGGGCAAACACGGTGCCTATGAACTTAACTATTCCAGTGATATTGATTTGATCGTTCTCTACGATCCCGAGACTGCGCCGCTTGCAGAAGGGATTGAACCTTCAACGTTTTTTGTTCGCTTCACCCGCGATCTTGTAAGTGTGCTGCAAGACATTACCGAGCACGGCTACGTGTTCCGCGTCGATTTGCGTCTAAGGCCCGATCCACGCGCTACACAAATGGCGATCGCCCTTGAAGCGGCTGCAATTTATTATGAACACCAAGGTCAGAATTGGGAACGCGCGGCGATGATAAAAGCCCGTCCTGCAGCCGGCGATATTGCGCTCGGCGAAGAATTTTTACAGCGCTTGACCAGCTACATCTGGCGCAAATATCTGGATTATGCCGCCATCGCCGATGTGCAATCTTTGAAGCGCCAAATTCACGCAGTCAAAGGCCATGGCGAAATTGCAATTAAGGGCCATAACTTGAAACTAGGTCGGGGCGGCATCAGGGAGATCGAATTTTTTGTCCAGACTCAGCAGCTGATTGCAGGCGGCCGAAATTCCAAGCTGCGCGGTCGTTCCACGTTGGAAATGTTGGATGCACTGGCAGAAGCAAAATGGATTGAAATGCAGACTGCCAGTGAGTTGCAAAAGGCTTACGTGATTTTGCGAATGCTGGAACACCGGGCGCAAATGGTTGATGATCAGCAGACCCATTTGGTACCAACTGGCGATACTGCATTTGAAACATTCGCGAGATTCAGCGGTTTTGAAAATGGTGAAGCCTTATCAACTGAACTCGGAGCCACGCTACAGACTGTGCAGCGCCATTATAGCGCACTGTTTGAAGACGCAGGTGGCTTGGGAACAGACACGGGAAGTCTTGTTTTTACTGGCGGCGAGGATGATCCTGCAACGCTCGAAACCTTGCAAAGCATGGGCTTTAAACATGCCTCAGAAACTTCAGCCACAATAAGAGGGTGGCATTTTGGGCGCTATCCCGCCATGCGAACGGCACGCGCGCGCGAAATTTTGACTGAACTCATGCCAAAACTTTTAAAAGTCTTGGCCAATAGCGGCGATGCCGATCAAGCGTTCTTGGCGTTTGACCAGTTTCTGCAAGGCCTGCCATCAGGCGTGCAGCTTTTTTCGATGTTGAAAGCCAATCCTAATCTGCTTGACCTCATCGCCCAAGTTTTAGGCCAAGCGCCGCGCCTGGCAGAGCAGCTTAAAAACAAGCCGCGCACCTTGGAAGCTGTTGCTGGCGCAGATTTCTTGCGCGCACTTCCCACCGAATTGCAGCTTCAAAGGGAATTTGATTCTACAATCGCGAGCGACACAGCCCGAGATGAAGCGATGGATCTTCTGCGCGTGCTTGTGCGCGAACATCAATTCCGTGTGGGCGTCAGATTGTTGGCCGATACCATAACGCCGCAGGAAGCGAGCCTGGGTTTTTCCAACATTGCCGATCAAGCAATTATAAAACTGTTAGATGTGACCATTTTGGAAATGAAAATGGCGCACGGCGTTGTCGAGGGTGGCCGTTGCGCTGTGGTGGCCTTGGGCAAACTTGGCGGAAAGGAAATGACCGCAAGCTCAGACTTGGATTTGATGCTGATTTACGATCACCATGCTGATGCCGAATTATCAAACGGCATAAAGCAACTCAGTCCAAACCAATATTACGCCAGACTGACGCAAAGACTAATCACCACACTCTCCGCACCAACAGCAGAAGGTACACTGTTTGAAGTTGACCTCAGGCTTCGGCCTTCAGGCAGCAAAGGACCCGTGGCTGTGAGTTTTTCGAGTTTCCTGTCGTATCAGAAACAGGAGGCCTGGACGTGGGAAAGACTTGCATTAACGAGGGCGCGCGTTGTAGCGGGCGATGTTGGTCTAAAGCAAGATTTGCAAACGTCCATCCAGTCAATTCTGATCGAAAAGCGAGATATCAGCACTATTCGCAAAGATGTCTGCGACATGCGGAATCTCATGTTGAAAGAGCAGGCCAAAAAAGGTCCATGGGATATAAAGCGGGCCAAAGGCGGTCTTGTCGAAATCGAATTCATCGCACAATATTTGCAATTGATCTCAAATGATCCAGAAGGCCTGAGTACCAACACATTGCATGCTTTGAGTAGGGGCGCAAAAAGTCAATGCCTGTCACCCATACATGCATCTACTTTGAATTTTGCATGCCAATTATTTCAAAACCTTACCCAAATGTTGCGGCTTTGTGTGCTTGATTATTTCGACCCCACGCTTGCATCAAAAAGTCTGAACCTAGCGATTTCCCGTACTGCCGGAATGCCAGATATTGTCTCCGCTGAAGCGCTGCTGATCGACACTCAAAGCCAGGTTGCGTCCATATTTGAAGACATCATTGGTCGTTAACATGCAAAGAGCGACGGAAAAGTTTCATTGCACCGTCTCTATAGAAATCCAACGGAAAAAAGTAATTGCCGCCGGAAGCTGCTCTAATGGCTGATAGACACGTGTTTCCATCAAATCTTGTTGATTGGAAAACAGCAACCGATGCTGAACTATTGGCAGGTGCCACCAGCCAAGACCAGAAAGCTTTTGCGGAATTGGTGGCGCGTTACCATGCCCAGGTTTACCGGGTTGTCTGGCGATTGAATGATGGCCATGTGGACTCAGACGATATTGCTCAGGAGACATTTTTAAAACTCTGGAAGAACCCTGCGCAACTGCGCGAGGCAGGAGCCCTGAAGGGATGGCTGATGCGTGTTGCATCAAACCTGGTGATGGATCGCTATAGACGGAAAAAAACATTGGATTTGGAACATGCAAAAGATGTGGCAGATCAATCAAGATCAGCGCTCGATATGATGGATCGTGCTCATGTTACGAAATTCATTGATGCTGCCATAGCGACTTTGCCGGACAGGCAGAAACTGGCAATAACACTGGTTCATTTTGAACACATGACCAACATTGCCGCAGCAGAGACGATGGAAATCAGTGTGGATGCCATTGAGTCTTTGCTGGCGCGGGCCAGGCGAGGGCTGAAAGAGCGAATGAATGTAGAAGGCAGACAACTTTTGGCGAGCTTGACCGAACAGGAGATTGGACATGGTGAGCGATATGAAAAAAAATGAATTGAATGATGTTCAGTTGGATCGACTTTTAAAGTTTGCCAGCCAGCCCAACCCAAGTGCTGACTTTGAATTACGGCTGTTGCAGAAAATTCAAACTGATGTTCGACCCAGTAATGTCGTTGCATTTCCACATCAACGTAAATCTTTATTCTGGCTCGCAGGTCTGCCACTTGCCGCTTCATTATTGATTGGAATTTGGTTTGGGGCCAACGATACACTTTCCGATTTTTTGCCGTTCGGAAATGACGACTTGAACTTGAATGTTGCGGGCTTGTTGTCGTCCGCTGATACGAATGACGACGTCGATAACTTCACGGAGGATACTCAATCATGAATGAGCCAAGCGTCGTAACCGCCCCCTCCAAACGTCGTTCTATTCCCGAACTGCGATCTCCATGGTGGACAGTGCTATTGGTTCTGTCGCTGATGGCCAACCTTTTGGTTGGCGGGCTCGTATTGGGTTCAAGGTTCCGACATGGCCCAGGCCAATTCGCGTTTTTAGAGAACCGCGCACAACTGCTTCCACGCAATTTTTTCGCTGAATTGCCAAGAGAAAGACGCCAAGAATTAATGGGCGTCTTTGAAGCCAACAGAAATCAATTATTAAGTTATAGAAAAGCTGCTGACGCTGTGACGCTTAAGTTTGCCGACATTCTCGAAAGTTCCGATTTTAATGCCGACAAATTAAAACCAGTCGTCGATGAGTTTACATCTAGCTCCACAAGCATTGCAACGCGGGGAAATGGCCTCATCATCGATATCGTAAGAAAACTTACGCCAAGTGAGCGCAGCAAATTGGCGAAAATGATCCGCGAAAGAGAAGCGCATTTTTCAAGAAAATAACTTCAAGCAGAAACTGCTATTTTTACAGGTGTAATCGGCAGCTCAACATGAACCGTAGTGCCTTGTCCAACCTTGCTGGTGATCTTGAGCGTGCCACCGTGCAAGTCCACCAACGATTTTGAAATCGCCAATCCTAGACCAGATCCGCTTTTGCTCTTGGTGAATTGGTTTTCAACCTGTTCAAATGGCCGCCCTAGCTTTTGAATATCGCGCTGTGGAATGCCAATTCCAGTATCGATAATCTGAACACTAACGGTTTCAGGCAAAGCCTTTATTTTTACAGTAACTGAACCACCCTCTGGCGTGAATTTAATGGCGTTCGATATGAGATTGATAAGAACTTGTTTAATCGCGCGCCGATCCGCGAACACATTTAAGTCTTTTTCAAGCTCAAGGCCCAACGCAATTTTGCCCTCAGCCGCGCGCGGCGCAACCAGACGCAACACATCATCCATCACGCTACGCAGATCTACGTTGGCAGGTTCAAGCTCCACACGGCCCGCCTCGATCTTTGACATGTCAAGAATATCGTTGATCACATCAAGCAGGAACTGGCCGCTCTTGCCAATATCAAAAGCATACTCATTATATTTCGCAGCACCCAGTGGCCCGAACATCTCTTGCGACATGATTTCACTGAAGCCGATGACGGCGTTAAGAGGAGTGCGCAGCTCGTGGCTCATATTCGCCAAAAATTCTGACTTTGAACGATTAGCGGACTCAGCACGGGTTTTTTCGCTCGCGTATTTATCTGCAAGCTCGGCCAGGCGTTGTGATTGCTCTTCGGCCAGTTGCCGCTCTTTTTGCAGATCACGAACAGTTATCATCAACGTGCGTTCGGAATGGAGCAAACGCTCCTCCTGCTTTTTCAGTGCCGTAATATCCGTACCCACAGACACAAACCCACCATCCTTCGTGCGGCGTTCATTGATCTGGAGCCAACGCCCATCAGCAAGCTGCACTTCCATCGAGCGAGCACCTGAATTATCATTGGCTTGACCCGGCACAAATTGCCGAACCACAGGCTCTTTTGAAGCCGCCGCAACGTCGCCGTATGGCGTGCCAGGTTGGCAGACGGCAGTCGGCAAAGAATGAAACTGTTGATATTTTGAATTGCACAAAACCAACTTGCTTTCCGTGTCCCAAAGGACAAAGGCCTCGGAAATATTTTCAACCGCATCCTTGAGGCGCACTTCTGCCTCACGGTTCATCTTGTCGAGTTTCTTTTGACGTGAAATATCAAACACAATACCTACGAGATGTGGTTCGCTCTGTCCCTGCCCGGGAGCAAGCGCCGCGCGCGCGCGCAACCAGACCCAATTACCTTTTTCATGGCGCATGCGGAATTCTTGATCAAAGACCTTGTTCTCGCCAACCAGCAAATCTTCAATCAAATTATCAAGTTTGGCATCATCGGGGTGTATCAGCTCCGCAATTTCGCCATAGCTCAAAAAATCACCTTTAGGCGGCAGGCCCAAAATTTCGAACATGGACTTAGACCAAAAAATATGTCCCTCTGCCAAATTCCAATCCCACAATCCGCATTCACCGCCATCCAGCGCTTTATCTAGGCGCGTAGTGGCCACCGTCAACATCTCATCGGCGTCAGATGCTTTTGCGGCTTGCCAATGAAACGCGCCAGACAACATCATCAAAACCAGAAAGGTAACTGCGAACAATATTGAAAGCTCTTTGACGCCATTGCGCCAAACTGACAGCACATCAGATTTTTTTTGAAACGCCAAAAGACTTCCAGGAAATGGCGCGAGATCACGAGATGCCATCAGCACCTCTTCGCCATCTGCAAGTTCAGTTGGCATCATACTGGAAGCATTCACCGCAGCATCAAGCACAAATCCCTTGCCCATCACATGACTGATGTTCTTGGCCAAATAGGAATCATTCTTCGGCACAGCGCCGACAATTTCTCCATCACTGTTGAGAAGGATATAAATACGGTTAAATCCGAGAGCCTCAGCGGGCACCGACTGTTCCAGAAGGTTTTGCGAGAGGTTACTGATGGTCTTGCCCGAAGCAGCCTCGTTCAAAAATTTCATTTTGATGTTTTGTGCAACGCGCTCAGTGTGTAGAATTGAAAATTGGCCTTGATCAGCCAAATGCTGAGCACGACTTGCAAGGAGTTGCGAAATAAGTGCAGCGGCCAATGTCAATAGAAACAGCGCTGTTAGTGCAATGATCAGCCTGCGCATCGCACGTTCGGAAACGGAATAGCCTGTGTGCCCTGGCCATGGCATCGGCAAGTGTAACGTTCTATCGCGAAAGAAAAGTTCTTTTAGATGTGCGTTGGCCAATGTGCGCTCAGTTCGAGGTTGAAGTTAAATGCCTGACTTCAAATGCAACGCCGTTTACAAACGAATCAGCCTCAGCTGCCGTTAAATAGAATTACCGCCTGTGAATCTGATTTGCCAAGTAAAAGCTGGCTGATTAAACTACGCCTTCAATGTTCTTGATATGATCTCGAACACATCGTTTGAAAGCGACGGTGTCGCCAAAATGCGCTGCATATTTTTCTGCGCATGATTGCGGCGGTCAACATTATACAGCTTCCAACTGCGAAATGCTGTCGCCAGTCTTGCAGCAACTTGCGGATTAATCGCATTCAACGCGACAATTACATCAGCTACAACACGATATCCTTCGCCGTTCGCAGCATTAAACCCCGTGCTATTTC
>CAXTKH010000032.1:0-37478 GCA_964244815.1 uncultured Aestuariivirga sp. | reverse complement strand
TGCCGATAGCCAACACACCGCGGCCAAAGTGGGTGTAGCGGCTAATCAGAGCGCCCGCTGCTAAAATTATGGCAGAGAGCCAGAAAGCATTCGGCAATCCAAGACTGAGTTTCGTTGGCCAAGCCATGAGCACATCGCTCTTCAAGCTAGGTAGCATGTCATCACCATACAAAATGATTCCAATGCCAAGACCAATGTACCATGTGCCCAAGGTGACGACGAAAGACGGGACTTTGATCAGAGAATGCAAGGCGCCTGCGAGTAAGCCCAGCGCTAGGCCGATGCCAATGGCAACCACCCACGCCCACATGCCATAGTCGGTTTCTAACCTTGTGTTTGCAGACATCAATATCCACGCCATGCCGGCACCTCCCATGATGCCTTGCACTGATAGGTCAATAGATCCCAACTGGATCACAAAAGTCGTTCCCACAATCACGATAAGGGGAACAGCCATCTGAAAGAGAACGTTGCGGAAGTTTTCGAGACTTCCAAATCTCGGGTTCAGATAAGTAAAGATGATGGCAAACACCACGATTGCTGCGAGAAGTGAAGCAAGACTTTTCCAATCTCTTGGCAGTTTCATTTGCGGGTCTCGATCTCAGGTCAGATTCTTGAAGGTTGCGGATCAGTTTTTATCAACCCGGCGGGGTGCAGGGGTTCAGAAAAAATGATCGTATCGAAAGTTTCCGGCCAGGGTCAATGACCCCGGCCGAAATGTTATTGCTTAGTTAGCTGGCATTACTTCTGCGCCACCACCAACGAGTGGCATTGGCTCAGCGGCCCATGGGCCGGTCTTTTCAAGCTGTTCGATGAACGCATCGGCAGCACCTGCTTCGTCGTATTTGAGGTATTCCTTGTAGTTGGCTGGCGTCACGCAGCTGAGCTTGAACAGGCTTTCGCGGTGTTCCAGCGGCTCTTTGCTCGGATCAATCTTGCCCGTAGCGGCGAGATAGGCAGTGTAGAGACCTACAGCCGAGGCCATGTAGCCGCGGTGGAAGGTTTCACCAACGATGGCGTTGTTGCCGCGGCCGGATGTGATGTCCTCCAGAGTCTTTGGATAAAGGCCGTCGGAAGCGAACTTCGTCTGATCCAGCAGGTTGGCGTTTTCGAAAGCCTGCATGGCACCGATCTGCATGCCATCGTCAGCGGCCCATACGCCTTTGATGTCCGAGCCGAACTTCACGATTAGATCACGAGCGTTCTTGGCACCCAGCTGCGGATCCCAGTTCGAGGGACGCATATCCAAAACCTTGATGTCAGGATACTTCTTCATCTCTTGCAGGAAGCCAGCAACGCGGGTCTGGCTGGTTGTGGAATCTTGTACGCCTGGAAACCCGATCACGCCACCTTTCTTGCCGATGGCCTCAGCAATCGCTTGCGCACCGCATGCGCCCGAGGAAATGCCAGGATGCTTCTGGAAGGCAACGAAGTGATTGCCAACATCGGCAGGGTGATAGTCGGCTGGCTTGTTCCACCAGATGGTGACGAAGCCGCCAGCCTTGCCCACCGCGTCAACGATAGTTGGCGCGTCAGAGCTTGCCACAGTGTTCACGAACATGATTGGTTTTTTGCCGCTGGCGAGAACTGCGAGGATGCTCGAAATTTCGGTTTGCGACGAACCGTTTGAGTTGACGATTTCAAGGGGAATACCCAACTTCTTGGACATTGCCTTGGCGCCTTCAATGTTTGAGGCCATGTAGGGGTTGGTGGTGTTGATCACAGATGCAACCAGTACCCACTCGTCCTTGTTGAATTCCGCATGTGCAGTACCAGCAAAACCAGCGGCCATAGCCATGCCAAGCAAGGCTGCGCTAAAGCGGCGACGGACCGCTTGCAATTTCGTCAATTTTGTCTTCTTTTCCATTGTATCCTCCTAGTTTGAACATCTGTTTAAGAAAGTCTTCACGCGGCAGCTGTTTTGGGCTCTCCGCGGGAATTCGAGGTGTCAATGATCAAGGCTCTTCATCACGTCCTTAATCAGTGGCCACACGCGGGCAGCGGACGTGTGATCCATGTGCTCGCGTGGGGAATGCAGGTCGTAGAGATTGGTGCCGATGCCGATGGTATCGAGACCAGCGATGCGCTGTGTGAACATGCCAAGTTCAAGGCTGCAGACAGATACGAGAACATCAGGCGCTTTGCCCATGACGCGCTGATAGCTTTGCTTGGCCACTTCGAGCATGTGAGAATTTGGGTTCCAAGGAAACTCTGGTGCGTCCAGACCAATCTGTTTTGCAGTCACACCTTCACCTGCCATATCAGCAATCAACATCAACTGATCCAGCACTGCGTGCTTGCGTGATGTGACAGCACTGGTGATTGTGCTAGTGATTTCCACAGCCTTGCTGGTGGTGATCATAAAACCGATATTGTTCGAGGTTTCCCAGTTTCCAGCAACTTCCAAGTTCTGTGTTTGCACGCCGTTCGGAAGCAACAAAATGGTGCGCACAAGATTGCCTGCTGCGCGGGTGGAAAGAACGCGATCAACTTTTGTGCCGGGGCGTTTTGTGGTTATCCGCATATCCGGATCTGCAATGCGGAACTCGTGCTTAATGTCAGCGGCCAATGCATTGACAGCTTTTTCAATCGCAGATGCTTGATCAGATTTGACCCAGATGAGCGCACTGCCTTCAGCGGGGATGACATTGTTCTGTACGCCGCCAGAAATTGTTGCGACTTGCACATCTCCGGTTTGCATGGCTTTGCGCAGCAAGCGACCCACCAGAACAATGGCATTACCGCGCTCAAAATGAATATCGAATTCGCAGTGCCCGCCCCGCAGGCCGCGCACGTCCAACAGCAGTGCGACACGGTTTGGCTCGGCAGGCTGCCAATCGGCTGCAACATCAATGCGGCACGACACATCGCCAGAGCAACCGGCGAGCAGTTGCTTTTCTTCAATCCAGTTGAAGTCAATCATGCGTTTGCCAGTGAGCAAACTGATATCAACGCCGTCACCGCCGACTTTTCCCATTTCTTCCATGGCGGTCATCACGCATTCTAATGGGGGATGGGGAATGTCGTTCGAATCGAGCAGCGTGAGCATGTAGGAAATGCCAAGGCCATTGTCGGCACCAAGAGTTGTTCCTTCTGCGCGGATGAATTTGCCATCGACTTTGAGCTTCACACCTTGGGTGGCAAAGTCATGCGTCACACCATCCTCAAGTTTGCAGACCATATCGATATGGCCGTGCAGAATAACTGTTGGCGCTTTTTCATAGCCCTTGGTTCCGGGCTTCTTCACGATGATGTTCTGCAATGCATCACGGTGGTATTTTAATCCGCGCGCTTCTGCGAACTCCGCTATCCAGTCGGTGGCCTGTTTTTCGTGTTGCGAGCAGCGATGACGCGCGCTCAGCTCTTCAAAGAAGTACATGACCTTTTTTGGTTCAATGTTTTCCAGCAATCTCACATCGTCCTCCCATAACCATTTTCCGTCGCGGACCGCCTAAGCCATCAGGCATTCCGGCTGAATTGGACATTTGTTTTTTTGTTAGCTTAAATGTGCGACATCAAAGATTATTTGTCAAATAAAAAATACAAATGTTCAGAGAGATTTTTGAGTGAAAAAAGCCGTCGTGTTGCGAATTTTGTGTAATAGATAAACAATTTCATATAGTAAGCTGTCATTCTGCTTGAATTGTAAATGTGACAGTCGCTGTGCTTAGTGCCAATTGTGCCAATGCGAAGCTCTAGTTTTCGAACTTTTAGCTATTTTGATTATGATATATTCGGACAAATTTACCGAAACACGCGGGTTCCGCTACATATGAATGACACGGCCATAGGCATCGAGAACGCTTTCATGCATCATTTCCGACAGGGTCGGGTGTGGGAACACAGTATGCATCAACTCTTCTTCTGTCGTCTCAAGGCCCATGGCCAGCACAAAGCCCTGGATCAGTTCGGTCACTTCGGCACCCACCATGTGAGCCCCAATGAGGCGGCCCGTTTTGGCGTCGAAAATGGTTTTGATCAGGCCCTGATCCTCACCTAAAGCAATGGCCTTGCCATTTGCGAGGAAGGGAAAGCGCCCGATTTTCAGTTCGAAGCCTGCAGCTTTTGCTTTGGCTTCGGTCAGACCAACTGATGCCACTTGCGGGTGGCAATAGGTGCAGCCGGGGATTTGGTCTTTCTTCATCGGGTAGGCGTTGAGGCCTTTAATTTTATCAATGCAGATGACACCCTCATGCTCAGCTTTGTGTGCGAGCATCGGCGGACCTGCCACGTCGCCAATGGCATAAATGCCCGCGATATTCGTGCGGCCATAGCCGTCGCTGACGATGCAACCTTTTTCCAACTTCACGCCCAAGGCTTCGAGGCCGAGGTTTTCGACATTCGCGACGACACCTGCTGCAGTGATTACGCGGTCAACCGTGATGGTTTCGGATTTGCCGCCCGCTTCTAAAGTCGCGGTAACGGAGTCAGCTTTGCGATGTAATTTTGCAACCTTCGTCGCGAGGCGGAATTTGATGCCATATTTTTCAAGCTGCTTCTGCGCGATCTTACTGATCTCGGTGTCTTCCACCGGCATGATCTGGTCCATGATTTCAACAACCGTCACATCAACACCCATGGCGTTGTAGAATGACGCAAACTCAATGCCGATGGCGCCGGAGCCAACGACGAGTAGCGACGTTGGCATTTTTGGTGGCACCATAGCTTCGAAATAGGTCCACACGAGTTTGCCATCAGGCTCAAGACCCGGAAGCACACGAGGCCGCGCACCTGTGGCAATGATGATGTGTTTGGCAGTGTAAGCCCCTGCCCCCAATGTGCCTTTCGGAACCGGGCTCTGTGGTTGCACGGCGGCTTTCTTCATCTCGGCAACGACAACTTCGCCGGGCTTGGTGATTTTCGCTTCGCCCCAGATGACTTGAACCTTGTTCTTTTTCAGCAAGCCCGTGACGCCCATATTCAGGCGACCTGAAACGCCGCGTGAACGGGCCACAACTTTTGAAGCATCAAATGTGATGTCTTTCGCCGAGAGACCATAGTTTTCAGCGTGCTTCATATAGTGATAAATTTCAGCCGAGCGCAGCAACGCCTTGGTGGGGATGCAACCCCAGTTCAGACAGATGCCGCCTAAATGTTCACGCTCAATAATAGCGGTTTTAAAACCGAGTTGAGCGGCACGAATGGCCGTCACATAGCCGCCAGGGCCAGCACCAATAATCAAAACGTCGAAATTATTGTCAGCCATGTTCATACCAGCATTGCGATTGGGTTTTCGATATAGCGCTTGAAAGTGGCGAGCACTTCGGCACCAAGTGCACCGTCAACGGCACGATGATCGGTCGACAGTGTTACCGTCATGACTGTAGCTGGAACGATTGCTCCATTCTCCACAACAGGGCGCTGATCGCCACTGCCTACCGCCAGGATAGTTGCGTGTGGCGGGTTGATGATGGCCGCAAAGTCGCGCACGCCGAACATTCCCAGATTGGAGATGGCAGAGCTGCCGCCATTATACTCTTCAGACTTCAGCTTGCGCGTTTTTGCGCGGGCCGCCAAATCCTTCATCTCGTTGGAAATGGCTGAGAGTGATTTTGTTTCTGCTTTGCGAATGATGGGTGTGATCAAACCACCCTCAATCGATACCGCTACGCCGATGTCGGCATTTGGATGTTGCAGCATTGCCGCATCCGTCCACGAGACATTTGCAGCGGGCACATCACGCAGCGCCAATGCCCAAGCCTTGATCACCATATCATTGATGGAGAGCTTGTATGAAGGCGCACCGTCTTTTGAGGGCGCTGCTTTGTTCAACTCGCCTCGCAATTTGAGAAGCGCATCAAGTCTGCAATCTGCGGAGATATAGAAATGCGGAACTGTTGACTTTGACTCGGTGAGGCGACGGGCGATGACCTTGCGCATGTTATCGTGAGGCACAAGCACCGCTCCAGATTCCACGGGAGTTGGAAGTTCTTTTGGCGCTGCCACTTTACTCACCATAGGTGCAGGTTTGTCAGCAAGGGCTTCAATGTCTGCACTGAGAATACGGCCGTGCGGGCCGCTGCCATTCACGGATGACAAGTCGATGCCTTTTTCCTTTGCCATGCGGCGGGCCAATGGCGTGGCGCGGATTTCAGATGACGTGCTGTTTGCGCTAGCTTCAGCTGCAGCCACTGGGGCTGCTTTGACAGGTGTTTCCGCAACATGTGCCGCAGGTTTAGACGATGGAGCTGCTGCTGCCGTTTCACCAGCTGCAAAAATATAGGCGATCACTTGGCCAATCGGAACGTCGTCACCTTCCTTGGCACTAATCTGGCCGAGCTTGCCAGTACCTGGAGAATCGACTTCCATGGCCGCCTTATCGGTTTCGATCTCGAACAATGGATCGCCCTTCTTGACCTCAGCCCCTTCGGCAACAAGCCACTTAGAAATGCGGCCAGTGGACATGTCCATATCAACTTTGGGAAGAATGACTTCTATGGCCATGCTTAACGCTTTCCCTGCACTAGCGCGCGCGCACTAGTGATGATGTCGCCAACTTGCGGAACAGCAGCTTTTTCTAAATCAGGATTATAAGGAATCGGACTATCAATGCCTCCTAGGCGCACAATCGGTGCGTCTAGATAGTCAAAGGCATCGCTCTCGGCGATCATGGCGCTGAGTTCAGCGCCCATGCCAAAAGCTTTCACGGCCTCGTAAACGCAGATCAGGCGGTGAGTTTTCTTAACGCTGGCGATAACAGTCGCATGGTCAATCGGGCGGATGCAGCGGAGGTCAATCACCTCAAGATCGATGCCTTCAGCTTGCAGCGCATCTGCAGCTTCAAGCGCTTTGTGCACCATGATGGAGGTGGCGACGATGGTCACATCACGGCCTTCGCGCGCAATGTTGGCTTTGCCGATGGGCACAGTGTAATAACCTTCGGGCACGTGACCTTTCATTTTATAGAGCAGCTTGTGTTCAAAGATCATCACGGGATCAGGATCAGCGACTGCGGCCAGCAACATGCCCTTCGCATCATGCGGCGTTGCCGGTTGCAGAACCTTCAAACCTGGCACATGGGCCAGCCACGCTTCTAAGCTTTGGCTGTGTTGAGCGGCAGCGCCTGTGCCAGAGCCTGCGGGAAACCGCATGACCAATGGCACAGATGCTTCGCCACCCAACATATAACGCATTTTTGCGGCCTGATTGACAATCTGCTCTAAGGCGAGCGTTGCAAAATCGGAGAATTGGAATTCGAAGATGGGCTTCATGCCTGTCATGGCAGCACCAACAGCAACACCTGCACCGCCGAGTTCTGAAATCGGCATATCGACCACACGTTCAGTGCCGAAGCGCTCAACGAGATCGCCCGTTACTTGGAAAGCACCGCCATAAACGCCAATGTCTTCACCCATCAGGAACACATTTGGATCGCTCTCCAAGGCAATGGCCATGGCTTCTTGGATGGCTTGCGAATAGCTGAGCTGCCGAGGTTGCGTGTCCATTAAATTTGCTCCGCATAAACATAGTTGAGGACTTCTGATATTGGTGATGCTTGGCTGGCTTGCGTGAAGGCAATGCCCGCCGCGATTTCAGCATCCACTGCGTTGATCACGGCATCGATGCCATCCTTGTCGATCACGCCGAACTGCAAGAGTTCATTTTCAAATCGCGCGATGGGGTCGCGGTTGGTTTTCCAATCTTCGATCTCCTCTTTGGTGCGGTAGCGATTGCGATCACTTTTGGAATGGCCACGGTGACGATAAGTTTTCGATTCAATCAGGGTTGGTCCATCACCCTTGCGGGCGCGGTCAACTGCATTTGACGAGGCTTCAGCAACAGCGGAAAAATCATTTCCGTCGACAATTACACCTGGCATGGCGTAGCCCGCTGCGCGATCGGCAATGTTTGTGACTGCGGTCGAACGCGCTGACGATGTGGACATGCCATAGCCGTTGTTTTCGCAGACAAACACAACAGGCAATTTCCAGATGGCGGCCATGTTGAGAGACTCGTGGAAAGCGCCTTCATTGTTGGCGCCGTCGCCAAAGAAACAAACGACGACTTTGCCGTTCTTTTGCATCTTGGCCGAAAGTGCTGCACCTGTTGCAATTGGAATGCCGCCAGCCACAATGCCATTGGCACCGAGATTGCCTTTGCTCACATCGGCAATATGCATGGAACCACCACGGCCTTTGCAATAGCCAGTCGTCTTGCCAAAAAATTCAGCGAACATTCGGTCAACTTGTGCACCTTTGGCAATGCAATGGCCGTGACCGCGATGAGTTGATGTGATTTGATCGGCTTCAGTCAGTGGCATGCAGATGCCAAGAGCACTGGCTTCCTGTCCGATGGAGAGATGCATCGTTCCATGGATCAAGCCGCGAAGATAAGCTTCTTCCGCACCTTCTTCAAATTTGCGAATAAGATGCATCTTGTGCAGCACTTCGCGTAACTGTTCAGGTGAGTAGTTGCGAATGGCGAAGGGCGTATTGGTCTTTTCTGTTTTGGCAGCTTTAAGTGTGGCAGACATGGCGTTTCCTTATTGTCCGTAAACCAGCTTGTCTTGACGGGCGCGCAGTTCGGCGATTTTTGAATCAGCCGGCACCTGGACATTGGCTGTGGTGATGAGTTGGCCCTTGGCGATGGGCTTGATGACTTTGGCCTTGTGTAACAAGCCGCAAGGAATGGTAGCTGCTTCGCGCGCGTCGACTGCAGTCATGATCCACGCGCGGTAGCAATATTCACCAATGGCATCGAGTGTGTCGCCGGGCTTCAAATCTTTCTTGGCGACGGCGGCAACTTCAGCACTTGGCCTGGAAAGTGGGACCATGTCCGGCTTGCCGTAAAGCACTACGCGAGCACAGGTCAGCGGCACTTCAAGTGATGTGAGATGATAGGGGCGATGGAACGTGAAGTACGGGCCATGGCCCATTTTCAAATCTTCCATGCGTTCGCTAATGCGCGGATGCGACATTTCGGCGACAACAAACACGCCAGGGGCAACGCCTTTGCCAATTGTATAATCGACAACGCCCATGCGCGAAAGAACTCCACCATCTTTCTTTGGAACAAGAACTTTTGCAAGTTGGTCGAGTGTGGCTGATGGGCCGTGCATGCCTTGGCAATCTGGAACCAGACCCGTGGCATTGGCGATGGCAGCCATTTCCACCATGGTCTTGGAACCGTCAACAAATTCGACGAGCATACGCACGTTCATGTTCCGACGCTTTGCCTCTGCGGCGTATGCATCAGGTGTGGCATCGATATTCAGCGGATTATTTTTGCCTTTACCTGCCGCAACAATCGGGTGGCCCATTGCTGAAACGAACTCTATTAGTTCCATGCAGGAGGACGGCTCATCACCCGCGCCCAGTGAATAAGTTACCCCCAGTCGTTTCGCTTCGCTGTTGAGATAGGCGCCGATTGTAACGTCAGCCTCAACGTTCATCATCACCAAATGCTTGCCGCGTTCCATGGCACGTAAGCCAATTTGCGCACCCACTTCGGGAACACCAGTGGCATCAATCACGACATCAATCAGACCGCTATTGATCAACAAATCGATATTGTCGGTAACTGCAATCTTGCCCTGCTCCATTGTGGCGTTGAGAGCATCTGCAGTTTTTGCCTCGCGCCAATGGCCTTCTTCGCGGTATGCGATGTCCACTGCTTTGCCCGCAGCAGGGATGCGCAATTCTGAAATGGCGCCGATTTCCAAGCCAGGCATATGCGCCACCTGCGTCACAATATCTGTACCCATTTCGCCAGAGCCAACCAGACCGATACGGATTGGCTTGCCACTGTCAGCGCGGTTTTGCAGGTCTCGTGCAAGGCCGGTGGGTGAGACGTTGATGGACATTTTGTATTCTCCGAATTTCTAGATGCTATTTTCAGTCGTTCAACACGGCGACTTTGATGGCAGAGCCTTGCTCAGCTGTATCTAACGCAAGCTTGATGTCAGACAGGCCGAAGCGATGGGTTAGGAGTGATTTCATTTCAAGCTGACCACTTGCGATCATGCTCAGTGCTTTCTCGAACACGAGACGTGTAAGGCCGAAAGCACCCGTGACGATGATTTCATTATAATGTATGGCGTTAACGTCCAGCTCCGCCTTTACATTTTTCGAGAAGCCCGCAAACAAGCTGACGCGGCCACGGTGGCACACAAGTCGAATGGCATCGTTTGCCAGCGACGGCACACCGATTGCGACAATTGCAACATCAACACCAAGCCCACCAGTTGCAGATTTTACACGCGAGAAAATATCTTGTGAGGTTGGATCTATTGCCAAGTCTGCGCCTGCTTTGAGAGCAGCTTCGCGACGCAGTGGATTTGGTTCGCTAATGATGATCATGCGGGCACCCGACAGACGGGCCAGCTTGATATGGAGAATGCCAATCGGCCCGGCGCCAAGAATAGCGACAGTATCACCCATTTTGACCCCGACACGTTCTTGGCCATTCATGACACAGGCCAGTGGTTCGGCCAGTGCTGCTTCTTCGAAACTCAAACCTTCTGGAATTGCAAAAACATTTCCGGATTTTACGCCCGATGCAGGGATGCGCACATACTCAGCAAAAGCGCCGTCAATTTCATAACCCATCGCGGTCATATTGCTGCACAGGTTTTCCGCTCCGCGAATACAATATTCGCAATGGCCACAGGCAAATTGCGGGCAGACGCAAACTGATTGGCCGATTTTGTATTGGCTGTTACCACCTGTGTCGGCGACAACGCCTGCAAATTCATGCCCCAAGACCGACGGGTATCGGATGCCCGTGGTTTTTGTTCCACGCAAGATGCGGATATCTGTGCCGCAGACCGTTGCTGCTTTTACTTTCAGCAGCATGTCTCCTGCTTCAAGTTTAGGGTCAGCGATTGTTGTGTAGTTGACGTCGTTAACGCTCAACAAAACTCCGGCCTTCATTGTGCAGCTCCCATTCTGATCGCTTAAATCTTCTTTCGTAGGTTTGAACATTTATTTATTAAAAAGTCAATATGTTCATTTCAAATAATTGCCAGATCGCAATGTAAAATTGCTTTTCTTTGAGCATAGGCGCCAAAATCGCGCAAAACCGACAAAAAACGAAGCAAGACATATATCCTTGTTCGAACATTTATTGTTTTAATTTTATTTTTGTCTGGACTTGTTGTGATCTTTTGTTATGAATTGGAAAAATTTAATTTGGGAGATTAGCGAAATGGCGACACCGCAGTTCGACTATGTTTCAATGGGTTTCTACACCTTTGATTGTTTAGGTTGGCCTTTCACTGCGATCCCGCCAAGTGGTGGCTGCTATATGATCGACGAAATCACACTCGCCGTATCAGGTGCCGCTGGTGTGGCAGCCATCGCTGCCGCCAAGATGGGGTTAAAGACCCGTGCCGTCGGCGGCCTTGGTCATGATTTAATGGGCGACTGGGCGATACAGCGCCTCAAGGACTTCAAAGTTGATACCAAGATGATGCAGCGGCAGCCTGGCTGGAAGACCTCAACTTCAATTGTGACTACACGTGCGGATGGCTCGCGGCCAGCATTGCATATGAAGGGTGCCACAGGCACTTTCACCGTAGACCCTAAGGATTTTGACAAAGCCACCAATGCGAAAGTATTTCACTTGGGTGGCGTTGGATTGATGGATGCGATGGATGGTGAGTCAAATGCCAGTTTGATGAAGCACGCAAAGGCACGGGGCTGCATTACCACGGTCGATATTTTTGCAGGTTCGGCCGATGACTTGCCAGACGTAGATGCTGTTCTTCCGTATACAGACTATTTTATGCCTTCGATTGAAGAGGCTCGCGCACTTTCAGGCCTGGAAGATCTTGAGGATTGCACGAAGTTCTTTCACGACCGCGGTGTTGCCTGCTGTGTGTTTACACTTGGAGGCGATGGCGCGCATTATAGTCATGTCGACGGTACGCGGTTTACGATTCCCGCTTACGAGATCGTCGTAAAGTGCACATGTGGCTGTGGAGACGCGTTTGATGGTGGCTTTGCTGTGGCGCTGTGCAAAGGGTTCCATCCCGAAAAGGCTGTTCGCTTTGCTCAGGCCACATCGGCGCTTAATGCGACGGGCTTGGGCTCGCAAGCCGGGGTCGAGTCGTTTGAACACACACTGGACTTTATGAAAAAAACGCCAACTCGCCGCTAGTTATCTGGGCTATTTTGCGCTCCTTCTTTCTTGCTGGCATTTCGAATGACACTGCTGGTAAGAAAGAAGGTAAGAACCGACACAAAAAACAGCGGTCGCACTGGACAGATGGCAGAACTCAATTTCACCGAAGATCTAAACATACAAGTCTCTTGGCTCTATTATATGGAGGGCAAGACGCAAGAAGAGATTTCGAAGGCGCTCGGTCTTAGTCGCTCGAAAGTTCTGCGCATTCTGGCAAATGCCCGACAAGATGGGACTGTACGCATAGATGTCACGACAGACTTGCGCCGTTGTATTGAGCTTGAGCGCAGTCTTGAAAAACTGATGGGATTGGAGCGTGCTGTTGTCGTTCCCAACTCCCAAAACCCCGAAACTGAATACGATGATCTTGGTACCGCACTTGGCGGCTACATAAGCGGAATTATTGAAGACGATATGAGCATTGGGCTAGGCTGGGGTAGAACCTTGAGTGCAAGCCTTGCCCAAATTGAATACTGCGAACAGAAAAACTTAAAAGTTGTTTCTATGTTAGGTGGGCTCACACGGGTGAGTGGCGAAAACCCTTCAGAATTTGCTTGGCGTTTTGCAGACCGGCTTTCAGCAGAATGTTATTTAATGGCGGCGCCCGTGTTTGCACCAAACAAGACTGTTCGCGATGCGCTGCTTACCCATGCTGGCATAAACGAAGTTGTGACGGCGGCGAAATCATTGGACCTTGCAATTGTTACAGCGGGAGATTTATCACCGCACTCAACAGTTTCACAATTTTTCATTCTGGAACGCGAAGATATTTCCAGCTTGCAGGCCGCGGGTGCAATAGGTCATGTGCTTTGCCGTTTCATAAATGCCGATGGCAAGGTGATTGATCACCCAATCAATAACCGTGTTTTGGCAATTGATCCGCGCGACCTTGGGTCCACACGAAAAATCGTGCTTGCCTCAGGTGGGTGGCAGAAATATGATGTCGTCAGTGCAGCAATTAAATTGCTGAAGCCTCACGTTCTGATTACTGATGAGAGCGTTGCAGAACGTCTCTTCGCAGATGCGAAGCAATAATCCGTTACTTAATTCTGCGCATGTACGAGATGTTCCGCCACTCTTTCGTTTACGATGAGCACTTTTGGGCGTAGCAGCTTAATAGCTGCCTGGACAATTTTGACTTTGTTCCAACCGCCAGACACAAGCACCATGTTGCGGGCAGCTACGAGCTGCTCAGGATTGATGGCAATTACCCTGTCGTTGACCGGATGCTTGATAATATTGCCGTCCTCATCAACAAAATGACAGAGCACATCACCCACAGCACCAGCGGCATGAAGAGAAGCGATCTCATCCCTGCTTAGCAAACCATATTCGATGAACGCAGAATGCGGCAGCAAGGCACCAACTGAAACAATCGCCATATCAAGCGAGCGCGCCTGCATGAAAATTTCTTTGATGCCCGCATGAGCGATCAGTGCCTCTTTTGTCTCGGGGTCAGGCGCAAACACTGGCGCTGTCAACAAATAGCATTCTGCATTGAGCCGATCAGCAACGCGCCAAGCAAATTCCGAAGGGTTGACCTTGCTCACACGTGTCAGCCCACCCAGCATCGACAAGACACGAATGCCTTCCACTCTTGGTGAAACAATTGATGGCAGAGCGTTGGTGAGTGTATTGCCCCATCCCAAACCTACGGTCATGTGGCTGGAAATATTTTCGGAGATGTATGCCCCGAGTGCCGCGCCTAGAATTGAGCTGGTCTGATTTTGGTCTTGTGGCTCTGGAATGACAATGGCGCGGGAGAAGCCCCAGCGTTCTTCAAGAGCACGTTCGAGTTCGATACATTTTGTGAGGTTGGTCGTAACCCGAATTTGGACCGTGCCATCAAGCCTTGACGCTGCAAGGATGCGCAATACTTTCGATCTGTTCAACCCGGTTTGATTGACGATCTCGTCCTGCGTCATGCCTTCCATATAGTAGAGCCAGGCAACGCGCGTCTTTAAGTGATCTGATGGTTCTTGAATATTCATATCTCGTCCTATCATCCTTTGCACAATGCTAGGAGTTCGGAGAATCACCCGGCCGGCGCAGTCTGCCAGCCGGGAACCTAAGTGTGGAGTGTCAATTCAAACTTATGTAATGTTCAGAATGCGGCGTGCGTCTGCTTGAGTGGCAATAGGCCTACCCACTTCACGTGCAATATCTTGTGCCTCCTTGAGAAGTTCAAGGTTCGTTGGATTGCGGTGTGGGCTGTAATGTAGCTCCAAACCTGTCTTGATGTGGCCGCCCAACTCAATCGTACGGCGCATTAATGGACGATAGTCATAGTCTCCCTCGCCCCAAATTGAGATGAACCAAGGAAGCTTATGTTTTGCCTGGGCAATCATATCGAGATAGTAATAGAGGCTCTCAAGCGACGGCTCCATGCCACAGGTGCCAATCTGTTTGGTTGAAGTCAGGCCGTATTTGCCGACGAAATAGAAATCCCAGTTGGTGCCTTTGGTGAACATGCCGCGGTCAACATAGTGACGCGCAACACGCAGGAAGCCTGGCTCATAAACACCCCAGATCATGGCGATGTCACGCTGGCGGCAAAATTTCACTTGCGCTGCAACTTGCGTCAAAGTCCAGCCATAGGCGCGACCCATGGAATAGCCTTCTGCGTCTTCGTCGATGACAAACTGGTCGATGCCGGTATCCACCACAGCAAGTTGAACATTGGCATGCTTGTTGAGCAGGTCGACATGCTCTAACCCGCAATGCTCGGGCTTCACCAGGTTGTTGTTGCAGGTTGTCGGATACCATATCATGTCAGGCCGCGCTTTCAGAATGCGGCTCCAGACTTTCATGTAGTCGTCGAAGGACTCCTTGCCCTGGAGATCGAAGTTCGAATTGTGGTCATGGATCGCAGTAGCGCCTGCATCCCAGCACCGAATCGCGTCTTCAACGAGTTCATCATCCGTGATGGGTGTGTTGGGATTCATCGCCTTGCTGCGCACACCATTCTGATGTGACTCAATCAACACGGGCTCATCCCAGTGGGGCTTCATATCGGCAAACTTATCTAGTGCTGTGGCCATCTCATTTCTCCCTTTGGTTTTTTATTCGCTTTGTTTTTCAGAACTAGACCGAGCGGCTTGCAACATGCCGCTTTGCTTTCAGAACTGATGAACTTTATTAAATAAATTTGTCACTCAATTCATCATTGTTATGAACATTTGTCAATGCAATAGATATAAACGTCAGAAAATTTGCGACATTTGAAATCACAGAATTGCATGATGTAGATACGTTTAATTCTATATTTCTAGTTAGAACAATATATTAGCTATATTTTAATACTCTGAGACACGACATTCAGGGCGCAAGAACGATGAACATAGCTTTTTTTAGTTGACATTTGTGCAAATGTATTGAACATTCATGCTTAACAAACAACAAAAGTTCATTTTACGGTTCGGGAGGCACCATGGCGGAGATATTTGATCACAAGGGTCAGGCTGTTAAGCACGGTCGCGCTCGCGTCAATGGCATTCGGATGCATTACGTGACTGCAGGCCACGGTGAGCCATTGCTGCTTTTGCATGGCACACCGAAGACCAGCTTCTATTGGGCAAAACTGTTTCCGCTTTTGACACAACACTTCACTGTGGTGGCCCCAGACCTGCGCGGCTTCGGCCATACTGACAAACCCCCAGCAGAAGAAGGTTATGACTCACTCACCAATGCCAAAGACATGGCAGAGTTGATGACATTCTTGGGCCATGAAACATTCCATGTGCATGGCGAGGATCGCGGCGCTGAGTTTGCCTATGCTCTTGCTGCTTCTGAGCGCAAACGCGTCAAGACACTATCGTTCTGCGAGATGTTGCTTTCGGGTGAAGGTCTCGAGGAATGGTCACAGTTCACGACCGATAACATTTCGGCGCAGTTCCGCCAGCAAGGTGTTTGGGTTTGGCACATTCCGTTTTTCTGGATCCCGCACCTGGCCGAAATGTTGATCACTGGCAAAGAACGTGAATTCTGGGAATTCTGGATCAAGGCTGAAACTTGGAATCCAAATGCGATTTCTGACGAAGCCATCACTGAATGGATTGCGCGCCTTGCTGCACCCGGTGGATTGCGCGGCTGCCTCGAAACTTATCGTGCAGGCTTAAAGAATGCCCGCATCAATAAAGAACTCAAAAAGACCAAATTGACTTTGCCGATCATGACAGTGGGCGCGCCTGAATTTTTTGGGCCACTCGTGGAAGATCAAATGCGCAAAGTTTCAACAGGCGTTGAACGCGCCGAGGTCTTTGAGGAATGCGGCCACAGCTTGGCTTGGGAGGCAGAAGACCGTCTTGCTAAGATGCTGCGCGAATTCATGCTGAACCGCTGAACAAACCAAAACAACTATCAACAGGAGACGAAACATGACCCACACAAGACGCGGAATTCTCAAAGCAACCACCGCATTGCTCGCCTGCATCACCATGTCTACCATGACATTCGCCGCAGATAACATCGCTGCCGATATCCAACAACCACTGTGGTACACAGCCCCATCTGCAAAGACACTTGAGCTCGCCAAGATCGATGACCTTTCAAGCACCGTGGTTAGCGATGGCCAACGTGGTGAAACAGGCGTGCTGGCCTCTACCATTCAGATCACTGACGAACAGGCTGCCAAGATCAAGGCGGGCAATTTCACCGTTGGCCTTTCCATGGGTTGGTTGGGCGATGATTGGGCTTCCGAACAATTGATCGGTCTCAAAGAAACATTCGAAAAATACGGCGTTAAAGTGGTTGCTGAAACTAATGCCAATTGGGACGATGCTAAGCAAATCGCCGACCTCGAAACCATTGCCGTTTTGAAGCCAAGCCTGGTTGTTTCAATTCCATTGAACGGCAAGACAACAGCAGCAGCTTTCAAGGCAATCAAAGCAGGTGGTGCTCAAGTCGTGTTCATCGACCAAGCCGTTGAAGGCATGGACCCAGGCAAAGACTATGTGTCGATTGTGTCCTCAGACAATCTCGCATTGGGCATGTACATTGCCGACGAACTCGCCAAATCTATCGGCGGCAAGGGCGAAGTGGCGGCCATGTATTTCGCCAACGACTTCTATGTGACCAACCTTCGCTACATTGGTTTCGTTGCGCGCTTAATGGCAAAATATCCTGGCATCAAGCTGGTTGCAGCTGCTGGTCACGACAATCCAGATAAGGGCCAAGAAGTGGCACAAGCTGTTCTTGCACGCTTTCCGAACTTGAACGGCATGTATGCTTCATGGAGCATTCCAGCCATGGGTGCCGTGACTGCCGCACAAACTGCTGGTCTGGCTCCAGACAAGTTCAAGATTGCAAACGAGAACTTCGACCAAATCGTTGCCGCAAATATGGCAAAGAATGGTTTCATCGCTGGCATCTCTTCACAACGCCCTTATGACCAAGGTGTTGCAGAAGCAAAGCTAGGCTTGCTTGCATTGATTGGTGAAAAGACACCTCCATATGTGGTCGTGCCGCCATTGGCTGTGAACCGTGGCAACTTGCCAGCGTCTTATAAAACGATTTACCGCAAGGACTTGCCTGCAGAAATGGCAGCTGATCTCGCCAAGTAAATTCGTCACCTAGAGAAGCGGCCAGCATCCTCCCGTGCTGGCCGCGCCTTCATCCCACCTTTGCGACTTCCGCGAGATTAAGACTGTGGTAAACCAAAACGCTCTTGAAATGCGCGATATTGAGAAGTCCTTCGGCAACATACAAGTGCTGAAGACGGTGAATTTCGCGCTACAAAAAGGCGAGGTCCACGCCTTCATGGGTGGTAATGGCGCTGGCAAATCCACACTCATGAAAGTTCTGACAGGTGTGTACAGCCGCGACTCCGGTGATATCATCATCGATGGCATGCCACACCAATTCGCCACACCGCGTGATGCCGAAGCTGCTGGCATTGCCATGATTTTTCAGGAACTGAGCCTGATCCCCACATTGACAGTGGCGCAAAATATTTTCCTGAACCGTGAGCCACGCTCCGGCTTTATTCTGAACGATGCCGAGGCTGTGCGCCGCTCGCGCGAAATACTCGCGGACCTTGGCGAAGACATTGATCCCAATGCGCGCGTGGAAGACATCAGTTCTGGTGCCTGCCAAATGGTTGAAATTGCCAAGGCGCTGTCGCAGAATGCGCAAATCCTGGTTATGGATGAGCCAACATCTTCCTTATCTGAGCATGAAACCAGCGCCTTATTCCGCATTGTGCGAAGGCTAAAAAGCAATGGTATCTCGATCATCTATATCTCTCACCGCATGGCCGAAATTTTTGAAATCTGCGACCGTGTTACGGTTATGCGCGACGGTGGGATTGTGCTCACTGACACTTGCAAAAATATTTCGATGCAGGTCTTAATTGACGCCATGTTAGGGGCGGGCACAAAATCTTCATTGCAATGGCGCGAACGCAGTTCCAGCGCTGACGCCCCTGTCGTTCTGGATGTCGAGAACATCTCATCGGTGGGCGAATATCGCGATGTGAGCTTTCAAATCAACGCAGGTGAAATCGTCGGTCTCGCTGGCCTCATGGGATCAGGACGCACAGAAATTGCGCAGACTATTTTCGGGATCAAAACAGCTGATAGTGGTTTGGTGAGGCTCAATGGCAAAACCATCACTTCAACAGCGGACGCGATCACCGCTGGAATTGCACTTGTTCCCGAAAGTCGCCGCAGACAAGGCCTCATTCTTGATCACAGTGTGGCCGAAAATTTCCTGCTGCCAAATCTTGATGTCTTCAAAACTGGAAAATTTGTCGATGAACGTGGTGTTGCTCGCAAGATTTTGGAATTCATAAAGCTGCTCGGCATTAAAACTGACAGCGCCGACAAAGAAGTCCATGAGCTTTCCGGTGGAAATCAGCAGAAAGTGGTTCTCTCGAAATGGCTCGTTCGTGAGCCAAAGCTGCTCATTCTCGATGAGCCAACTTTGGGAGTCGACATCGGCGCAAAATCAGACATTGTTGAAATCGTGCGTAAACTCGCCGACAATGGCGCTGCGGTTTTAGTGATCTCATCTGAATTTGAAGAATTGCTCGCCATGAGCGACCGCGTTTTAATTTTACAAGATGGCAATCTCAGCAACCAGCTTGATCGCCGTAACATCGCATCAGAAGAGGCTCTTCATCATGCAGTCCAAAGCTAATGTATCCATATCGACAGCTGCGCCCACTAGTGTTCCCAAACCTAAACAACTGCAATGGCGCGACTTTGTGGTTTATATTTTCTTCGCAATAGTTCTCGCGTTTTTTGCTGTGACCATTGGTGATAAGGGCTTCCTCACAGTTGCAAATCTTTTCAATATTACGCGCACCACATCCATGATTGCTATTATGGCTATTGCCATGACATTTGTTATTGCGGCCGGTGAGCTTGATCTTTCAATTGGTTCTTCGGCGGCACTTTCCGCATTGGTTGCAGCTTTAGTTATGGCGGCAGGTTATGGCATTGTGGTTGGTGTAATTGCGGGCATTCTCAGTGGTCTAGCAGTTGGAGCACTCAACAGTTTCTTTGTCACCTTTTTCAAAATACCATCATTTCTTGTGACCTTAGGATCTATGCAATTGATCCGGGGCCTTGACATGCGCGTGACCTATACAAAACCTGTCGCCATTGCCGAGACAACATTTAACAGCTTCTTTGGCAGCGGAAAAATTGGGCCCCTACCCTCACTTTTTGTCTGGTCACTTGTCGTCGTCATCATCGGCCATGTTGTGCTGCGCTACACCACGTTCGGCCGACAGGTATTGGCAGCGGGTGGTAATCCTGTGGCAGCACGATATTCAGGTGTTCCTGTTGACCGTGTCAAAATTTATTGCTTTTTAATTAGCGGCGCAGCAGGCGCGCTTGCCGGTTTACTCTATTCCGGCATGATGCAAACTGCACGCTATACATTTGGAACAGGTGCTGAGCTAGCCGCTATTGCAGCGGTTATTTTGGGTGGTACAAGTTTGTTTGGTGGTAAAGCCACGGTCATCGGCACTTTCGTTGGGGCGTTGTTGATCGGAACCATCAACAATGGATTGATCATCATGGGGCTGGATGTGAGCGAGCAAATGATGATTGCTGGCGGGTTGATCATTGTTGCCGTTGCCTTTGGACGGCGACCAACAAAGACTTAAAATATTGGAACGGTGATGCCTGCAAAATTGAGCGAAAAAAGGAAGTCACATTACTCCGTGCTCATCATTGGGGCGGGCATAAATGGTTGCGGCACGTTTCGCGATCTTTGCTTGCAGGGAGTTGATTGCCTTCTTGTTGAGCGCGTTGATGTGTGCAGCGGGGCTAGTGCTGCACCGTCCCGCCTCATTCATGGCGGCATCAAATATCTTGAAACCAATGAGTTTCGCTTGGTTCGTGAATCGGCAATGGAGCGGAACCGCCTGTTGAACAATGCACCGCACTATGTGAAGGCGCTCGAAGTTGTGTTTCCAGCCAAGTCGTGGTTTGCAGGCCTGCAAGACGCCGTGCTTGGTTACCTCGGTTTTAAGGCGCGCATCAAGGAGCGCGGTGCGCTGCTCATTGAAATTGGGCTTCAAATTTATGATTTCTATAATCGCAAAGTGAAGGCCCTGCCGGATCATCGTTTCTTCGGTCGGGAAAAACTGCGTGAACAATTTCCCGCTGTAACGAAGGAGGCGGTCGCAGCTGGTCTCTATTATGAAGGCCGTGTGACCCATGCTGAGCGCTTGGGCTTGGAACTTGTGCTCGATGGTCTGGCAGCCCAACCAGAGAGTTCGCTTCGCACTTACACAGAAGTGCTTGGCCAACCGCAGCAAGGCACGTTCACATTGAAGGATACGATCACCGGCGAAACCAGCCAAGTGACAGCGGATGTTGTCATCAATGCCAGTGGGGCTTGGATCGACAAGGTGAATGACAGTCTTGGCATCGCTAGCACATATATGGGTGGTTCGAGAGGTGCTCATCTCATCGTGAAGCATGAAGGATTGTTGCGAGCAACCCAAGGCCGCATGATGTATTTCGGCTGCAAGGATGGTCGCTTTAACCTGCTCTATCCCTTCTTTGGAAATGTGCTTGTGGGCTCAACCGATCTTGCCCAGCAAGACCCGGACCTCGCCCATTGCTCGAGCGAAGAGACTGATTATTTGCTGAACGTTGTCAGCGAAATTTTCCCTGATATTAAACTCACGCGAGATGATGTGATCTTAACATACAGTGGTGTGCGGCCCTTGCCGCGCGCCAGTGGCAAAGACATTGGCGATGTTTCGCGCGACCACAGCGTTGGCCGTGATGTGTTGCCGGACACAGAGGTTCCCGTCCTGTCTCTGATCGGCGGCAAGTGGACAACCTTCCGCGCCTTCTCCGAACAATCCTGCGATGCCGTGTTGTCGCTGCTTGGTAAGCCGCGAGTCGTTTCGACGATGGATCTGGCGATTGGCGGCGGACGCGAATTTCCCCGCGATGAAAATAGTCGCAATGCCATGGTAGGTAAGATTGGAACTCGTGGTTCTGCATTACTGGATCGCTATGGCACCAAAGCGTTGGCCGTGCAGGAATTTGCGGCAACAACTCAAGACCGTCCAATGGCATCGCTCCCCGGCTATAACAGCGGTGAGATCGCTTACATCTGCGGACACGAAAACGTGCGCCATCTTGCTGACCTGCTGCTGCGCCGCACCGCCATCACGATGGAAGGCTTGCTTACGCCAGAGGCAATTCAGGAAACAGCCAAAATCGCTTCAGACGCGCTGGGCTGGAACAAGGCCCGCACCAAAGCAGAAATTGAACATTCCACAGCAGAACTCGCACGGCGCAATGTGAAGAATGTCAGGCCTGCTGCAGCATTGAACTGACCGATGCAAGGACAGCATCGCGTACCTCATCATAAGCCAAAGTCGGTTGAAGGTCCACAATCGCACCATAAGTCTCGCGATCAAACGGCAGCCCCATTGCGTCATAAGTCTCTGCTATTGCGACGCAGGCCTTTTCTGATCGCTCAACCGCAATGATGGCACCCATTTGAATGCATCTACGGTTCATGCGCTGTGCAATGCCGACTAGTTTGATGCGACCTCCCGCATTAATGCTGAATTTCCCGGGACAGTATTCGTTGGGCAATTCGCCAACTCTTGCATCAATACCAAGCTGAACCAATGCTTCGACGATAGTGTCCGCAAAAATATCATAACGTTTCATCGTGTGTTGATGCGGGTCGACATGCGGCGAGATAATGGTGATAGCCAACGCCTGCTCATCAAACATGGTGAGCCTTCCGCCTGTGCCACGCTCGATCGGCTCAAAGCCATTTACACGGGCGTGTTGTTTAATACGCTCGTAGTTGGGATGCGTTGTATCTTGCGGCGAGAATGCGGCTGTTGGTCGGGGGCGGCGGAAACGCAGGAAGCCGAGGTCACCGGGCTGCAAATTAGCCAGTTGGTGCTTCACCCATACAGCATAGCCAACCGGCGAAGAACGAGCGTCAGCGGGCAATTGCGTATCATCGATGATTTGAAACGGCCCGCCGAAAACATTCATTATGCAGACTTTACTTTTCCAGCACAGCCATAGAGTTCCATCTTTTCGATAGTTGCTGCAATCATGCGCTTACGTCCCTCGGCCATCGCGTCTTCCAACTGATGATCACCTTTCGACCATACATCCAGCATGCCTTGGCGGAACACGTGACGAAGGTCTGTGTCAGCATTGAATTTGTGGACACCAGCTTTCTTTGCCGCTTGCACTTCTTCTTCAGGAACGCCCGATGCACCATGCAACACCAGTGGAATGTTGGTGACATCACGGATTTCAAGGGTGCGCTTTATGGACAAAGGTTCTGGTTTCAACCCGGGGATCACGCCATGCACAATGCCGACAGAAATTGCGAGATAGTCAACGCCCGTTTCTGCAACGAAGCGCTGCGCTTCTTCAACGGTGGTGTAATAGTCCTCCCAGTTAACAGTCTGGCCAACGTCAGGAATTTTGCCCAATTCCGCTTCTACTGGAATGCCAAAATCATGGGCGATTTCGACAGTGCGCTTGGTCCAGCGGATATTGTCTTCAAATGGCAGATGCGCGAAATCGCACATGATGGAATTGAAACCCAGCTTGATGGCTTCAAGGCATTCGTCCCATGGGCCATGATCGAGATGAATCACAAACTGCGCATTCGATTCCTCTGCAATGCGTTTTGTCATTTCAAAACCACGCTTCACGCCCACATGCGGCACAAGTGCGCGACCGACTTGCAGCACGACAGGTGAATTCGCCTGCTCAGCGGCAAGCACCAGTGCTTGTGTTGTTTCATCATTGTGCATGTTGAATGCGCCGATAGCGTAGCCGCCTGCGCGCGCTTCGGACATGAGTTGACGGTGACTGACCATTGGCATAATTTTTTATTCCCTTAAATTTCGATAACAGCGACAGGTGTTCGGACTTCAACCGTAGTACCGGCCTCGACAAGAATTTCTTTCAGCGTTCCTGATGCGGGAGACTCAATCACCTCTGTAGCCTTCTCCGCTTCCACTTCGACAAGTGGTTCATCTTCCTTCACCGTATCGCCTACAGCCTTCAGCCATTTGACGATGGTTCCTTCACTCATGCCCATGCCCCATTGCGGCAGAAGAACTTTAATACGTGCCATGATGTGCTCCTAATGTTTTTTCATGCCCGCAACTTTACGCACCGCATCAGCAATGGTTGAAGCATTGGGATAGAGTTGTTTTTCGAGTGCGGGACTGAAGGGAATGTGGGTGTCTGGTGTCGTCACGCGCAGGATCGGTGCTTTCAGACAATCAAACGCTTGCTCAGCCACAATTGCGGATATCTCAGCGGCAGCGCCGCAAGTTTTATTTGCCGGATCAGCAATCACCAGCCGCCCTGTACGGGCCACGGAATTCAAGACAGCGTCATAGTCGAACGGCACGAGGGTTCGAGGATCAATGATCTCTACTGAGATGCCTTCGGCTTCCAGTGTCTTGGCAGCGTGAATAGACTGCTGCACCGCAGAAGAAATAGCAACCAAAGTCACATCGGTTCCGGCCGTCACCGTGCGGGCGACACCAAAAGGAATGCGGAATTCGGCTTCATCCACTTCTTCCTTCATGCCCCACAGCATGCACGCCTCGAATGACATTACAGGGTCATCCATGTCAATTGCCGTGCGCAACAAGCCCTTTGCATCTGTGGGCGAAGCAGGCACCATGATCTTGATGCCAGGCATGTTCATGAACATGGGATAGGGACGATCCGAGTGATGTGCCGCAGTACTTAGTCCATAGAACATGGCCGAACGGAAGACGACTGGCATCGAAGACTGGCCGCCAAACATGTAGCGGCTCTTGGCCACCTGATTGATGAACTGGTCCATCGCCATGTAGAGGAAGGTTGAATAAGAGAGATCAACGATGGGCCTGAGCCCCGTCATCGCTGCACCCGCAGCAGCACCCACCATCACTTCTTCTGAAATTGGCGTATTGCGAATGCGGTTGGCACCATACATTTGCAGAAAGTCGCCCTTGTCAGCGCGGGATTTGCCGCCACCCATGGTGCCATAGACATTGGCCTCCACATCTTCGCCCATGATGATGACGCGTGGATCCGCATCCATTGCTTCGCGTTGTGCGGCACCGATGGCGCCTAGATAGCTCATGATAGTCATTGTTGTGCTCCGAGGGGTTCGGTGTAAATATCTTTGAATGCAACGGACAGTTCTGGGTAAGGGCTCTCGTTGGCGAACGCAACTGAAGCATCCACTTCCGCCATCACCTCAGCTTCTAGACCGGCCATTGTTGCTTCATCGGCAATGCCTTGTTCTAGCATATGCGCACGAAACAGTTTGATGGGATCGCGCTTCAACCACGCGGCCTTCTGCTCTGCGTCGCGATAATCAACGGCAAGACGCAAACCTTCCGAATGCTCATTAAAGCGATATGTAACAACTTCAACAAAGCTTGGCCCTTTACCTGCCCGCGCGCGATCCACGGCGGTTCGCACTGCGTCATAAACTGTCAATACACTTTGCCCGTCTTCAACCCGCACACCCGGCATATCAAAACCCGCTGCACGATTGGCCAGCACTCCCGCTGTCACTGTGTGGGCCGGTGTCGACAGTGCATATTGATTATTCTCGCATAGAAATACGATTGGCAATTTCCAGACCGACGCAAGGTTCATTGCTTCATAAAGACAGCCTTGGTTTGCTGCACCGTCGCCAAAAAACGCGAGCGACACCCGGCCATTGCCCAAAACTTTGCTCGATAATGCAGCACCCGTCGCAATTGGTATTGATGAACCCACTATGCCGGACTCGCCCAAACTTCCAACTTTAAAATCTGCTAAGTGCATGGACCCGCCCTTACCGCCGCAAACGCCCCAAGCCTTGCCCACAAGTTCTGCCATCAAAGGTCCGAGTGCCGCGCCCTTGCCAATTGGATGGCCATGGCTGCGATGATTGCCAGTCATATAGTCACTATCACCAAGCGCCATGGTAGCGCCCACCACTTGGGCTTCTTGCCCAATGGAGGTGTGAACCGTACCCGGAATTTCACCGCGCTTCACCATCTTGGAGGCGCGCTCGTCGAAATAGCGAATGCGCAACATGCGTCGCTGCATTTCGAGTAATGTATCATTTGCAAGTGTCATGTTTTTCCTTTCGACTTTTCTGCCATCAGATAATTGGCAGTGTTTACATCGGTGACGAGAACGTTAATCCACCGCCCTGCAAGTGCTGCAGCAATGGCTTCGTGCTTGCCTGCTCCACCAGCAACAGCAATCTTGCGGCGCACTTTACGGAGTTGCGCAAGTGTGATGGCGACAACGCGTTCATCAAGCGGTGTTGCTACAGCTTCGCCAGCCGCATTGATAAAGCGCTGATGCAATTGCCCCACTGCACCTAATGCTCGCACTTCGGCTAATTGCTCCGCGGTGAAGAAGTTATCGCCGGCTTCTAGTGGACCATGAAAATCTGCGGGACCAATGCCGACAAAGGCCACATCAACCTTGTCCATTAACTTCAAGGCGCTTTGCACATGCACATCAGCCAATGCAACACTGCGCAATTCGGCACTGGGCATCACACCTGGCGTGCGCAGATAAACCGCTTCGGCACCAAGGGCCCTTGCCACCTGTTGTGTTGCCAAGGCTGCTTCATGCTGCAGGCGTGGAGAACCAAGATCGCCGAGCAACTCAACAACGCGCTTAACGCCACTGCCAGCGCGTGGCTCCATCTGCCGCGCCATTTCTCGAAGTGTGGCACTCCACGATGTCAGACCCAAAACTGGGCCACCTTCTAATTCAGCAGATAAATAGCGCGCTGCTGCAGCACCTAAAATCAGCTCAATGCCGCTTTCACGTGCATTCATATCCACCACATAAACCGCTTCCAGCCTGTAAGCCGCAGCTAATCCCTCTTCGAGTTCGAGATAGAGCCCTTCTGGCGGCACCACGATGGTGCGCACAATGCCATGTTCTTCAGCCAGAGCTAAAAAGCGCGATACGCTAGCCTGAGAAATTTGAAGCGTTTCAGCAATTTCGCCTTGCCTCAATCCTTGCATGTGATGCAGGCGCGCAACCCGCGTTATCAATCGCATCTGCTGCATGTCGAGACGCGTGAAGCGATTTGGGACGGGTTTTTTCATGGCATTTTCTCTGCCATCAGACGGAAGGTGTTTTTCAGTCCGGGATATATGCTGCGATATGCTTCAAATATTTCAGAATAACGCGCATGTGACTCTGCATCAGGTTCAAAGCTTTTCTCAGTTCCAGTCATGGCATCGGCAGCATCGCGAATGTCTTTGTAAAACCCGGCAGCAGCTGCGGCATGAATGCCAGCCCCTAAAGCTGTGCTTTCCTGTTCCCGCGCAAGTTTCACCGATCGACCCAACACATTCGCGATAATTTGACACAATAGCGGACTGCGTGACCCACCACCAAGGAGAACAATTTCATCAATCGCGCGGCCTGTTGCTTCTTCCACGCCCAATGTTAGCAAACGCTCTTCAAGTGCTAATGCTTCTAAAATGGCGCGGTACATATGCGCCTTGCCATGAAGACCCGAGAGCCCAACATAAGCGCCGCGCGCATGACCGTCCCAATAAGGCGTCATGGCACCACTCCAATAAGGCAGACAAAGCAGTCGTTCTGACCCTTCTGGAATTTGCGCCGCAGCGTCCTCCAGAATTTGCAACGGCGTTTGACCTGGCGTCAGGCGCTTGTCATCCAACCCTGAGATTTGCTCAATAAACCATGAAATGTTTTGTGTTCCGCCGCCAATAAAGGTTTCAAAAATATATGTGCCAGGAATAGGCCCACCCATTGTGCGATAGGCATTGCCATAACTATATTTGTCTGCATAAACGCCAGAGACTGTGCCAGTGCCGATATTCAGATAGGCGCGACCCGGCCTTGTGACATTGCAACCAAGACCGGCCGATTGCCCATCGCCAGCGCCAACAACAACGGCAAGTCCAGGCGGTAATTTCAATCTCTTTGCCATGTCGGTCGTCAATGTTCCTGCAATGGCACCGGGTGGCAACACCTTGCTCACCTTGCTACGATCAAGGCCTGCAAGGCTAAGCAGCGTGTCATCATAGTCAAAGCTTTTGAGATCAACCAAGCCCAGCGGATCAGCGCTTGCCCAAGACGTTACCCATTGCCCCGTGAGCTTGTGCACGAGATATCCACCAACATCCACCACATGGGCTGTGCGAGCAATAGTCTCAGGCTCATGCTTTTTCAGCCAAAGTAATTTGTACCAGGCGGGTGTGGGATTTGGAGGTTTGCCCGTAATGCGATGAACTTCATCAGTGCCGAATTCTTCTACTTCGGCATTGGCGCGTACATCCATCCAGATCATGGCCGGTCGAATAGACTTGCCGTTCCTATCAACGCAGACAAATGTTTCGCGTTGATGGGTAATCGCAAGTGCTGCAATACGATCACAGTCAACTTGTGCCGCAGCAGTGGCGATGGCGACCGACGTTGAATCCCACCAGTCCACTGCATTCTGTTCCGCCCAGCCCGAGCGCACGTGATCAACTTCATAGGTGCAGCGGCCGGTGGCAATGGCCTTGCCTTTCATGTCCCAAACCACTGCTTTAGCTGCCGTAGTTGAACAATCAACACCGATGACCAGATCTCGCGTCATGCCATCACCCAATCTACCATGTCATCGGTCCACAAGCCCATGAGGTCTAGAAGATCAACAAGGTTGAAGCGGTTGCGCATGAGATGGCAATTTGCAACGGCCCAACGCGCAAGTTCTGGTGTTATTGAAGGATTGAGTTCGGTAAATACTTCAGGTGCACCTGAAGCCTTTAATGCCGGGCGCAGTTTTTCAGGTGGCTGCACCATCTTGGTAAATTCAGAGCAATGTTGCGTCCAGTTTTCAACCACCGAAACAAATTTCGGCCAATTGTCATTAACTAACGCGATTTTCTTTTGGCAGTCGCGCCAGCATTCATCTGCAATCTTGCCATCGGCATCAAGTTTTCGGAAGGCCCGTTGAATGCGTGCTTCCATCGATAATGGATTTGGCTTCTTCAGCAATTCAGGTTTGATGACATCGCTGTCAATCACTCGCCGCCACAGTTTGGTGGCCACTAATGTTGCAACACCAACCTGCGCACCATGTAAACCAATCGCCTGATGATGGGCTGCATGATGCAAATCAAGCATATGGCTGATCACATGTTCAACGCCTGATAAACATGCCGTGGTATTTGAAACACCGGAGACGATTCCACGCAACGCTAATAGCTTCGTCAGTTCGTGCGTCGCCGAAGTTTTACCCGTTGCAACACCACCGGCCCATACGGGCGGTTCAGCTGCTGCTGCTTTTAATAGCTCCATTGATGCCGGATGAAACGTGTTGTCGAGGCCAACAAGATTGGCGAGATACCAATCAGCCGGAGCCGTAAAAAGCGAAATCGCTTCCCCGAAGCCAGAGGTGTTGAGTTCGCGTGGTGCGCCGCCTATCGTCGTCGTGTCTGCCAGAACAATGGTCGGCCACCGCGATGGTACGGTGCGTTTGACACCATTGCGCAGAATTACCGAAACGTTGTCGGTAAAGCCATCAACGGAAGCTGCTGTCTGCACCACAATCTGCGGAATACCGCCATTGCGCATGGCCGCTATCTTGCCCACATCAGTCATAGTACCGGAGCCGATGGTGATAATAAGATCTGCACCTGCACCAGCTTCGGCAGCTGCGTCTAGCGTTGCTTCATTCGCATGAAGCGTTGCATGGCCACCATCAAGTACCACAGTTTTTATGGCGTGTGTTTCAAGTTGTGACTGCACAAGAACACTAAGACGCTGATTGCTGCGCATGATAACTGATGTGTCTGTCAACAGAACAATCGAGGCGGCTCCCGTCTTGCCACTCGCGATCAAAGCTTCCATCGCCGCACTAGCCAATTTCAAATGCGCGTCTTCCGAAATATCGACCCGGAGCATATCCAACGGCAGCAGCCGACAATCCTTGTCTTCTGCGTTTAGAAAGCGGCGAAGACCGTCAAGATCTGTCGGATCAGACAATGTATGTGAAGGTGCCATAACGCCTCTGGATGGTGAATGGCATTTTTATACATCGTCTGAATTTTTATGCAAGAGCGATTTTTAACTCCCGCGCAAGCCCTTCCAAATCGGGCGCATGGCTTTGCGCGCTGCTACATAATTAGGGAAAACGCGGTCATATTGGCTAGCCAGATTGGCATCTGGCTTTGTGCTGGCGCCCAGGTACGGATCAACCCAAGCCTTGGCGCAAGCCGCCATGTCTGGAAAAAGCTTTTGCTGGACGGCCGCAATCATGGCTGTTCCGGCGGCACCCGCCTCTTCGCGCGACACGGTTCGAATTTCTGCATTCAGCACACTCGCTAATATCAACTGCAATGCTTTGGACCTTGCGGCACCGCCAGTCACTCTAATCTCTTTTGGAATTGGCCCCATCACCGCATAACAATCGCGTGCGGCAAAGGCCAACCCCTCGAACACACTGCGCATCATGTCGTAATAATCTGCCGTTGTGTCGAGGCCATTGAACATGGCCCGCGCTGCCGTATCCATGAAAGGGCTGCGTTCGCCGACCCAAGAAATATAAGGATGGTACATGAGCTTTGCGGGTTCTCGCGCCAGCACTTTTTCGTCCAAACCTTTGAGTAAATCAGCGCGGCTTTTACTCACGCCACTATCCGACAAAATGCCTATCGCAACATCGAGCAACCAGTCAATGTTCAACGTGGCAGCCATGTTGGATTGCATTTGCGCCACCATGCCGGGTGCCGGAAAAGTAACCGTGAAGCCAGCTTTTTCTGCGTTGAGGTGCGCGCTATTCACATCGGGCCGAAGACGCATATGCATGCCGGTCGAACCAACAATAGTGCAGCCTGTTTCACCCGTTGGATCAAATAATCCGCCGCCCAAGCCTGTGCAGACGTAGTCAACGAAGCCCAAACATATTGGCGTTCCGACCTTTAAACTCGTCAATTGTGCTGCGGCCTCAGTCAACCCACCGCAATCTCTCGTCCCATCCACGACCGACGTCAAAAGTTGCTTTGTATTTGCGGCTGCTAGATGATCCAAAATGTCTGGCTGGTAGCTGTTGGTCTTGTAATTACCGAAGGTACAATTGGCCTCTGAAGGGTCAGTGACACGGTCGCCCGTCAGTTTGAAGTAAATCCAATCCTTGCAGTGGAATGCGTGCGCAGCTTTCGCTAGAATTTCGGGCTTATGATGTTGCATCCAAGCCAGCTTGCCGCTCATTTGCACAACGGTCATGCCGGTGCCTGTGCGCTCGTAATGTGCAGAATGATTTTCTGAGCTCACATAATCTTCAACAATTGAAGCGGCTCGGTTATCTAACCAAATGGTTGCCGGACCAACCGGTTCGCCTTCCTTATCAATCAACCACATGCCATCGCCTTGCGCAGTTACCGATATTGCAATCAGCCGCGATGCAAGATCGGGGATTTTTTCGCCGAGCTGACGCAGTGTTTTTGCAGCATCAGCCCAAGTGCGAGCCATGTCCTGTTCGACCGCGCCATCGGGGGAAGCAAGGTAATCATTTGCAATCGCCGCAACGGCAAGCTGCTTGCCATCAACGGTGAACGCCACCGATTTCAAAACCGATGTGCCGGCATCAATGCCGATTATTATGCCGTCTTTCATATATTTAATCCCGTGTCTCTTCAAAGTTTATGCTAGTTATTGAAGCACGCAAAACTGAACACGTAAATAATCATTAAACAAATAGTTCTAACCCTAGAGCGTTGGGCGATTTGACGAAGTCAAATCGCTCGACGTAGCTTGATGTTTACAAGCATCTTTTTGTCGGTCAGGTGATTCCACCTGACCGAAATATGCTCTAGTTGGTGGAGTCTCGATCAGTTGCAAAGATTTTTTGTTCACTTCGAATAAGACAACATCTGATATTGTACATGCTGCGCGCGCATATTGTTTAGAGTTAAATTTTGTCAATAAGCATCCAACATTGACCCGGTATCGGCGTCCAATATTGACCCACTATGAGGGTTGGCTTGGGGAGCGCCCGGAGAGCAATGCGCGGAGCGAATGCGCAGCGCAGCAGCATCGCTGGAGGGCGCCTGCGAGGTGTTTCATTTTTGAGGTCAGATGCGGTTTTTTAAGCGCCAGCTTTCGTTGCCAGTCTCGACGATGTCACAGCCCGAAGGGCGGGTGAGACGGTCAAGCAAGGCAGTGGTCATTTTTGCATCACTGAAGACTGTAGGCCATTCGCCGAAGGTGAGGTTGGTGGTGACAATGATAGATGTGCGTTCATAGAGCTTGCTGACGAGATGGAACAAGAGCTGTCCACCAGCTTGTGCAAAGGGCAGATAGCCAAGTTCATCCAGCAGCACAAAATCAAGGCGGGTCATGTAGTCGGCAATGCGGCCCTGCTTGCCGACACGCGTCTCGCTTTCCAGTCGATTGACCAGATCGACCACATTGAAGAACCGGCCCCTCAGGCCAGCCCTGATACAGGAGCGTGCAATGGCGATGGCCAAATGGGTCTTGCCTTTCCCCGTGCCACCAATCAGCACGGCGTTACGCTGATTGGCAATGAAGGTGCCTGTAGCCATATCTCTGACCAAGGTCTCATTGATCGGTGTGTCATCAAAGGTGTGAACCGCACCGGGTTTACCGGAGAGCTTCAACCTGATTAAGGAAGAAGGCTATGGAAAAAAGTAAGACATCAAATCGTTATTCACCAGAAGTGCGGGCGCGAGCCGTTCGCATGGTGCTGGAGCATCAAAGCTCTTACGAAACGCAAGCGGCCGCGATTGTGGCCATTGCCCCTAAGATTGGTTGTATCGCTGAGACATTGCGGCTCTGGGTCAGGCAGGCTGAGCAGGATAGTGGCAGTCGTGATGGTGTCACGAGTGGTGAGCGCGAACGGATAAAGGAGCTTGAACGTGAGGTGCGACAGCTGCGCCAAGCCTATGAACCGAAGGTCCGCGCAAGCGAGATATTGCGTAAAGCCAGCGCTTATTTTGCTCACCCTCTCGGCGAATGAAGGCATTCGCCTGTCGGGCAATTAAACGGAACTCGACCGCCCGTTCAAACCATGCTCAGTTTTATAGATGATCAGCGAACAGTTTACGGGGTCGAGTCGATCTGCAGAGTTCTGCCAATTGCCCCATCTAGCACCCGACAGACGAATGCGCAGCAATCGGCGAAAGGGCACTTACTATGCCGGTTTGGCGGTGCGTGCAGATCCGGCAAAAGCGTCGTCCCGTTGTCAAAGGGATATCGAACTCAAGCCAAAGATACGACAGGTTTGGGATGATAATTGGAAGGTCTATGGCGTTAGAAAAACCTGGCGGCAGCTGCGTCGTGAAGGCGTTGATGTAGCCCGATGTACTGTCGCAAGACTTATGGCAGGTATGGGCCTAACGGTGAATGCAAGCATTCACCTAGCGGCTAACAGATTGCGGGGCGTTGTTCGGGGAAAGAGTTTAAAAACAACGATCTCTGACACTTCAGTGCCGCGCCCGCGCGATAAGGTGAACCGTCAGTTCCGAGCGCTGGCTCCAAACATACTTTGCCCTTTCGGCGATGCAAGCATCGCCTATCGGGTAACAGGTCAGTGATTTTACTTACGTGTCAACGTGGCAAGGATTTACATATGTTGCATTTATCATAGACACCTTTGCCAACCGCATTGTTGGCTGGAAAGTATCACGGTCTGCAAAGACTGACTTTGTTCTAGATGCGCTCGAACAGGCACTTTATGCGCGTCGACCCGCCCATCAGGGTGGATTGATCCACCACAGCGACAGGGGAAGTCAGTACGTCTCGATCCGTTACACTGAACGTTTGGCAGCAGCTGGAATTGAGCCATCCGTTGGCAGCGTAGGCGATGCCTATGACAATGCTTTGGCTGAAACAATCAACGGCCTTTACAAAACTGAAGTCATCCGCAGGCGCAGCTCGTGGAAAACCATGGAGGAGGTAGAAATGGAAACCCTGAAATGGGTTGATTGGTTCAACCATCGTCGCTTACTTGAACCTATCGGCAACATCCCACCAGCCGAAGCTGAAGAAAACTATTACGCCAAGATGGACAATACCAAAATGGCAGCTTAACAAGAACTCACTGGTCTCCGGTAAACCCGGTGCGGTTCAATAACCGAGATTTATGCCGTCGAAGCACAGGTGCGAAGCCAGTCGCCTGCGCACCGTTTGATCACGAGGCGGGCTCAATCAAAGCCATTGATCGAACGCCTTCATCAATGGCTGACCGTTCAACTGCCCCGCCTTGCAGCGCGAACCAAGCTCGCCGAAGCCATGCGTTATGTCCTCTCCTGATGGGATGGCCTCACTCGGTTTCTTGATGACGGCCATATTGATCTCGGCACCAATCCGGTCGAACGCGCCGTTCGTCCGACAGCACTGGGACGCAAAAACCATATCTTCGCCGGAAGCGATGGCGGTGGCGAACGTTGGGCAGTAGTCTCTTTCCTCATCGAAACATGCAAGTTCAATGGCATTGAGCCCTTCGCATATCTCCGCGACATTCTCACCCGCTTGGTCGAAGGCCACACAGTCAACCGTCTCGACGAGCTGCTGCGTGGAACAGGAAACCCGATTCAGCACCCGCAAAATAGCTGATGTGCAACGACCAGACGCTTACCTGTGTACTGAGGGATTTCCCGATGTTCACAAATGCTGAGCGTGAACAAATAACCAACTCCTGCCCAGTTGAAAAACTGTGCGTCAAAGTCCGGCTTATTGGATATAAACAAAAGCATCTATATCCTCAAAAAATATTGAAAAACTTTTACTACGCAACGAAAAATCTCAGTCAAAAACATAACCGCAAGCACTCTCCGCTAATTGTTCGGAGCTTGCTGAGAGTAGAAATTCTAAAGTCCCATAACTTCATTTTAGTGATTCAGCAGAAGAAAACGCAGGAGACAACGACAAAAAACTGGAAGAAAATCATTAGCATCGGTATAGTGCTCTGCCCGCTAGATGATTGGTCAACTGATGGGTTACAAGTCATTATTGCACCTGGGGAATGAGTTTTTTGCTACAATAATACCCACCTGCTGGAGCCTAGCAAAAACATATTACCAGTCGACGCCACGCAAAATTGCAACTCCGCCATGGACAATATCCCTATGGGAGTATAACCAAATAGAGCGAGCTCTGGTAATCTCGTTGCGTTTCATTTGAGACTTTTGAAAATTATGACATTGAAAATTATCATTTGTAGATAGATGAATCACTCGAGTAAAATCTATATTGAAGTATCGGATTTGTTAGAACACATTCTGGTAGGCAAATCAGTAACCGGTATCAGCCGAGTAATTTTGCAATCACTCAGCGGTCTAGTTAGAGAATTTGGAGAAGATAGAGTCCGGTTGATGGCTTATGATTCCTTGAGCCGCAAAATGAGGGAAAAACCTGCAAATCTTTTGGCTCCGCTATACCGTAAACCGCTTGGGAGAAGTCTATTTGCTGAACATCCTTTGGGGCTATCTCTTATCTGCCAATTCTGGAGTGACGCGGCGCCAAATGCTGAGGATATTTTGTTTCACGCTGGCAATTGGTGGTGGAGACCCGTTGCGCTGGAAGCGTTCGAAAAACTGAAACTGGTCACGGGTTCGCGAGCTTGCTTTTTTATTCACGATCTCATTCCAATCGTGAGGCCAGAATTCGTTGCGGTGGATCATGTAGAAAGGTTCGGCGCAAGCTTTGGGGTAGTTGCTCGCTTGGCTGACCAGCTGTTAACAAGCTCTCAGTCGGCTCGTGATGACATCGTTCACCACCTCAAAAACATTGGCATGACTGGCCAATCAGTGGAGCAAGTGCCGCTGGCTGACGAATTCGTACCCGTGCCAAACTTGGGCTTCCACCCAATTCATGCACTTGTTTATTGCGCGAAGAAGTTCAAACAAGAACGGGCGTTTGCAAAATTTACAACTAACAGCAACGCGCGGCCATTTGTTCTGATGGTTGGAACAATTGAAAACCGAAAGAATATACCCTTTGTTCTTAAGACCTGGAAATCACTTGCAACAAAACTTGGCGAAGCGCTGCCGCAGCTGGTGTTGGTTGGTAAGTGGGGACAAGGTGCAGCTGAAATGTATGGTTTTCTTAAAAATAGTCAGAACGTGAGCGGCTATGTGCATGTTTTGAATTATATAACTGATATACAACTCGAACAATTATACCGTGCGTGTGAGTTCACTATTTTTATCAGCCGCTATGAAGGCTGGGGCCTTCCGATTGGTGAGAGCATGTGGTTCGGGAAGGATGTTTTGGTATCGAAAGATTTCAATCTTCGGCCAGATATGTCCAATTTAAATGATAGTTCGAACACAGCTCAGTCGAACACTATTTATGAAATCAGCCTTGCACTTTTCGCAAGAAAGTTGAGTGCACCAAATCAACAGATGCTTCGCTCTCTTACGCAGTTTCAGAATGACATTTCGAAACGAATTCTGCCACTTTTAATTGATGACTAACTAAAATTTTGTCAGTCGCTTCAGAAACCTAAATACAAAACATATTCTTTGCACGTCGAACGATACTGTTCAGATCAGCAAAGTTGTAAATTACGAAATACTTGACAGAGTAATGGCAATATTCCACTAGAGACGGGTGCGAGTTGGTTGCACTATATTCTAGATTGCAGGAAGCGAAATGTCTAAGCCGTTGCTGAGCCCATATGTTTTTGGTCAGTCGATATTCAATTGGATTCCACTACCGAGCGAGGTAGGTCAGACTGTCGAAATTCCAATACCTCCTGTAGATGGATATACAGAAGCATTGGTTTTTGTTTCTGCAATATCTTCCGGAGAGGCGCAAGGGCCGCATTATTATGCAGTATTTACCCGCGCTCTTGAAGGCGGGCCTGTACCTTTTCATTATCTTTTTTTGGCGGGCGGAAACTCGAAAGACACAACCGCAACGAACTCTGACAATTTCTGGCTGAGACTTCCTGAAAAGGGATTGCCACGGACGGCTTACGTTCAAAAAATGTCTGGCCCCCCTTTGCCTGCGTCTGACAGTTTTAAGTCGGGCATTGCAATTTTATCATTGCGCTGAAGTTAGGACGCATATTCATTCGAGAAACCAAAATCGGGAGTTGGAAATGAAAGCGGTTATTCTCGCGGGCGGCTTGGGGACTAGGATATCAGAAGAATCCAGCATGCGCCCAAAGCCGATGATTGAAGTCGGCGGACGGCCTATTTTATGGCATGTCATGAAGTGTTACGCGCAACACGGCATCACAGAATTCATCATTTGCCTCGGCTACCGCGGTTACATGATCAAAGAATATTTCGCCAATTTCGTTCTGCATTCTGCAGATGTGACTGTCGATGCCCGTGATGGGAAAATTGAATACCATACCAACACAGCAGAACCTTGGCGCGTGACGCTCATAGATACAGGCCCGGAAACAATGACGGGCGGGCGCATCAAGCGGATTGGTAAATATCTCACGCCGGGCGAGTCATTTTGCATGACCTACGGCGACGGCGTTGCAGATGTTGACATACGGAAACTCATCGCTTTTCACAAAAGCCAAGGCAAGCAGGCCACGGTGACGGCCGTCTATCCGCCCGGCCGTTTTGGTGTGCTAGAATTGAGCGGTGATACGGTGACGAGGTTCGCCGAAAAGCCTCCTGGAGACAACGCGCTGATCAATGGCGGTTTTTTTGTCCTTGAAACTTCAGTGCTCGATCGTATCGCAGGTGATAGCACATCGTGGGAGTTGGAACCGCTTGTAGGCCTTGCGCAAGATAATCAGCTTGCCGCTTTCAGGCACGCAGGTTTTTGGCAACCAATGGATACACTGCGTGACAAATTGCATCTCGAGAAACTCTGGCAAACGGATAACGCACCTTGGCGCAGTTGGTGAACGCTTCACTCAGG
>CAXTKH010000031.1:0-38617 GCA_964244815.1 uncultured Aestuariivirga sp. | reverse complement strand
GCGCTGGCGTCGTGCGTGCCATTGATATTGTGGAGCGCGCGCTCGAGCTTTATGGCGCTCCGGTTTATGTGCGCCATGAGATTGTGCATAACAAGTTCGTGGTTGATGATCTTAAATCCAAGGGCGCGATTTTTGTCGACGAACTGGACGAGATTCCAGCGGGTGATCATCCGGTTGTGTTCTCAGCACACGGTGTTCCAAAATCCGTGCCCGCCGAAGCCCAGCGCCGTGCCATGTTTCAGATTGATGCCACCTGCCCGCTCGTCACCAAGGTTCACATGGAGGCACTGCGCCATCATGAGCAAGGCTTGGAAATCATTTTGATCGGCCATAAAAACCACCCTGAAGTGATTGGCACCATGGGCCAACTTCCCGCCGATGCAATGACGCTGATTGAAACCACGCAAGACGCTGAACTGGTTCAGGTGCGTGATCCTTCAAAGCTTGCTTATGTGACCCAAACCACGCTTTCCGTTGATGACACCAAAGACGTGATTGCCGTTTTGCAAAAACGATTTCCAGCCATCAAAGGTCCGCTCAAAGAAGACATTTGTTACGCCACAACCAACCGCCAAGATGCTGTGAAAATGATTGCCGATAAAATTGAACTCCTCATTGTTGTTGGTGCTCCCAATTCATCAAACTCGAAGCGCCTTGTCGAAGTGGGCGAGAAAAATGGTTGTCCGCGCGGATTGCTGGTTCAGCGCGCCACTGATCTGGATTGGAACACGTTGAAAGGATTATCGACAATCGGCCTTTCTGCTGGTGCGTCGGCTCCTGAAATTCTCGTCAACGAAATCATCGACGCGTTTCGTGGCCACTATGACGTATCAGTTGAAAAAGTGGTTTTGCGTGAAGAAAATGTGTCGTTCAAATTGCCGCGTGAATTGCGTCCCGCCCAGCCTGCTTTATGAGCAAGGGTAAAGTTATTATCCACACCGATGGTGCTTGCTCGGGCAATCCTGGCCCCGGCGGATGGGGTGCCATTCTGGATTACAATGGTACACGCAAAGAAATTTATGGCGGCGAACCAAAAAGCACAAATAACCGCATGGAGCTGAAGGCGGCCATAGAGGCACTTAATGTTTTGAAGCGTGAGTGTGATGTTGAGATGCATGTGGACTCGCAATATGTGAAAGACGGAATTACCAAGTGGATCCATGGTTGGAAACGCAATGGCTGGAAAACCGCTGATAAAAAACCGGTCAAAAATGTTGAACTGTGGCAGGCGCTGGATGAAGCCATCAAGCGCCATGAATTAACGTGGCATTGGGTCAAAGGCCATGCGGGCCACCCCGAAAATGAACGCGCCGATGAATTAGCGCGGCAGGGGATTGCGAATATGAAAAAAGCTTCAGACGGAGTTTAGTTAGCTTTCACCAAACTCCCACCGCGTCGTCATTCCCGCGAAAGCGGGAATCTGTGTTTACTAGCCCCAAAACGCAGATGCCCGCTTTCGCGGGCATGACGTCTGCATTCTATTGATTATCAAGTTCGAAAGAAACTCTCGAACCCAATTGTGGAATATATCGATATATATCCCAGTCACCGTTCGGTGTCAAGGACTATTTTAAACTTTTTAGGATTTTTTATAATTGTTCTAAAATCGTTTCACCGCCAGAAACTGTCATAGCTCCTGGATTGCTCTCGGTGTTCAGCTGTTTCACAACACCATTTTCAACGATCATCGAATAACGGCTGGAGCGTAGCCCCATGCCAGCCATGGTCAGATCTTTTTCCAAACCAATAGCCTTGGCAAATTCGGCGTTGCCATCGGCCAGCATCACAATCTTGCCTTCTGCACCTGTGCTTTTGGCCCAGGCATTCATCACGTCAACATCGTTGACCGATGTGCAAGCGATCATGTCTACACCCTTGGATTTGATGGCATCAAAATGCGAGAGAAAGCTTGGCATGTGCGATTTGCTGCAGGTTCCGGTGAATGCCCCTGGTACGCCAAACAGCACGACTTTGCGGCCGTTGAAAATGCCATCCGTGGTCATCTCGCCTTTACCCTCGGCGGTCATCACCTTGAATGTAGCTGCTGGAACTTTATCACCGATCTTGATTGTCATTTTGAACCTCACGTTTGAGGGCGAGGTTTAAGCCACAACTATGCGCTGTTCAACCCCTAGCCCGTTTACATTCGCCGTTAAACGCAACTCAAGACCTTTAACTTCATCGTCATTTTTCAATCCAGCAACTTTCAGCGCTGCATGTTTGCCAGCTGCATCAAAGACAGGTTTGCCGAAATAGAAATTATCGGCACCTTCAACAAAAATTTCGTTTGCAGGATTGACAAGATCAAGAAGCAGCAACTTGTTTTTAACAGTCGCGGTTTTGGCAATTGCACCAGACTTTGGAACAAGCGCCTGCCATTTTTCAATTAAATCCACATCGGCCCTGGGCGCGGATTTTGGTGAGAAACTCAGCATCGAATCATACTTCGCAGGGGTGCAAACTTTTTGGCACACGCCAAAAAATGATGTAAATTGAACGTTCAAAGGCTGACCAATATCTTTTGGCGTCACCGTGATTGGAAACAAAACTTCGTTGTGATAGCCAAATGCCGTACCGCTCTCGTCTACAATACGAAGCGGCAGGGGAAAATCCACCGCCATGCTATCTAAATTGGCATTTGGCTCGGCGTTGATAAACGGAGGAACCCCCGCATCACCAGGATTTCGCCAATAGGTCTTCCAATCCTGCTCGAGTTTTACATAAAGACCCGCCGAATAGGCCTTGCCATCGAAGTTACCAGCCAGAAACTGGGCAGTCCAAGGCATAGCGGCGCGCGCACTGCTGATAAAAGGCAGGGCTGCAAGAGATGAAATTATAAACCGTCTGTTCATCATTTGACCATAGTCCCTTGCTTATTCAACTTCCAGTAACCTTCCTGTCAGCTAGAAAACCTAATAAGTGATCAAATGCCAAAGCGAACATCCCTAAAGGGTAAACTCCTCATCGCAATGCCAAGCATTCAAGGCGATTGGTTCAATAAATCTGTGGTTTTTTTATGTGAGCATAGCGCCGATGGCGCGATGGGTTTGGTTTTAAACAAACCCGCACCGCAAATGTATTTTGCCGATCTCGCTGATAAGCTTGAGCTTGGCAAGGCAATCCCGGAGGACGTTTTGCTCCAGCCCATCATGCTTGGCGGGCCGGTTAAAACCTTTCAAGGCTTCGTCCTGCACAGCCCGGATTACATGGAGCACGGATCGCAACGGATCACAGCTGATTTTACCCTGAATACCACCGTTGAAATTTTAAAGGCCATTGCGGTTAAAAGAGGCCCCCGGCGTCATATCATTACACTGGGATATGCAGGCTGGATGCCTGGGCAACTGGATAGTGAAATCTCAAATAATGGATGGCTACACTGTGACGCTGATTCCGATTTGGTTTTTACCCAAAATGCAGAAGGGCTGCATCACGCAGCCCTTGCCAAACTCGGTGTTGATCCCAGGATGCTATCATCCGAAGTAGGCCACGCTTAAATCAATCCTTGGCGCGTTCCACGTAAGATCCATCATTGGTATCAACCACAATGCGCGTGCCCACGTTGATATGCGGCGGCACTAAGGTGCGCACACCATTATTCAACATTGCAGGCTTGAATGAAGACGAAGCCGTTTGATTTTTGATCGCAGGCTCACAATCCGTAATCTCAAGAGTCACACGTGGTGGAATTTCAATTGAGATTGGACCGTCGTTAAACATGGCAATTTGGCATTCCATGCCTTCTTGAAGATAAGGCGCATTGTCGCCTACCATGTCAGTGTGAAGCGAAACCTGTTCAAAGCTCTCAGGGTTCATGAAAATGTAATTGTCACCATCTTGATAGAGATAAGTGTGCATGATGGTTTCAACGAAAGCGCGTTCCATCGCATCAGTGGTCTTGTAACGCACTACGGTTTTCACACCGTCTGAGATGCGGCGCATATCGATGGTTGTGGTCGGCGTGCCTTTGCCCGGGTGCATCGATTCAGCCTTCAGAACGATGTATAACTTGCCATCTTCATGCTCAATCACATTGCCTTTGCGCACACCGCTCGCGATCACTTTAACCAAAATATTCTCTCACTTTTCAAATTTGCTGTTGGCGGCTATTAGCAGCATGAACCTTGAAAGCCAACCCCTATGCCAAACCCCGAAAACCACTGGTTTCACCCCAGCCGCCATGAAGATCGGCGGCCATTTTTATTGGCCCGCAACAAGATCATCGCAGCCACACGCAGCTGGTTTGCACAGCGCGATTTCTTGGAGGTTGATACGCCAGCCCTTCAAGTCTCACCGGGCAATGAAGCACATCTGCACGCTTTTAAAACCGTTATGATCGGAAATGATGGCGCGGGCGTGGATCGCTATCTGCACACCTCGCCTGAATTTGCTTGCAAGAAATTATTGGCCGCTGGCGAGAAACGGATTTTCAATCTGGGCCATGTATTCCGCAACCGCGAACGCACCCTCACACATTCGCCAGAGTTCACTATGCTTGAATGGTACCGCGTTCAAGAGGATTACGAAGTGATTATCGAGGATACTGTTGCACTCATTCGACTAGCGGCTGCAACTCTGAGCCAACAACAATTCAGTTGGCGCGGCCGCTTATGTGATCCTTTCGCCGAAGTTGAATGGCTGAGCGTTGCTGATGCCTTTCAAAAGTACGCCAACGTCGATTTGCTCAGTACACTGACGAATAACCAATCAAACCGCGATGCTTTAGCAGCCCAATCTCCCGTAGTATTTCAAACTGACGAAAGCTGGAGCGATATCTTCAGTCGCATTCTCGTCGGAAAAGTCGAACCCAATCTCGGCAATGGCCGCATCACCGTTCTCTACGAATATCCATCCTGCGGAGCCGCATTGGCCCGCGTCTGCTCCCATGACGCCCGCGTCGCTGAACGCTTTGAACTTTATGCCTGCGGCGTTGAATTAGCCAATGGCTTTGGCGAGTTGATTGACGCTGTTGAACAAAGACGGCGGTTTGAAGATGAAATGGAAATCAAGCAGCGGCTTTACGGAGAGCGCTATCCGATTGATGAGGAATTGCTGGACGCATTGGCGATAATGCCCGATGCTTCGGGCGTGGCATTAGGGTTAGATCGGTTGATTATGCTGGCAGCTGGGGCGACGCGGATTGATCAGGTGCAGTGGGTGCCGATTTCTTAGATTTCGACTCGCACCGATGAGTTTTCATCTAGCGCTATGGTCGATCAAATCGAATAAATAAAAGTAGTATCCGTCACCCCGTCGAAGGGTGGGGTTGGGCTTATTCAATGGATCAAAGCCCAGTCCCGTCTTTGCCGGGATGACGACTTGGATGAGAGCTGTTTTCTTATAGCTGTTCGAACCTACCCAACCCCACCTTTGCCAAAACCTGCTTCACACTCTTGGCCATTTTCTCCACTATCTCTGCCAACTCTTCATCCGTCGCATTGTAAGGTGGAGCCAAGATTACTACGTCACCATTCACGCCATCGGCGTTGCCGCCTACGGGGTAGCAAATCAGACCATTCTGCAAAGCTTGTTGGCGGATGTGCATGAAGAGTTTAAAACTTGCGTCAAACGGCTTTTTGGTTTCACGGTTTTGGACAAGCTCGGCGGCGATGAAATAGCCGCGGCCTCTGATATCGCCAACAGCGTCAACGCCAGAGAACGCATCTGCGAGCATCGCTTTGAATTTCATTTCATTCGCGGCCACGCGTTCGACCAACTTCTCTCGCGTCACAATTTTCTGCACAGCGACACCAGCAGCACAACATGCCGTATGACCTGTAAAGGTGTGGCCGGTTTGGGGGACGTGACCGAATGCGGCGCTCACTTTGTCAGTATAGATGGCAGCACCGAGTGGTAAATATCCAGCTGCCAGGCCTTTGGCGATGGACATGATATCTGGCTCTACACCATCTTTTTCGAGAGCTCGCCATGTTCCGGTGCGCCCTGCGCCACACATCACTTCATCGGAGATCATCAATATCCCGTGTCGATCACAAATCTCGCGCACGCGTTTGGCGTAGCCTACAGGTGCGGGCACACAGCCACCCGCTGCACCCACTACAGGTTCAAAGATAAAGGCGGCGATGTTTTTGGCTCCGGCTTTCAAAATGGCATCTTCCAATTCCTTGGCACTCGCTTCGCCCACAGTTTCGGGCGATGAACCTTCAATCGGGCGATAAGCGTTGGTGGGTGAAAGGCGGATGACATCAAGAAGCGAGCCTTCGAAGGCTAGTTTGCGTTCCAAAAATCCAGATACTGACAATGCGCCCAGCGTGTTGCCATGCCATGATCGTTCACGCGCGATGAATTTGCGACGGGTCAAGTCGCCTCGCGCGTAATGGTATTGCAGAGCAAGCTTCAAGCAGCTTTCAACCGCTTCCGAACCACCCGTCACAAACACCATGTGCTTTAGCGTTCCGCCGCAACGCGCGGTGATGATCTCGGTCAATTCTTCAAGCGCGTCAGTTGTAAAATTATAACGGTAACCATGGGCGATACGGCCCAACTGATCGGTAATTGCAGTGTTCACCTCCTCGTTGCCATGGCCGATGCAGTAAACCGCAGGGCCGCCTGAGCCGTCGATATATTGCTTGCCATCTGCATCGTACAAATATGAACCCTTGGCCCAAGCCACTTTTGGCATGTTTCCGGTTGAATGGATGGAGGCTGGCAATGGGGTTAGATTATTCATTTTGTTCTTCTTGCGAATTGGCGTTTCCTCATGCAGTCTTAGCACAGGATTTCGATTTTGGGACGGGCTTATGGGTTTTCGCGTGCGACCGATGAAAGTAGGCGAAGAGGACGCAGTGGCTGTGCTCATTCGTCAAATGCCCAAGGACTTAGGCCTTGACGTGGTGCCGCTCATCACCGGGCAAAATTTGCGTGATTGTAAAGATGTGGCGCAAGTGACTGTGATTGAAGATACAGGACAGATGTTAGGTGTTTGCATTTGGGCCATGACCTATTCATCATGGCGCGGCGGGCGCGGGATTTATATCAGTGATCTTTATGTGATGCCGTTTGCGCGTGGAAAAAGTGTTGGTGAAAAACTGCTCGTTGGCACCATGCGAGAGGCGCAAAAACGCGGTGCTGGATTTATTAAATTGGAAGTTGATGTAACTAATTCTGGTGCTGAGCGTTTCTATAATCGGCTGGGGTTCAAACACAAAAGCGATGACAGGATATTTATTTTAGAGCCAAATGTATTTGCAAGTTTGGCTAAAGGAGAAGCATGATGACAATAAAAACAGTAGGGCTGATTGGTGTTGGTCTAATGGGCCACGGGATTGGCAAGAACATTCTGGCCAAGGGATTTAAACTGAACGTGATGGCGCACAAGAATCGTGCTCCTGTTGAAAGCTTGGTCAAACTGGGTGCGCACGAAGCCAAGACCATTGCCGAGGTTGCTCACGCTTCTGACATGGTTATTCTGGTGGTGACGGGTACACCGCAGGTTGAAGAAATTGTCTTAGGCGAAGACGGCCTGCTTAAACACGGGCGCGAAGGGTTGATCATTGCGGATTGCTCAACCGCCGAACCGTCTTCAACCATGCGCATTGTGGCCAAGGCCGCTGAACACGGCATAACGTTCATGGATACACCCATGACGCGCACACCCAACGAAGCAGAGGCTGGAAAATTGGGACTTATGGTTGGCGGTGAAGCGAGCATGTTGGAAATGATCCGCCCCGTGCTCAGTAGCTTTGCCGAACTTATTGTGCACACGGGCGCTGTGGGCACCGGCCATCAAGTGAAATTACTGAATAATTTTCTGTCACTTGGCCACGCGGCCATTGCTGCCGAGGCTATCACTGTTGCGGCCAAAGCCGGGGTTGATATGAAAGCGTTGCGCGAAGTGATCATGGGTGGTGGCGCATCTTCTGTGATGTTTGGTCGATTGATTAACGTGCCGCTTTCCGATGACGACTCGCAGCTCAAATTTGCCATTCGCAATGCGCGGAAAGATTTGCGCTATTACACCAACATGACCGAACAAATGCCAGTCGCTTCATTCATGGCTGAACAAGTGCACCAGACTTATGTTCTGGCTGACACGCTTGGCTATGGCGATCGCTATGTGCCACGGATTATTGATATGATGATGAAGTTGGCTGGAATGAAAAAGTAGGTCGGAGCTCTGGTATTTTCTAAACTGATTTCCCCTTAGATCGTCATCCCCGCGCAGGCGGGGATCCAACTTTTTCAAGAAGAGATTGTAGCGAAGGTGGTTTCCTGCCTTCGCGGGAATGGCCAGTTAAAAGGGAGTTGGAGTATTTAGACCCCTCCTGCACTACCGACCGCGCTTTTTCGCCGGTTTAGCTTTTACCCGCTTAACCGGCTTTTTGGCGGCAACAGTTCGCTTCTTGGGCGGCATTTCGCCCATGCGTGGAACAGCAAAGATTGAGGGCAGAAGTTCGGGTTCATATTGATCCTCTTCGTCCTCGTCGCCGATGTAAATCGGCAGATTTCGGCGCAGCGGCAGTTCGTCTCGTCGATCAGAAGATTTGGCCACCGACATCACTTCCTCTGGCACTTCCGGCATTTGCTGTTGGTAGAGCTCGCTGTCACTCACGATCTTGCGCGGCAAAACTTGAAGTATTGAGGCAACTTCAATGGCGGTGATCGGCTGGCCTATCAGATAACCTTGACCCAAATCACAACCAAGCATCGCCATATTATCAATCTGGTCTTGGGTTTCGATACCTTCGGCCACCACAACCATGTTCAAGCGGTGGGCCAGATCTGTGATGGTCGCGATGATTGTAGCGCTGCGATCATCGTAAGTTTCGGGATCGATGAACGAACGATCAATTTTCAATGTATCAAACGGAAAATCACGCAGGCTTGAAAGGCTTGAAAAACCAGTGCCGAAGTCATCACATGAAAGGCCGACGCCCAAGCTGCGCAATTGCTGCAAAAGTTTTGCGGCTTTTTGTGGTTGGCGCATGATGACCGATTCAGTGACTTCAATTTTCAAACTGCCAAGGGACAAGGTTTCGCGGTTGATCACATCTTGCACTTGTTTCAGAAAATCTTTGTGCATGAGTTGCGTTGCAGAGACATTGACGGCGACAAAGAAAAAATTATCGCGGCGCAAAACACGCTGCCAAATGCCCAATTGGCGCGCGGCCATCGACAGCACGATTTGGCCAATTTCTGTAATGAGCCCAGCTTTCTCAGCAAGTTCAATAAATTGCAACGGCGGCAGCAGGCCTTGCGTGGGATGACGCCAGCGGGCGAGTGCTTCAAAGCCTGCCACTTCCAAGGTGTGGAAATAACAGATTGGCTGATAGTGCACTTCAATTTCGTCGTTGCTGATGGCGCGGCGCAATTCGGATTCCAGATTGAGTTCAGCGGCGCGATCATCTTTTAGATGTTTGCTGAATGTAACAATCTTCTTCGTGGTGCTTTGCTGGGCTTGAAGCAAAGCCGTCGATGCTTGCTGCATCATTGATGCAGCGCTGCTTCCTTCATTGACAAGCGAAATACCCACACTTGCAGCCAGGCTAATTTCCTGATTGCGAAGCATGATTGGCTTGGACAGGCTTTGGGCAATATCGTTTGCCAGTGTTGTAGCACTGCGCCTGGCGATGGCTTCCACGGCAAGCACAGCAAATTGACTGCCAGAAATGCGCGCCACTGTTTCATCGCTCTCGATTGCTTCGCTGATGCGCTCACCTGCGGTTTTCAATAGCTGGTCGCCGAACTCATGTCCCAATGCATCGTTCAATGTTTTCAAGCGATCAATGTCTACGAGCAAAATACGAAACGGCAATGCTGAAGTTTTTTTCAGCTCGCGTTCGACGCGGTCAATAAACAGGACGCGATTTGGCAGGCCTGTTACTGCATCATGTACTGAATCACTGACAAGTTGTTCTTCAGCTTCTTTATCTTTAGTGATGTCCGTCAACGTTCCGATACAGCGGTCTGACTGTTGATTTGGCCCTGGCACCCATCGCGCACGCAACAAATACCAACGATAGGCACCATCGGCTTTGCGCAAGCGTAATTCGCGCGTTACCATTTGGCCGGGGCGTTTTTCAACATCCCCGATGATGCCCATGTAGCTTGAGAGATCTTGCGGGTGCAACACCTGAATAATTGGGCCTTGGGCGTTGCCTTGCCATTCAGTTTGATCGTAGCCAAGGCTTCGGGCCAGATCATCGCCCACGCTCAAGCTGTTCGTCAGCGGTTGCCATTCCCACATGGCGTGACCAGCACTGGAAAGAGCCAAACTGCGCCTGTTTGAGTCAGTTATAAAAGGTTTGGCGTTGAGGCCCTGGTTGAACAGAAAGCGCAAAAGTATCATCGCCAACAGGATTAGCGTTGCGGCCAATGCACCTTGCAACATGGGCGACAGCAAAAAGATCTGGTTCGATAAACTACAAACAATTGCAGCAAAAATTGACCAAGCGAGAAGGCTTAGCCAAAATACCAAATCGCGATCAACCAACCCATTGTCAATTTTGCGATAGCGGATCGTCAGGTACAATCCAGCGAGTGTCAAAATTGCAAATCCAAATCTAGCGAAACTCGTTGCTTGGCTTGGCTCGGCCAATGCGTACAAGCTGTTGGCCAATAAAAGCCCGCCCATAAACAATACAAGAAAACCTGCCACCGGTGAATGTTTCGCAACCTTTGTGAATGTCAGCGTGCAAACTGAAAGGCTGGCGGCTAAAAGTGTCTCAACAATTCCGCGCAACATGTTTTCATCGATACCGGATTTCGGAATGTAGGCGAGCAAGGAGGATAGGTGGCCTGATTCAAAAGCAATGAAAACCAATGATGCAACAGCAAAGGCGGTGGCGCTCAAGAAAACGATGTGCGGTCTGAAGCCATAGATGGCGAGTACGCCGAAGGCGACCAGTAGGGCGATGCCGAATACCAGGCCTTGAAAAAAAGTAACATCGCTTTGTCGTTCCAGCCAAAATTGGCGTTGCCAGAGCGTAGCTTGCAGATCGGCTGTTGGGGTCTCAATTGCAATGTTGAAAATTTCACGAGGCGCAACTTGAAAGGCGAATGTCTTTGCTGATGAGACATTGGTTTGCACCAATGCTTGGCCATTGGTGGCAAGCGCACTTAATAGCGGACTACGAATTGGCTTTACCGGTAAAAGCCCAGATCCCACAAACAGCTGCTGCTCGACATCCAAAACAAAATCAAGCGGACGATCAGTTTTGTTTTCAAATGAAAACAGGGACCAATAATAGGTGGGGCCAGGGCCGCGTGCCTGCAGTGTTACTTTTTTCGGATCACCGGGGCCCTGAAGCGAAATCTGGGCACGCTCGGCGGCGATGGGGCTCCTATATTTCGAGAGATCAACTTGAACAGTGTTTGCATCAACGTCCAAAATTGCTTCAGCACATGCGGTGCCCGCTGCAAAGAGCAGCGCACAGACAAAGATCATCGCTGCGCAAAACGGCCCGAACCCATTGCGTGATTTGCCCAACCGAATCATGTGGCCAATCTAGCTGGTGAATGGTTTCAAGGCGAACATCAGTTGATAGTTTTGAGACGCCCAAATAACAGGTGATCTTCCCATCGCCCGGCGATTTTAATATAGGATGGTGCATAGCCTTCCCGGCTGAAACCGCAGGATTCCAACAGCTTTTTGGATGCTGTGTTTCTGGGCAGGCAAGCTGCTTCCAGACGGTGCAGCCCCAAGGTTCCGAACGCGTGGCTGATAATGAGATTTAAAGCGTCGGTCATATAACCCTGCATCGCGAATTTCATGCCAATCCAATAGCCGAGTGTGGCTGATTGTTCGGCTCCCCTCCGCACATGACTGAGGCTTATGGCTCCCACAAGCTGGTTGGTGGTTGTTTCAAATATGAAGAAAGCATAGCCGTGATCGCGCGCGGCCCAATCATGGTAGATGCTCAAACGCCTCCGGAAAGCACCGCGTTTGAACTCGTCTTCACTCCAGGTCGGTTCCCAAGGCTCTAAAAACTTGCGGCTTTCCTGGCGAAGTGCAACCCATTCTTTGAAATCCTCCATTACAGGCGGACGCACCATGATGCGGTTGCCGATTAAAACTGGCCCGCGCCACAGGTTTTTAAAGAACCACAAGGCTTTCAGGCAAACCTTGCGGCCAGTGCCGCGTGGTTTTCTAACGCTGAGAGCTGGCCGACAGCACTGAGCGATGGCGGAGCCGATTTGAAAATTTCCTTGGCCAGAATGCGCACCTGATCAACTGTGACTGCTTCAATTTTTTTGATCAGCGTTTCCATCTCTGGCACTTCACCGAAAGCTAGAAACTGTCTGGCGATTTGATCAGCCCTCGATGACGCGCTTTCAAGGTTCATCACAATGCTGGTTTTAAGTTGGGCCTTTGCGCGGTCAATCTCTTTCTGGGTGATTTCGTCAACCATTGATAACATAACCTTCGCAGTCACTTCTAAAAGATCAGGCGTGTGGTCTGGTGAGGTGGCAGCATAAACACCAAGCTGGCCAGTATCCTCATAGGTCGTACCGAATGCGAAGACGCTATAGCAAAGCCCGCGCTTTTCGCGCACTTCCTGAAACAGGCGAGAGGACATGCCACCGCCCAGAATGCTGGCTAAAACCTGCAATTGATAAACGCGGGTATCACGGTAATTCGGCGCTGGAAAAGACAGAACCAAATGGGTTTGATCCAGAGGCTTCTGCTCGGTCTGGGCTGTGCCTACAAAATGTGGCGGTTGGCGTTGGGGAGCATGGCCTTGTGGAATATGGCCAAAATGTTTTTCTGCGGCCTTTGCAAAATCCGCGTGATTCACATTGCCCGTGGCACAAATCACGATGCGTGAAGCCCAGTAGTTTCGGTCGCGCCAAGATACCATTTGCTCGCGCGTCATGCTTTGCACAAGTTCCGAGGTGCCAAGAATTGAGCGGCCCAATGGATGATCGCCGTAACATGCAGCTTGGGCCAGATCAAAAACCAGATCATCAGGTTGATCTTTCGACGCAGCGATTTCCTGCAAGATCACATCGCGCTCACGGTCAAGCTCTTCTGCATCAAGTGTGGACTCAGTGAAAATGTCTGCCAGGATATCCAGCGCCAATGGCCAATCGGCTTTTAGAGTGCGGGCATAATAAGTGGTGGTTTCCATGCCTGTTGCAGCGTTGATTTCGCCGCCGGCACTTTCAATTTCTTCGGCAATATCTTGAGCGCTGCGGCGCTTGGTGCCTTTGAAAGCCATGTGTTCGAGAAAATGCGCAACGCCGTTTTCTTCAGGGTTCTCATCGCGGGCACCGGCTTTGATCCAGATGCCTAAAGCAACAGACTCCAAATGCGGCATGTTATGCGTGAGAACATGCAAGCCATTTGGCAACTTTGAAATTTCAACAGACATTAACTCTCCCATTTACCAATTGCGCGTTATGCTCGCGCTTCGCTTTTAACTTTGGGAGAGGATAAATGCCTTCACCGCCGCTTCGCTGTTGGGGAGCACTTTGAAGGTTTCTTTCGCATTCATCAAGTGAGATAAACGATGAGGTAAATTTGGTCTGACTTTTGTGGCGGCTTCCACCGCATCTGGGAATTTGGCTGGGTGGGCTGTGGCCAGCGTGACCATGGGTGAGAATGTGCTGGTTTTTAGGGCAATGGCGTATCCAACCGCCGTGTGCGGGTCGAGCAATTCGCCGGTTTCGGCCAAAACGTCAGCCATGGTTTTATCGGCTTCGGCTTCCGATGTGGCGCTGGAGTCAAATTCTGCACGGATGGATCTGATAGCTTCTGACTGCAAAGTGAAAGCGCCGGATTGTTTGAGCGACTCCATGGCGTTGCGAACGGCGGCTGGATCATTTTTGTTAGCCAGATAAACAAGGCGTTCGAAATTACTCGACACTTGAATATCCATGGACGGACTGGTGGTGGCGTGCACGCCAGTGACCGTGTAGCTACCAGTCTTCAATGTGCGGTCGAGAATATCGTTGCTGTTGGTAGCAATGACGAGGCGGTCGATGTTCAAGCCCATGCGCTTTGCGGCCAAACCAGCAAAGACATTGCCGAAATTGCCTGTGGGCACGGTAAAGCTAACGGCGCGATCAGGTGCGCCCAATTGCAGGGCGGCATAAAAATAATAAACAATCTGCGCCATAATGCGCGCCCAGTTGATGGAGTTCACGCCAGCAAGGCCAACATCATCACGGAACTTCAAATCATTGAACAGGGCTTTGACGATGGCTTGGCAGTCGTCGAAGTTTCCTACGATGGCGATGTTGTAAACTGATGGGCTGGTAACCGTGGTCATCTGCCGGCGCTGCACTTCAGACACAAGGCCATGCGGATGCAGAATAAATATGCTGGCGTTTTTGGAATGTTGAAACGCGTCAATTGCTGCACCGCCGGTATCGCCCGAGGTAGCGCCGATGATCACGGCGCGGCGCTTTTGTCTAGCGAGTGACCAATCCATCATGCGCGATAATAATTGCATCGCCACATCTTTAAACGCGATAGTGGGGCCGTGGAAAAGTTCGAGTAGATATTGATTGGGGGCCAGTTGCTTCAGCGGTGTAGTGGCCGGGTGATGGAATGTGGCATAGGCCGCGTCGATCATTTTTCTGAGATCAACCTCGGGGATCGAACCATCGGTAAATTTACTCACAATGGCAAAGGCTACATCGGCGTATGGTTTGCCGCGCAAGGCCAGCAACTCATCACGCGAGATTTGTGGGAATTGCTCCGGCACATAAAGCCCACCATCGCGGGCAAGGCCTGAAAGCATGGCGCCTTCAAAATCAAGGATCGGGGCAAGGCCACGGGTGGAGATGTAGTTCATTGTTTAGAATTCCAGATTTGTGAGGGCTTTAGCGCGTGAAACACGGCGCATCAAGCGTCAGACTTTCGAAGCGAAAATGCGTAAAATCCAGTCACGCCAGCCAGTGCTGCCGCAAGTCCAAACCACGTGATGGCGTAGCCCAGATGATTGTTTGCAAGTTCGACTTTTGGGAGTTCGGCCAATGGCACTTCGTTTTCAGTGTCTGGCAGTTTTTGTAAAACAAAAGGTGCTGCGTGAATGGCGGCGATGTGGTTTAATCCACTTAGCATCGAGGGCACGTCCCACCAGTACCAAATGTTTTTTGCGGCATCGTTATCGTTATCGAAATAGCCACGTCCCCTATTGTGGAAGCGAACGACGCCTACGATGGTTTGTGATGTCTCCGCAAAATTCAAAGGTTGGTTTTCAGCAATTGCACCCAGGTCTACCAAAACCATGCTGCCATCGTCAGTTCGAAATGGCTCTATGATTTCCCAACCTGGATCCCCATTGATGCTGGCCACTTTACGGAAAGCATTTTTCGTATCCGGCTGACCGGTTAGCGTGACCTTGAGGTATTCAATGTCTTCGCCCTGCCCCTGTTTTGCCAAGGCTTCACTCAAAGGAATTGGAGGGGTCTTCAAGCGGTTTTCAAGTGACGCAATCAGCACTTCCTTCTGGCCAAGCCTTTTGATTTGCCAGACGCCAAGGCCAAGCAAGATGGCAATGCCAATAGCGCTGGCAAGCAATATGGGCCAGAGGCGGGTTTTCATTTATCGATGCTGCCTTCCTGTGCTCCGGTTTTCCATTGTTGGGCAAGGAATATGCCTTTGACAGGGCGGAGTAACAGCATGGGAATGATAATCAATGTGGGAATGGCGATGAGTGTATGCACCCAATATGGCGGGCTATAGGCTACTTCAACGCCGAGGATTGAGCCAACGCCAAACACACATGCAAACAACATAACGAACCATGCAGCACCGTCTCCTGAATCAGCAAAGGCGTAAGACAACCCGCAATTGCTGCAGGAATTTGCAACGTTCAAATAGCCTGAAAATAACTTGCCCTTGCCACAGCGTGGGCATTTTCCAACGAGGCCGGTTTTGAGAGGCGAAAGATCAGGGTAGAAGTTTTCGGTCATAGTTATTTCCAAAAAATTAAAGGCCGCCAGCTTGAAGCGAGCGGCCTTTTTTTCAAATTACCAAGACATCACTCAATCGGCATCACGCCGCCGTGCGAGCCCCAAATATAGATTGCGGCAAACAGGAACAGCCACACAACGTCCACGAAGTGCCAATACCATGCGGCGGCTTCGAAGCCGAAATGTTGTTGTGGTGTAAAGTCGCCTTTCCAGGCGCGGTACAAACACACCATCAGGAAAATGGTTCCGATAATTACGTGGAAACCATGAAAGCCTGTGGCCATGAAAAAGGTTGAGCCATAGATATTTCCACTGAATGGAAACAATGCATGGGCATATTCCCAAGCTTGGACGCATGTGAATAACAACCCTAACAGCACGGTGATGATCAATCCATTGATCAGGCCTTTGCGATCATTGTTCAGCAATGAGTGATGCGCCCAGGTGACTGTGGTGCCTGATGTTAAAAGAATGAGTGTGTTGACAAGCGGCAGGTGGAAGGGATCGAATACCGTGGTACCCTTCGGTGGCCAGATGCCGCCAGTGACGGCCACCCGTGCTGCCATCTTGGCTTCGCCTGTAAACAGGCTCGCGTCAAAGAAGGCCCAGAACCATGCCACGAAGAACATGACTTCAGAGGCAATGAACATCAACATGCCGTAGCGCAAATGCAAACCAACAACGGGGGTATGATCACCAGCATGGGCCTCATTAATCACATCACGCCACCACATGAACATTGTATAAAGAACTAGAATAAAACCCAGCGACATGATCATGATTGAGGGCATGTGCATTGGATCTGGTGGCAGATTAACTTTCGCACGCGTTGCAGCAGATTCCTGATGGTGCATAAAATTGACGGCACCAATTGCTAAAATGAAAGCGGATATTGCACCAACAAAGGGCCATGGGCTTGGGGATACCAAGTGATAATCGTGGTGTTTGCCATGTGCGTCGGCCATCGTCGTCTCCCTTAAATCAATTCGTATTTGCCGCCGACTTGCCTTGAAGGGCAGGATCGGAGCTTGGATAGAATGTGTATGATAACGTTATTTCTTTAATGTTCTTGGCATCAGCATCATCCAGCAAAGCTGGATCTACGAAGAATGAAACTGGTAATTCTTCGGACTGGCTGGCTTTCAAGGTTTGTTTGGTAAAGCAGAAGCATTGGATCTTGTCGAAAAAAGCCCCTGCACTGGGTGGCGATACGTTGAAAATCGCTGTGCCTGTCGTGGTATTTGCGCCAATATTGCGGGCATCAAAATAAGCCATGTTTTGCTCGCCAATCTTTACCTTCATTGAAGTTTGGCGTGGGTGAAATTCCCATGGCAGGCCTGAAGACGTGTTAGCGTCGAAGCGCACCATGATGAATTGATCGGTGATTTTGTCTGGCGCTTTCTCAGCACGTTGCGTGGTGCCGCCGAAACCTGTTGTGCGGCAGAATGCTTTGTAGAATGGCACGGCAGCATAAGACATGCCAAGCATGCTAACAAAAACACTTGCAGCAATATATGCGACGCGTTTATTTTTTTGCGAAGCCTGGTCCATCACACTTTTCCAGCGCCGCCCAAATTCACAAGGGTTGTTACGAAAAACAGAACCATCAGTGCAAGCAAACACCAAGCCATAACTCTGGCGCGGGTTTTGCGGCGCTTCATATCTTCAGGCGAGAATGCGACTAACGGCTCTTTATTTTCCATCAGATCACCGATGGGAAAGTTGGCAAGTGAGCGATTCGTTCAACCATGATCAACGCGAAAACTGCAAACAGCCAATAGATTGAAAATTTGAAAAGAGCCTTGCAGGCTTTGTCGTTCAATGGGCCTTCAGCCAAACGATAAACATCAATTGCGCATTTCAGGAACCAAACGGTCAGCAGGCCTGCGCCAACCGCATAAAGCATTCCCGCCGTGCCAGTGAGGCATGGCAATGCAACGGTCGGAATTAAAAGCAAAGTGTAGATCAAGATTTGCTTGCGCGTTTCAGGGCGGCCTGCAACGTTAGGCAACATTGGAATGCCAGCTTTTTCGTAATCACCTTCGCGGAACAAAGCGAGCGCCCAAAAGTGCGGCGGTGTCCACATAAAGATCAACAGGAACAGACTGATTGAACCGAGGTCAATTGAATGCGTAACCGCAGCCCAAGCGACCATAGGAGGGAATGCACCAGCGGCACCGCCAATCACTATGTTCTGCGCTGTATAGCGCTTGAGGCCCATGGTGTAGATCACGACATAAAAGAATATCGTGAAGGCCAGCAATGCGGCGGCATGCCAATTCACGAACAATTCCATCATCAACACGGATGCCACTGCGAGCGCGACGCCAAAGCCCAATGCTTCGCCAGGTAAAATTGCGCCTCTTGGAATCGGGCGCTTGGCTGTGCGCTTCATGACCGAGTCGATATCGGCTTCATACCACATGTTCAGCGCACCTGCTGCACCCGCACCGATGGCGATGCACAGGATGGTGATGAAACCAATCCAAGGGTGAATATGGTCAGGGGCTGCAAGCAAGCCAACGAAAGCCGTGAAAATGACCAAAGACATGACGCGAGGCTTGAGCAAAGCAAAATAATCACCAGCGGTGCCTTGGCCGCCAAGGGCCAAGGTCTCGTTCGTGAAATCTGTTTGCTGAATTGTCATTACTTGATCACTGGCAAAGTGTTGAACTGATGGAATGGTGGTGGGGATGAAAGTGTCCATTCCAGAGTTGTAGCGCCAACGCCCCAAGGATTGTCGGGAGCCTTTACTTTTTTCAAATAGGCTGAGGCCATTCCGTAAAGGAATATCAACACGCCAACGAAGGAGAGGTATGAACCGTAAGACGAAATGCGGTTCCAACCTTCATAGGCTGCTGGATAGTCGATGTAGCGACGTGGCATGCCAGCAAGTCCCAAGAAGTGCTGTGGGAAGAACACGATGTTCACGCCGATAAACGTGACCCAGAAATGCAATTTGGCAATGCGTTCTGAATACATATAGCCGGTTATTTTTGGGAACCAATAATACCAGCCTGCAAAGATAGCAAACACGGCACCAAGCGAGAGCACGTAGTGGAAGTGAGCAACCACATAATAAGTGTGGTGCAAGGTGCGATCAACACCTGCATTGGCCAGCACCACGCCTGTTACACCGCCAACGGTGAACAAGAAGATGAAACCAATGGCCCAATACATAGGTGCGCGGAAATCAATTGAGCCGCCCCACATGGTGGCAATCCAGGAGAAAATCTTGACGCCGGTTGGAACTGCGATGATCATCGTTGCGGCCACAAAGTAAGCTTGCGTGTCCGCATCCAAACCAACGGTATACATGTGATGAGCCCAAACCACGAAGCCTACCAAACCAATTGCAACCATGGCATAGGCCATGCCCAAATAACCAAACACTGGCTTCTTCGAGAAGGTTGAGATCACTTGGCTGATGATGCCGAAGCCTGGCAAAATCAAGATATAAACTTCAGGGTGACCGAAGAACCAGAAAAGATGCTGGAACAGTAATGGATCGCCGCCTTTTGAAGGCACGAAGAATGATGTGCCGAAGTTACGGTCGGTCAACAACATGGTGATAGCACCAGCCAGAACTGGCAGTGACAACAACAGCAAGAACACCGTGACCAGAACTGACCACACAAACAATGGCATCTTGTGCAATGTCATGCCAGGGGCACGCATGTTGAAAATGGTGGTGATGAAGTTGATTGCACCAAGGATGGATGAAGCACCGGCCAAGTGCAGTGATAAAATTGCAAAATCCATAGCCGGGCCAGGCTGGCCAGCATTGGAAGAAAGAGGCGGATAAATCGTCCAGCCGCCGCCAACACCGTACATGCCAGATGGACCTTCTACAAACATTGAAATCATCAGCAGCAAGAAAGATGGGATCAAAAGCCAGAACGAAATATTATTCATACGCGGGAAAGCCATATCCGGTGCGCCGATCATCAATGGCACGAACCAGTTTCCAAAGCCGCCAATCATCGCGGGCATGACCATGAAAAAGATCATGATCAGGCCGTGCCCGGTTACGAACACGTTATACATCTGCTTGCCGTTATCAACGGCTGCATCAGCGGATACGCCATAGACCATTTGAGCGAGACCGTGGAAAATTTGAATGCCAGGCTGTTGCAATTCCATACGCATCAAGACGGACAAGAAACCACCAAGCACACCAGCCATGATGGCAAACCAGAGATACATGGTGCCGATGTCTTTGTGGTTGGTTGAATAGACGTAACGACGCCAGCCCGTTGGATCATGCGAATGATCGTCGTGGGAATGTTCGTCTTTTGCTGCGTAAGCCATTGCCATGGTAGTTAGCCTCTCAATCAGTTTGAAGCGACGGCGGGATTGGCCGGCTTAATGGTTTTCAAAAACTTTTGCATGTCATCAGTCGTTGGCGCGGTTTTGACCATATCGGCCCATTTTGCCAATGTCGCATCATCAACAGCCCACACTTCGATTGGCATTTGCGAATGATCCTTGCCGCACAGAGTGTAGCATTCGCCATAATAAACACCGGGTTTTGTTACTTTAAACCAGTCTTCATTCAAACGACCGGGGATGGCATCCATCTGCATTCCAAAAGAAGGAACCATCCAACCGTGAATGATGCCTTCAGGATCGGACGTTACAATCAGCTTCACCACTTTATTGACGGGAACCAGAACTGGAACGTCAGTTGACAGCAAGTATGGCTGGCCATCTGCTTCTGCTTGTTCCTTTGGCTTCAAGTAACTTGTGAAAACGACCTTTGGTGTCTTGTCTTCGTTCAAACCCAAATCAGGATACTCATATGTCCAATTCCAATTCGGATTACCGATGACTTTGATGGTCATATCAGCCGCTGGAATATCGCGTTGCTTGTAAAGCAGCCGGAATGACGGAACGGCGATGATTACGAGAATGAGAACGGGGATAATTGTCCATGCCACTTCAATCAGCGTGTTGTGCGTGGTTTTGGAGGGAACCGGATTTGCTTTGGAATTAAATTTGAAAATAACGATGAGCAAAAGCGCCAACACAAAAATCGTGATCGCACTGATAATGACAAGCAATTCGTTATGGAAAGACATGATGTCGTCCATAACTGGTGTTACTGAATCTTGCATTCCCAACTGCCAGTCTCTGGCTTGGCCTGCTTCGGCAAAGGCAAATGAAGGTGAAAGCCCGGCGATAATTGCAGCTAAACCACCAAATATGTTCTTGATCTTGCTCGTCATTGACCCTTTTTCCTCAATTCAAACGATGGCCCAAGCCCAACGTTCGTTATCCCATTAAAAGGGACTCGTATTGGGCGCTGGTTCACCACATTCTAGCCCTAGTCGCAACAGGAAGCGGCGCGGCAAAACGTCATTGCGATAACTGGGACAAGAGCGGTTCGCCCCAACCTGAATTTCGCCTCATTTCGCTGTGAATTGGCGAATTGCATTAGCTTTTGGGCTATCGAAAAAATACGGTTGTTTTCGGTTTTATCGAGGTTTATGAGCCACAACGAATTTAACATTAAGGAAAAAGCGAATCGTGAAACTTTCTTCGGTTTGCCAATTGGCATTGGTTGCAACGTTATCGGGCTTTTTGGGGGCTTCAGCTTTGGCCCAGGATGCGGCTCAGCCGCCCGTGCCGCCTAAAGGCCTCGGCCCACGCAAGGATGTAAAGCCACAAGCAGCACCTGATGGCGCTGGGCAAGCGCCTCAAGTTCAAACCGTTGCCACACACGGCCAATGGCAGATCCAATGTTCAGATGCGCCGCCTGCTGCTGCAGGCCAGCCTTCGCCCGGCAAATCATGTGGCATGACTCAGGTTGTCAAAAGCGACAAGAGCGAGAACATCGGCATGTCGCTTATTATCAACCGCGTGAAGCAGAACGGCAAAAAGATCACGATGATGCGCGCTCTTGTTCCAATTGGCGTTTATTTGCCAACTGGCGTTGCGATGGAAATTGACGGTGCTGCGCTTGAAGGTCGCATGAGCTTTACTCGCTGCAATCCACGCGCTTGCGAAGGTTTTGGCGAAGCATCCGACACAACCATGAAGAAATTCATGAAAGGCCAGGCAGCCACGTTCTATATTTATGACCGTCCCGGCAATGGCTATCCGCTTAAGGTGAAGCTTGAAGGATTTGCGCAGGGGATTGCTGATTTAGATAAAATGTAATTTTATCTGGTTTGAAAATAAAACATGGCGCGCACTGGAAGGTTGCGCGCCTTTTGCTTATGTAGGTGGCATGAGCACACAATCTGATCTTTCCGTATTTGGCGCAGATGCTGCGCAATCCATAATTTCTGACGCATTGACCCATGCTGATGATGGAGAAATATTTATCGAACGCCAGCAGAGCGAAACCCTGGTGTTTGATGATGGTCGCTTGAGGTCAGCCAGTTTTGACGAATCCGAAGGGTTTGGGCTTCGCGCGGTTTCTGGCGAAATGGCAGCTTATGCGCATTCGTCGGATTTGTCGCTTGAAGCTTTAAAGCGCGCGGCGGCGACTGTGAAAACTGCGATGACGGGTGGTAAGCCTGCGCATGTTGATGTTTCACCCACTCATACCAAGACCAAACTTTATGGTGCTACCAATCCGGTTGAAGCGCAGAGTTTTGCGGCAAAGGTTAATCTGCTGGAGAGGGTTGACAAGTTTACGCGCGGACTTGATCCACGCGTAAAGCAGGTTTCAGTTTCGATTGGGTCGAGCTGGCAGAAGGTGACCATCGTTCGTGCTGACGGGCAGATCTACAACGACATTCGTCCACTTGTTCGTTTTGGTGTTTCAGCGGTGACTGAAAATAATAAAACCTCTGGCCAGGGCAGCCATGGGTTTGGCGGGCGGGCGCAACCGCTTTCATATTTGACTGAAGAGAATTGGCAAGCAGCAGCGCGTGAAGCTGTTCGGCAAGCTTTGGTGGGGCTGGATGCGGCCCCTGCCCCTGCGGGTGAGATGGATGTTTTGCTGGGGCCAGGCTGGCCTGGCATTTTGCTTCACGAAGCCATTGGCCATGGGTTAGAGGGTGATTTCAACCGCAAGAGCACATCGGCTTTTGCAGGCCTTATGGGCCAACGTATTGCTTCAGAGGATGTGACGGTTGTTGACGACGGCACGATTGTTGATCGCCGTGGTTCGATCAGCATTGATGATGAGGGCACTTCGCCCAACTGCACAACTCTGATTGAGAAAGGCATTCTGGTCGGCTTTATGCAAGACCGGATGAATGCGCGGCTTTCAGGTGTGAAACCAACTGGTAATGGCAGACGCGAATCTTATGCACATGCGCCACTGCCACGCATGACCAATACTTACATGTTAAACGGAAAGCGCAGCCCTGAAGAAATCTTGGCTTCGATGAAGAAGGGTTTGTTTGCGAAATCATTTGGCGGTGGCCAGGTTGATATCACCTCTGGTAAATTCGTATTCACTTGCACTGAAGCCTACATTGTTGAAGACGGAAAATTGATGCAGCCGGTGAAGGGTGCAATCTTGATTGGCGCTGGTGCGCAAGCATTGAAGCAAATCTCGATGGTGGGCAATGATATGGCCTTGGATCCTGGCATTGGCACTTGCGGCAAGGCAGGCCAAGGTGTTCCAGTTGGCGTAGGCCAGCCATCGCTTCGAATCAATAATTTGACCGTTGGTGGCACGGCCACCTGATCATGCCTCTGCCGCAACTTGTTATCTTTGATATGGATGATGTGCTGTGTCACTATGATCTGGGCCGCCGTCTGCGGGCGCTTGGTGCACTTGCTGGCGTTTCAGCGCGCGATGTGCGCGCTGCGGTTTGGGATTCAGGTTTTGAAGAATTGGCTGATGCCGGGGTTTATGCAGAGCCCGATTACTATCTCAATGAATTTAGCCAGCGGCTTGGATTTGAAATTTCACAAGAGCAATGGATTGAAGCGCGGCGTGTAGCGATGACGCCGTCACCAGAAGTTCTGGCATTGGCTCAGAAAATCAGCACGCAGACGCGCATTGCGATTTATACAAACAACGGGCCGATTGTTAAAAACAATCTGGAAACGCTCTTTCCAGAGGCCGCGGCGGTTTTTGAAGAACGGTTTTGTTCTTATCAGTTTGGCACCAAGAAACCTGATCCTGAAGCATTCACTAGACTTGTGAACCTTGTAGGGAAAGAGCCTGCAAACTGCTGGTTCATTGATGACAAGAAATCCAATATACAGGGTGCCCGCATGGCAGGCCTTCGTGGGCATCATTTTGTGAATTATGAAGGCTTGGCTGCAGAGGCGCTGGCGATCGGATTTGAAACATGACGGTGACAGCTGCGATCAAGCCGATACAGGCCAAATTTCTCGAAGGCTCAATCATGCGCCATGTGGTGATCATGACGCTGACAGGTGCGCTTGGTTTAATGGCTGTGTTCATGGTGGATCTGGCCGATCTTTATTTTCTCAGTCGGTTGGGCAACACAGATATTACGGCGGCGATCGGGTTTGCAGGGACGCTTTCTTTTGCAAATCTTTCGCTTAGCATCGGTACAGGCATCGCTGCAGCAGCGCTTGTGGCACGAAGTCTAGGTGCCAAACAAACAGAACGCGCAAGGGAATACGCAACGTCGGTGCTCTATTTTACACTCATCGTATCCGCCATTTACACGCTTCTCACTGTGATTTTTCTTGATCCAATTTTGAGAACCTTGGGCGCGCAAGGCGCAGCGTTGGAACAGGCAAAGATGTTTATCTATACATTGACGCCTGGGTTTATTTGTTTGGCGGGCGCTTTGAGTTGTTCGTTTAGCTTGCGCGGACTTGGCGACGCCAGGCGCGCGATGTTTATCACCTTATCGTCGGCCATCGTCACATTGATCCTTGATCCGATTTTTATATTCTATTTTGGCTGGGGGATTCAGGGTGCGGCGGCAGCGAATGCTATTGCAGATTTTTCAGCGCTTATGTTGGGCCTTTATGGCTTGGTCTATGTTCATGATTTTATCGGGCGGTTTTCGCTGAGCGGGTTAAAGCGCGATTTCTGGCCGATCTGGGGCATTGCTTTTCCGTCCATTCTAACTCAACTCGCAACACCATTTGCAACGGCATACATGACCTATGTTGTGGCGCCGCTTGGCAATGATGTGGTGACGTCATCTACAATTGTTGGCCGCTTGGTGCCGGTGGCTTTTGGCGTGGTATTTTCGCTGTCTGGATCAGTGGGGCCAATCATCGGGCAGAATTTTGGTGCCAAGAATTTTGACCGCGTTCGACAGGCGTTAAAAGATGGAATGCGGTTTGCGTTTATTTACACCTTGATCACTTCGGCTATCTTGTTTTTGTTCCGCGATCAGATTGCGAACATTTTTAACTCGTCACCACGTACAACTGAGCTAGTGGTGTTTTTTGCAACATACATCGCAATCAGCTGGGCGTTCATCGGCATGTTGTTTGTGGCCAACGCAGCCTTTAATAATCTGGGCAAGCCTTCGCTTTCCACGTGGTTCAATTGGGGCCGCGCCACAATTGGCACGATTCCCTTTGCGCTGGTTGGCCTGGCGTATTGGGGTGCCGAAGGTGTGATGGCGGCAACTGCTGTTGGTGCGGTGTTATTTGGCATTGGCTCAGCATGGGTGGCATTTCGCATGACGCATCAGTTGGAAGCCAATGAAGCCAGATTAGCCCCTGCATAAATTTATACGGCGGCGGGAGCTGCTGCGTTCTTCGAGAGCGTTTGCAGCATTCACATAAAACGGTCTGCTGTAAGCCCAGTAAATGTCTTCGCGCGTTACGCCTAAATCTTGCAGCATATAGTCGTCCATCTGGCTGAGCTGTTTAACCGTACGGCGCGCTTGGAAATTGTGGATGAGGCGCGAGATAATGCCTTCGCCTTCCAGGCTGCCGGACACTTGTGCTTGGTGGTGCGCATAATCATTCATGATGGTCTCCCGTTTGCAGAATCGTGAGAAACTGCATTTAAATCACTGATTAAATTATCTAATATCGTTGGTTGTGATCACTTTATTGCAGATTTTCATTGATCAATCCAACGAATGTGTTAAATGATATCCATTCAAATCTGTGATGGATGGTACCGATGATACCAAATCTTGATGTCGATCATTTGAAGACGTTTTTGGCCATTGCCGAGACTGGCAATTTCACCAAGGCGGCTGATGAAGTGAACAAAACTCAGTCTGCGGTTTCGATGCAGATGAAGCGTTTGGAAGAGATGTTGGGCCGACCGCTTTTTGTGAAAGACGGGCGCGGCATCAGGTTTACGGCTGATGGCGACCGGATGGTGGAATATGCAAGGCGCATTGTTGCTTTAAGTGACGAGGCGGTATCAACATTTTTGCGCCCAGGCCTGACAGGCATGGTGCGATTTGGCACGCCGGATGATTATGCTGAACTGTTTCTGCCAGAAATTCTCGCACGGTTTTCACGCACGCATCCGCTGGTTACAGTGGATGTTGAATGTGTGACGAGTTCAACTTTGAAAGAGCGTGTAAAATCTGGAGAGCTTGATCTGGCGATTGTTTCAACAGGTGGCAACACGCCAACTGGTGAAGTGTTGCGCAGTGAACCTTTGGTGTGGGCCACTTCAGCGCGGCACAATACTCATTTGCTTTCGCCACTGCCTATGGCCATGTCCAATCTAGGTTGCGCGTGGCGGAAGCTGGCTGAAGAAGGCCTTACAAAAATGAACCGCCAATACCGCGTGGCCTATGCCAGCGCGAACTCTGCGGCTATTAATGCGGCTGTGTTGCGCGGCCTTGCTGTAGGGCCAATGCCTGAAATGTGTGTGCGGCCGGGTATGCGCATTCTACGTGAAGACGAAGGGTTTCCGACGCTGGGCAATTTTGAAATCGGAATGATACAAAAAGCCGGACGGGCTGGCCCTGCTGTTGAGGCGCTGGCACAACATGTGAAGGAAGGGCTCGCTGCGCCGCGCTTTGCAATTGCTGCGGAGTGATTGGTAATGGAATGAACATGATTTCTAATTCAACTGGTTTAGACTGGTTGAAATTCTAGTTGGAGTTTGTCATGATCACTGTTGGAGCATTTGAGGCGAAAATTAAATTGTCCGCATTATTAGATAAGGTTGAATCTGGTGAGGAAGTTCAAATTATCCGCCATGGCAAGCCCGTTGCAAAGCTTGTGGCAACTTTAAATCAGCCGACCAAGAACGTGGCCGATCTTGTTGCTCGAATTAATCGTATTGCCGATAAGCATAAGCTTGGCCCACATAGCTGGAAAGAATTGAGAGACTTTGGTCGTAAGTGACGAGGATCGTCATTGACGCGTCTATTGCTCTATCTTGGTGTTTTGCTGATGAGCGATCGGATTCATCTCAAAAGTTGTTGGAAAACGTAATCCTGAATGGCGGATTAGTGCCAAATCTTTGGCACCTCGAAGTTTGCAACTCTCTGCTTATCGGAGAAATCAAGGACGGATAACGATCGAAAGCATTGTTGAGCAATTCAAGAATTTTGATGAATTGCCAATAGAAGTTGATGTGCAAACCTCACAAGCTGCTTGGGGAACAATTGCAAGAATTGCGCGCAATTACAAACTGACCAGTTACGATGCCGCCTATGTTGAACTTGCTCAAAGACATTCAATCGCATTAGCGACACGCGACAAAGACATGATCAAAGCGGCGCGCAGTTTAAACATTCCTTTGTTCGAGCAAGGTCAATAAGCCGCCGCTTCGAACACTGGCGTGATGTCCTCGCCCCATACCGTATTATAGAGCTCCAGCAACTCCTGCGCCTTGGTTTTATCGCGGGCTACTTCGTCATCCAAAATGTTGAGGAAATTGGACTCGTTTTGGCCCCGAGCTTCCAAGCCAGCGCGGGCGATTTTCAGGATGTCCTGGCCAAGTTCCCGCAAGTTGCGGCCCATGAAATTGGTGTGCAGTCCTTCCTTTGCAACATCGTCACGCATGTTTTGGCGTTGTTCCGCGGTTGAAGATTTGATCAGATCATAAGCGGCATCGAGAGAAGACTGGTCATAGAGCAGGCCGACCCAGAAGGCCGGCAGTGCACAGAGTTTATCTTGCAATCCTGAATCAGCACCGCGCATTTCGAGATATTTCTTCAAGCGCACTTCCGGGAAAATGGTCGTCAGGTGATCGGCCCAATCTTTCATGTTGGGTTTTTGGCCAGGTAGCTGCGGCAGTTTTCCATCCATGAATTTAAGGAAGCTTTCGCCTGCGGTGTTTAAATATTTGCCATCACGCATGGCGAAATACATCGGCACGTCCAATGCGAATTCCACATAGCGCTCAATGCTCATGCCTTCTTCGAACACAAATGGCGTCATGCCGGCACGCGCGTTATCCGTATCCGTCCAGACATGACTGCGGAAGGATTGATAGCCGTTGGGCTTGCCTTCGAGGAATGGCGAGTTGGCAAACAGCGCTGTGGCCAAGGGTTGAAGAGCTATCGATGTGCGTAGCTTTTTCACCATGTCGGCTTCGTCCGCATAGTCGAGGTTCACTTGCACAGTGCAGGTGCGGAACATCATATCGCGGCCCATGGTGCCGACCTTATCCATATAGGGGGCCATGATTTTATAGCGGCCTTTGGGCATGACGGGAGTTTGTGCGCGCGTCCAAACAGGGCTGGCACCGAGGCCTAAAAAGCCGATGCCAAGTTTGTCACCAATTTCACGGACTTGTTTTAAATGTTCTGAAATTTCGGCGCAGGTTTCGTCCACTGTATTTAGTGGTGCGCCGGAAAGTTCGAATTGTCCGCCAGGTTCCAGCGAGATGTTGGCCAATGAATTTGGATCAGAAAGAGCGATGATGTGTTCGCCCTCATACACACCTTCCCAACCATAGGAATCGCGGAGGCCTTCAAGCAGTGCACGGATTGAACTTTTGCCTTCGTAAGGAACGGGGCCAAGTGTGGCTTTCAGAAATGCAAATTTCTCGTGCTCTGTGCCGATACGCCATTCTGATTTTGGTTTGAAGCCATCAACGAAATACGCGATCAATTGATCTTTACTTTCAATTGGTGCTCGCGCTTGCGCAGTATCGGGCGTTGGTCCGCTCACTTGTATTTATTTCCCATTGTTGCCTTTTCTCCATCTAGGCATTTGCTGTGACAGCGGCAAGTAGCATTCTGTGACTTGTGCTATTACGATTTGTTGGGGCTGCCCCAATCGCCTAGCCTGGCTTGTACAAGTGAAAGGGCCGCAATGGCCACCGTATCCGCGCGCATGATACGCGGACCAAGCTTGATGGCTGTTACAAAAGGCAATGATTTCAGATGTTTACGCTCATTTTCAGTGAAACCGCCTTCGGGGCCAACGCAGACCGCAAGTGGGGGGTTAAGGCCTTCAAGTGCTTGTAACGGATCCGAAACATTTGCCGTTTCATCGCAGAAGATTAATCTGCGGGACGGTTCCCAAGTCCTTAATACTGCATCTAATTTTTGTGGTTCAAGCACTTCAGGCAGAAACACAAGATTGCATTGTTCGGCGGCTTCAATAACGTTGGCGCGCATGCGGTCAAGGTTCACGCGCTCGGTAATTGTTCGAGCCGTGATGATGGGGCGCAGACGCCTTGCACCAAGTTCGGTTGCTTTTTGAACCAGGTAATCAAGCCGCTGATGTTTGATGGGTGCAAATAGATAATCAATGTCGGGCGGCGGTGTTGCCTCGCTCAACTTTTTTTCGATTCGGATGCGAACCGATTTTTTTGCGGCCTCGGTGATGTAGGCCAGCCACTCGCCATGTGTGCTGTTGAACACATGCACAAGATCGCCAGCGCCATGACGCAGCACATTAACCAGATAATGACCCTGCTCTCGCTCTAAAGCGATTTCAGCATTGGCGGCCAATGCGGCATCAAGGTGCAAGCGGGGTGTGGTTTTTGCCATGGGGTTTGTGTATCACGTCGGCAATGATCGAAACAACAAAGATTGCGGATGCCGCGCCAGCCAGTTGGGTAGATCATTTGCCCGCCGCTCTGATCCCCTATGCGCAATTGATGCGGCTTGATCGGCCAATTGGTTGGTGGCTGTTGTTGCTGCCCTGCTGGTGGGGCTTGGCATTGGCGCAGATTGCGGCTGGTGGCGGCTTGCCAGATTTATGGAAAGCATTTTTATTTCTGATTGGTGCCATTGTCATGCGGGGGGCTGGCTGCACGCTGAATGATATTGTTGACCGCGATATAGATGACAAGGTTGAGCGCACGAGGCTGCGCCCCCTGCCCGCTGGACTGATTAGCTTGCGCAGCGCATTTTTGTTTTTGGGTGCGCAGCTTTTGGTAGGCTTGGCGATATTGCTGCAATTCAACCACCTCACTATCATCACCGCAATTGCCTCTCTGGCCATCGTCGCAATTTATCCCTTTATGAAACGCATCACTTATTGGCCGCAGGTGGTTTTGGGGTTGGCGTTTAACTGGGGTGCGCTGCTGGGTTGGACTTCGGTGCACAACGGCATTTCGCTTGCGCCGATCTTGCTTTATGTCGGCGGCATTTCCTGGACACTTGCCTATGACACGATCTATGCGCATCAGGATAAGGACGACGATGCTTTGATCGGCGTTAAATCAACCGCACTTCGATTCGGAGACGCAACGATTTATTGGCTGGTGTTGTTTTTCGGATTGGCGCTGGTTTTGATTGATGTCAGCCTGTGGCTTGTATCGGCGCCGCTGTTTGCCCATGTTGGGGTTGCGGGAGCTGCAATTCATGCGGCTTGGCAGGTTTCGCACTTTGACGGCAATAATGCGCAGAGGTGTTTAAAACTGTTTCGCGCCAACCGCATGTTTGGTGTAATCATTCTTATTGGCCTTTTGATTGGAAGCTATATTTCATGACTGAGAAATTATTGGATATCGCCGCTGATCTGGTTTCGCGCGCGCGCAAGCTGGGGGCCACGGATGCAGATGCTATGGCTGTTGAGCAGAGTGATGTATCGGTTTCCATTCGTGAAGGTTCGGTTGAAAATCTGGAACGCTCAGAAAACACAGGCGTGGGCCTCAGGGTGTTTGCTGGTAAATCATCGGCGATTATTTCAGGCAGCGTGTTGACCTCAGAGTCTCTGCAAAAACTGGCGGAGCGCGCACTCGCCATGGCCAAGGCAGCACCACCTGATGAGTTTTGTGGCTTGGCTGAACCTTCGCAATTGGCCAAAGGTAATATTGATCTTGATCTGGTTTCGCAAACCGAACCATCGGTTGATGAGCTGAAATCGATGGCGATTGATGCTGAGCGATTTGCCATTGAAGTAAAAGGTGTTTCCAAGAGCATTGGCTCTGGTGCATCAGCTTCGAATTATTTTGTTGCACTGGCTTCATCGAATGGCTTTTCACGCAGCTATCGGCGTACGGGTTATGGACTCAGCGCTTCTGTGATTTGTGGTGAAGGTACAGATATGGTGCGCGATTATGATGGCACTTCGGCTAATCATTTTTCCGATTTGGAAACACCTGAAAAAATCGGCCGCACGGCTGGTGAGCGCGCAGTTGCCAAGATCAATCCACATAAGCTCACATCACGTTCTGCTCCGGTGATATTTGATCGGCGCGTTTCCTCCAGCCTGCTCGGGCATTTTGCAGGTGCCATCAATGGCGCTTCGATTGCGCGGGGTGTCAGCTTTTTGAAAGATCAGCTGCACAAGCCGATTTTCAAATCCAACATCAACATCATTGATGATCCGTTGCGTTTGCGCGGGCCTGCGTCACGTTCGTTTGATGGCGAAGGCCTGCAAGTGCAGCGCCGCGCCTTGATTGAAAAAGGCGTGTTGACGGGGTGGGTTCTGGATTTGCGTTCATCACGGCAATTGGGCATGCAGCCTACGGGCCAAGCCTCGCGCGGCATGGCTTCGCAGCCTGGCCCTTCCACTACCAATGTGCATTTAGAACCGGGCGAACAAGCACCCGCAGACATGATGAAAGCACTGGGCAGCGGATTAATAATTACTGAATTTATCGGGGCGAGCATCAATTCATCAACGGGCGATTATAGCCGTGGCGTTTCCGGCTTCTGGTTTGAGAATGGCGAGATTGCCTACCCGGTGAGTGAAATTACCGTGGCTGGAAATTTGAAGGATATGTTCATGAGTCTGGTTCCAGCCAGTGATCTGATTTTCAAAGGGGCCACCAATGCGCCATCATGTTTGATTGAGGGCATGACCATTGCTGGGCGTTAATGCTTCTGCCGAATTTCAAGCTGATTCCGAGTTGCTGTTTAGCGCTGTTCAAGATGCCGGTGCGATGGGTCTTGAACTTTCGCGGCAAAATGTTCGCAATTGGGCCAAGCCTGATGGATCGACCGTCACCGAAGCCGATATAAAAATTGATGCGTTTTTGAAATCACGCTTGCATGATACGCGCACGGATTATGGTTGGTTATCCGAGGAGTCAGTTGATACGGCTGAGCGTCTTTCCCGCAAGCGGCTTTGGATTGTTGATCCGATTGATGGCACGAATAGTTTTGTAAATGGCATGGATGGTTGGTGCATTGGTGCGGCACTGGTGGACGATGGCCAGCCAATTTTGGCAGCGCTTTATCAGCCAGTGGCAAATCAGTTTTATGCAGCGGCTTTGGGGCATGGGGCTTTTTGTAATAAGGTATTGATGAAGCCAAATGATGGGGCGGGTTTTGCTGGTGCAAGTTTGCTGGGAACTGGGCGCGCGCTGAAAGCGCTGCCCGGCGTTGAAGCCGCTGCTGCGCCGAATATTCCGCTGCTGCTCCGCTTGGCACATGTGGCGCGTGGCTTGGCTGATATCGCATTGTCACTCGGCATGCGCAATGATTGGGATTTGGCAGCGGGGCATTTGCTGGTGCAGGAAGCTGGCGGCGTGATAACGCAGTCCAACGGCGCGCAAATGATTTATAATCAGACGGTGCCGAAGCAAAACGGTTTGCTGGCTGCTGGTAAGGCGAGACACCGCGCAGTGCTTGCGCAATTGGAGGGACTATGACGGAACCAAAGGAACAACTGCTGCATCTGGTTTTTGGAGGCGAGTTGGAAGATGTGAGCCACGTGACATTCAAGGATTTGGCGAAGTTGGATGTAGTTGGGTTTTATCCTAATTATGCAGCTGCTCATCAAGCTTGGTTGGGCAAAGCGCGCGAGACGATTGATAATGCGCAGATGAGATATTTTATTGTGCATATGCATCGGCTGTTGGATCCGGCGAAGGATCATCAGAAGGATTAGAGCGCTTCTTGCTTTATATCTTCCCTGCCGCCTGCAACATTCTCAGCTGAAAATTCTCAGCCACATCGGCGGCCAAAACTTTTCGCACCTCTGCGCAATCAGCGTGCATCTGCGTTACGAGTTCATCCACACCTTTGAACGTTTTGTCGGGTCTGATGAGGTCAACGAAGTTTACCATTAGAATTTTGCCGTAGAGGTCGATGGTCTGATCGAGCAAAAAGACTTCTAAAAATGTGCGCTTGGTGTCGAAAGTTGGTCTATCGCCGAAATAGGCGGCACCTTGCCAATAAGGTGAGGTTGAAGGTGATGCAGCATCGCGTGCGGTTACAGCGTAGATGCCGCGAAAAGGTTCGGCACCAGGATCGAGGATGATGTTGGCTGTTGGAAAGCCAATGGTTCGGCCACGTTGATCGCCGGGCACCACTTCACCCATCACCATCCATTGATAACCCAATTCATTGGCTGCAGCGCGCACATGGCCACGGCGCAGGCTGGTGCGGATGGAGCTTGAGGAAAATGGGGCGCGGCCGTCACCATCATCGCTTACTTGATCGACCACAGTTACAGTGAAGCCATGCTTTGCCCCCATGTCGCGCAAGTTTTCGGGCCCGCCTTTGCGGCCCTTGCCGAAGTGGAAATCATAACCAGTGATTACATGCGAAACACCAAGGCGTTTGACGAGATGTTCAAGGATGAATTCATCGGCATCAAGATTAGAAAGCTTTTCGTTGAAGTCGATATTGGCCGCGAATTGAGCGCCAAAGGCAGCGGCCAAACGCATTTTCAATGGATGTGGCGTTAGGCGGAATACGGGTTCAGCTGGGCGGAAAAAGGTTCTTGGATGAGGTTCGAAGGTGAGGATGCCCCAGGGCTTGCCCGTTGCTTCGGCTTGCTTGCGGGCAATATTCAAAAGTTCTTGGTGGCCACGGTGCAACCCATCAAAATTGCCGATAGCCACAACGCCGCCGCGCGTAGCAGCTGGAACTTCTTCAGATTGCAGAAACACCTTCATTATCTGGCCATAGCCAAAACTTCAGTGCCAGTCTAGCTCGGGCATGTGGGCTACAATTTTGGCGTGGGGCACTATTTTTTGGGTATCGGCCACAATGGAGGCGCTGGCGTTGATGCCGTCCGTAATGAAGACGCATGGCAAGCCCAAATCAGCGGCGCCTTTTATATCGGTTTGTGGGCCATCGCCAATGCAGAGGATTTGGCTTTTGTATATGGCATGCCCAAGTTTTTCTTTCGCTTTTGAGATCGCCAGATCATAAATCGGCGTAAACGGCTTTCCCGCCATCAAGACCTTGCCGCCGATTTTCTCGTAGGCTTCAGCCAATGCTCCGGCGCAGGGGATCAAGCGATTACCTTTTTGTACGACCTTATCTGGATTGGCGCAAATCATAGTGAGGTTGCGTTGTTTCAATTCGGCCAATGAGCTTGAATAGTCAGCAGCGGTTTCTTCGAGTTCATTGAAAAGGCCAGTGCAGACAATTGATTGCGCTTCAGCAATTGCAACGCGCTCAATATTCAACCCTTTAAAAATGGAATGATCACGCGATGTGCCGATGAAGTAGGTTTTGTCGCCACCATGCTTTATGATCAAGTTGCGCGTGACATCGCCGGAGGTAACGAGATTATCATAAGCCGTTTTATCGACGCCTAACTCTTCGAGATGTTTGGCAACGCTGGGTGCGGTGTTTGGCGCGTTGGTGATGAGGATAACGGTTCCACCATTGGCACGGTGGTTTTTAAGTGCGGTCACTGCAGATGCAAATGGCCTGACACCATTATGCACGACGCCCCAAATGTCGCTGAGCCAAATAGGATAGGTTTTGGAGAGTGCCTTCATAATCAAGCAGCGGCGTGAAAATCAACAGCAGTGTTTTCGGTGGCTTCTTTTTTCACGCGGCGTGGCGGAGCAAAGCATGGGCCGGAGACAAGGCGTGTAATTTGTGGTAGCTTGCCAATGATGCGTTGATCAGCAACGCCAGAAACAATCATTTGCACGCGCGATGCACGGGCTGTTTGTGTGAAACTGGCCATAGCGAGTGATGGGCCGTGGACAGCATCTATCGCTGCTGAATCGAGGCTGACAAAGCGCACGTTTAGGGTGTTCATGGCGGTTAAATCCAATCCAGCAATTGAAACATTTGAAAGTCCAAACTTTGCGCCATGGCGTGCGAGTTCGGCAAGGCCTTCCAAAGCTTGCTCAGTCAGGCCAGCGAGCATGGCGTGAGGGAATTCAAAAATAAGGCCTTGGGAGATATCAGCAGCTGCTTTGCGATCTTTATTGATCTGTGCGATTGACTCGCGTGAGGCCAATGTTGAAGAGCCAATCGGGACAAATATGTTAAGCTGCGGATCGCGTTGGCGAAGTTTGCGCAGCAGCGCGTCGGCTTCGCGGCAAACGAAAATATCAAGGGCTGGTCTTGCACCAATTCTTTCTGCGTGATGCAGGAATGTATCCGAGGCCAGTTCTTCGCCCTGTCCGTCGGCCAGACCCAGATGCATGCGGTAATGGGCGGTGCGGCCTGTTGTGAGATCGATGATGGGTTCCAGGGAAACTGAAAGCTGATCACCGAAGGGTGAGGCAGATTCAATTTCCTGTGCTGCTTCTTTAGGTGCAGGTTGAATGTTCTGCGGAGGTGGCGATGTGAAAACTTCTTCTGAAGCGGGCTGCGCATAATATGCGGGGCGTTGGATTTCGCTTTGCAAGCTTGTGTAGGCGTCTTTGAGATCGGAGAAGCCCCGTGCTATCAATTCGCGGTCACGTTTTGCTTCAAGCCTGGTTTCGTCGAGCGATTTCCGCAGAGTCTCGAACTGAGTTTTGCTTTCTCTGCTGCTTGCCAATGATACCGCGATGTCTGATTGCGTATTTTGGCGGTCATTGCTGAGATCAGATGATCGACGGCTGACGAACAGCAAGATTGTTGCTTGTGAAAAACCGAGTGCCAGTATGGCCACTACAATTGCCAGAATTGTCGCCGTGCCGCCGCCAATCATGTAAAATCCGCTGCCGATAGCGGTGGCCAAACCAATTATGATCGCGCTGACAAATGGCCAATCTTGTTTTTGCATTCCCTACCCCAAGTGCCTGATTTGATCCTGCGCCCCGTCCGAATCATTGAGGCCCCAGACTAAACAGTCTGAGGCCTGATGTGAATCCCGATTGGACAAGTTGTGCGCTTTTAAATTAGGCTGTCTTTCTCGTAATCGCGCCATCAATGGCTGCTACCACTTCGTCAATATCGCCTTTGGTTGCGATGTATGCTGGGCTCAAGCAGAGGGTGTTATTGAGGCCTGGCAATGAACGGTTTGTTGCACCAATGATAACCGCGGAATTGGCCATGCAATCGCCCACGATGGCTTGCACCATGGCTTCGGGCAGTGGTTCCTTGGTTTCGCGGTTTGAGACCAATTCCAAACCCTGGAACAAGCCCATGCCACGCACCTGTCCGATAATGTTATGCTTACCCTGCAGGCCTTGCAGTTTTTCCATCAAATAATCGCCCATCACCTTGACGTTATCCAACAGGTTTTCTTCTTCCAGAATTTCCATGTTTGCAATGGCCGCCGCTGGGCCGCCTGTGCAACCGCCGAAGGTGGAAATATCGCGGAAGTAGCTCATCGGATCAGCCGGATTGGCTTTGAACTCGTTGAACACGGCTTCCGTTGTGACGGTGCAAGAAATTGCGGCATAACCAGATGCCACACCTTTGGCCATGGTCACGATATCGGGTTGCACACCAAACTGCTGATAGCCGAACCAGGTTCCGGTTCTGCCCATGCCGCAGACCACTTCATCGATGATCAACAACACGTTGTATTTTTTGCAAATCTCCTGAACACGTTCCCAATATCCCTTTGGTGGAACGATAACGCCGCCGCCTGCTACGATGGGTTCAAGGATCAAACCGCCCACGGTGTCTGCACCTTCGCGCAAGATTACGTCTTCAATGGCGTTTGCCGCGCGAATTCCGTAATCCTCTACATCACCCCATTGCGAACGATATTCGAGATTGTGCGGAACTGAAATGAAGCCCGGTGTATATGGGCCATAGTTCGCGCGGCGCTCTTCTTGACCACCTGATGAAAGGGCTGAAATTGTGGTGCCGTGATAATCACGCTCGCGGTACAGGATCTTGTATTTCTTGCCGTCATATTTGTTATGCGCAATTTGACGAACGATTTTGTAAGCCTTCTCGTTGGCTTCCGAGCCTGAGTTTGAATAATAAACCCGTGCCATGCCTGGCATTTTTTCAATGAGGCTTTTGGCAAATGTGGCACCGGGAATTGTGCCCATGGCACCGGCAAAATAATTCAACTTCACCAGCTGGTCGCGCACGGCATCAGCAATCTTCACGCGGCCATAGCCAACGTTGACAGTCCAAACGCCGCCTGATGTAGCATCCAGATGCTCACGGCCAGCCTGGTTCCAGACCCGCATGCCCTTGCCTTCGATGATGATCAAGGGATCAATGGTTTCGAATTTTTTGTGCTGTTGCAGATGGTGCCACACATGGGCCTTATCGGCTTCGACGATGTGGGTGTAATCGTTCTTGGGGGCATGAATGTTCATGGGGCTTCACCTCTGGTTCTGCTGATTTCAACCAGCTTAGCAGAGGTGAGGCATGAATGGAAATACGCCAGTGACAGAGGCCTTGCGGGGCCAGATTATTGGATGATGATGAGGTGCTGTTTCAACGCCAGGTCAAACTGCACGTAACCTAAACAACGGCGCATTTCATCACGAAACAGCTGGCCGCGCTTGGCCATTACTTCGCCAAGCCCATGAAGTTGCAAATCGCCATTGGCGGGCGGGTGCAGTGGCGCAATAAATTTATGGCCATAGACAATGGCCACATAAGTGCTTGGCGGCGCTGTGTCTTCGTCACTTGCAGGAACCATATAATCGGCCACGTAGTCATCAGCCTTCTGACGTGCCTCGGCGCGGCAGCTGTCGTAGCTTGGTGTTGTTCTGGTTGAAAGCCTGTCCCCGGCAAACGCAGTTCCAACACTCAACGATGCCGCCAAAGCCAACACACTCAAATTCAATAAACGCATAGATCACCCAGTTCATTAACGCCGCATATGGGATTATCTTGGAATGGCACAGGTCGTTAGTAAAGTGTTAACTATGGTTAACGTCGCGCAATCGACAACCTTTTGCAATCAAAGCCTTGACCTTCCCCCTCGGCCGTTCTATCTGACACCCAACTGTTAGCACTCTACCCTATTGAGCGCTAACAGGGTTGGTGGCGACCTTCGCGTCTCGCCAGCTTTAATCAAAGAAAACAATTGTTTACAGGAGTATTCACCATGAAATTCCGTCCTTTGCACGACCGCGTTGTCGTGAAGCGGGTTGAGGAAGACACCAAGACCAAGGGTGGCATCATCATTCCAGAAACGGCTCAAGAAAAGCCGATGCAGGGCAAAGTTGTCGCTGTGGGCCCTGGTGGCCGCGATGAAGCCGGCAAATTGATCCCTATCGATTTGAAGAAGGGCGATCTCGTGCTTTTCGGCAAATGGTCGGGCACAGAAGTGAAGATCGACGGCGAAGAGCTTTTGATCATGAAGGAATCTGACGTCATGGGCGTTATGGAGAAAT
>CAXTKH010000030.1:0-38681 GCA_964244815.1 uncultured Aestuariivirga sp. | reverse complement strand
GGTTAACTTCGAGGCCCGAATTTCTGGGCCCATTTGTGGAGTATGACGAGAACTAGCAGGTTCACCGTACGGTGTCAACAACTATTTTCACTTTGTAGGATTTATTTTTGAATCAATCCCCCCTCCGCCCTTCGGGCACCTCCCCCAGCAAGCTGGGCGGAGGGCGATAAAATGTTGATTCAGCACAAAATTATTATTGCGCTCCACCAACTTGTTGGGGGAGCTGTCCGAAGGACTGAGGGGGAGCCCGCCACACGCGATAGCCCGCCATTTCCAAATCCAATTATCGAACATACCAAGAACATGCTTCTTCACCGTGCGCATGTCAAGAACTATTTCCTGTCATAGTCTTTATTTTTTTATTGAAGCTTCTAAATCTGAACTAAGTTATTGTTAAAAAATGGACATTCGACAGCTTCAATATCTGGCAGCGCTCGCTCGCGAAAAGCATTTTACCCGCGCAGCAGTGGCATGCAACATCACCCAACCTACCCTTTCAGGACGGATTCGCCAGTTGGAACAAGAACTTGGGGTGCCGATTGTGGAACGTGGCCAGCGCTATATTGGCCTCACCCCAGAAGGTGAGCGCGTTCTGAAATGGGCGCATCTCATTTTGGATAACTGGCATAACCTCCAGCAAGAGCTGGTTCAAATCAAAGGCAAGAAGGGCGAATTGGTTGGCCGCATGGTTTTGGGCGTCATTCCCTCTGCCCTGCCCATGGCCTCGTTCCTCACCAAGGCCATGAATGCCATGCACCCTGCCGTCGATTTCACAATTCTTTCGCACAGTTCGGAAGAAATCATCCGTTCACTGAGCGATTTTTCAATCGAGGCTGGTATTACTTATCTCGATAATGAACCCGTTGAAGGTTTAATGAGCGTTGAACTCTACCGCGAAAATTATTGCCTGTTTATTTCAAGTGCGCATGAATATGCGACGCGCGAACATGTCACTTGGTTTGAAGCAGCCCAACAGCCTTTGGCATTGCTCACCCCCAACATGCAAAACCGCCGGATCATCGACCGCGCCTTTGCCGCTGCTAAAGTTCAACCTTCGCCGCGGCTTGAAACCAATTCCATCATGAATCTCATTTCATCGGTGCGCAGCATGAACCTGTGTTCGATCCTGCCTGATTATTTCCGCAATGCCATGGGTGCGCTTGAAGGTGTGGTGGCTATACCGCTCAGTGAACCGACCGTCAGTCATGCCGTAGGTCTCGTTGGTGTCGACCGGGATCCGCTTTCTCCAACGATTGCAGCACTGTTTCAATCTGCCAAAAACTTCAAAGTCAATTAAACTACACAGATTGTTAAGCACGCTTTTTCATTCAGAATTAGCTCAAATTTTATGTTTCGCTTTTTATTGATCTGGCGTTTACCCGCCCAACCTATGGTCGCGACAAGTTGAGGAAACTTCAACTTTCAACAGGAAGGGATAAACTATGAAAAAAATTATTGCCATCACCATCGCCAGCATGATGGCTTCACCAATCAGCAGCTTTGCTGCTACGGGCACTGCATCATTCGCAGGCACAGTCGATAGCACATGCGTTATTACAGCAGGCAATCCTGGCCGTGTTACGCCAAATGCAGATTACTCAAATCTTTCTTCAGCTAATCCAGGTGGCTATGCAAGCCAAGTAACTGCATTGGCGACAGGCAACACTTTCAGCCTTTCCACTGATGTTCCAGCGGGTATTTCAGCAGATACTTCTTCAAGCAGCTATACTCTTTCGGGTGCTACAAACCGACCAATCACTGATGGCACATCGGCAGCCCCCCTCTCTTCGGGTCTAACTAATGTTTCCGTTGACATGTCTGCAACACGCAACAGTGGTGTTTTCACTGCTGGTGCATATAACAGCGTTGTAACCGTTCGCTGTGAATAAAATTGTCACGATATTAGCATCGCTTGCAGCCATGAGCGCTGCAAGCTTTGCCCAATCCGTAACGCCGATGCGGGGTGAAGCGCGGAGTTTTGCAGATAGTTTTGCAGTCCGCATTGTTGTCGGGAATCCTTACAAGAACAAACAGGTGTTCGCTGTTCGGGTTTATGATGACAAATTTTATCCTGTTGAAGCTCAAGTGACTTTTTCGGAAGTAACGATACCGGCACAAGGTTCCAAATCTGTTGTGGTGATGGTGCCTTTTGATGGAATGACAACAAGAAAAGTTCGAGTCTGTGCTGAAGGGATGTTCGGTAAGGCGAATGAACAAAGGTTGAGGACACAAGTATGTGGGAAATATGTGGGGACACGCGTAGGATCTTAATTACTGCAACATTAGGCTTGGCATTCTTAAGCGCGCCAGCTTTTGCAGTTGATACTACTGTTTATCAAAACAACAGCCAAACCGGAATAACATTGCCGAATGTGGCTTTACAATCTGGCTCTGATGAAATCAGGGCAGGCGATGGCACCTCTTGCCGCTCAACTGTTGGCGGCGACGGCGCTTATATCGATTCCGGCGTCATTGCGTCACCTGGTGGAAATGGCTTGGATCAATCTGGCACGATATACTCTCGTGTCGTCATTCCGCTCGGCGAAAAACCTAAGCGCCTTGATTGCAGCTCACTTTATGATCTTGAAGTTCAGCGCTTGCGCATGGAATTGCAGTTGGCAAAAATGGGCCTCGAAGCCAATGGCCAAACCACCAGCTCGATTACAACAAGCAAAATTACAAATTCTGCAACAGCACAAGCTGTGAACGATAGTTGGTCAACCGAAGGATTACAGACTAAGCAAGCGGCGAAACCAAAAAAACTGCCGAAAGTAGAGGCTATTGCTTTGCCTGAACCAACAATTGCACCGGTGGCCGATACTCAAATTGCTGTAAGCAATCAAATTATCTTATTGGCACCCGGCGAAACCATATATTGAAATATATTACTGAAACCCATAGGCCACGCCTATGACGGTATAGGCCCACACAATTGGCATTGGCCGAGCCGATCTGCGATGATTGTCTATGGCTAAGAAAACGACTTTAATTGATCTCCAGTTCGGTAAATCCGATCCGGCGACACCTATTTGTGCAAAATATGGCAATAAGCCGGATGCGCTTCTCGAAATTTTGCATGACGTGCAACACGAATTGGGCCATGTGCCTGAAACATCCTTGCCCGCAATTGCTCATGCGCTCAATTTATCGCGCGCTGAAGTTTATGGCGTGGCTACATTCTATCACGATTTCCATTTGAAGCCGACGGGCAAACATCATTTGAAGCTTTGCAGCGCTGAAGCTTGCCAATCCATGGGTGGACGCGCGTTGCTTGCGGCGGTTGAAAAATTCTTGAATGTTAAATTGGGCCAAACCACGGCTGATGGGTTGATCACGCTGGAAGCCACCTATTGCTTGGGGCTCTGCGCTTCGGCACCTTCCATGATGATTGATAGCAAACCCATTGCTCGTGTGAATGTTGAAAAAGTGAAATCGATAGTTGAAGGACTTCGCACATGATCAAAATTTATGTGCCACGTGATTCCTCTGCCAAAGCTGTTGGTGCGGATGAAGTGGCTTCTGCCATTGCCGCTGAGGCTGCAACACAAAACATCAGTGTACAAATTATTCGCAACTCGACGCGCGGCATGGCATGGTTGGAAACTTTTGTTGAAGTTGAGACGCCACAAGGTCGTACGGGATACGGGCCGGTTGAAGTCGGTGACGTAAAGCGATTGTTTGCAGCAAAGTTTTATGAAGGTGGGAAACATCAGCTGGGCCACGGCCGTGTCGATGAATTGCCCTATCTCAAGAATCAAGAACGCCTCACATTTGCGCGAGCAGGCATCACCGATCCGGTTTCGCTGAGCGATTATATTGCGCATGGCGGATTTGAAGGTTTAAAGAAAGCTCTGGCCATGACAGGCGCTGCCATTGTTGCTGAAGTTACTGAATCTGGTTTGCGCGGGCGCGGCGGTGCAGGTTTTCCAACTGGCATCAAATGGAAAACGGTTCACGACGCAAAGGCTGATCAGAAATATGTGTGCTGCAATGCCGATGAAGGTGACTCCGGCACATTCGCTGACCGCATGGTGATGGAAGGCGATCCGTTCATGCTGATTGAGGGCATGACGATTGCGGGGATTGCTTCAGGTGCCACCAAGGGCTTCATCTATATTCGCTCGGAATATCCTGACGCGATTGTTACGATGAAGGAAGCTATCGGTATTGCGGTCGAAGCGAAGTGGCTTGGGCAGAATATTCAGTCTACTGATCATTGTTTTGACCTTGAAGTGCGCCGTGGTGCTGGGGCTTATATTTGTGGCGAAGAAACCGCGATGTTGGAAAGCTTGGAAGGCAAACGCGGCATGGTTCGCGCCAAGCCGCCCATACCAGCTCTTGTTGGGCTATTTGGCAAACCGACAATCATCAACAATGTTCTCAGCTTTGCTGCTGTGCCATTCATAATGGCAAAGGGCGGCACGGCCTATAAGAATTACGGCATGGGCCGTTCGCGCGGGACCCTGCCTTTCCAACTTGCAGGCAATATAAAGCAAGGTGGATTGGTTGAAAAAGCTTTTGGTATAACACTCCGTACACTGATTAATGATTTTGGTGGTGGCACTTTTACAGGCCGCAAGGTGCGCGCTGTGCAGGTGGGTGGGCCGCTTGGTTCTTATCTTCCAGACGCCCAACTGGATTTGCCGATGGATTATGAAACCTTTGCCGCCAACGCTGCAATGGTGGGTCATGGCGGCCTCGTGGTGTTTGATGATAGCGTTGATATGGCCGCTCAAGCGCGTTTTGCCATGGAATTTTGTGCCATTGAATCTTGTGGTAAATGCACACCGTGCCGCATTGGCTCTACACGCGGCGCTGAAACCATTGACAAGATCGTGGCTGGTATTGACCGCGATGCCAATCTCATACTGCTCGAAGACTTATGCCAGACCATGACGGATGGCTCACTCTGCGCCATGGGCGGATTAACACCCATGCCGGTAATGAGCGCTGTCAAACATTTCCCCGAAGATTTCGATAAACCTGCGCAGCTTCAGGCTGCGGAATAGGACATATCATGCTGATCAAAGAAACCGATTACGGCACGCCAAAATCTGAAGCGACCCAGATGGTCACGCTGGAGATTGATGGTCATTCCATCACTGTGCCTGAAGGCACTTCAATCATGCGCGCAGCGATGGAGCTGGGCACCAAGATCCCGAAGCTTTGCGCAACGGACTCGCTGAATTCATTTGGCTCATGCCGTTTGTGTCTGGTTGAAATTGAAGGCCGCAAGGGCACGCCTGCATCATGCACCACACCAGTTGCCGCTGGCATCAAAGTGAAAACTCAATCAGACCGCCTTGGCAATTTGCGCAAAGGTGTCATGGAACTTTACATCTCTGACCATCCGCTTGATTGCTTAACATGCGCTGCCAATGGCGATTGCGAATTGCAGGACATGGCAGGCGCCGTGGGCCTTCGCGATGTGCGCTATGGTTATGACGGCGACAATCACGTTTCGGCAAAGCGCGAAGGTGTGGGCGAAAATTTCCGTTTCAAGGAAAAAGACGAAAGCAATCCCTATTTCACATTTGATCCTGCAAAATGCATCGTGTGCTCGCGTTGCGTGCGCGCTTGCGAAGAAGTGCAAGGCACATTCGCACTCACCATTGATGGACGCGGATTTGCTTCGCATGTTTCAGCGGGCATGGATGAAGGCTTCATGGCTTCAGAATGCGTATCTTGTGGAGCATGTGTGCAAGCTTGCCCCACAGCCACTTTAACTGAAAAATCAGTGATCAAAAAAGGTCAACCTGAACATTCCGTTGTCACCACTTGTGCCTATTGCGGTGTTGGTTGTTCCTTCAAAGCTGAAATGAAGGGCGATGATGTTGTGCGCATGGTGCCTTATAAGGATGGCGGCGCCAATGAAGGCCACTCATGCGTCAAGGGCCGCTTTGCCTGGGGTTATGCCACGCATAAAGACCGCGTTACAAAGCCAATGATCCGTACAAAGATCACTGATCCTTGGAAAGAAGTGAGTTGGGAAGAAGCGATTGCCCATGCGGCAGGTGGGTTCAAATCCATTCAGAAAAAATATGGCCGTGCTTCTATCGGCGGCATCACATCATCACGCTGCACCAATGAAGAGGTTTTTGTTGTGCAGAAAATGATCCGCTCGGCATTCAACAACAACAACGTTGATACTTGCGCCCGCGTTTGCCATTCGCCAACAGGTTATGGCCTTTCCAAAACATTCGGCACATCAGCAGGCACGCAAGATTTCAAATCGGTTGCGAAAGCTGATGTGATCTTGATTATCGGGGCTAACCCAACGGACGGTCATCCGGTTTTTGCATCGCGCATGAAAAAGCGAATTCGCGCTGGTGCAAAGTTGATCGTGGCTGATCCGCGCAGAACGGATTCAGTTCGTTCACCCCATATTGAAGCGAGCTTCCATCTGCCACTGCGTCCCGGCACAAATGTGGCGATTGTGAATGCGCTTTCACATGTGATCCTGACCGAAGGACTGGAAAACAAGGCGTTCATTGCCGAGCGTTGTGACACGGTTGAGTTTTCACGTTGGACTGGGTTCATTCGTGAAGAGCGCAATTCACCAGAGGCACTCGAATCCGAAACGGGCGTGAATGCTAATGATATACGCGGTGCTGCGCGCTTGTTTGCCACGGGTGGCAATGGTGCGATCTATTATGGCTTGGGAGTGACTGAGCACAGCCAAGGTTCCACCATGGTGATGGGCATGGCGAACTTAGCGATGCTGACCGGAAATATTGGCCGCGAAGGTGTGGGCGTTAATCCGCTGCGTGGACAAAACAATGTGCAAGGCGCATGCGATATGGGTTCGTTCCCACACGAGTTGCCGGGTTACCGTCATATCTCTGATAACACGGTGCGCGAGTTGTTCAACAAGGTTTGGAACACCACGCTTGATTCCGAACCGGGCCTCCGCATTCCAAACATGCTGAACGCTGCTGTTGAAGGCACGTTCAAGGGCATCTTCATTCAAGGTGAAGATATTGCGCAGTCTGATCCGAACACCAATCACGTCACTGCCGCTCTCGAAACCATGGAGATGGTTGTGGTGCAGGATTTGTTCCTGAATGAAACTGCAGCCTTCGCGCATGTGTTTTTTCCGGGCACATCCTTCCTCGAAAAAGACGGCACGTTTACCAATGCCGAGCGCCGCATCAACCGCGTGCGCCAAGTAAAAGCGCCAATGCAAGGCAAACATGAATGGCAAGTGGTGGCTGAGCTTGCGCAAGCCATGGGCTATGACATGGAATATAATAGCGCTTCGGAAATCATGGACGAGATTGCTTTAGTCACGCCAACATTTGCAGGTGTATCGTTCAAGAAGATCGACGAGATGGGCTCTGTACAATGGCCTTGCAATGAAAAAGCACCAAACGGAACGCCGATGATGCATGTGGGCGGTTTCGTCAGAGGCAAAGGCCGCTTCATGATCACCGAATATGTGCCAACCCCGGAACGTGCCAACCGTGACTTCCCGCTGATCCTGACCACGGGTCGCATTCTCTCGCAATACAATGTTGGCGCGCAAACCAGACGCACTGAGAATTCAAGCTGGCATCCGGAAGATGTTCTGGAAATTCATCCACATGATGCTGAGCTTCGTGGCATTGCTGATGGGGCCATGGTTTCTCTCACCAGTCGCATTGGTGGCACCACGCTTCGTGCAATGATTACTGAGCGCATGCCACAAGGTGTGATTTACACAACGTTCCATCATCCGGTGACGGGTGCAAACGTGATTACCACTGAATATTCAGATTGGGCCACAAACTGCCCCGAATATAAAGTAACCGCCGTGCAAGTGCGCCCTTCGAACCAGTCATCAGAATGGCAGAAGGACTGGGAAACACGCGAAGAAGAAAACAAGCGCGTGGCTGCGGAGTGATCCTCGCTCAAAACCAACCCTCTCCCCTTGCGGGAGAGGGTGGCGAGCTCTTGCGAGACGGGAGCGGGGCTAGCACGAATCCTCTCTCCCGCTTCGCTGGCGCTCAGCACCCTCTCCCGCAAGGGGAGAGGGTTGAACTTTGTAGTGTGTCAGCTCTTGGCTCTATCGATGGCAACCCCACCACCTGGCACGTTCCCGAAGAAGTGCCCGTTGCCCTTCTCATCAACTCCACATCCTATGCCGTGATGATGGCCACGCCAGCGGACTTGCAAGATTTCGCGGTGGGCTTTGCTTTGTCGGAAGGCTTGGTGGCGCATGCTTCGCATATCAGCAATGTATTGATCATGCCGTCCGGTGATGGATTTGGTGTCGATATTGCAACAGAACATTTAATCCGTGAACGGATGATTTCTCGCTCGATCGAGGGTCGTGTTGGCTGTGGTCTCTGTGGCATTGAAGAAATGGCTGATGCCATTCGCATGCCCGCCCATAAACTTCATGCGCCGGAATTTTCTGCTCACCCCATTGTCAGAGCGTTCGAATCCCTTCCTGCGTTCCAGCCGATGAATGAACTCAACCGCACAGTTCATGCCGCTGCTTGGTGCTCTGTGGACGGCGCAATCTTGTTGGCGCGTGAAGACGTGGGGCGGCACAATGCGTTGGATAAACTCATTGGTGCAATGGGGCGTGGGCACATTAGACCAAATGATGGTTTTGTGTTGATGTCCTCGCGCTGTTCGTTTGAATTGGTTCAGAAATGCGCAACCGTTGGCATTGGCGCACTGGCTACAATTTCAGCGCCTACAGCTCTAGCACTCAAATTGGCCAAACAGGCCGGACTGAAACTTGCCGCTTTATCCAAGCAAGGCATTATGATTTTTGACGGAGTTTAAAATGGAAACTAAAGATATGGTGCGCATGGCAAATCAAATTGCCACGTTCTTTAAAAGCTATGGCGCTGAAGAAGGCACCAAGGAAGTTGCCAACCACATCAATAATTTTTGGGAGCCACGCATGCGCTCGCATTTTTTTGAATTTGTTGCCAAGGGCAATACTGGATTTGATGCGATGGTGCTGGCGGCTGTGCCGATGATAAGGAAGCCGGCTGATCATGATACGCATCAGGGTAATTTACCGAAAGCTGGCGAAGAGAGCTGAGCTGGCAATTCCTCCCCTACTACAGGGGAGGACCGTCTGCGGCACGCAGACAGGAGGGGCCTGTGACTCGAACCCCTCCTGTTCGCTTCGCTCACTTTCCTCCCCGGTCGTCGGGGAGGAATAACAAAGAATTCACTTCACCAACTCCGCTTCCACGATATATCTTTTTGGTCCGTGGATTATTGCGTCAAATGGATAGCATGTGGCCAAAACTAAATTGAAGCCGGCGGCATGCGCATCAATACCAGATTGGTTCCAATCGACAATGCGCGTTTGTTTCGCGCGATAAGTGAAAGATAATCCGTCGTCACGTTCCACCTCAATCAAATCACCAATCTGCACATTCTTCAAAAATGAAAAATGTGTATCGCGGTGGGCGGCCATTACGGATGTGCCTCTGGTTCCGGGTCTTGATGTTTCGTTCACTAGTGCGGGGCCAAACGCCATGGCTTCTCCTGAGGAGCCATTAAGTACAATTGCTTCAGCTTTGATGCGGCTTATTTTGATCCGGGCTACTGGATAAGTGTCGGCCCAGCTCCAGGCTTTCACAGGTTCGCCTAGCAGTATTGATTGTGTGAAGGCGCGTTCCAATAAAACTTGCGCCAATTGCGCTTTGGCGAAAATCCAAATGGAATTACCAAAGAACATGAGTGATGCAGCAATCAGCAAAACTGATAGTGCGTTGAGAATGCCCCGGCGCGAAATATGCGCCGGGGATAAGGTTGTGATCATCAGAGTGCTCATGCTTGCACCGATTTGCGGCGGGCGAAGAATTGCATAACCAAGGCCAGCATCGCCAGAATGAGACCGATAATTCCCATCATTTCCGCATCAGTCGCACCTTGTGGGAGGTTCACTTGAGCGGCAGGGGCTGGGGGTTTAGCTGGATCGAACTTTGCAAGTTGAACGAAATCAGCTTCAGCTTTTTGATCCGTGTACGGAACATTTTGTGCTGGCACATCAGCACCAAACACAGATTCCCACACCCAGCCTGATGGTAGGTTCAGGGGAACATCAGCACGGGTCAAAACATATCCTGCAGGGCGCTTTGGTGAATGATCAAGAGCGATCAAGCTTGTTAAGCTTGAAACAATCTGATGATCCAAAGCAGTTTTGAGCACTGTCTTATTGGCAACCTCTTGGGTGATTTGACCCAAGGTGGACGCCACTTCAAGCTCAGCAATTTTGCGGCGCGCCCAGAGTTTTGAAATGCCCTTGCCTGATGCAGCATCAGCCAACGGGAGTTTCACTTCCCATGGTTGATCACCAATCATGCCGGTGATTTTGAGAACACCGGATAATGAACCCGAATCTGCCATCAACATCACAGGTTCACCGCGATATAGATCAGGCAATTGTTCTGGCGTGATTTTGGCAGTGCTGCCAAAAATCTGCGCGCGGATATCGGTGATGACGGGATTACCAATCTTGCCGAACAGATCTTTCATTTTATCAATCACCTGAACGCCTTCACCAATGTGAGTGAATGTGCCACGGCCAAGTTCGGCGGCTCTAGTCATCAGGTAAGAGTTTGGTGCAGAGCCGATGCCCACCATGAACACGCGGGTGCGGCCACGACCTTTGGCAATTGTGTCAAACAATTCTTGCTCATTGCCAATTGCGCCATCGGTGATGAACACGATTTGGCGAAGATAGTTTTTGTCGTTTGGATTTGCATCAATCAAAGCTGCTTTCATCGGAGGCAACATTTCAGTGCCGCCGCTGGCATTCAAAGCTGATACAAAAGCTTTCGCTTGGGCCACGTGCTGAGCATCTGCCTGAACGGCTGAGCCAAACAAATTATCCATCGTGTTGTCAAAGCGGATCACGTTGAAGCGATCAGCAGGTGTTAACTGTGCAAGACCATAGAGCAAGCTGTTTTTGGCCTGCGGCATGGAGGCACCTTCCATGGAGCCTGAGTTATCAATTACGAAAGTGATTTCGCGTGGATGAATTTTATCGTTCGAAGCCACAACAGGTGGGGTTACAAAGCCCAGCATATAATCATGGCCTTTCACAGTTTCTTTGAACAAGCCAGCTTGTGGCGCTGTGCCTGCGGCTGTCCAGGTCAAATCAAAATCCTTATCGGCTGGAACGATGCCAGATAAAGTGATGGTGCGAATATTTTTGCCTTGTTCGACAACATCAATTTTGTGATAGGCACTCTTAACCTCACCCAAAGCAAAACCAGCATCCAGCTTCACTGTGATGGAAACGGGATTAGCTGCAGCTGCATGAGCGGGGTTCAGCACTGGCGGCTGTGGCGCTTCGTTTTTGGTTGAAGCCAAGCCAGTTTTGTTCGTGCCAAAATCAACGGTCTGAACAATTGGCGCTGGATTATAGCGCGGGGCAACAACAAGCGGCAGGCGCAAATCATAAGTGCCGCCGCTTTGGGCTATGGTTTGTTGATACTCAATTTGCACCAGAACTTTTTCATGCGGGCCAATATTGGCCACAGAGTTTGTAAACATGTTGGGGCGTTCTTGCTCCAACAAAGCAGCGGCTTCACCGTTGTTTTTTGCTTCTTCATAAATAGCTTTGGCTTCTTGTTTTTCTTTCACCTCGCCAACAATCACGCGGGTGCCTGAAACAATTTTCAGTGTATCCACGGCTGAGTTTTCAGGAAGTGGGAAAACATAAACGCCTTCCACCCAGGAATCAGATGGATTGTAGAATTGCTGCGTTACCACCGTGCGGCCGGTAGGGCCCGATATTGTGACCGTATAGTCCGAGGCGACGGCGGGAGCCGCGATGTATTTTCCAGCTTCGTTGGATTTGAACAGCAAGCTGCCAGCCGTCATGTCGTTAGGTGTCACCAATCTGGCCGATGCAAAGGCGGCTTGGGCCGTCATGCAGGTGGCGATCATGGCGACGACGAGCTTATACAGGGTCTTTTTGTAGTTCAGGCTGCGGTGCAGCGTTATGGCGTTCACGTTATTCCTCCATTGGGTTGTTTTGTGTTGCCCCATTGCCGAAGTTACGCGCGTGCAAGCCTGCGCCGCCAATGTGAAGAACTGTAATGTTTGTCAGGCTTCTGCCGCAGATTTGTTGCTTGTGACCGTTTCTTGTGGAATTGTACGGTTTTGTACGGATTCCGGAAACATGAGTGACGACGATTTATCGCCAGATGAAAACCGCGCCATCAGCGGCTTAATTCGCGAAGAGCTGGCGCGGCGCAGGCTGACGCGGCAGCATTTGGCTGACAAAGCCAAGATCAGCTTATCAACGATTGAAAAAGCGCTTTCGGGGCAACGGCCTTTTACTTTGGCAACCGTGGTTCGGATTGAAGAGGCGCTGCAACATCAGTTGCGCAAATTGAAATCAGTGAATGGTGAATCGGCACTGGCGCCACAATCGCTGGGTTCCTATTCGCGCCCTGCTGTTTCCTGGCTTGAGGGCGACTACCTTACATTGCGCACATCTTTCAGCGATCAGAACTCAATCTATGCGTATTTGACGGAAATTCGGTGGGACACGGCTTTATCGCATTTGGCGTTCCGCGAGTCTGAGCGCATTGATGCGCAGTTCAAACAAGATGGTTCAGTTTCTGTGCCGCATCAATCAGGCTATATTTATTTGGTCACCAATAAACAGGGACAATACCGGATGATCATCCTCTCACGCCCGATGATTTCGGGCGAGATGTATGGGTTGATCACCACCTTGCAATCAGGCAGGGGCACACAGTTGACGCCCGTGTCAACGCCTTTAGTGTTAGTTCCCGTCAAAACATTTGGGCCAGATGTTGAGTTTGGTAAAATCGAAGGTGCATCTCCCGTATTTGATCGCTACCGCAAACTTTTAAACCGCGCCGTTGAAGAGCCTTTTGTGATGTTGATAAAATGAGAAAACTGACCCTTACTGCCGAACACATCGCCAAAATTCAACGCATTGAAACCGATGAAGGGCCAGCAGAAGGCCGTCAACAGATGAACGACGCTGACTATAGCCAGTGGGCAGATGATTTGTTGGAAGAGCTGACGGGGACGCAGTTGCGCATCTTTGGCTATGGCTCACTCATCTGGAAGCCCGAATTTGAATTTGTGAGTTCCTCTCGCGGTTGGCTGCATGGCTGGCACCGATCATTTTGCATGAAGATTGAGCGCTGGCGTGGAACGCGTGCTGTGCCCGGCTTGATGATGGCGCTTGACAGCAAAGGCAGCTGCAATGGCATGATTTATGAGCTTTCCGATGAAAACAAAAAAGCGCAGGTGGAAAAGCTTCTTCGCCGCGAGATGACGAATAAACCACTCACCAATGTGCCGCGCGTTTTAAAAGCCAATATGGCTGGCAAGATGGTGCGCGTGATTGCATTCACCTCCAATCCGGATGTGCCAACTTATGTAAAGGCTATGCCACTTGAGGAAGTGGCAGCGATATTGGCCAGGGCAGCAGGGCATTGGGGAACGGGGGCCGAGTATTTGTTTAATACGGTGAGCCACCTTGAGCAGCTTGAAATTGAGGATCGCAATTTGTGGAAACTACAAAAGTTGGTGGCGGCGGAAATTGAGAAATTGTGAGTTTGGCAGGAATTACGTTTAGATAATGGTTGATTGACAAAAATTACTTTGGTTTGTCATGCCCGCGGAGGCGAGTGTCTGCGTTTGGGCTAGTAAACAGAAATTCCCGCTTTCGCGGGAATGACGGATTATAGGGATTGGCGAAATTCAATTGGTTGAATGACTTCTAATCAAACCTTCCTCTTCGCCTTTGGAAGTTTCCAAATGTGATCAACCAGTTCCGTAATTTTAATACCTTCCTCAGTATAGGCTTCGTCTTCCACCGAGATGCCAGCCTGCTTCACCGTTTCAGGATCGCCTGAAACCAGTGGGTGCCACCAGGCCAGGCCGCGGCCTTCATTCAATCGCCGATAAGCGCAAGATGAAGGCAGCCAACCAAGCTCAGGCACATTGGCTGGTGTGAGTGTTACGCAATCGGGAACGCGCTTTGAGCGGTTTTTATAATCGCTGCATTGGCAGCTTTCGATATCGAGCAATTTGCAGGCGGCGCGGGTGTAAAGATATTCGCCGGTGTCTTCATCTTCCAATTTGTTCAAACAACAGCGGCCACAGCCATCGCAAAGGCTTTCCCATTCCGGCCTTGTCATTTCGGCCAGAGTTTTGGTTTTCCAGAAGGGTTTATCAGTCATGCAGTGCCTTATGGCACAACTTCACCGTGGAGGTTAAGGTCCAAACCTTCGATTTCGAATTCTTTCGAAACGCGAAGGCCGATCGTTACGTCGATTACTTTGAGTATGGTGACGCTGATGAATGCACACCAGGCTGCAACAATAACAATGCCTTCAATCTGAATCAGCAATTGTTGCACGCTGCCTTCAATCAGGCCAGGCGTTCCGCCCCAACTTTGTGAACCAAGAATGCCAATGCCTAAAACGCCAACAATGCCACCAATACCGTGGACACCAAACACATCCAGCGAGTCGTCATAGCCAAAGCGGCGTTTCACGCTAGTTGAAAAATAGAGGCAGGTTGCACCTGCGGCTGTGCCAACAACCATGGCACCCATCGGCGAAACATAGGCACAAGCTGGTGTGATGGCCACAAGACCTGCAACCGCGCCTGAGATAATACCAAGCACACTTGGGCGCTTATGCAAATACCATTCAAAACCCATCCATACGAGGGCAGCGGCAGCGCCTGCAATCTGGGTGTTAGCCAAAGCAAAAGCTGCTGTAGCATTTGCGGCTAGAGCTGAACCGCCATTAAATCCAAGCCAGCCAACCCAAAGCAAACCTGCGCCTGTGACTGATAAAATCAAATTATGTGGCACCATGTTTTCTTGCGGGAAGCCGCGGCGCTTGCCAATCATCAATGCGGCAACAAGCCCAGCAATGCCGGAATTGATTTCAACAACAGTTCCGCCCGCAAAATCCAGGAAACCCATCTTAGCGAGGAAGCCGCCGCCCCACACCCAATGCGCCACAGGCACATAGACCAACATCAACCACGCGCCCAGAAACCAGAGCAATGCGGAAAATTTCATGCGGTCGGCAAATGCGCCGCAAATGACTGCTGGCGTGATGATGGCAAAGCTCATTTGGAAAACCATGTAGAGCGATTCAGGAATGGTGCCGATGAGCGCATCTTTCGTCAGTGCACTGAGGAATAATTGTTTTGTGTCGCCGAGCAGAGCTCCTTGGCCACTGAATGCCAAGCTATAGCCCGCAATAATCCAGAGAATTGACACCAGACAACATGCAGCAAAGCTTTGCATGAGAGTGGAGAGTACGTTTTTCTTACGCACCAAGCCGCCATAGAAAAGGGCCAAACCCGGAATGGTCATCAGAATTACCAGGCATGTGGCTGCTAGCACCCAGGCTGTATCGCCTGTATTCAAGGCTGTGGTTTGCGCATTTGCCGTATTCACAAGTGTGGTGAATGCTGCAAGTCCAGCCACGAATCTGAAATAGTTCATTGATAGTCCCCATTTTGTCGGTGCTATTTTTTGTGCACTCAGTCCAATCGCTAGGCAATTTCTGTGCCACACGGCATGATTTTATAAATGATTGAAAACAATAATATAAAAATCTTGCTTTGCAAGCCTCAATGAATGCGTGCCTTATTTTTATGCAAAACTCTTTGCCTGATGCCTATTTTTTGATCTCTGTCGAATCCGACCAGTGCTTAACTTGCTTCTTGCCCAGCTTCGGCTTATTTCTCAATTGAAACGAGTTATGCCAATTGGACACACTTCCCACCCGTAACGCACTTTACCGCGCAATCTGGATCGGTGACTCTTATGTGAGTTCGACCTTGTTCGAGACATGGGATTTTATGAAGCGGGCGGGTTCGGCCTATTCCTCGTTTTTATATCGCTATTTCAGAGTGGCTGGGCCTAAGCGCATTATCGTTGATGTGATTGATGATTTTTTTACATTTGGAGTTGTGGCTGCATTTGCGTTGCTGGCTTTTGCGCTGCCGCCGTTTTCAGGCACTGGCGATATCTGGAACAGAGGTCGACCCTATGCGGTGACTTTTACCGATAGTGACGGCAAGATTATCGGGCGGCGCGGGATCAAGCAGGATGATGCTATTCCGCTGGATGAGATTCCTCCGGTTTTGATCAAAGCTGTTTTGGCAACCGAGGATGCGCGGTTCAACGAACATTTCGGTGTTGATGTGATCGGAACTTTGCGCGCCATGGTGCACAACGCCAAGGGTGGCGGCGGCAAGCAAGGCGGTTCTTCCATCACGCAACAAGTGGCGAAGAATCTTTTTCTTTCACCAGAGCGCACGCTGCGCCGCAAGGTGCATGAAGCATTCCTTTCACTATGGATTGAGGCGCGGCTTTCAAAGAGCGAAATTTTAAAGCTCTATCTCGACAGGTCCTATCTTGGTGGCGGCAATTATGGCGTTGAGGCGGCGTCGCAGTTTTATTTTGGCAAATCAGTTCGCGATATTGATTTGGCTGAAGCAGCGGTGTTGGCTGGGTTGTTTAAAGCGCCGACAAATTATGCGCCGCATTCCAATCCGGAAGCATCAAAAGCAAGGTCTAACGTGGTGCTCTACCGGATGTTAGATGCTGGCTTCATCAATCAGGGTGAGCTTTTGCAAGCCAAGCGTTCGCCTGCTGTTATTGTGAAGCAAGATGAATTGGCAAGCCCCAACTGGTTTCTGGATTGGGCTTACAAAGACACGCTTGATGTTATGCAAGCCAAGGGTTTGATGGGCAATTATGTTGTTGAAGTGAAAACGACGATCAACACGAAGCTGCAAGATGCGAGTCAGCTGGTTATAAATGATATTGTGGATACACAAGGTGTTGACCGAAATTTTGGTCAGGCTGCATCTATCACCATGACGCCGGATGGTGCCATTCGCGCAATTATAGGCGGGCGTGATTACGGCGACAGTCAATTCAACCGGGCGACCGATGGGAAACGCCAGGTGGGATCTTCGTTCAAACCATTTGTCTATCTCACTGCGATTGATCATGGCTTTACGCGTGATACGATTGTTGAAGACGGGCCAGTTTGCGTGATTGACTGGTGTGTGCATAATTTTGAACCCGGATACCGTGGCAAGATTCCGCTTTCGGTGGCGCTGACGCATTCTATCAATACAATTGCTGTGAAACTGATGAAGCAGTTTACACGGCAAGAAATTGAAGCCACGGCGCACCGTGTGGGCATTACAGGGATGATTGACCCCTACCCTACGATGGCGATTGGAACGAGCGCGCTTACTCTGCTGGATATTGCAACTGGCTATGCAACACTGGCGGGCGGCGGCAAATTGGCCAAGCCTTATGCTGTGGTTGAAATACGCCGTACCAATGGTGATCTGCTCTACAGCCATTCAGCCAATGCCGTTGAAGCGCCACAGGTTGAACCCTATGACAGTGTCTCTGTGTTGAACTCGATGCTGCATGATGTGGTGATGAAAGGAACGGCAACGCGCGCCAATCTGACTTACGCTCCTGTTGCAGGCAAGACGGGCACAAATGCGAATTTTCGCGATGCCTGGTTTTTAGGATTTACGGCGCATCACGTAACCGGTGTCTGGGTTGGCAATGACGATAACACACCAATGGATGGCACAAAGGCCAATGCCGTTACTGGTGGTCGCGTTCCGGCACCTGCCTGGAAGCGCATCATGGAAGTTGCTGAGGAAGGTCTTACGCCTGAAAGCCTGCCAGGCATTCCGCTTGATGATACTTACACTCCGCCACCAGTTGCTGTCGCGGCCATTGTTCCAACGGTGGCTGATGCGCCTTTGCCAGCGGTTGATCCTGCAGTTCCGGAGCTAGCTGAAGGTGACGGCCCCAGCGCTGATGCAAAAGATGTGTTAGACGGCATGTTCGATTTGTTTGATGCACCCGCAAAACAGGTTACACAGACCCAAGCCCAGAGCCAAAGCCCAATTCAAAATCAAACTCGCAACCAAAGCCAACAAGCACCTCGAGCGCGTGTCAATTCCGTATCCAACAACCAAGTTTTGGTTCTTCCAAAACCTAATGTAACATCCAAGAAGAACCGTACCTTGATGGATGTCTTGTTTGGTAATAATCAGAACAGGAAACGGTCAAAGGGCATTTTTGGATTTTGAATTTTTTAATGGGACGTGCCACTTATCTAATTGCGGCTATTTGTTCGGGGTTGCTTTTGGGCATTCTTTCAGCAGTCAACGCGATGGGCTCTTATGGGCTGACACCTGTTGTAGATAAATCCGCATGGAACGAGTGGCAATTGAATAGCGGCGACACCAAGCTGGTTTATACGCTTGGTCATTTTTTAAGTAAGGGACAATTACCTCCGCCAAAATTGGCGCATAGTTTTGTGCGCACCACAGATGAAAGCGGCGACCGTTTGCGCAGTGATTGCGTTTATCTGGTCGAAGGAAAAATAACACCGGCGCGCTGGTGGGCGATGAGTGTGAGCCAAGCTGGTGGGTTGTCTGCGCATTCAGTGGTAACCGCAGGCGAAGCTATTGTTGATCAAGACGATGTTTTAAAAGTCACAATCTCCGCTCGCCCCATGCCTGGTAATTGGCTGGCACCTGATGGAAGCACGTTAGCCCTTACATACGATCTGAACGAAGTGGCAAATGGCCAAGATGTTCAGTTACCAACCGTGACCAAGAAGGGTTGCTGAGGATGGGGCGGGGGTTTTGGGTTATCATCGCATTGCTAATTGCCGTTGTTTCCCATGTTTCATATGTTTTGTTTGTACCAAACCTGGTGTTTCAACGGCAGCTCAGAATTTCAACTGACGGCAAGCCATTCAATCAATTTTTTATTGCGGATCCTGCAAAGCAAACTCTTTTACTGCCTTCGGCAACATCCAAATCAGTGGTCGGGATTTGCAAATTTGATTTAAGCAATGGCAGCTTGGAACTTAATGCAAAACTGCCACGGTCTTATTGGACTTTGTCGATTTATGCACAATCAGGCCGTCAAGTTTATGCTCTCAACGATGTGCAGGCTGGCACTTCGGACTTTAAAGTTGAATTAGCGAAAACCAAAACTTTTTTCCAACAATTGCTGGGGAATAATCGTGCTGAAGACGCCATTCAAATTGAAAACCTGGGCTGGCATGCCGAAACATCAGAAACACGCGGCATAGCCGTGATTTGGATTCCGTTAGCTGATGAACTGATGAGGCCGCAGATTGTGGCCACCATGATAGGCAGCACGTGTGGTCAGAAAGCGAATTGAGTTATTCCAGCTCTTCCGCTACGGCTTGATTGTTCCTGCTGAGCATGCGGCGTTTGTGTGCCTTTTGTTGTGGTTCTACATGCAGGCGTTCAAAGCGCACGCCGTTGAATATGATGATCTTTGCACTGCCTTCAAACGGCTCGCGCGGATTCATGTTTTTGGGCCAATCTGCCAACGCAATTACCGACGCCATCTATAACCCTCATTCTTCAATATCTAATGTGCTGAATAAGAACGTACATGGTTAAAAATTAGCTAAGGAATTATGGTTCAATCATAATTCCTGCAAAGCCTTCACGAAGTTCAATTTCGACGGCCCAAAGATCGGGATCTGATTTGCGTTGTTTGGCAATAACTGCGCTTAAAGTTGGCCAGTCGACAGGAGATTTAAAGTGCAAGGAAAAACGTCGCTCGCCATTTTCATCGTAAGCTGGGCCAGGTGGCGGGCTTAACAACTCGTAAAAACCGTTCAGGCGGTTTATGCAAACATAAATAATTCCGGCTTCATCAGCGCCATGGTGGATGACCGCGCCAAATTGCCCCTGCGCTGCACAGCGCCGCAACAAGGCTGCAACCCAAATTTCTGATTTGAGCCGCGTCATTTATAACATCCAAATCAGTTGGTGTTCAAAGAAGCCAACAATGGCAGATCAATCACGCCATCCATCGGCAGGCCCTTGTCGAGTTCATATTTCAGAATAGCTGCGCGCGTTGCAGGCGTCATTTTTCCATTGGCAATGCCAACCTCATAGCCTTTGGCGGCCAGCGCTTTTTGAACAGTAATCACATTATTATTTGGCACTGGTTTTGGCGCAACAGGTTTTGCGACATTGGCAGCGCTACTAATTTTTAGAGGTTTTTTTGGCTTCGGTGCCACCGCTGGTTCAACTTCGGCCTGCGGTTCTTCAACGATTGGCTGGCTGACAATTTGCTTTGCAGCAGGAGACGGCGTTTCCGGTGCGGGATTTATACTGCCCGTATATTCTGAAGCAGCCTTCACTTTTCGCGTGTAGCGAATTTTATTGATCAGATCTGGCGTAATTTCGCCTGTTACGGCAAGGCCAGCTTCTTGCTGAAACTGTTGGATTGCAATTTTAGTTTTTTGGCCATTTACGCCATCAACCAATCCCCGGAAATGGCCCGTGGCCAAGAGTTCGCGCTGAACATCTTCAACTGTTGCATCATATTTAAAAACAACGGTATTCGATGCGTCAATTGGGGCTGGCACTTCAACATGGGTTGAAGCGGACGCAGCGCTTGGGCGATTCTGATCGCTTTGACCGTACATCGTGTTGTAAACAATCATAACGCTCAACACTGCGGAGGTGGTGAGCATCAGCAGGCCCAATGGCCTCACCTTGCGTTCATCATCTTCCAAAACATCACGCATTATAAAATTCCACCAACAAAACCAAACACTACAGACACTGTTTTTCCTGATCGCAATGTGCCTAAGTTTGGTTAACAGCTCCTTTCATCAAATGCTCTGTCTAGTATTCTATGTGGCGCTTGCGTGACACGGTTAACACTCCCCTAATGGGATTTTCAAATATTGACACTAAATTAGCCATGCCATTTCATCCGATGGAAACTTAACTTGGCTATGACCCAATTCAGAGGCGAAATTTAGGTGCCGTGATGGGTCTGTTCCGAAAAGCAATCATATTGGGTGGCGTTATACTTGCCATGCCTTCTCCGCCCGCATCGGTTCAAACAACACCGATGGCGCAAGCCATGGCTGACTCCACAAGCTGGAATTACATCGCGGCGGCGGCTGATACTGTTGCCGACATGAAAAGTTTCTGCGACCGGAAACCGCAAGTTTGCATCACCGCGCATTACATTGCCGTGACCATGGAAGGTAAAGCAAAATATAGCGCGAAGTTGCTGTATGAATGGGCCAGTGAGTCCACCGCTGGGCAGACGGCATCAATGCCTAAAAACATGGCTTCGGGTGATCCAATTAATACAGGATCTGCGCCCGCCAAATTGCGCGGCACTTTAGCCGAAAACTCTACGCTGAAAATCGAAGACCTTGTGCCCGAGTGGCATGGCACGCTGACACCTGACAAGGGTTGAGTTTCGCTTTGCCAGCGACTATCTGCTGATGCATGAACGCCGAAATTGAAAATCTTGTTTCCGATTTTGAAATGCTTGATGATTGGGAAGATCGTTATCGTCATCTCATAGAGCTTGGCCGTGCTTTACCGGAAATGGATACAGCGTTTAAAACCCCTGCGACAAAAGTGAATGGCTGTGCCAGCCAGGTGTGGATTCATTCGCGCGTTCTTGACAATGATGGTGCGAAACATCTGGAGCTTGAAGGCGATAGCGATGCTTTGATCGTGAAGGGCTTGATAGCGGTTGTTTTCAAATTATTTGCGCCGATGAGTGTTTCTGAAATTGTGAAGGCAGATGCTCCAGAGGTTTTCGCACGGTTGGGATTGAAAGACCATTTGACGCCGCAACGTTCAAATGGTCTTGCATCGATGGTAGCGCGCATTAAAGCGGATGCGGCTGCGGCGTTATAGTTGGCCTGTAATTATCGACGGCCCAATGGCTTATTGAATCTTTAGATGCTGGCACACGCGTTTTGATCAAGCCGTAGTGTCGCGCGAGTCTTGTTAGTGCTAAAGCCAGCACTGCCTTGCCGCTGCGGGCAGGCAGAGCCAAAACCAATTCAGCATTTTCGAACCCAGATGACACGCAACACACTTGATAGAGAATTCCAGACAGCTCCAAGCCAACTGCTGAGAATGCGTGGTGCAATCTTTCGCGTGCAGCTATTGCGTTATCACTCAACCGCGAAACTGCATTATCGCTCATTTGCCAATGCCTGCCGCCCGAACCTGATGATTCCTCATAGGCGCTGGTGACGCGCTGAGCCATGTGAGCCATTTCATAATCTTTGCGCAAACGTTCGCCAGCCAGAAACTGTTTGCCATCAATGTAGGTTTTGCCGCTTGCGTCTTTGCGGAGAAAAAGTCTGGCCAAAGGACTTTCGCTGGCTTCGGTTTTTTCGGCGTTAAAATGATCACTCATGGCATTTCTCCTGTTAGGAGAATTTACATAGCAATTATTTCACACAGAATCAATACCTATTTTAGGATATCACGCGCCCGATGCAAGTCGTTGATCTTCCAGTCTTTCTGAGGCTGGCATGAAATAATCATAGCAAAGCAAGATTTTTATTTGGTCTGAACCATCGGCACACAGTGGCAGTTTCAACCAATATTGCACAAGGTGTTCCTTGTGATTGCGCGGCCCACGAATAATGCCCTGGGTGGGCACGCCTTCATCAACCGTGCGCCGATATGATGCGAGCCAATAGTCGCGCTTATCGCCCCAATCCAAATCTTCAATGCATAGGCCGGTTATTTCGCGGTCGTATATTTCGCGGAGTTTTGTGCCCGCCAGCCGAATGCGGCTTTTACCAAAGTCTGATTCAATATCAACCAGGCTGATGCTTGGCAGTATGCGCGGAATTTGTGTTGGCTTAATATCGGAGCGCGATGGCATTTTACGACCAGCGGCTTTTTCAAGCCAGTAGTCATAAAGCTGTCGCTGTTCAGGCACAACCAACTGTGCACGGAACGCAGAATTTTCCGATCTATTTAACACTGTTGCCCATGTCCCCATCGAATCGGCCTTCTTACCGAGTCATGTTGTTATGAATCGGTGAGTGCTGATCCGCAAGAGTCAAAGGTTAAAAATTTCTTACTTTATTTTTGGAACAATCAATTGAGTGGTGCGTATGGCCCGGTTTTCAATGTGGCCCAATCCCAATAGGTAAGCAATATCCGCGCTTTATTGAATGACAGCGAGTCGAATGTCGACTGCAGTTCTTCGACATTGCGCGTAGGATCGATCAACGCTGGTGACGTGGATTGCAATATTTCGAAGGCTTCGGTGATGTCGCTGCGACTTACTCCGATAACCTTTAACAAGGCCGCCATTGGCTCGCCTTGCGTATCGGCCAATATGCGTTCCGCCGTTTCAGTATTGATGTTGGCCATAGCACTTAATGCAAAAGCGGCCGCTTCTGTTTCACCTGCACTGAGCAAATCAAACGCGCCAGAAATTTTTTCAATGTCGAGCGCCAATGGTGCTGCTGGTTCTTCGCCTTCAGTTACGCGGGCGATTTTTAGAATCTTCGTCAGGTTTTCTGAATCAGTCAAAAATCGATTTAACAAATATCGGCGCAGTTGCACCGGAGCCAACCAGAATAATTCGAATGCAAATGGCACAGGTAAATCTGGTCTCGTGCATAGCGGTGCCAAAAGTTCCGGATAGTCTTTTGCGTGGTCAGATAGTGCCAGGAACGATTCCTGGGTAATTTCTGCACCGAGGTTTCTGACCAGCGTTAACAAAACTGAATCATCACCTGTCTTGATCAACTCGCTGGTGATTGCGCGGCTCAGTTTACGGCGTCTGGCGATGATGCGAATTTTTGCATAATCATTGCCTTGAATCACCACGTTCAAATCTTCATCACTTATGTGATTGCTATCTTCGAGCAGAGGGCCGGAGACAGCGATGTTTTGATCAGCAATCAATTTAGCCATCAACAATGGTGGTGGCGCATCCATTAAACGTACGCGTTCAGATAGCATGATTGTCGATTTCAAAGGCAGGCGCGGCAACATGCGGAGCAACGTATCAGCGGCCAAAGCACGTTCTTGCGGCAGACCTGCACTATTTCCTGCGGCCATCATATCCAGAAGTGAACGGGCAAGTTCTGCTGCTTCTTGTTCCTGTTCTGGGGTTTGCTGGATGACGGGTGCAGGCGGCTTTTGTGGCATAGCACCTGGGGAAAGCGCAAAAGCATCTTTTGGTTTTTGTCTTGGAGTTGGTTTTTTTTCAGAAGCTGGAGCTTCAATCTGCACCTCAGTAAAATTTGAAGTTTCGATTTGCTCAACATCGGCAAATTCTGGAATTTCAGATTCTTGACCTGCGACGAGATTTACAGCCGTCTCTTCAACTTCAACCAATTCGACAGTTGGTTCTAATGCAATTGCCAGTTCTGCAACTGGTTGCTCTGCGACTAACTGTTCAAACGGCTCTTCAGCTGCCAGAGGCTGATCCACTGGTTGCGCCTTAGTCTCAGCTTCTAACGGGATCAATGCTTCAACGTGTTCGGCTACCGGTGCCGAAACAACGGGCGAAATAGTTTCGACCTGGAGTTCGGGAATTATAATTTGTTGTGTTGCAGCAGCTTCCAAATTCGGGATAGCTGGTTTTTTAAGCAGGGATGTGAGGCGGCGAAATGATTCCGCTGAAATCCTTCTGCGCTCGGCAATGGAGTCAGCATCGCCAGCCCCAAGATTGGGGGCAGACGCGTTCACAGGTGTTTCACCCTGCGATGCTGAATAATCCGTCATAACCCTATGTAAACTCCCCAACTGTCCCTACTCATCAAAGCATCCCGGTGCTTCAAACTTGATTAACGCGGCACGTTAAGCGTGCGTTATGCCTAATTCCTTTGCCGTCATGGTTAAAATCAAGTAAATTTTGCGTGCGTAACACTTCACAAATCCACCTTTTGTTCACATATTGGGCTTCGAGGAGAATGAAATGACGAAAATTGCAAAGCCTGAAACTGAATGGAAAAAAGAACTTTCCCCAGAAGCTTATCATGTGACCCGCGAACATGGCACGGAGCGTGCTTTCACCAGCCCTTTGAATGATGAAAAGCGCGAAGGCATGTTTGTGTGTGTAGCCTGCGGCAATGCGGTGTTTCCATCCGATAGTAAATTTGACTCTGGAACAGGTTGGCCTAGCTTTTATGAGCCTGTTAAGGCAGATGCTGTTGGCACAACGACTGACCGCAAGTTTTTCATGACACGCACGGAGGTGCATTGCGCCGAATGCGACTCGCATTTGGGCCATGTGTTTAATGATGGACCAAAACCCACAGGGCTGCGCTATTGCATTAATGGTGTTGCCTTAGACTTTCACCCTGAAGATGAAGATGATTGAGACATAATTTGAAAGCTCCTATTGCGAAGAAAATTCCGACAAGCGAATCTCACCACGGTTTTACAAAACACGATGATTATAAATGGTTGAAAGCTGATAACTGGCAAGAGGTGATGCAGGAGCCATCACTTCTGCCACAAGACATTCGTGATTATCTGGAAGTTGAGAATGCTTACACTCAGTTGCAGATGGCCGATACTGTGGCTCTGCAGGAAACGCTGTTTGCCGAAATCAAGGGACGCATCAAAGAAGACGACACGTCTGTGCCAGCACCTGATGGCAAATATTTTTATTTTTCTTCGCATGTTGTGGGTGGACAATATCCCAGATTTTTGCGGCGCTTGAAAGATGGCGGTGCCGATGAACTTTTGTTCGATGGTAATGCCCTTGCTGAAGGACATGAGTATTTCAGCTTTGGCGGCATTGCGCTTTCGCCTAATCAAAGACTGGCCGCGTGGTCTTATGACAATAAAGGTTCTGAATTTTATGAATTGCGGGTTCGTGATTTAAGCACGGGGTTAGACCATTCAGACGTCATAGAGAACACGGCTGGCGGTGCAACTTGGGCTGCTGACGGAAAGACATTTTTCTATACCACCCAAGATGAAAGCCACCGGCCGCTGAAGACTTGGGCGCATGTTATGGGAACTGTGCAATCTGATGACCGATTGGTTTATGAAGAAAAGGACACTGGCTTATTTACAGGTGTTGGCTCGACATTCTCTGAGAAATTTATTGTGATTGGCATTAATGATCACGATACGTCTGAAATTTGGTTGATTGATTCTGATAAGCCAAAGTCTGAGCCGCGTTTGATGGTATCACGCACTGAAAAGCTTGAGGCTGATGTGCAGGATTGGAACGACACGTTTTTCATTAAAACCAATAAAGACGGCGCTGAAGATTACAAGATTGTTGAAGCTCCGGTTGCCAATCCCACATCTGGAAATTGGAAAGATTTCATTCCACACAGGCCGGGTGTTTTCATCATTTCGATGATGGTATTGAAAAACTGGATGGTGAGGATGGAACGCGAAAACGCATTGCCCCGCATTGTGATCCGCGATTTGCATTCGAGTGAAGAACATTCAATTGCCTTTGATGAAGAAGCCTACTCATTGGGCATTGGCGAGATGCGGGAATATGATACTGACACACTGCGCTTTACATATTCATCGATGACCACGCCTGGCCAGGTTTTCGATTACAATTTGAAAACACGCGAGCGCGTATTGCGCAAGACGCAAGAAGTTCCCTCAGGCCATGATGCGTCGCTTTATAAAACACGTCGCGTGCAGGCGGTTTCGCATGATGGCGAGAATATTCCGGTCACGTTGCTCTATCGAAAATCAACGCCGCTTGATGGAACTGCACCACTATGGCTCTATGGATATGGCTCATATGGCATTTCGATGCCTGCGGGATTTAATACCAACATTTTGTCACTTGTTGATCGTGGATTTGTTTATGCCATTGCGCATATCCGCGGAGGACAGGAAAAAGGGCGATATTGGTATAAGACTGGAAAGCTTGAACACAAGTCAAACACGTTCAAAGACTTCATTTCTGTTGGCCAATATTTGATTGACCAAAAGTTTACATCAAAAGGCAAAATAATCGCCCAAGGCGGAAGTGCGGGCGGTATGTTGATGGGCGCTGTGGTGAACATGGCACCTGAACTATTCAATGGTATTGTTGCTGAAGTTCCATTTGTGGATGTGCTGGCAACCATGTTGGATGACACATTGCCGCTTACGCCGCCTGAATGGCCTGAATGGGGCAATCCGATTGAAAGTGCCGAAGCTTACAAAACAATCGCCGCATACTCTCCTGTCGATAATGTGCGGGCCATGGCTTATCCGCATTTGTTTGCAATAGGTGGCCTCACTGACCCACGTGTGACGTATTGGGAACCGGCAAAGTGGGTGGCAAGGTTGCGCGAATTTAATACGGGAAAAAATTTGTTGTTGATGAAAATCAATATGGGTGCAGGCCATGGCGGAGCTTCAGGTCGGTTTGACCGTTTGAAGGAAGTGGCCGAGGTTTATGCTTTCGGATTGAAAATCTCGGAGAAGGTTTGACGTTTGGGGGTGATTGGTATATAAAAGTAATACCTTTTAATACCGGAGTTCAAAAATGGGCACCAAAGCTGTATCTGTTAAGCTTTCAAGTGAGGAACATGAGCGCTTGGCTGCATTGGCAGGCAAGCGAGATCGCAGCGCACATTATTTGATGCGCGAGGCACTGGTTGGTTATCTTGAGTATGAAGAATGGCGCAACGAGTTTGAAGAAGAGGCTGAGGCATCTTGGCGCGACTATCAGAAAACTGGTGAACATCTCACTCTTGACGACATCAAAGAGTGGGCGGCTAAAGGTTTTGGACCATTGCCGCCATGGCGCACATAATTATTTCGGCAAACGCTTCCAATAATTTTGCGCGGATCGAAGAATTTTACACGGATTCTAAAATCGCTCTCAAGGCAATCACGGCCATCTATTCATCATTAGAAATTCTTGCGACCATTCCACTTGCGGGACGCCCCGTTAAAGATCGAGACGGGATGCGTGAGCGCGTGATCCCTTTTGGCAATCAGGGTTTTATAGCTCTTTACAAATATAATCAGCCTACAGATGAAGTTGTTGTGCACTCCATTCGACACCAGCGTGAAGCAGGTTACAGACAAAACATTGCGACGACGGAACAATGACCATGTTGCTTGATGCCAAAAAAACTTCACTGCTTATTGTCGATGTGCAGACACGTTTGCTGCCGGCGATGGCTGAGCCTGAGCGGATTGTTTCGCGCTGCCAGATTCTCTTGAAGACGGCAGAAGCTTTGGAGATTCCGGTTATTGTGTCGGAGCAATACCCAAAGGGATTAGGCCATACGGTGCCGGAGTTGCTGGTGCCATCTGCCAAAGTTTTTGAGAAACTTTCGTTTTCATGTTGGCGCGATGTTGAGATGCGCAAACATCTGATCGAATTGCATGAGCATGAGCGGCCGTTGATCATTGTTGCTGGTATTGAGTCGCATGTTTGTGTGTTGCAATCTTGCATCGATATTTATAATGCGGGCTTTGGGGTTTTCGCTGTGGCTGATGCGATGGGCTCGCGTGATCCAAAATCAGCAGAGCTGGCGTATGACCGATTGCGTGGCGCTGGTATTCAAGTGATTAATACCGAAATGGCTGTATTTGAACTGATGGAAAAGGCGGGAACGCCCGTGTTCAAGGCGCTTTCGGCATTGATCAAATAGCATTGCGGTTTATGCTGCACAAAATCTGGAGTTCACATGGCAAAACAAACTGATTTCAACTGGGAAGACCCGCTCGATCTTGAGAGCTGGCTGACGGAAGAGGAGCGGATGATCCGCGATTCCGCGCGGGCGTTTGCGCAGGATAAATTACAGCCGCGCGTGAAATCAGCATTTCGTGAGGAGCGCTTTGACCCAGAGATTATGACCGAACTGGGCGAGATGGGATTTCTTGGCGTGATGACCAACGAGAAATATGGCGGCAGCGGACTTGGCTATGTGGCTTATGGTTTAGTGGCGCGCGAGGTTGAGCGCGTAGATTCAGGTTATCGCTCAGCCATGAGTGTTCAGAACTCTCTCGTGATGCATCCGATTGAAGAGTTCGGCACTGAAGCGCAGAAGATGAAATATTTGCCGAAGCTTGCAACAGGCGAAATGATTGGTTGTTTTGGATTGACTGAGCCTGATGCCGGCTCTGACCCAGGCGGCATGAAAACGCGGGCTGAGAAAGTTCAAGGCGGATATGTCCTGAATGGTTCGAAAATGTGGATTTCCAATTCACCGATTGCTGATATTGCTGTGGTTTGGGCGAAGCTGGACGGAGATATTCGCGGCTTCGTGGTTGAGCGCGGCATGAAGGGATTTTCAACACCAGAGATTAAAGGCAAGGTTTCGCTGCGCGCTTCAATCACAGGTGAGATTGTTTTAGAAAATGTTGAAGTGCCAGAGGATGCTTTGCTACCATTGGCAAAGGGACTGGGCGGGCCATTTTCGTGTTTGAATAAAGCGCGCTTTGGCATTGCCTGGGGTGTGATGGGGGCGGCAGAAGATTGTTGGCACCGCGCAAGGCAATATACGCTGGACCGCAAGCAATTTGGCAAACCGCTGGCGGCCAATCAGCTTGTGCAATTGAAGTTGGCCAATATGCAGACTGAGATTTCGCTGGGTTTGCAGGGTTGCTTAGCATTGGGTCGCGGGCTGGAGCGTGGCACCTGTGCACCGCCTGCCATTTCGCTGATGAAGCGCAACAATTGCGGCAAAGCATTGGATGTGGCCCGCATGGCGCGTGATATGCATGGCGGCAATGGTATTTCAGATGAATACCACGTGATCCGTCATATGGTGAATCTTGAAACGGTGAACACCTATGAAGGCACACATGATGTGCATGCGCTTATTTTAGGACGTGCGCAAACGGGGATTCAGGCGTTTCAATAATGATCGAAATCAAGCGCGCAGATCCGCGTGATTTTGTTTCGTTCCTGAATGCAAGCGAAGATTATGCGGCTTCACTTTATCCGGCTGAGAGCAATCACATGCTAGATGTGGAGACATTGCTCCGTCCGCAGATGAATTTTTTTGGTGTCTTGGTTGATGGTGCTGTGAAGGGTTGTGGAGGCTTTTGGGCGCATGAGGATTATGTTGAGATTAAGCGCGTGTGGATTGATCCATCGGCACGGGGGCTTGGGCTTTCACGAAAATTGATGACGGTGGTGGAAGATGAGGCGCGTGTGATGGGTTTTAAGTTTGCGCGGCTTGAGACGGGGATTTCGCAGCCTGAAGCTTTGGGCCTTTACCGCGCGCTCGGCTATGTGGATCGCGGACCATTTGGGGATTACAAGTTGGATCCGCTCAGTGTGTTTATGGAAAAAGCATTATAGCAATTTTACATCTAGTTTGCCTTAGTTAGGCGCGGCATCTTAAAGGAGAAATGAAACCGTGAAAAGTAAATCGATTATTGTTGCCATATTTTCTTTCAGCATAGGACTTTTGCCACTAACAAGCATTGCCAAAACAAAAAATTTTTGTATGACAACGTATACTAAATATTTGAACGCGAAAGTTCCGCACAAAGCATTTGCCACATCGAGCGGCACTATTCCAACAGAGAACCCAGGTTCTTACGCTTGCAGTAGTTTTTGGAATACCAATTTGCAAATTGCTGTAAAAAAATCTTTAGATGGTTGTCAGAAACAGGCAAAACTTCATCATGAAACTCGGGTTTGCCGAATAGTCGCTAGAGAGTAGCAATGTTACGGAAAAAGCGCTCTTAGCGGATTGCTGGGATCGAGCAAGAGTTTCACGGCCATCGCGCAGCAGACAACAACTAACAATGGCCTGATGATTTTTGCGCCGTGTTTCATGGCGAAGCGGCTGCCCAACTGTGCGCCTATGAACTGGCATACCCCCATCACCAAGCCAACCACGATGAAGATCTTTCCTGAAAAAGCAAAAACCAAAAGTGACGCAATGTTGGATGTGAAATTCAGCAGTTTGGTTTTTGCTGTGGCTTGCATAAGCCCGAGGCCCATTAGCGTTACGAGTGAGAGCATGTAAAACGAGCCCGTGCCGGGGCCGAAGATACCATCGTAAAACCCAAGAGCGGGTGCCAGGCCAAATGCAAATGCAGCAGAAGAAACGCGCTGTGTTTTGGGTTGATTGGTTAGGCTGGGAGAGAAGGCGAAATAGATTGCAATCAAAATAAGAAGTATTGGCAACACGACAACAAGAAGATTTTTTGGCGCGTAATTGATCGTTAGCACGCCGCAACATGCAGCAACGAATGTTGCGATGATTGTCGGAATGTTCTGTTTGAAATCGATATGGCCTTTGCGCCAAAAGGCTATGGCAGCTGAACCGGTGCCGAAGCTGCCTTGCAATTTATTGGTGGCAAGCGCTGAGACGGGATCTAGACCTGCAAGCAGAAGAGATGGCAGCGCAAGCAAACCGCCACCCCCTGCAATGGCATCGATGAAACCAGCAACGAGGGCTACGATGGCGAGAAGACATAAAGTTGAAAACGACATCATGCTTCTTTGATGCCTGCAATCATCATGCGCAAATTTTCTTCTTCCACTGCGTGCAGCGACACATGCGGTGGGAGACGGCCCGCCGATTTCAGCATTGATAATCCGTGTACGGACGACCACACATGCGTTGCGCCAATGGGTGCACGTAATGGCCCGGTCACTTGCGCCACTGCATTTTCGAGTTGTGACCACGCTTCATAGGATGATTTTGTAAGTGCTGGTGTCATCGACATTTTAACAACCTGACCAAACATCAAACTATAAACAGCAGAATTATCATCAGCAAACCGCAGGTAAGCGCGACCCATGGCAAAGAGTCGGTCTTCAGCGGTTTGACTTTTGGAATGCTGTGCAGCGTTTCCGAGTGCTATTACAAATTTTTCGAAGCCCCGCGCCGCGATTTCTCCCAGCAAATCCGCCATTGATGCAAAATGGTGTTTAGGAGCTGCATGAGACACCCCTGCCCGTCTGGAAATCTCACGCAAAGAGACCGTATCAATTGGCATTTCCGCCAAAGCTTGCTCACCTGCAAGCAACAGTTGCTCACGCAGATCGCCATGGTGATAGGGCTTTTTGGATTCCATTAAATTGTGATAAGTGACTCGCCTCATCTTTACAACGTCAAAATATATCTTGACGATGTCAGGTTTATGTGTGCTATATGTTTACACCGTAAAGATGGAGGAAATCGTGACTGCCGACCAATTTTTCCAAGTCGTAAACCCTGTAGCCCTATTGGGTTGGATTGTGCTTATCGCTGGTATTGTTTTTAATAAGCCGCTGTGGCGCGACATTATCGCGGGACAAGCTTTCCCAACGGCTCTCTCGCTGGTCTACACGATGCTGATAGTTTTCTTCTGGGCCAAAGCCGAAGGCGGGTTTGACACGTTGCCAAATGTGCAAAAGCTTTTTACCTATCCTTGGGCAGCGCTGGCTGGGTGGGTGCATTACTTGGCGTTTGATCTTTTTGTGGGCGCACACATTTCGAAGCGGGTTATGGAAGATAGATTGCCGCGATTAATATTGATTGCGCTTTTGCCTTTGACCTTCCTGTTCGGACCGATTGGCTATTCCGGTTTTCAAATTTGCCGTCTGTTATTTCGCAGAGTGAGCGCAGCATCATGAGCCAGGACATTGCAATATTAAATTTAGCGTCAGAAGCGAGGCGCGGATCGCCCCTGCTGTGGTGGACTTGCATCGCCATGTTCATTGGCATGTTTATATGTTTTGGATTGCAATTCACTGATGTCAGGCTTCTGGCTGGTGTGAGTGTTTGGGAGAAGCCTGCAAAGTTTTTTCTGTCGTTGATTGTGCAAGCGGCAACTGTTGGATGGGCAATTTCGCTTCTTCCAAAACCAGCACGAGGTGTCAAAACGGCAACGTGGTTGTTTGTATTCGCAGTGATTATTGAGATGGTTTATATGGTTTACCGTGCTTCGCGCGGCGAAGCATCGCATTTCAATGTGAGCACAGGTTTCGCAGCTATCATGTATGCAGTGATGGGTGTGGGTTCGCTCACGCTGGTGAGTACCAGTGCTTTCGTGGGTTGGCGCGTCTGGCAACAGCGCGGTTCAAGTCTGATGCGTCAAGCTGCAGGATTGGGACTAATGTTTGGTGCGCTACTCGGCACAATTGCTGGCGCTTATCTTTCAAGCCACACCAGCCATTGGATTGGCGGTGATTTGAATGACGCAACTGGTGTCGGATTTTTCCATTGGTCAACAACGGGCGGCGATTTGCGGGTGGCGCATTTTATTGGGCTGCACACATCGCAAGCCTTGCCATTGGCTGCCCTGAGCGGAAACAAGTGGGTGGTTTATGGTTTGGCAGCGTTGTGTGCAATTGCAATGTGCATTGCATTTGGGATGGCGACACTGGGCATGCCGATATTGCGCGGATAATTGAGGATCAATCAATGTATAAAACAATCGTTCGACATCGTATTAGCGGGCTGTTTGCCAAAGCCAATGCGGGAAACTGGCAGGCGATCATCGATTCTCTGAGTGATAATTTTACTTATCGCTTCATTGGTGACACACCATTGGGTGGCACACGCACCAAAAAAACCTCAATGCAAGAGTGGTTTAGACGAATCTATAAATTGGTGCCTGACGCTAAGCTTATTCCACAAACAATTGTTGTCGAAGGCATGCCGTGGAACACCAAGGTGATGACCTATGTAAAATTTCGCGGCACGTTGCCCTCCATGAACAGAGAGGCTGGCCTGCCATACGAAAACGAAGTGATGCAGTTGATGGTTCTGAAATGGGGCCGCGTACATTCTGTTCTAACACTTGAAGACACGCTGAGATTTGCAAAAATACTGCCGCTTCTTTCCGAGGCAGGTATTGTCGAAGCTAGCGCCTTACCCATTGAGGATTAAGATGGAAAAAAAGCCGACCATAAAACCTGATCGGCTTTAAAATTCACTCAAATCTTTCTAAATGCCAAGTGCAGATTTGGCTGCTGCTTCTGCAGCATCACCCACCGACTTGATATCAGCATCGGACTTACCTGCAGTCCTTGCTGCTGTTTCAGCTGCGGTGCGAACATCCGCCACAGATTTTGTTTTTTCTTCAGCAGACATTGTTGCTGCCTTTACTTTTAAACCATCGATCATGGTCTGAATTGTTGGATCAAGTGTCATGGTTGCACCAGAAGCAGGCGCCGCTGCAGGCGCAGTGGTGTTCCCAGCAGCAGTGGTGTCTCCAGCAGCAGTCGTGCTACCTGCGGCAGGTTTTGTAGCGTCAGTGCTGGCAGGGGGTGTTGCAACTGTGCTGTTTGATGAAGAACTGGTCGCATCAGTGCTGGCAGGCGGCGTTGTTGGTGTGTTTTGTGCGGTTTGATCTCCACACGCTGCAAGCGACAAAGCAGATACTGACACTAACAACATGATTATCTTGTTCATTATTGATCCTCCTAACGGGATAGTTGATACGCCGCGCGTGACAATCAATGTTAATGCGGCGCAGTGACTCCCAAACCTAAAAACCGGTCAAAAGTTCCATTAACTTTTTTTAATAAATTTAAATCGCAACGATTATATGGAGTTAGATGGTATTTTTTTTGTTTGCTCGCAAGCATAGGTTAAGCTGAGCCCGGTCCAAACAGAACCCAAAACATAGAAATCGAAAAACTGACATATTGGCGAATGAATTTTTAGGCTTTGTTTGCGCCATCCCGATTCAAGGCTGCAAGCTGTGGGCAGGTTTGAGCTTATGATGCTGAAATTACATGTGAGATATTTCACCGCCAAGTGGCACGGCGTGCACCTGGCAGTGACGCGCTGGATTTTGCAGAAACCTTAAACTTGGTTGGTGTGAGCGCGACAAGGATAAGTAGCGCGAATTGCCATAATTGCGATTCCTTGCAGTGTCAGACTGAAACGACTAGAACACCACCATCAAACAACGGAGAAGAAAAAATGGCCCTTGAACTTCCTGCACTGCCTTATGCTTATGATGCACTTGGCCCTTATATGTCGAAGGAAACTTTGGAGTTTCACCACGACAAGCATCATATGGCTTACGTTACCAATGGCAATAATTTGCTGAAGGATTCGCCGCTGGCTTCCAAATCCATCGAAGAAATTTGCGTTGCTGCCTATAATGATAAGGCACAAGGCCTGATCAATAATGTGGGTCAACATTATAACCATAATCACTTCTGGATGTGGATGAAGCCAAATGGTGGTGGCAAAAAACTGCCTGCGAAATTGGCTGCCGCTGTGGATGCTGATCTTGGTGGCTATGACAAAATGCGCACCGATTTCGTTCAAGCTGGTCTCACTCAATTTGGCTCAGGCTGGGCCTGGATTGCCGTTAAAGGTGGCAAGCTGGTGATCATGAAAACACCGAATGGTGAAAACCCTTTAATGCATGGTGCTTCGCCTATTCTAGGCTGCGATGTTTGGGAGCACAGCTATTATATTGATTACCGCAATGCGCGCCAAAAATATCTGGAAGCGTTTGTCGATAATCTGGTGAACTGGGAACACGTTGAGGAAATGCACGCGAAGGCTTGATGCATTACCCGATTTTTGATGGGCACAATGATGTGCTGTTGCGGCTTTGGTTGAAAAAATCAACCAAGGCCGTTTCCGATTTTATTGATGGCGAGGCAACTGGTCATCTTGATTTGCCACGCATGCATGATGGTGGGTTTGCTGGCGGATTATTTGCAATTTACACACCCTCTTTTGATGATGGCATAGACCGCGAGAATTTGAATCCTGCCCCTTATGCGCCTGTGTCTCAGGGGATTGCGGCACGCATCACATTTGAAATGGCGACACTGCTTTTTGAATTAGAGCGCCACACTCCAAACAATGGGTTTCAAGTTTGCCGGAGTGTTGCCGATATCCGCGCGGCGATGGCTGTAGGGGGCATTGCCGCTGTCATGCATATTGAAGGTGCCGAGGCAATTGGCCCCTCTCTCGACGGCTTGCAGGAATTGCATCAAATGGGGCTTCGCTCCATCGGCCCGTTGTGGAGCCGCGATAATGTTTTTGGCACAGGTGTGCCGTTTAATTTTCCGGGCTCACCTGATATTGGCGATGGCTTGACGGATGCTGGCAAGGCGCTGGTGCGGGAATGCAATCGATTAAAGATCATGCTCGATTGCTCGCATCTCAATCTCAAAGGGTTTTGGGATTTAGCAAAGATCAGCGATGCGCCAATAGTTGCCAGCCATTCCAATGTCCATGCCATATGCGCTTCTCCACGCAATTTATTTTATGATCAGTTGCAGGCCATTGGCCAAAGCGGCGGCATTGTTGGTGTTAATTTTGCTGTGATCTTTTTGAATGAAGACTGCAGCTATCGCCATGATGTTTCGCCGTCTGTCATGCTGCGCCATATTGATTATATGCTGCGTGTGGCAGGCGAAGACTCCGTGGGGTTGGGGTCTGATTTTGATGGTGCTGGCGTTCCAAATTTCATCGGCGATGTGGCTGGTGTGCCAAAGCTCGTAGCAGCGATGGAGAATGCTGGTTATGGTGAAGCATTGATCCGCAAGATCACATCGGAAAATTGGTTGCGAGTTCTAGAAAAAACCTGGGGAGTTTAAAATGAAAGCAGTTTACTTCGAAGCCTTCCAGCAGATGCCTGTCATCGCCAATCTGCCAGACCCGACGCCCAGCAACACTGGCATTGTTTTAAAAGTTGAAGCCACAGGCCTGTGCCGCAGTGATTGGCATGCTTGGATGGGGCATGATGCCGATACCAAACTGCCGCATGTGCCGGGCCATGAGATGGCGGGGGTGATTACAGCAATCGGGCGCAATGTGAAGAATTGGAAAATTGATGACCGGGTTACAGTGCCGTTTGTGGCAGGCTGCGGCCATTGCATAGAATGCCACACGGGCCATCAACATATTTGCGACAATCAATTTCAACCGGGTTTTTCTGCTTGGGGATCGTTTGCGGAATATGTCTCACTGGAATATGCCGATGCGAATTTGGTGCGGCTTCCAGAATCTATGAAGTTTGAAACGGCGGCCAGTTTGGGCTGCAGGTTTGTCACTTCGTTCCGTGCGGTTGTTGACCAAGGCCGGTGCAAATCAGGTGAATGGGTGGCGGTGCATGGCTGTGGCGGCGTGGGCTTATCGGCCATCATGATTGCGGCGGCGATGGGCGCGCGGGTTATCGCCATTGATTTAACAGACGAGAAATTGGCTTTCGCCAAAGAGCTTGGCGCTGAAATTCTGATCAAAGGCATAGGCGATGTGGCGCAAGCTGTGCGAGATGCCACAGGTGGCGGGGCCAATCTTTCGATTGATGCGTTGGGGCATCAAGCAACGTGCTTCAATTCCATTTCCTGTTTGCGCAAACGCGGGAGACATGTGCAAGTAGGGCTGATGCTCGAAGAGCACGCCCATGCGAAAGTGCCGATGGACCTCGTGATTTCGCGCGAACTCGAAATTCGCGGCAGCCACGGCATGCAGGCATTTCGCTATGGTGATATGATGGCGATGATTGAGAAGGGTGTGTTGGAGCCTGAGCGATTAATTGGCAATTTGATTGCGCTCGATGAAGCTCCTGCGGCACTGGCGGGGATGGACCAGTTTAGTGGGCTGGGGATTAATGTGGTGAATCGGTTTTAGTTAGTTACTGAGCCTGTGGCCAAGGGACCTCATCAGACGCTCCGCGCCAGCTTCTCCAAAGGAGAAGCGAGAAGTTGGGCTCCGTGCTAAAATCTGCCCTTCTCCTTTGGAGAAGGTCCGGCGAAGCCGGGGATGAGGTCCCTAGCCGCACGCTCTAAACCGAATTGATTAGTGTTGTCCCGTATCGTCGGCTTTTTAGTAACCACGAAATGCTGTGTAACCGAGCTGGTCGATAAAAGGATCATCCACATTCATCCCTCGATTTATCCACTTTGATTTTCGTGGTATCCACCAACTAAAAATATTTTCAATGTTATGTGTAATCGGCTCGGTAGTACTTAACAACTGTACACTCACAAGACAGTAACCTTGCCCGATGTCTTTTTCTAGCGTGTCTGGCTGAACCACTCGCATCGTTTCTGCGGTCTGAACATCATCGAAAGTGACCAAAGTGGGCAAAAGCTTAAATGGCACTTCATATGGCATCCCTAACTTATGCGCATTGAGATCCTTACAAAGTTGCAGCTCCGATCCAAACCTCCAGAATATATCCCAAAGCTTGATCGGCAGACCTGCAATATCAGACGAACCCTTTTCGATTTCGCTATAATTTCTGTCCTCTCTCTCGTTGTAACGTCCCGACGCCCAACTCCGTAAAGTGATAAACAAATTTTTTCCGCTCCCCAAATCAACATAGACTGCGTCGCCATTTACGTGCGTATCACGTGAATTTCCACCACCCCAGTCGCCGGTGTGGGCGTATGAAACCTCAACAACACTGCTCCCCGACTTCACCCCCTCTGGTGTCTTCACTTCAGCGGTGAGTTTGTAGCGGAAGGTGCAGGTGGGATAGTTGATTTGGAAATAGCCCCAGCCTAAGGCCCAAAGCACTGCAACGGGTGCGAGCACCCATTTGACAAACCAGTTCTTCAAAATTCGTTGCACGGTTTCATATCCCCCAGAGCTGCAAACATAGGGTGCGCATTCGGTGGGTCAAGCAAATCTCGTAAAAGCATTGGAGAGGCTTGAGTGTGTGGCTAGGGACCTCATCCCCGGCTTCGCCGGACCTTCTCCAAAGGAGAAGGGCAGATTTTAGCACGGAGCCTAATTTCACGCTTCTCCTTTGGAGAAGCTGTCACGAAGTGACTGATGAGGTCCCTAGCCGCACACTCAATGCCTGATTAATTCTTGCGACTACTGACAGACACTGACAACGCACCGTGCCATAAAGCACCATGACCTACGCCCAAAACCTCTGGATATTCTTCGTTCTCCTCTTTGGCATCATCATTGTGCCGGGCATGGATATGTTTTTCGTGA
>CAXTKH010000029.1:0-38759 GCA_964244815.1 uncultured Aestuariivirga sp. | reverse complement strand
GGCATGTCAATGACAGCGGTTGGCCGCGCAGCGCAAGCTGTGGTGGTTGAAGTGCGCCGCCAGTTCCGTGACGACCCAGGCATCATGAAAGGCACATCCAAGCCTGATTATGCCAGAGCCGTGGATTTGCTCACCAAGGCAGCCATCAAGGAAATGATCATTCCGTCAATGCTCCCCGTGTTCTCACCCATCGTGGTGTTCTTTGTGATCAACGCGATTGCTGGCAAAGCTGAAGCCTTCTCAGCCGTGGGCGCTATGCTCATGGGTGTGATCGTAACCGGCCTGTTCGTGGCCATCTCGATGACAGCAGGCGGCGGCGCATGGGACAATGCCAAGAAATCATTTGAAGATGGTTTCGTGGATTCCAAAGGCGTGAAGCATTTGAAGGGTTCCGAAGCCCACAAAGCAAGCGTGACGGGTGACACCGTAGGCGACCCCTACAAAGACACCGCAGGCCCCGCCGTCAACCCCATGATCAAGATCACCAACATCGTGGCCTTGTTGATGCTGGCGGTATTGGCCGGACATTAAGTCACTTCTCTAATCTCAAAAGCCGGAACAGCAATGTTCCGGCTTTTTTTATTTCCTTTTGTTAATGGCCACATGCAATGCTTCGTCTGCTTCTTTCAAAACAGTCTTTTTAAAATTCCGAAGTTGATACGGAACTCTTGAAATTTTGGAATCCAGCGTATTTGAAATACGTTTAGCATATGTCCAAAAAGTCCAATCGGATGGTTTAAGATCTCGAGTTTCAAAATCACGAACTTTACCAAATGATTCTAAGAGATAGTCCTTGCGGCCCTCGAACATTTTTTTCAATTGAGCAAAGTTCAATGTAGGACGCTCTGCAACAAATTTCCGAGCTTCGATTCTTGTTCTGATTTTCATTTTTCGTCTTAAGTTGGAAAAAGTGGAATTTCTCAAGAAAACTTTTTTGCCATCAAATCTAAAGCCGAGATATTCTAGTCCATTCAATCCGGATCGGCCTTTTTCTATTTCCTTGTTAATTTGTTCAACTGAGTCATTAAGTTTTGGATCAATGCCACAGCTTTGAAGTTCTGCTGTCTTTCGCTTACCCATTTCTGCTTTTGATTTTCCGTCATAAATGATTTTGAATGAATGTCGATTTCCCTCTGGATAGAACTCAAGAACTGTAGATTTTTCTTGTTTGATTTTCAGCGTAGAGCCAAACTTACAGATCTCGCCCCTAATCCATTCTTCAGTTGCTTGAGCTTGTTTAGGCGGTATTGGGGCTACGACTAGAATATCATCTGAGTATCGGGTGTATATGCCGCCTAGTTTTTCTACATGGTCACGGACTAGCTTGTCGAATTCCATTAGATATATATTAGCCAAAACATCTGAAATTGGTGAGCCTTGGGGAATACCGTGTGGCTTATTATTTCTTATGACAATGCTGGAGTGTCCATTTCCACCCGCAATTTTATTTCGAAAAGTTGAACCATTGCAAAGTTGAGTGGGGACTTCGAGTTTTGGCCTCAAGTAACCCTTGTAAGTTTTCCCTGAAGGCGTTGTGAACTTGCCATAGTAACCCAGCCTCTCATATACTTTCATTTTCTCAACTTCAGCATAGTTAGTTATGTTTCTGAAAACGGTTAGGTGGTCGCCAGGCAGTTTAATTTTACCGATTGTCTCGGCCCATCTTTCGTATAACAGTTGGTGGTCAATGTTTTGAAAAAATTTGCTGATGTCTAACGCAATTGTGCAACTTGTTTCAAAACTTCGAATTTTCTCGAAAGCCTCGTTTGCATAGTTGATGTTGCATTTTCCAGTGCCAGTTTTTGGATCAATAATTTTGCGATATGCGAGAACACATTTATCAAGTCCAAACAGATTCAAGCGTTGCTCGTAATATTCTGAAAGTAGAGAACGATAACGCGCATAAATATAAGCATCTGCTCGAGCTGCATAAGCAATCGGCCTTGGCTTTACTTCGCCTTTTTTACCTTTGGCAGCATACTGCGTCCAACGCTTTTCATAGGTGATGAAGGGATAGAATGTGTGTTTTTGAACTAGCGCCGGATTATTTGCCAATTCCTCGGCTTCTTTCATCGACATAACTGAATCGAAATGTTTGTATTTTTTGATTTTACTTTCAGTGAGTTTCCAAGGCGTCAAAGCCATTCCCCAAATTCTTGATGCGAGAGGGGGCCAAAACACCGCCGTATATGCGGTTATGTTTCGCCCCCACCGTTGCATGCTTGTCTATACTATTTGTTCGACATAGAAGTTTATGCTGGATGCTTTACGCAACTCAGCCCGCTCAGCTTAGTCAACCAACCGCACTGGAGTGTCACGATGGATATCGCTACCACCACAATTCTGATATTGGTCAAATTCAGCCTTGACAGTTTCAAACTCAGCTCAAAGCGTCCCCGAGTTCCCTCTTCGCCGCTCCGATGCGACTGAGAACCGTTTCCCAGTCAAGAAATGAGATGGGATTGAATTGTGGCATTTCAAGAGGGTTCAACAAAAATATTTACGAAAAATTAACTCATGTTGCAGTGCCGGCTTTTTGGCATCTGCACCTCGCCCCACCAATGGGTTCCTTGTTCTCAACTTCGGAAACCACCAAAAATGAAACTTGCGTATTGGCGGCAAAAGATTTGGTTGAGTTGTCCGCTCATAAATTTCAACTTGGGGGCTCGAGCCTGGGGGGCTTACGGCCAAATAAATACCCCTCAATAGTGAAATCTACACTGCGCAATCTCCAACTGTTGCGCTGCCCCCGTCCCACTCACCCTGTAAACCAACCTGTCCTCCAGCGTCACCCGCCGTGACCACCAGCCCTTTAAATCCCCGCGCAAGGGTTCTGGCTTTCCGGTTCCGGTGAAAGGCGTGCGCAGGCATTCTTTGATCAGGTCATTCAGTCGAGATAGAACCTGCGGGTTGTTGGCTTGCCAATGAAGATAATCTTCCCAACCGCACGAGGAGAAGACGAGGCGCAAGACTTAGCTCTCGATGAGCTTGCGCTCAACTCCACCGCCCGCATTCAGTTCATCAATAGAAGATTTCAAACGAAGTGCATTATTGGGAGACGAAAGCAGATGCATTGTCTCTTCAATGGCATGCCAATCTGCCAACGAAACCATCACAACGGACTCGGCCTTCTGGCGCGAGATAACAACTGGCTCGTGATTTTCGACAACACGGTCCATAACGTCTTTAAGGCGCTCGCGCGTGTCGGTATAGCTAATTACATCCATAGCGCTAATATGTACAATAATACGTACAATGTCAATGTTTAACTCCCAATTTTGCAAATCATCCACCCAATATGCTATCCCCACCCCATGACCGAACCCTATAAATTCAAACTCGTCCACGATCATTCCCGCTGGGAGCATAGCCACAACTTCGCATTTGGCCATGAGCAGGAAAGCGAACGCCGGACATTCTGGGTTTTGCTGCTGGCAACCACCATGACGGTAATTGAGATTGCGCTCGGATATTACTTTAATTCCATCGCGGTGTTTGCTGATGGCTGGCACATGTCCACTCACGCCATTGCACTTGGCATTGGCTATCTGGCATACCGCGTGGCGCGGAGCCATGCACAGAACCAAAGCTATACATTTGGCACCGGCAAAGTGCACGCGCTCGGTGGCTACACGAGCGCTGTGATATTGGCTTTTGTGGCTCTCTTTGTGGCAGCCGACTCAATTTGGTCGTTGTTGCATCCAGGCACTATCGCTTTCAACGAAGCTCTGATTGTTGCTTTCGTCAGTTTGCTGGTCAACCTTCTATCCATTCGTTTGCTGCATGTTGGAGAAGGCCATGGCCATGATCATGGGCATGAACATGCCAAGGGCCACGAACACGATATCAATTTGAAATCTGCCTATGCCCATGTGGTGGTCGATGCCATGACGTCTGTGCTTGCTATTCTTGCCTTGCTCGGCGGGAAATTTATGGGCTGGGGTTTTCTCGATCCGGTCGTCGGCTTGATTAGCGCAGTCATTATAGCTCAATGGTCTTACTCACTGATCCAAACTTCAATGAAAATGTTGCTTGATCGCAGCATAGGCAATGAAATGAGTGAGAGAATCAGAGAGTTGATCGAAGACGACGGCGATAGCAAGATTGCTGATTTGCATTTTTGGGATATTGCACCGGGCAGGGCGGCGGCCATTGTATCTGTGGTGACGCATGATGCTGTTAGCGTTGACACATACAAAGAGCGATTGAAGAAATTAGAGTTGGCGCATGTAACTGTTGAAGTGAATAATTGCGAACGAAGTTGAACTGCGAATTCAATTTTCTGCAGGTTCAAAAATAACGTCGGTTTTGCGCAAAGTGAAATGGTTGATGACCGCATTGCCAATACCAGCCGCGGCCACAAACCCAATGCCTACAAAAGTGATATAATCTGGTACCTGGTGAAAAAACCACCAACCTAGAAGCGCTGCCCAAGCAATATGGGTGTATGTGAAGGGGGCGAGCAACGAAACCGGAGCGCGGGCATAGGCCATGGTGAACAGGCTGTGCGCAATCAACGATGTGGCACCAATGATCAACATCAACATGAAATCAAAACTATTTGGAAACGTTGCTGGCATTGTCCAAGGCAGTTGTACGCCATAGAAAACCGCACCAACCAAACCAACATAGACCATGAGTGTTTGAGTTGACTCCGTTTTTGAAAGAAGACGCGATAAAATGGGATATATCACTGCGGTCAACAAACAGAGAAACGAATAGACCAATCCCATTGTAGAAAGATTGGTTTGCGGGCGAACAATAAATAGCAGCCCCACAAAACCAACTGCTGTTGCAATCCAACTATACCAATGCACTTTTTCGCCGAGGAGAGGCATTGCCAAAAACAGAACTAACAATGGGCCTAAATAGAGAATGCTGACCATTTCAGCCAGCGGCATCGCCCGCAGAGCCAATCCGCCCGCAAGTGAACCTAGTGCAAGCGCTAAAGCGCGCGCAGCAACAAGCCAAAGGCGATCCGTTTTAAAAATCGATATTCCATTGCGGGGCAGAAATATGATCAGCAAAATAGTGATGTTGACGAAATATCGGATGGCTTGAACGTAAAGCACCGAATATGTTGCAAAAAGATGTTTGCCCAGCGCATCCTGGCACGCGAACAAAAACACGGCAGCCAATACCAGCCCGATGCCGGCAAGATGGTTATGAGCTTTCGGGTCGATTAGAATTTCCGGCCAAGCAAACTATCGCCGCCACCAACGCCTGGTCTTGCCGCACCCAGTGAATGCAAAAGCTCTTGCAGCAATGTCAATTCAGAACCTGTCACAGGCGTTTTGCGCGTGTTGATATCAATCACACGGCCATCTTGCAGGCCGTATTGTGCCGTGGATGTAACCTGGTCGTTTTTGTTGAACCTTACAGCAATAACTTCGCGATTGGTTTCAACGGGTGCCAGAAACGAGCGGGCCTCAGTGATGCTGGTGATATAATAATAGCTATCGCCCTGAAAGTTAATAGAGGCCGTGGTCGAGGGCGAACCCAATATGCCTTCAACCTCAGTCTTCGACATGCCTTCTGCAACCTGTGCAAAGGCACCAGCTTTAGGATAATAGCCGCGGTGGTTGATCTGTGGCGTACAAGCCGTCATAAGACCTGTTAAAACACCAGCAAACACCAACATTGAAATTTTGCCGCGCACTTTAGAATTGATCATGACCGAATCTATATCCCACCGAATAAACTTGAAAGCCTTTTGCCCGCATCGCACGCGTGGGGCAAGCTGATGATTTTACGAAACCTGTTTGGGCGCAAACCAGATGCAGCCACGCGTCTCTATGGGGCGATTGTGGCGGCTGCGCGGCAGGAAAAGTTCTATCGCGAGATGGGCGTTCCAGACACTTTGGACGGGCGCTTTGATATGATCGTGCTGCACATGTACCTGGTGCTGGAACATCTGCGTGGTAGCAACAATAAGTTTCGTCAACAATTAACCGATGTGTTCTTCAGCGATTTGGACCGGACACTGCGGGAAATGGGTGTAGGGGATTTATCTGTGTCCAAAAAGATTCGCCCAATGGCTGAGGCCTTCGCTGGGCGCATCAAAGCTTATGCTTTGGCAGAAGAAAAGGGTGATGCGGAAGTCCTTCAAGCTTTGCAGCGCAATGTTTACAGCGGTGAGAACACCAAGAGTGCCGAACTTCTGCTGAGCTGGTTCAAAAATTGGAAGCTTGAGCTTTCCACAGTTCCTGTTGGAATACTTCTCAATGGAGAATTAATTTAACAATGAAAAAAGACCAATTGCCAAAACTTGAATTCTCGCGGCCGCTCATTGTTGACCGGGTTCCTCGAAAGGGCAGCCATGAAATTTTTGCAGCAGAGCCCAAGGAGTGTTTAGCACTGGCATTAAGGCTCGACGTGCCAGCAATTCATTCGGTTAAAGCCCATCTCGTTGCCACACCTTGGCGCGGTGGTGGCCTGAAGGTTACGGGAGATTTTACAGCCGATCTGGAGCAGGTGTCAGTTGTTAGCCTTGAACCATTCCGCCATACGCAAAAATTTGAAGTCGAGCGTTACTTCTTGCCACCGAAAATAGCCATTGATGGAATTGAGGAGGATGCCGATATCATTGATAACGGTATTGTGGATTTAGGCGAACTGGTATCCGAAACCATGGGTCTTGAAATTGAAGCCTACCCTCGCAAACCGGGGGAGGAGTTCGAAGCACATCTTGAGGTTGACGAAGAAGAAAAAAGGTCGCTCGGAAAACTGTTAAAGTTAGACAAGAATTCCAATTAACTGCTGGTCAAATTTAAATGTTGTCACGCGGCCACAAGCCTTTATCCTGCGCTTTGGGCAGTTGACGCAACAGAATCGGATATTATTAGTCATATGACAAATAAGCAAACCATCGCCTTGGACGTAATGGGCGGCGATTTGGGCCCTGAGGTGGTGATACCTGGGGCTGCCCTCGCTGCTATTCGTCATCCGGAATTGCGATTTATCCTCGTCGGCGAAACCGCCAAAATGCAGTCTTGGATGGACAAACATCCAAAGCTGGCAAGTGTCTCGGAGTTGCGCCACGTTGATGTTTCAGTGGCTATGGATGAAAAGCCAAGTCAAGCCCTAAGGCGTGGCCGTTATAAAAGCGGCATGTGGCAAGCTATTGATGCTGTGAACACAGGCCAAGCGCAGGCAATTGTCTCTGCAGGAAACACGGGCGCGCTTATGGCCATGTCGCGTTTTGTACTCAGAACCTTGCCTGGCATTGAACGGCCCGCTTTAGCCGCCATCTGGCCAACCACACGCGGCGAAAGTGTTGTGCTTGATGTGGGCGCAACCATAGGCGCCGACGCACGCCAACTCGTTGAGTTTGCCATCATGGGAGAGGCTATGGCTTCTTGCCTGTTTAATATTGAACACCCATCTGTGGGTTTGCTGAACATTGGTGTTGAAGAAGTGAAAGGCAATGAAGCCATAAAAGAAGCAGGTCGCATGTTGCGTGAATTGAAACTGCCTCTGCAATATGCAGGCTATGTTGAAGGCGATGATATTGGCAAAGGCAAGGTTGACGTGGTGGTCACCGAAGGCTTCACTGGCAACGTCGCATTGAAAACGGCAGAAGGCACATCCAAACAAATCACTACGTTCTTAAAAGCCGCACTGTCGTCAACCATTGTCACAAGAATAGGCGCATTCCTTGCAAGCGGCGCATTCGATGCGTTGCGCGAAAGACTAGATCCGCGCAAACACAATGGTGCGGTATTCCTTGGCCTCAAAGGCGTGGTGGTCAAAAGCCATGGTGGCACAGATGCATTGGGTTTCGCTACGGCCATTGATGTGGCTGTTGATATGGTCAAAAATGGATTGGTAGCGCGCATCGCATCTGACCTTTCCAACATCAACACCTTGTTGCCGCAACAAGCGCAAGCCCAAGCTGCGGAGTAGATTATTTGACGATCAGAAGCATAATTCGCGGTGTGGGAACAGCACTGCCCGCGCGCGTGATGACCAACGCTGATATCAGCAAAATTGTTGATACAACCAATGAATGGATCGTCGAACGCACCGGCATCCACGCGCGTCACATCGCAGGTGAGGGTGAAACCACGCGCAGCTTGGCCGTAGCTGCAAGCAAGAAGGCGCTGGACAACGCTGGCATGTCGGCAGCCGAAATCGATCTCATAGTGCTGGCAACATCAACACCAGACAACACATTCCCAGCCACTGCAACGATGGTCCAGGCAGACTTGGGCATCACACGCGGCGCGGCATTCGATATCCAAGCTGTATGCTCAGGTTTTGTTTATGCGCTTTCAACCGCCGATGCGCTAATTAAAACCGGGCAAGCCAAAGGTGTGCTCGTAATCGGATCGGAAACGTTTTCGCGGATCCTAGACTGGAATGACCGTACCACATGTGTTTTGTTTGGCGATGGCGCTGGCGCATTTGTTTTGAGTGCTGAAGAAGGCAAAGGCGATAATAGCGACCGTGGAATTCTAGGATCTAAACTACGTGCTGATGGAAGATATAGCGATAAGCTCTTTGTTGATGGCGGGCCATCAACAACCAAAACTGTTGGTTTTTTGCGCATGGAAGGCCGCGAAGTCTTCAAGCACGCTGTAACCAATATTTCCACTGTCATTGCCGAGATGTTGGTTGAAGCCAAAATGGATGCTTCCGAAATCGACTGGTTCGTTCCCCATCAGGCCAACCGACGCATTTTGGAAGGTGTAGCCAAAAAACTTGGCATCGATGAGAACAAGATTGTGATGACATTGGGAGAGCATGGCAACACTTCAGCTGCCTCAATTCCGTTGGCTTTTGATGCTGCATTGCAAGACGGTCGTATCCAACGCGGTCAAATGATTCTCATGGAAGCCATGGGCGGCGGATTTACTTGGGGTGCAACCCTTGCGCGGTATTAAGAGTTTGGTTTAAGCTATTGAGAAGATAGGTTGTTAACTTGACCCAGGAGGCTCTGAAGGCTATGAGTCGATTATATTTTAGGGGGTTACATGAGCGGTAAAACTCTCACGCGCGCTGATCTTACAGAAGTGGTGCACCGGGACATTGGCCTGTCGCGCACTGAATCAGCTGAAATGGTCAATACGGTTTTGGATCTTGTTGCCGATTCCCTGGTTACGGGCCATTCAGTCAAGCTTTCATCATTTGGGACATTTATGGTGCGCAGCAAACGCGAGCGCATTGGCCGGAATCCCAAGACTGGCGAAGAAGTTCCAATTACGCCTCGTCGCGTTTTGGTTTTCAGACCGAGCCAGATTATGAAAAACATAATCAACGGTGAGGAACCGGGCGAGATCGATTGATACGACTTCAGGGGGCAGGAGACTTAATTTGGAAAAATCAGCAGATGCGTTTCGCACGATAAGTGAAGCAGCTGAGGAATTAACCGTTCCGCAGCATGTGCTGCGCTTTTGGGAAACGCGGTTTACGCAGATAAAACCAATGAAGCGGGCAGGCGGCAGACGTTATTACCGCCCCGCCGACATTGAATTGCTGAAAGGCATTCACACACTACTTTACAACCAAGGTTACACAATTCGTGGTGTGCAACGTATTCTGAAAGAAGAAGGCGGGCCTTATGTTGTAGGCATTGGTCGAGGCGAAGTTATGCCGCGTAAAGGTGATGCAGCACGTGAGGGTGCGCCACCTCCAGGCACAGCCAAAGTTGCACCACGCGTGGGCAAAGCACCATTGGCACGGTCACTCGATGAAGCGCCCAAGATCATCTTCAAGCTGTCGCCAACGCATTCCGACGCACTTAAAGCTGCATTGAAAGACCTGACTGACGCCCGCAAAATGCTGGATCCACTTGGACGCTAGTTTAGGTTTACGTAGCGCACATACATGACTCTAGGAAAAATGATTCAGTTGGCGTTGGGCAGCGTGGGCTCACGCCTGGTGGGCGCTGGCATTAGCCTGCTCACACAACTTGTATTGACCCGTAATTTCCCTGCAAGCGATGTCGGTATTATATTTCTCGCAATGTCGATGGCTGCAATTTTCAGTTTGATTGTTTCGGCGGGTTATCCATCTCTCTCACTCACGCAATTGCCACGGTTTCAGGCACTGAAATTGAACCGATTGATTGCTGCCTTTCACGGCGCATTTTTGCGCGATTTTGCGGCGGTGACTCTGGTATTGTTTATAATTGTAGGCGCAATTGTTATCTTCGCACCGATTAATTCAGGTCTGCGCATAGCGCTTGTATTTGGCAGTTTGTCAGCAATTCCCTCAGGCTTGATGCGCTATAACGGCTCACTCGCAAATGTTCTGCGACGGTACAAGTTGGCTTTTCTGCCAGATTTCATTTTCCGGCCCAGCTTGTTTTTTATCTACGTCGCCGGCGCTTTTGCGCTGGGCTATCAACTGTCCCTTGTGCATGTGCTTTGGGTATTTATCGTATCGAACGCGATCGTGGCATTCACTTGGGCAATGCTGATGCGTGAAGGCGGCTTGAAACTCAGGTTTTGGTCAGAGGCCAAACCGAAGTTAACAGCTGCGCTGCGAAACCGTTTACTTGCGCTGATGATTGTTGCCGCAGTCACCACATTGTTTGCAGATGTTGTTACTTTGATCGGTGGTTTTTTCCTGCCGCATGAACAAGTAGCGATGCTCGGTCTCACGATTCGTTTGGCAAGCCTGGCAGGCTTTATCATCCAATCATCCCAGCAATTTGTGTTGAGTGATTTGACCCATGCTTTGACCATTCATGATTCAAAATCAGTAGACTCGATTTTAATGCGCATGAATTTTCTGACGCTCGGAACGCTCATCGCAGCACTCATCGCAGCAATATTGTTTGGTCGATTTTTCTTAAGTTTCTTTGGCCCTGTATATGAGCAAGGACATTGGCTGCTGGTGTTGCTTATTGCTGGACAAGCCGTACGCGCGATTAGCGGTATGAACCAACACATGCTTTCAATCGGCGGATTCCAAGTCCGTTCCGCTGTGGCGTGTTTGATTGGTATTTTGATTTTAATCGTAAGCTGGTTGTTGTTTCAGCCTATGTTTGGAATTCTGGGCGTTGGTCTTGCTGTCATCGCAGCTGAGCTGTCTTGGGGATTTATTGTTGGCAACGAAACCCAAAAATTGACAGGCCGCAGAGGCGATCTATTTTGGCTGATGTCGAAAAAAATTACCTGATTGCTTTAAGCTTGGCCTTTGCGATTAACAATGCTAGAGCGACACAAACGTCGGAGCGTAGCGCAGCCCGGTAGCGCACTAGTCTGGGGGACTAGGGGTCGCAGGTTCGAATCCTGTCGCTCCGACCATTTTCATAAATAAAACTCGTAATTTTCTAGTTGGGCTTGACGGGAAAAAATATCCCAAAAAGTGATGGATCAATTCCAATTTTTTTTCTTAGAAAATAGACGCTGACACAATTCCACACAATAACACCCACAGCATTCGAAATAGCAGCGGCGATCACACCGTATCGAGGTATGAAGATCAGTTGCAGTACGAAGACGAATACATAAATAATGGCAATTAAGCGCGCATGAACAGATTCCAGCGATGTCATCTGCATGAGGTAGGTCGTTGGCCCAGCGACGGCATCAATCATCGAACCAAAAGCCAATATGAGAAGGATAGGATAAGCAGAGATAAAATTGTGATTGAAGATCGAAAGTAAAATACTTCCTGTGAACACTAAAAAGAGATAACCCAGCAATGTCACAACAGTTATGACAATAACCATTTGACGGCATAGCTTTTGTAACTCTCTCTTTTGTTTTTTCTCATATAACGTTGCCATCAGAGGTGCAGTTGCGAGGCCTCCGGCGATCAAAACTAAACTCAACAAAGCAGCCGTTTTTTGAGCGGCAAAATAAGCACCAATTTCACCCCCGTTCGCTAAAAATCCGATAACAACGACATCCATTTGCTGGATCAGCGCAAAAACAATGCCCGCGCCCCAGAATGGTAACAAGCTCTTTTTAGTACCTGCCCAATCCGTTAATGTGGGCAATTGAACGTCTGTGGCCCTTACGTTTTTTTGAATGACAGTAATTTGGTAAACCAGCAAAGCCAAAAGAACAAACGCACTGATGTAAACGGCCAAGCTGCTATTGAGGGCATAGCCACTCCAGACAGCCAGAGCAGAAATTAATGGTGCTAGAATTCTCCACAAAACATCACGCGGAAACATCGAGGCAACAACACTGTTTTGAGCGCGCAGTACGCCAGTGGTAAAATCACCTATACAAAATGCAGACGCCAGCGTAGCTACGACGAAATAATTTCGTTCAGACGTTACAATCCCGAAATGATCAGCGGCAAAACCAATCACTAGCACGACTGCTATACCCAGCAACGTGAGCAGCCCGCCTATTTTCACAGCACCCTTGGCGAAATCTGGCCTGCCTTGCGCCAGATACTTTGGCCAATAGCGCATGATGGCGGTGGAATATCCAAATCCTGCAAAACCTGAAATTACAATTGCTAAATTAAATGCAAAAGCAAAATTGCTGTAGTCACGTTCGTTCAATAAACGAGCAAATGCCACAAACATTAGGTAACTCAAACCAGCGCCTGAGACCTTTATAAGTAAGGAAATCATGCCGGATCCAACTAATTTGTTGCCCAGCAGAGTTTTCAATGTGACTGCTTTTACCTGTTCGATATCTAAATTTACGTTTTTCAAATTCACACCAACGTTTTTCGCGTTGGCTGATCTACAGCACTGGAGCTTAATGAGTTCGTATAATGCAACGTGGCGGCAGCGAGGCCCCACATCATGCCCATCATCCAATAATAATGCCGCCAGTGCTCAGTATCAATTTGTATACCTTGCAACATCACATTGACCAGGCACGAAAACACCAAAATTGCATGATTCTGATACGGGGACCTTACGATCACGGTACGAAATCCCACATAGAGATTACTGCAAACCAGACAGAAATATGTTACACCAGCCAGCCAACCGCCAATCACAAATGCATTGATGAACGTGTTGTGCGGGTTTTCGCGAAATATTTTAGGAAACTCAAAAGGTCCCATGCCCAGAGCACGATCAAGCAACAATGGGATGGCGTTCAACTGGTTGCCGAAGCGCCCACGTTCACCGCTGTCATAGCTTTTGGTCAGCGTAAAACGATCAAGAAATAGTGCCTTCATGTCGGGTGACGAGAGGAGAAGTATAAGTGCGATTACAATCAGTCCCAATCCAACCAAAGACATGAATACCACGCGCCCACGAAGCTTGTTTGATTGGGTAAGTACAAAAGTCAAAACCACCATCATAAGAATGGAGGCTGCCATGTTGATCCAGGCACCACGCGACAACGCCAAGACCAGACTGGTAAAAACAATACAAAAATAGACCAACGTTATCAAAGGCTGTTTACTTGTGCCCAGCAGCAGTCGTTGCGCCAATAATACGCATGGAAACACCATGAAAGTAGAAAACACATTTGGATCTTTGAACAGGCCAGTGGCACGACCATAATTAATCAAATCATTCGCACCGAGTGCCACGAAGGTTTTGCCAATTGTTTTTACAAATACAAATGCAAGCAAGGCCAGTCCGCCTGCTACGACCGCACCAAACACGTAGCCTGAAAACACAATTTCAATGCGCTTTGCGGTATCAATCGACAGATAACTTGCCAAGAATATTCCAGAAGCCGCCATGTAAATTGAAGTGAAATTGTAGATCAACGCTTCAGGACTGGGCGCTACAAGCGCAAAGGTAACAATTCCACCAAGATTGTAAATCAACAGCAAGGCAAAGAAAGGCATAATTGCAGGCGTGTAGTTAGTGCCAGTATAGATAAACGCCGCAAATGCCAGAAAGAAAAATAGATCAGTCGGTGCAGGTTCGAAAATAACAACGAACGCGCTCGCAAATATCATCCAGACCAAACCGTGACGCAATTTTTCAAAAATAGGTCGGCCAACGGTACGGCCTTGCGTAAAGCTCGCTCCGCCTAACTGCTCGGCATGTGCCAAAATTCAATATTTCCCGGTTTAGGTTATTGCCAAAAAGTAAAGATCAAAGGTTAACAACGGGTTTGCACGTCAATAAGCATTCTCTGGTCTGATCAATGCGAGTGGCGTTCTGGCGAGGATATAGAGATCAAGCATCAACGACCAATTCTCGATATAATAAAGGTCGTGCTCCACACGCCGTTCAATCTTTTCAGCTGTATCGGTCTCGCCGCGCCAACCGTTGATCTGCGCCCAGCCAGTTATGCCTGGTTTTACTTTATGACGCGCAAAATACCCATCCACCACATGTTCATATAATGAATCGGCGGCTTTGGCTTTGGTGGCATGGGGGCGTGGGCCAACTAACGAAACATCACCTTTCAACACGTTGAAAAACTGCGGCAATTCATCCAAGCTCGTGCGGCGAATAAATCGTCCAACGGGTGTTACCCGAGGGTCATTTTTACTCACAAGTTTTGAAGCATCCAGGTCTGCCACATCGGTATACATCGACCGAAATTTGTAAACTTCGATAAGCTCATTGTTAAAACCGAAACGCTTTTGCTTGAAAATGACTGGCCCTTTGCTCCCAAATTTCACAGCAATAGCTACCGCTGCAAAAATTGGCGAGAAAACTATAATCGCAAGGCCTGCAAAAAGCTTATCCATGCTCGCCTTGAACAGTGGCCCCCATTCTCCCAACGGGCGATCAAACATATCGAGGCACGGCAAGTTGCCAATGTAGGAATATGCACGTGGCCTGTAGCGCAGTTTTTGGCCGTAAGCGCTGAGTCTGATATCAACTGGCAAAACCCACAACCTGTTCAATATCTGCAGCAAACGGTCTTCGGCCGTGACGGGCAAAGTGATAATTATACTATCGATACGCGTAGTGCGTGAAAAATCGATGAGATCGTCGATACTGCCCAGCTTCATGACGCCGTGCGCCTCTGCCAGACTGCGGGTATCATCGCGGTCGTCGAAATATCCAATGAGGGAAACGCCAGTATCATTATGTGATTGCAGATTTGCGATGACTTTGCTCGCAGCCTCGCCACCGCCCACAATAACTGCCCGCTTGTTGAACTGACCATTCTGGTTGAAGCGCCGCAATAGAGCGGCAACGAAAAATCGGTAGCACAAAAACAGCACATGCCCCGCCGTAGCCCAACTGATGAGCCAGATGCGTGAAACACTCTCGGTGCTTTTCAGAAAAAATAACCCAAATACAAGGAGAACAAAGAGCAGGCTCCACGCTACAAACATCTTAAAAATACTGCGAGCCGGCATGATCAGGTTATCAAGGCGGTAAAGCCCAAATAACCCAAACACGAGAGGCAGCATCGTTGCAGCAAACCCAGCAACCGCTAGAAATATGAGGCCATCAACACGGCTTACCAGACCCGGGTAACGCAGAACTGTAAATAGTCCGATGAGGAACATCATTGCGCAATCAGACAACCTAAGCACAGCAGCGACAATTTGCGGAGCCACAAAAAAAGTGTTCTTGAGCCCTCCACCAATTTTATCCCGCAGCCGCTCCCTTGAAGTTGCACCAATTGCTTCGTCCAAATCGACGATTGCTGCGAGTTCAATATTTTCCGATGTTGGCTTCATGACCTGCTTCATACTGATACATCAAAGCGATGTTGAGTATGCAGCAGCAAATCCCAAACCGAGTGGCGCACTTAACGGAAAAGGTTAATGCTGTGGTTAAGGAATAGTTAAAGCGACAACTGATAAAATGCCGTAATTTTTGCGGCCATGCCTTCGACGCTGAATTTGATTTTCAAATCATCCGCCAAAAGATGTGCTTTCCGCTGCGCTTTTGCCGGGCTTTCCAGTGTATTGGAAATCAGCAACGCCAAGGCCAAAGGGTCATCAGGAATACATAGTTGAGTTTGCGGAACCACTTCAGCAATACCCCCAATATTGCTTGCAATCAGTGGCTTATGGGCCGCTACTGCCTCTAGCATAACGTAAGGGAATGACTCGTTCCGAGAAGGCAGAACAAAAACGCGACCCAGCTCTAAAGCCTCTTTCATCGTTTTGCGGCCGATAAACGAAACTTGGTCCGCCAGCCCCAACGCATTAGCAAGCGATTTAAAAGAGTCCAGATCTTCCCCTTCGCCAACAAAGCAGCAGGTCACCAGCCGTTGCGGTTTTAACTGAGCAATGGCATTCAAAAGCACGTCCACGCCCTTGAGGTTTCGCATTTCCCCTACAAACAACAAATCCTTGGCGCTTGCCGCAAGTGGTCTTTGCTGGAATTCCTCGTCCCATAAGCCATTATGAACCACAGCTGACCGGCATTGGCCAAGCCCGATCTTGCTTTGAAAAAGCTCCTTTTCGTAATCGCAAACAAAAATCATCGCAGAATTGGTTTTACGAAGCAGCCATTCGGTTCCTAAAAACGCAACCCCGGGAAACTTCCACCAGTCGTAATGCAGACTGCCACCGTGAGGCGTGTAGCATGCCGGAACTTTGCCGAGCTTGCCCGCAATACGAGCATAGAGCCCGCCTTTTGCGCCATGGCCATGGATCATGTCGACTTTTAGCGACCGTGCCAACTTGAGGGTTTGCACTGAACAAGAAATATCCCCTAATCCTGGTAGCTTCGACATTGCTTTGCGGTGAATGCCGAGTTTGCAATATGGTTCGGTTGAACCGAGCAGATGATTAGCATTTTCGCCGCCAGACGAGCTATCGCAGAATAAACCAACATCATGCCCCAAATCAGATTGCCCACGCGCCAGGTCACGAACATGACGAAACAAGCCGCCAACCGGGCTGCGAAACACATGAAGAATGCGCATAATTAGAACCAGCGTTCCCGTACAAATACAATATCTCCGGGATAAACTTGTGTAGTCACAGGCACTTTGTAGGTTTGTGTACCTTTGGAGTTGCGTCTGGTGATTAAAACATCAGTTTGGTCAGCACGTGGATTATATCCACCTGCAATCGCAATTGCGTTTTGCACCGTCATGCCAGCTTGGTAAGGAAAGCTTCCAGCAGAGGCTACTTCACCCATGATAAAGAACGGACGGAGAGAGACAACCTGGACAGAAACTTTAGGGTCACGCAAATATCCGGCGCGCAATTTTTTAGTGATCAAAGCCTCGATCTGCGGCGTGGACATGCCAGCAACCGTAACAGTTTGAACATAGGGCAATGAGATTGCGCCCGAAGCATCAACAGGCACTTCTCCTGTCAAATCTTGTTCACCAGCCACCCGTACAACAAGCTTGTCGCCCGAGCCAACCCTGTAACCGCTTGCAAATTCATATGCTGAAGCGTGGCCCCTTGTTCCAAACGGCGGCAATGGACCGTGTATGTTGGCGGCGGGAACCTTTGATACGCTTGACACGGCCTGAGGCCCTTCATCAAGATTGCCATTTGCTAAAATGCCTGTGCCACCAGGAGGAGAATTGGGTGCAACCGTCTCCCACGTGTCGGCACAGGCTGACAAAAATACACAACAAAACAACACATAAATATAACGCATACCAACAAATCTCACTGACAATGCGAAAACTCGCAACACTCACTGCATCGAACATAGCCGCTTATGGTTAGCAAGACCTTAAGTTGCCTGAAGTAGCGTTTCGTTAATCAAATAGTTACCATACTCTTGCAAACACGAGACTTATAAAGGGTAGTTGTTTTCATGAGTCTTAGCGCCGAGCCGTCGCAAAATGTGAATGTTGCAGACGTGATCAAGGGTATATGGCACCGCAAGTTAATGGTGCTCCTGCTGACGCTGGTTGGCTGCGTCTTGGGCTCGGGAATCGTGTTTTTGCTTAAACCGTCGTACCAAGCAGAAGCACAGATCATCATCGAAAACACTGCGACTTCATTTGAGCGCGCCAGCACTGATATTCAGGGAACGCCATCGCAGCCCGCAGATGAGCGCTACATTTCAAGCCAGGTTGCCGTCATCAAGTCGAGCGATTTATTTGGGCGGGTCAGCGATCAACTTGGTCTCGACAAAAACCAGGAGTTCAATACCGCGCTCGCAAAAATTGGAACATTGAAATCAGTTCTGATCGCAACTGGTTTTGCTGACGATCCGAGATTGTTTTCGGCCCGCGAAAACGCACTTAAAGCAATGAGCAGCAAACTGACTGTATCTGGCATTCAAGACTCGAATATTGTTTCAATCACTTCGCGCATGAATGATAAGGAAGCAGCATCAAATGTTGCCAACGCACTGGCTGAAAACTATGTTGCTTCCACACGTGAAAGTGATTCAGACTCGACTGACAGAGCGCGCCTGTGGCTCGGTTCCCAAATCGCTGAACTGAGACAAAAAGTAAGCGATTCCGAAAATGCATCAGAAAAATATCGGGCGCAGGCTGGGTTATTGAAGGGGCAGACTGCCACACTTGGCACGCAGCAGATTTCGGAACTTAATACCCAAATAACCGTTGCTGAAAACGCTGCGGGAGAAGCCAGCGCGCGCGCGGCGGAAATTAAAAATATGATGGCAAGCGGAGCAGTTGAAGCTTCGTCGGATGTTTTGAATTCTCCGCTCATTCAAAATCTACGTGAACAGCAATCGGCAGCTACGCGAAAACTATCGGAGCTGTCAGGTACCTATTTGCCAAACCATCCCAAGATGATTTCTGCCCAAAGAGAACTGTCATCAATTAACACTTCGATCAAACGCGAAGCCTTGAAAGTTGTTGAAAGTCTGCAAGGTCAAGCCAAGATCGCCAATCAACGCGCCGAAGCGTTGCGGAGCAACCTCGAAAAATTGAAAGGTCGCGAATCCAGCGCAAATATCAGCGACGTAAAGTTGAAAAGCTTGGAGCGCGAAGCGCTGGCAAACCGCACTCTCCTTGAGTCAATGTTGGTCCGGTACGCCGATGCGAGTGCCAGACAAGACCCAAAAATGCAGCCTAGCAAAGCGCGCATCATTCAACGTGCTGCTGTGCCCCCGGTGCCGTATTTCCCAAAAATTGGACCAACAATCTTTTTAACCACGATGGCCGGATTAGGGTTGGGCCTTGGGCTCGCGTTCATCATGGAAGTAATGTCTGCCGCTGCAAACATGGCAAGAGGCCAAGGACCCGGCGCGCGCGCCCATGTGGCAAGTGCTCAACTAGAGCAGGGGGCCGCGGTATCAACAGTAGTCGTGCCAGATTTGATATTTCCACAATCATTAACAACAAAACCACCGGCCAAAACACCGGAACCTTTCACAAGTCCCGTCTCGGCAATGATCGCAACCGGATCTCGTATGGCCGCAGTGGATATGCTGAATGACCAGCAGTCAGAGCAATACAACGCTTCGGCCGCTGCGATTGCCAATGCGTGCCAGACATTGCGAGAGAATAAATCTTACAAAAATTTCTCATTTACCAGCTTGGGCAGCGAAGGGCCGGACGCTGCGGTTGCTGCACTTTCCACTGCGCGCATTCTAGCCGAAGGAAAAAAACGCGTTGCGATTGTCGACCTCTCGCAGCACGGCGGCGATTTGGAAATGTTGGCTGGCTTGCCAGCTGGAACCGGACTAATCGATTTAGTGGCTGGTACAGCTGACTTCACAAAAATCATAATTCGTGATCCGCAGTCAACAATTCACATCATTCGCAAAGGTCTTTCTCGCGATACCGAGAACGATCATCGTTTAGCAGAAAAATTTGATTCAGTATTGACAGCTTTAGACACAATTTATGACTATGTATTTGTATTGGTGGGGGACGCTTATGCCGCAGCACCTGGCCTTGTAAAAAATTGTCCCGCAGCATTTATTCTAGCAACCGCACCGCGCCAGCGTGATGCAATCATGGCCGCACAAATCTTGCAATCAAACGGCGTCTTTGCGCCAATGTTTATTCAAGTGAACAGCAATCCGCAGGTGGATAACTTAAAAACGGCTTCGGCTTAACAACCATGGCTTCCCCTGCATTATTGCGCGCTTGTCTTGAAACTATTCACTATACTGGATTATCAAAACTTCTGCGGCCATCGATGCAGGGCCTCGGAAGCATTTTCTGCTTTCATCATATCTGCCCAGGTGGTGGATTGCAGACTGGTTTTGCGCCTAATGGCAAACTTGAATGCACACCTGAGTTTTTGATCGAAATCATTGAACTGGTCCGTCGACGCGGTATGGAAACATTGTCCCTTGGCGCTGCCGTAGATCGGTTAAGAAATCCAAAGGCCAACCAGAAACCATTCGCAGTTTTTACATTAGACGATGGCTACAAGGATAATGCGATTTACGGACAACCCGTTTTTGATAAAATGAACTGTCCGTACACAGTGTTTGTCGCTCCAAAGATTGTCGATGGTTCTTGCGAACTGTGGTGGCGGGCGCTTGAGCTGGCGATTGCAAAAAGTGACCGATATCGGTTCGATATCGATGGTGAAAACTTCGACTTGGATATTAGTACTGAAACCAGAAAATGGGCCGCCTGGGACAAGCTTGTCACAAAACTGGCAGCCATGCCTGAATATGCCCAGCGCGAGACCACACGAGCCATGGCAACACAGTTCGGCATCAATTTGCAAGAATATTGTAGATCAGTAGCCATGACCTGGGATGAAATCCGAATTCTCAGTCGCGATCCACTTTGTACAATCGGCGCACACACCATCAACCATTATGCAGTTGCAAAGCTAACTGCGGAAGACTGCAAATATGAACTTGAGCAGTCAAAAAAAATGATTGAACGCGAGTTGGGCCAACCTGTTCGCTATTTTGCATATCCCTACGGTGATGAGCCAGCCGCTGGTCCGCGCGACTTCGCCATCGCTCACAACGCTGGCTTTGAAGCGTCAGTAACAACACGCAAAGGTACAGTTTTCCCTGGCCATGCACAGCACCTGCAAGCTCTCCCACGCATCATGGTTTCTGGCCGCTACCAGAAAATTCGCTACATCGACGCACTCATATCAGGCGCACCAACGGCACTTTTAAATAGGTTTTCGCGCGTGAATATCAGTTGAGCGGATCAGGTCTCGACATCCAGCGTATAATCACCATCGCAACGGGCAACCAGCCAATGCCCGCAATAATATAAAATGGCAATTCCAGTGGCACGCCGCTGCCAACAATTAACATTCCACCCACCATCATGGCTAGAAGCGCGTAGATGATCAAAAATGTGACGGTGGCAATTGTACCAATAAGTTTTCGCGTTCTCAACTTCATGGATTTCACATAGCGCCAAGTCCCAAGAAAGGAAACGTATAAACCCTGCGGCCAACAGGCGCTTGATTGTAGACTCCTGACGGACTATTTTTATTTCATGACTGATATTGCCGAATCCAATGCCAATGAAGTTGCCGTGCCGATAAAGAACGCACGTTCAATTGCGGCCATACCTGCAATGAAAAAATGGTTGTTTTGGCTTGCAGCATTAGTGTTTGTGATGGTGATCGTTGGCGGCGCTACCCGACTGACCAAGAGCGGGCTTTCAATTACCGAGTGGGACCCGATATTTGGGGCTATTCCGCCTATGAATTCGGCCGATTTGGCCGCACTGTTTCAAAAATACCAACAGTCTTCGCAATACAAATTGCAGAATGTTGGAATGACGTTGAATGAGTTCGAATTCATCTTCTGGTGGGAGTGGGCGCACCGTCAACTCGGCAGATTTATCGGCTTGTTCACATTGCTCCCGTTCTTGTATTTTGCTGTCAGGGGCAGGTTGACCAACCGCATTTGGCCGAGGCTCTTGTTGCTGGTGGTGCTGGTCGTCCTCCAAGGCGCACTTGGCTGGTATATGGTGGCCTCTGGCTTGGTCAACCGCGTGGAAGTTAGCCAATACCGATTGGCCGCGCATCTGCTACTGGCCTGTGTATTCTTTGCCGCAATAATCTGGACCAACGCGTCCCTGAAGTGGCGCCACCGACTGAGATTTAATTTAGACGCGTGGACAGCGCTCACTCTTCTCGTCCTCATTTTTCTGCAAATCGCTGCCGGTGGCTTCGTTGCGGGGCTAAATGCGGGGCAGGGCTACAATACTTGGCCACTGATGGAAGGGAAGCTTATTCCAAACGGATTAGATGCAATGCAACCGCTATGGCGAAATTTGACTGAGAATGCTTTGACAGTCCAATTTGTGCATCGCATGTTGGCCTACATCATATTTATCGTGGCAACATTGCACGCGCTCAGAACGTTTTCGGTTACGTCCATGGTGCTAGCTTATTTCGTTTTCGTTCAGGCGGCACTGGGAATTATGACATTGATGATGCATGTGCCCATTGGCTTTGCCTTGACCCATCAAGCAACGGCCATGATTGTTTTGGCCGTTGCCGTCTGGAATTTACACAAGAAAACGATTGATCAACCCATCGCTTGATCGAGATCGGCGATGATATCATCGGCATCTTCAATACCAATGGAGAGCCGCACCACATCAGGCCCAGCACCCGCCTTCACCAATTGCTCGGGCGAAAGCTGGCTATGGGTTGTGGAAGCGGGATGGATGATAAGCGAGCGCGTATCACCCACATTGGCAAGATGCGAAAACAGTTTAACGCCTGATACGATTTTTACACCAGCATCAAACCCACCTTTGAGCCCAAATGTAAACACAGCTCCTGCACCCTTTGGCGAGTATTTTTGTTGCAAAGCGTGATGCTTGTCTGAAGCCAAACCAGCATAATTCACCCAAGCCACATTCTTGTGCTTTGAAAGCCACGTCGCGACTTTCAGCGCATTGTCGCAATGGCGTTGCATGCGCAAAGCCAGTGTTTCCATGCCTGTTAAAATCAGAAATGAATTCAGCGGCGCAATCGATGGCCCCAAATCACGAAGACCTAAAACGCGGCAAGCAATGGCAAATGCAATGCCACCGAATGTTTCATGCAACTTCATGCCGTGATAACTTTCATTGGGTTCAGACAGCAATGGATATTTGCCGCTCTTGGACCAATCAAAATTGCCGCCATCAACAATCACACCGCCCATGGAGTTCCCGTGCCCGCCCATGAATTTGGTGAGCGAGTGCACAACAATGTTGGCACCGTGCTTGAACGGCTGACACAAATAAGGGGTGGCCAAAGTATTATCGACAATCAAAGGAATGCCAGCTTTCTTGGCTATTTTCGCAATCGCTTCAATATCAGTGATGCGCCCACCTGGATTTGCGATTGACTCAACAAATATAGCTTTGGTCTTCGGCGATATGGCCTTCTCGAATGAAGACACATCATCAGCATCGGCCCAAACGACATGCCAGCCAAATGACTTGAACGAATGGTTGAACTGATTGATCGAGCCACCGTAAAGCTGGCGCGCCGCAATAAATTCATCGCCGGGCTGCATCATCGTGTGAAACACCAGTAACTGTGCAGCATGGCCCGAAGCAACACTCAATGCAGCCGTGCCGCCTTCAAGAGCTGCAACCTTGCCTTCAAGAACCGACTGGGTTGGGTTCATGATGCGTGTGTAGATATTGCCAAACGCCCGCAGCGCAAAAAGATCAGATGCATGTTGAACATCGTTAAATACAAAGGCGGTGGTTTGATAAATTGGTGTGACACGCGCACCCGTTGCGGCATCAGGAGCACCACCTGCATGAATGGCAAGAGTGTCAAATCCGTGGGTCTTCTCAGTCATAGCTCGTTCCTCGCTTACTTAAGGGAACCAAGCCTATCTCCCAATTCTAAATCCAGCAAGCAACTAATGCGGCGTCATCCGCTTCAGCAATTTATCCTTGTCCCAGAACTGATGCTTGAGTGCCGCTCCAACATGAATGATCAACAGGCCAATCGCGATCTTGGTCATCGCTTCATGGGTGCCGCCGAACCACGGCAAAGTATAATGTGGGATCGAAAACAAGCCAAAATATGTCAGGTTCGCCAACTCCGGGTGACGGCCTGCAATCTCGCTATCAAGCAGTGCCATTCCGGACAATGGAATTAAAAACAAAGCCGCATAGAAAAGACCGTGCACAATCGTTGAGGCAACCCTTTGCCATTTTGGCATAGGCACATCTGGAGGAGGGGGATTCATCAAACGCCATGCAAGACGCACTGCCCCAAGTATCAAAATAGATATTCCCAACGAAGCGTGAAGCATGGGGTTGGTCGGTACAGAACCGCGTGGCGCCATTATCAGCTCCTCGCCCCAGAAAAGCATGTAAATCAGCAACAATGCTGTAATCCAATGTAAAGCAATAGCCACATTGGTATATCTCATCGGATCATTTTTCACATTTTGCATTCAATCGATTCCGTTGAATCTGTCGCAAGACAAATGACTATGTCGTGGATTTTGGCGCAATGCCTAGACTTTGCATTCGGCCATTCGAATTCAAAACTTGGCGCTTGGAACTTATTTGCCCAGAATTTCCACCAACCCACGCCCATTCGCCTGATGATTTTCCAAATTCCATTTTTGGGCACCGGTTCATAACAACTCTCAACCCGCTCTTCTCAGCTAGTGCTGCAGCGTCATCATTTCTCACTCCTAGTTGCATCCATATCACTTTCGGTTTCAAAGTAAGTGCAAGAGCTTCCTGAGTAATGCTCATCGCCGCCTCAGAGTTCCGAAAAATATCAACCATATCAATGTTGATAGGAATTTCATTTAGCGTTGCATAAACTTTCTGTCCCGAAATTTCTTTTCCCGCCAATCCAGGATTGACGGGAATGATTTGATATCCTTTTTCCAGAAGATAATTTAAAACGAAAAACGAGGGGCGCACTTCATTGTTGGAAGCACCAACAAGCGCGATAGTTTTAACGTCGCGCAATATATTGGTGATGTAGCTCGTTGAATAGGAATCATGATTCATGGAGCAGACCAGTCTGGTTTGCGCTTGTCCAACACCGCAGAAATTCCCTCGCGCGCCGATCGGTCCATGATGTTGTCAATCATAACAGCTGTGCATGCTCCGTAAGCATCTTCTAAACCGAGGTTGAGCTGAGCATCAAAAGCAGGCTTGCCATATTGAATAGCGGCTGATGACTTCTCTGCAATCCGCGCAGCAATCATGTCGACATGTGCACGCAAACCATCCTGCGCGATGATCTCATTGATCAACCCCACGCGCATTGCATATTGCGCATCATAGACTGCCCCACTCAATAACATTTCACGTGCATGTCGCGCGCTGATGGAGCGTGAAAGTGCTACCATAGGTGTGGAACAGAAAAGTCCAATGTTAACGCCCGGTGTGCAAAAAGTTGCCTGCTCATTTGCATAAGCAAAATCACATGATGCTACGAGCTGACACCCAGCAGCGCTTGCCAATCCTTGAACTTCAGCAATTGTAACACAGCGATGTTGTGCAAGCTTCGTCATCAACCGCGCACAGTTTTCGAACACCGTTTTGAAATAAGCAAAGCCTTGATCGGCATCAGAGCGGTGCTGCGTCAGTTCTTTCAAATTATGACCAGATGAAAACACTTTGCCCTCTGCGCCAAAAATTATAACACTCAGGGCCTTGTCATCAGTAGCGTTATCCAACTGTTGAACCAAAGCCGCAATCATAGCCTCGGAAAGACAATTGCGCGTTGCATCGTCGGTTAAAGTCAGTCGCAGAACAGCAGCCTGGCGGTCAACCTTCAAAACATCAGTCATTCTTCTGTAGACTCGAACAGCTTGATTTTATCAATGTATGCGGGATCTTTGGAAACATCCTCAACGATCTTTCGATTATTTTCAGAGGGAATCGAAGCTTTGAAGTTCTTGATCAACTTGTCTTTCATGTCTTGAGCAATGGTCGCATCGGCCGTCACATCTGCAATCTGTTGGTTAATCTCGGCGGTTTGATCGTTCAGCTGATTGTTATAGGTAACACCAATCGTGGTGACTGCCAAATTCCAGTCATTCACATCTTTGAATCCAAAACTTTTAACATCAGCATCCAACTCTTTACCCTTTGGATCCTTATCGACAAATTCTTGCAAGTCCTGATAGTCGGCTAGAGGCGAATCTTTATATTTTTCTTGAACCATCATATACGCATCAATGGCTTTTCGAGCCATTTCGGGGGTCAACTCCTCTGTCTCTATTGTGTCCACTTCACCCAAACTCATGTCGCCCTCAGTATCTGGAGCGCTTGGATCTACTGGCGCAACTTCCGAGTTTGGAACAGGAGGTTCTACAGCCGGGGCAGGCGCAGCAGCGGGTGGTGGTGCCGGAGCAGGGGTGACAGCTGGCGGTGCGGCGGGCGCAACAGGCACAGCTTCAGGTGGCTTTACAGGCTCATTAACGGCGGGTGGAGTAGCTTGGGTACCGCTGGACTGCGCTGATACAGGTGTTAAATTCTGGACGGTGGCAAAAGCCAAAACGACCGATAAGCGTATGTAATTATTCATCGAACCACCTCAATGTCGTCAATTTACGCTACGATTACCAAATCATCCAGCAGAAACTTCAAGACGCTACAGCCTATTGGGTTCCGTTCATAAATAGGGTAACAGGATACCAACACAATAAAACGCAATAAATCCATATCTCTTATTGACATACATGCACACAATTGGCTATCAGCCGCCCACATCGCGCTTTCACAAGAAGGCGCGTTTTATTTAACTCGAATACAGAGAACAAGCTCATGAAGACTTATTCGGTCAAAGCGTCCGAAATTCAGAAGCAGTGGATGCTGATTGATGCTGAAGGCCTCGTTGTGGGTCGTCTTGCGGCAATCATTGCAAACCGTCTGCGTGGCAAACATAAGCCAACATTCACACCACACATGGATTGCGGTGACAATATAATCGTTATCAACTGCGAAAAGATCGCCTTCACCGGTAAAAAGCGCCAAGACAAGACCTATTATTGGCACACTGGTTTTGCCGGCGGTATCAAGGAACGCAACGCCCACCAGTTCTTGGATGGTAAGCGTCCAGAACGTATTTTGGAACTCGCTGTGCAGCGCATGTTGCCAGGTGCTTCGTTAAAGCGTCAGCAAATGACAAATTTGCGCATCTATAAGGGTGCAACACATCCACATGAAGCACAAAACCCAACCGTTCTTGATATTAAAGCAATGAACCCCAAAAACGTCGTGAGAGGCTAAAATTATGGCTGATACAAAAACACTCGCTGACTTGGGTTCAGCAATGGGCATGGCCACAACTGCAGAAGGCGGCGTTGCTGCTGCTGCTCCAGTTGCCCCAGCTCAACCAAAGATCGATGCCAAGGGCCGTTCATATGCAACGGGCCGCCGCAAGAACGCGATTGCTCGCGTTTGGATCAAGCGCGGCAAAGGCAAGATTACTGTTAACGGCAAACCAGTCGAAACATATTTCGCACGCCCCGTTCTGCGCATGCTTTTGGCCCAGCCAATGCACGCAGTGAACCGCATGTCGGAAATGGATATTGATTGCACAGTTGTAGGCGGCGGTCTTTCTGGCCAAGCTGGTGCTGTTCGTCACGGCATTGCCCGTGCACTTGTAAACTTCGAGCCAGGCCTTCGCCCTGTGTTGAAGAAGGGTTCCTTCCTCACGCGTGACAGCCGTGCTGTTGAACGTAAGAAGTATGGCCGCGCAAAAGCCCGTGCCCGCTTCCAGTTCTCGAAGCGTTAATTCAAATCATATTCTGGAAAGGGCCGCCTCGTTTGGCGGCCTTTTTTATGGGGCAGTCTTGCCCCGACACGCACCTTCAGTGAATGCCACAACATATACATCGTTGTTTTTATAGATGTTAAAATAATCTGTGCTGCGAAGCGGCGCTACTTGGCACATTTGTCTCAGTTGATCATCGCTTGGCAACGGCGCCTGCCTAAACTTCAACCCCATATGCTCCAGAAACAAATATCCCCAATTCCATTGCCCCGGCACAAAAGTTGGCTGAATCAATAGATCTATGATTTGGAGTTGCGCAGAATTTTGCAACACTGGCGATTTTGGTTGTGTGCCATCCAAAATCAAAACACTATCTTTCGTAAATCCTTCGCTTCGCAACTGCTGGGTAATCTGTTCGCCCATCACAAAATCATATCGCGTTTGCGCGCGCGCAGCTGCCGCGTAGCCGTAAGAAATCACGTAAAGATAAAGCACTGGTAAAATTAAGAGAGCTTGGGCAGTTGGAAGGTAAGTCTTCGCCAGCCGACCAAAACAATAAAATCCAAAAACGAGAAATACTGCAAATCCATAAAACACGCGTGGTCTGGTAACGACGATTTGTAAGAAACTCAGCAAACCGTAGATGGCGAAAATGATGCCTAAAACACAGGCAATAATCATTAGTAACCTTAGTCCACGATTCAAAATCGAGTTCTCTTCTCTTGCAACAAACATAACACCAAAACCAATGATCGACACGACCGTCGCCAATAACAGCAGGGGAGCTTGCACTAAAAATTGCATTGCAGTTACGGTACCATACGCCAGATGAACAACCAGCTGACCTAAACCATCAGCGCTTAACGGTAGTGTTTGACTGTTGTCATGCGTGTAACCCGCAAGCGGCACACAAAGCGGCACGATGATAAATTGATAAGCCAGAAACGCGATCAATAATTTCAAAACATTATAGCTGAGCTTCTTGAATATGTCGGCCTCACCACGCCAGCACGAAGCCAAAAACTGCATCGCTGTTACGCCAATGAAAACATTCACCGCTGCTTGATAAAGTCCAAAAGTCAGAAACAAAAATAGACTGCCAACGGCAATGTTTAACCAACGGTCGCGCAGTTGCATTGCCGCAATTATAGCGCACAACATCGCCAAACCCATCGAAAACGCATCAAACTTGTAAGATAAATTTTGCAGAAAGAACGGGCTGCCGATTATCGGAAACACCACTAAAGCTGAATAGAAGTCCGCATCTCTGCCAAACAAGTTGATACACAAAATTGTTGCCGCCAAAGCCAATGCTATAAGCCCCATGATTTGCGGCAACGGGCTGATATCAAACAAATGTTCTTGCCCAAAAATCGGAGATTTGAAATTGAGTAATGCGGTAAAAATAGACGCAAATGGCCGCCCATCTAGCTGCCACTCTGCATAACCATGGATGCTGCGACCGAGATCATCCAGGTAGTAGCGATCATCAAAAAACAACGGCAACGCATAAGCCAGACCAAGCGCCAGCAAAATCAGAAAAATGCGTCGGAAAATCAACCAATCAAAACTCTCCCACTGCGCTTCCAAACTTGTTTTGATATTCAACTGAAATCCCACCCATTACGATTCGCCGCTACGTGAGATTAGCAGTTATCGACGCAAAGGAAATTTGCGTCTAAGGCGTGGCTCATGACCAAGACATTTGAAATTTTCCTCGTAGGCACCCCAGGCCTTGAACCCGAACTGCTTGCAGAAGCAAAACAGCTTAAGTTTACGAACGCCCAGCAAATCACGGGCGGTGTAACCATTGAAGGCAGTTGGCCAGACGTGTGGCGGGCGAACTTGCAAATTCGGGGCAGCTCGCGCGTTCTCGCCCGCATCGGCTCATTTCACGTGGCCCATTTGGCCCAGCTTGATAAACGCGCCCGCGCTTTCCCGTGGAAAGAATTTCTACGACACGATCAACCCGTCTCTGTCGAAGCCACCTGCCGCAAATCAAAAATCTATCATTCTGGCGCTGCCGAACAGCGCATCGCCACCGCGATCAAGGAAGAACTTGGAGCAACGATAGATAAACATGCCATCATTGCAATAAAAGCCCGCATCGAAAAAGACCTTTGTACCATCAGTATCGATACCTCCGGCGAAATGCTGCACAAACGCGGCCACAAGGAGGCTGTGGCCAAAGCCCCCATGCGCGAGACACTTGCAAGCCTCATGCTTCGCCGTTGCGGATTTGATGGCAAAGAAACATTGGTCGACCCCATGTGCGGATCAGGTACATTCGTGATCGAGGCAGCAGAAATCGCCAACGGTCTTATGCCCGGCCGTTCGCGAAGTTTTGCATTCGAATCCGTAAAATCATTTGATCTCGCACGGTGGGAGCAGCTAAAACTGCTTAATCCACAACAAATTTCTTCACTCAAATTCTACGGAAGTGACCGTGATGCTGGCGCTATAAAATCAGCCATCGCAAACGCTGAAAGGGCGGGTGTGAGCGCAAACACATCCTTCGTCCAAAAACCAATAAGCGATATCCAACCTCCCAAGGGCCCGCCCGGGTTGGTAATGGTAAATCCCCCTTATGGTTTGCGCATTGGTGATAAAAAGCCTTTGTTTGCGCTGTATGAAACGCTTGGCCAGGTTTTGATGCAGCGCTTTAAAGGCTGGCGCGTAGGGCTTGTAACGGCTGATACCTCACTCGCCAAGGCCACAAAATTGCCGTTCCTCCAAAGCGAAAAACCTATATTGCACGGAGGCTTAAGCGTGCATTTGTTCCACACGAAACTGTTATAACAATACAAGTCAATCAATGCCGCTAAGCAGTTCTTTACCGTCTTCCTGCACCCACATTTAAACTTTTGAATGTACCGTTGAACTCCGAAACCGGGGCTTATGATGCGTATTGGTCGAAACAAATTAACTGGACTGACGATGCTTGTTGCAATTGCAACCAGTCATCAACTCGCATCTGCGGCAACCACAGCAATCACATTCAACACCCGGGTAAACGTAACGGCAAACTGCGCAATTAACGTGACAAGCATGAATTTCGGAACCCGCGTGGCTATCACTGGAACGGAAACTGCAACATCCACAGCTACGGTCAACTGTTCTCTGGGAATTCCCTATTCCGTTTCATTCAGAGCTGGCGCTGTTCAAACCTCAGGCACGGGAAATCTGGTGGGCCCAGGCGGCAACATTTCAGTTTTTGTGAGCTTGGCAACATCAACCGGCACAGGTTCAGGCAGCCACCTATTAAACGGAAAACTCAACGCCAGCCCCATCACCACCCAAGGTCTGTATCAGAACAACTTTCTGATCTACGTAAACTATTAGAGAATTTATCCTGCCAGACTACGGTAGCGTCGGTAATACTTGGCTTGACCACTAACTCCTGTTTGCAAACACCAACCGTTTGGTCCACCGCGTTGCAGGTCGTTCAACCAGTGAATAAGCAAGACAACCAAGAGCGATTGTTATGCTCCAAATCAGAAGAAACAAAAGTTGATTTGGGAAATAGATTATCTGCTGAAGTCTAACAAAAACTTTCGCAACCAATCCCTCAATATTTTCATGGGTAAGGTAGATGGAATACGAAGCATCTCCCAGGAAAGGCAAAATATAAAGCTTCAGGTTTGAAACACTAACTTCCCAAATCGCGGAAGCCGTAATTATTAGGCCAAAAGATAAAGCATAGAACAGAGGAAAAACCAGTGAATTAATACCCTGTGCTTCATTCCAAAATGTAATGCTGAAAAGCGTTAATCCCGAGGCCAACAAATAAATCGGTTTTAAATGTCGCCAACGGGTAAAGACACAATAGGCGAGCATTCCAATTCCGAAATCTAGATTATAAGCTGCAAAATATGTGGCAAAAGCAGTTTTCTGTTCACCAACCGGATAATCGAAATAAATGATTATCAAAACGAACCAGAGTGTAAATATCAATACGCCGATTTTCCGGTTAACGATCGCTGCTGCAAAAACCACGTAAAATGCAATTTCGTGAACCAGCGTCCAAGCCGGCGCCAATGTAAACGGAAAGGAATCACCGCGTATCAAAGAATAAGTCGTAAACCATTGTGATTGCGTATCCGGTAAAACGGCTTGGGTTCCCAACCCAAAAAACAGCAACACACAAAACACGCTGACATAAATCCAATATGTTGGGTAAATTCGAACAAAACGTTTTTTTATAAAAGAACCCAGCTTGTTTGGTTGACCTAGATCTCTTTCGTGAGCCATTAATATGATAAAACCAGAGAGAACAAAAAAGAAATCAACGCCGAGATTCATTTTCCAAGTCAACGATTTCAATACTGGAACACCCAAGTAACGCGGGTCCGCAAGCAAAGTTGAAAGATGAAATGCTGCGACGGAAATAGCGGCCAAACCGCGATAGGTTTGCAGTGTCTTTAGCAAAAATCACTTCCTCGATCTAAGCTTTTATAGCCATAAGAGATTTTGTGAGTCCAAAGAACTTTTCGCGTTTGATATGGGCATGAGGGAAAAGTTCTTTCATTTGATTGTGGTCAAGCATCTTCGTGCCATGCAACGTCGACATTGCTTGCGAAACAGTTTTCGCTTTGGTCCAGAATCCACATTTGCGTGCCATCACCACACGATATGCTAATGGCTCCGGCAACCAATGCAAAAATGCAGTGCGCGCGTGAGGCTCAATGGGAAACCAAAAATTTGGTGTTTGAATCAAATACCGAGGGGCGATGCGCTCTACTTCTTTGGCCATCGATTGCATGTTTCGCCATAGTCCAACATGTTCAATTACAGAATTCGAAAACACAATATCGAACTCTTTGTCACGAATTGTATTTAAATCGCAAGCATTCCCTTGAATCATAGTTATAGAGGTGTTTTCTTTTCCGTCCTCGGCATCGCTGGGATCAAGATTAGCACAGACAACTTCGATTTTTTGCCAATCAAACTCACGACCCCAAACATTCCAAAAATTAAAGGTGCCGCCGATATCCAGTATTCTGCATGTGGATTTTTCGGCTAATGTACTGGCAATTAACCCTTTTAATATTTCAACACGCGCTGCACGAAATTTATTATTAGGGGAATTCGGTTTTGTATCAAACAAGATCATTATTCTCACAAACAAAATTTTATTTCAGGAACATCTGTTCTAGTGCTCTACATCAAAAATGATTTTGTTTGAAGCCTTATGTGATGCAATCTCCCTCACCCTGGAGGTGCGTGCATCCAGCAAGTGTGTTGCGACATTTTTTTAGAATTACCAACATTCAGAGCTATGCCAAGAAAATGCGGCTTCGTTCGGCGGTTGAACCTATCACCAGCGAAGCCGCAAAACGATTTTAATTCACAACTGTTAAATGAGTTGCCATTCCCAGTTCATAGTGAGCTTTGTGATTGCAAAGCAAAACATATTCTCCCGCCGCAAGCTTAACCTTCAACTTGCCTTTGTCGCCTGATTTAAGTCCAGCAACTTCGCCCATTGCATCCAATTTCTTTTCATCAATGCGCTGCGTTGATTTATCGGCAGTAATTTGTGTATTTTTATCTGGTAGCTTGATCAATACCATTTCATGGTCAGTGCCAACGGCGTCGTTGGTCACAACAAACTCCAACATACCAGCCTTCACTGTTGTCTTATCGGCAACAATCTTCATTGGTTCGCCAGCCTCTCCTGACAAGGCCACGGCCACAACAGTTTTGGGTGCGGCAGCAAATGACAAACCGACTAATGATGTAGCAATTAACGCTGCGGCTGCTGAGCCGATTTTTCTATTAACAGACATAGAAATACTCCTGGATTTAAAACTCACGATTGATAGAAATCAATTCATGAAATTGCAGTGACCGCCGTCACGACATGAGAGCGCTATATAGGTAACGATCTCGAACCTAGTTATAGCTTTTAAATCTGACAGGCTCCTGACAATTGGGCTTACTAGGGAAGTTAAAAGAAAACGGTCTTATCCAACAATTAACGCAACTTTAAGCGAGCTGTTTCAAGTTGTTCCATCAACCGACTGGAAACGGAGTCACTATAGTGTCTTTTAGAATGATCAATTTAGCTGTTTTGTTAATAGTTGCAGCTATTGTACTTCCGTATAATTATTTCAAACGAATTTCTAATTTTGAACAAGTTGATGCGGTGGTTGTTTCAGTAGAAAACAAGTGTCAGCAGGGCGGAACAACATTTGGATCGTTTCAAAAAGCGGAACCCAGTTCAATGCGCGAATGCACTCAAGCTGATTTAAGTCCGGGACAGATGCCATTCCCTGCTCTGATCGCAAAGACAATATTTGTACGTTACCGATCTCCCGTGGACAAACGGGAACATTCTGGTTCTGTGCGCCGAATTGGTTTTCTAAAACAATTTGAGCAAAATCCCGTGGAAGTGAATTTACCCATATTTGCGAGCCGCGACAAAAGTGATGTCATTGAAGCTATAGAGCAATAAAGTTCCGGTGCACGCTCCACTCACTCCCCCTTAACCCGTACATATTCCCCTGGCGCATCACCCAGCACCTGAAGTTTGCCATCACCCGGCACAGGTGCCTCCACCAACTTCCCGCTCTTGACCTTAATCCACTCCACCCAATGCGGCCACCACGAACCCGCAGTCTCGGTCGCCCCAGCCAACCACTCCTCAACCGTCTCAGCACCTGCGGCATTCGTCCAATATTGATACTTGCCCATGCTCGGCGGATTGACCACGCCAGCAATATGCCCAGAACCGCTCACCACCAGCGTGGTGTCGCCGCCGAAATATTCGGCCAAGCGAAACACCGAGGGCAGGGGCGCGATGTGATCTTCACGCGCACCCAAATTATAAACCGGAATTTTCACTTTCGAGAGATCAATCGCCACATTGTCCAACACCATCGTACCCTTGGCCAGACTGTTGTTCATGTAGCACTCGCGCAAATAAAACGAGTGCACGCCTGCGGGCATGCGCGTCGAGTCTGCGTTCCAATAGAGCAGATCAAAAGGCATTGGGTCCTTGCCCAGCAGATAATTATTGACGACATTCGACCAGATCAAATCATTGGCGCGCAGCAGATTAAAAGCATCGGCCATGCGCGAACCCGGCAAATATCCCTTATCCTCCATGCGCCCTTCAATCCAGCGCACTTGTTCTTCGTCTACATAAACACAAAGATCACCCGCTTTTTCAAAATCCACTTGCGTGGTGAAAAACGTGGCAGCGTTGATCCGGTCGTCACCTTTGGCGGCCATATAGCCCAGCGATGCTGAAACCAAAGTGCCACCAATGCAGAAGCCAACGGAGTTGACTTTCTCGGCACCAGTGGCTTCCTGCACTTTGCTAACGGCTGTTAGAAAACCATCACGCATATAATCAGAAAATGTTTTCCGCCCCTGCGCTTCACCCGCATTCACCCACGACATAACAAACACTGTGATGCCGTTTTCAACGCAATATTTGATGTAGGATTTCTGCGGTGTCAGATCGAGAATGTAAAACTTGTTTATCCACGGCGGCACAATCAACAATGGATACTCACAAACTTGCTCCGTAGACGGATTATACTGAATGAGCTCGAACACATCATTGCGAAACACCACTTTGCCCGGTGTCAATGCAATGTTGCGGCCTACTTCGAACGCGGTCTTATCCGTTTGCATAATGCGCAAACGACCATCGCCAAAATCCCGCTCCAGCTTATCCATACCTTTGAGTAGATTCTCGCCATTGCTGCTCAGCGTGGCGCGCAGCACTTCAGGATTCGACATGGCGAAATTCGAAGGCGATAAAGCATTGGTAATTTGCTCCACATAAAACCGCGCCTTCAGCTTGGTGTGATCATCCAGCCCTGCATCGTTGACCATATCGATAGCCCATTTGGCACTGATCAAATAAGCCTGTTTTAAAAAATCAAAGATTGCGTTTTCCTGCCAATCCTTGTCCTTGAAGCGCTTGTCATTTTTGGCCGGTGCAGCCATCGGAAATACCTGGTGTCCCAGAGCCTTTGCCCAAGCCCCTTGCCAGAGAACTGTAAAACCTTGCCACAGCTGCATTTGCGCCATCATGGTCTTGGCTGGGTTTTCTGAATAATGCTTGAAAACTTCGCCAAGTGTTTTGGCCACTTGCTCCATGGGTAAAATTTGTGATTCCGCTTCACTCTTTTGAATATCGGGCCGCTCTGCAACTTGGCGTGCAATGGCCGAAGCGCGTTCAAACACCCGGGCAAGATTCTGCATCAGCTTCACAGGATCAGGAAGCTTGAATTCAGTTGGTGGTGCTTGTTTCAAATCCGACATTTCGACTACTATTGGTACACGACCTATATTTAAGCCCCATTAAAAATTCAGCAAGCGCATTTCTTGCCAAATCGTCGCCCGCCAGCCATAAGTCAGCCAGTTAAAGACAGGCGGAACATGACGAACGCATTAAGATTGGGCATCGCAGGCTTGGGCACGGTTGGCACAGGCCTGCTCGACATTCTGAAAACCCATGAAACCCTCATCGCCACGCGCGCCGGCATGCCTGTAAAGGTGACTGGTGTTTCCGCCCGCAGCAAAGGCAAAACGCGGGGCCAACATGATTTGTCAGGGCTCGACTGGTTTGATGATCCTGTGGCACTGGCAAAATCCAAAGGAATTGATGTTTTCATCGAGTTAATTGGAGGAGATACCGGCCCGGCCAAGGAAGCAGTTGAAGCCGCAATCGCCTCTGGAAAACACGTGATCACCGCCAATAAGGCGCTGCTGGCCCATCATGGTGCGGCACTTGCGCGAGCAGCGGAATCCAAAGGTGTAGCACTTTATTTTGAAGCTGCAGTTGCAGGCGGCATTCCAGTTATCAAGACCTTGCGCGAAGGTTTAGGCGGCAATTCCGTTCGCAAACTCTTCGGTATTATGAACGGCACCTGCAATTATATTTTAACCAAAATGGCCAATGAAAGCAGAGCCTTCGCCGATGTCCTTAAGGAAGCACAAGAACTAGGTTACGCTGAAGCTGATCCCACTTTCGACGTGGGCGGCTTTGACACCGCTCATAAGTTGGCAGTGCTAACCTCGCTCGCTTTTGGTACGGAAGTTAATCTCCCATCAGTCCGCATAGAAGGTATCGAAGCCATAACTTTGGAGGATATCCGCAACGCAGCGGAACTTGGCTACAAAATCAAGTTGCTGGGCGTGGCAGTGGCTCATAATGGCGGCGTGGAACAGCGCGTTCACCCAACATTAATCCCACGCGGCTCACCCGTTTCTGAGACTGATGATGTATTCAATGCTGTCGTTTTAAAGGGCGATTTCGTGGGTGATCTCGTGCTCGAAGGCCGTGGCGCAGGTGCTCACCCCACAGCTTCTGCCGTTTTGTCAGACATCATCGATATTGCGCGCAAAAACATCCGCCCAAGCTTTGGAATTCCCGCCAAGGAATTGAAGAAGTACAAGCCAGCCCCTCCAAAAGCCCATGAAGGCGGGTTCTATGTGGCGCTGGAATTGCTCGATAAACCCGGTGCCGTAGCCTCAATCGCTTCAATTTTAGCAGATGCCAAAATCTCCATCGAAAGCATCGTCCAACGCGGCAAAGCCGATAAAGATGCCAAACGCGCCACAGCCCAGTTCATCTTGATCACTCACGACACACTCGAAATGTCGATCCAAAAAGCCGTGGCACGCATTCAAAAAGATGGCCATGTCGCGGGCACACCACGGGTGATCCGCATTGAACGCTTCTGATTCCAAACCCGCCTTCCTCGACGTCGAAAAATCCGTCAAAGGCCAGCGCTGGGTCGCGCGTTTGGATGATCAAAGACTGGCACACACCATTGCCGAAAAAAACGAACTGCCCGAAATCCTCGGACGCGTCATGGCAGCACGTGGCGTGACATCAGATGAAGCCGAAGCATTCCTTAACCCAACGCTGCGCTCCCTTATGCCCCAACCATCCGCCTTTATGGATATGGAAAAGGGTGCCGCACGTTTGGCCGAAGCCATCATCAAAAAAGAAGCAATCGGCATAATTAGCGATTATGATGTGGACGGGGTTTCCTCAGCCGCCATCATGGTTCGCTTTCTGGCCAGCGTGGGCCATGAAGCCAATGTCTATATTCCAGACCGCCTGACCGAAGGCTACGGTCCGTCCGAAAAAGCTGTCACCACGTTAAAAGAGCAGGGCACAGAGTTATTGCTAACCCTCGATTGCGGCGTGATGAGCCATGATCCACTGGCTCACGCCGCTGACTTGGGCCTCACCACCATCATCGTCGATCACCATCAAGCAGGTGTTGATCTGCCGCAAGCCTATGCCGTGATCAATCCAAACCGCCAAGACGATACGTCAGGGCAGGGCCATCTCTGTGCTGCTGGCGTGGTGATGATCTTGATCGCAGCAGTGAACAAACAACTCCGCACCTTTGGCCATTACAACGACCAACGTCCCGAGCCCAATATGCTGCAATGGCTTGAACTCGTGGCCCTCGCCACCGTCTGCGATGTGGTTCCCCTCAAAGGCCTGAACCGTGCTTATGTCACGCAAGGCCTCCGCATCATGTCGCGCCGCGAAAACCAAGGCATCTCCGCTCTCGCTGACGTCGGCGGCTTGAAACGAAAGCCAGATGTTTATGCTCTAGGCTTCATCCTTGGCCCCCGCATCAATGCGGCCGGACGTGTGGGTCACGCCGAAGAAGCGCTCGCTCTCCTCACCACAAACGACAAAGGCCATGCCCACGCACTGGCGCGCAATCTCGATGATCTGAACCGTAAGCGCCAAGTCATCGAACTCCGCGTTGTTGACGAAGCCATAGCCCAAGCTGAAGCCGCAATGGGCAGAGACAAGCGCCCCTCCATTGTCGTTGTTGCTGCTGATGGCTGGCATCCAGGTGTTGTAGGCCTCGCAGCATCGCGCCTCAAAGATCGTTTCTCAGTGCCAAGCCTCGTATTGGCTATCAACAAAACCACCGGCCAAGCCACAGGCTCTGGCCGCTCGATCATAGGCGTTGATCTAGGCAAAGCCGTGCGTCTCGCCTCCGAAGCAGGCATCCTCACCAAAGGCGGAGGCCACGCCATGGCAGCAGGCCTCACCGTGCCAACCGAGAGACTGGCTCAACTCCGCCAGTTCCTTGAAGAATCGCTCACCGCCGAAGTCGAGAATCTCCGCGACCCATCGCTTGCAGTGGACGGCGCATTAACCGCAAGCGGTGCCACACTCGACCTCATCGAACTTTTGGAACAAGCAGGCCCCTATGGCTCAGCCCACCCGTCCCCCATGTTCGTGTTCCCCGCCCACAAGGTGATCTACGCTGACCAAGCCGGAACCGACCATGTGCGCTGCACTTTGGTTGCCAGCGACGGCACCAAACTCAAAGCCATCGCCTTTCGCGCCTTAAACACCGAGC
>CAXTKH010000028.1:0-40380 GCA_964244815.1 uncultured Aestuariivirga sp. | reverse complement strand
CTTCTTTAGCCATTAGATTCCTTGTCAAATTAGTAATTGGCGCTTCCTTTGAACCGGAATGCCTATAAAATCAAGCTTTGCGACGATTATCCCCCTCGCCTTGGCTTTGGCGCAAATCTATGATCATCTTCCAGAGTTTGAAAGGCGACGACTCAATGGGCAAACTGACCACTCATGTTTTAGATACGGCACTGGGTAAACCGGCGGCTGGTTTGCGAATTGAAGTGTGGCAAGGTGAACTCGTGAAGTCTGTTGTCACCAATGCGGATGGTCGTGCCGATGCACCTTTGCTGGAAGGTGCGGATTTCATTTCAGGCCAATATGAATTACAGTTCTATGCTGGGGATTACTTGCGCAGTCTTGGCTATCAATTTGCTGAGCCGCTTTTCCTGGACATTATTCCAATCCGTTTCGGAATTGCCGATGCTTCGCAGCATTTCCATGTTCCCTTGCTGCTATCGCCCTTCGGCTATTCGACCTACCGGGGCAGTTGATGAACGCACTGGAATTTATGCGTCTCGGAGAGATGGTGCGGATTGATGAATTCGCGCCAGATACAATGCTACTGGAATATCTCCGCCTCACCGAAAAATCGAAGGGCACGAAAGAAGGTTGCAATGAAGGCGACTGTGGGGCCTGCACTGTTGTTCTCGGAACCCCACACAATGGCGGCGTGCGCTATCAAGCAGTCAACGCTTGCATTTTAATGCTCGGGCAAATTCATGGCAAGGAGTTGATCACGGTAGATGATCTGGCGCGCGGCGGCGTGCTCCATCCGGTGCAGCAGGCGATGGTTGATGCTCATGCGTCGCAATGTGGCTTCTGTACGCCAGGGTTTGTTATGTCGCTGTTTTCTCTGGCGCATGAGGGCCGCAAAGTTTCACGGCAAGATGTAGTCGAACAGATTGCTGGAAATCTTTGCCGCTGTACTGGGTACCGTCCGATTATTGATGCTGGGCTTGCGGCTTGTGACAAGGCCGATGATCATTGGCATGCAGCGCAAGCTGAAACATGTGCTGCATTAGAAAATATCGAAGGCGACCTATTTGTTGGCGATTCGAACTCCTTTTTTGCTGCGCCTTCAACATCTGAAGCACTTGCTGATTTATGTGCCACCTATCCAGAAGCCACAGTCGTTTCAGGTGCAACTGATGTAGGCTTATGGATCAACAAGCAAATGCGCGCGCAGCCCAGAATTATTTATACCGGCGCAGCCAAGGATTTTGCAAAAATTGTCGATCATGGCGACCATATTTCGATTGGTGCGGGCACAACTTATGCTGATGCTTATGAAGCGCTTGGAAACATCAGTCCTGATTTAAGCGCACTCCTCAAGCGCATTGGCGCACGCCAGGTTCGCTCCTCAGGCACCATTGGTGGCAACATTGCCAATGGCTCACCTATTGGCGATATGCCCCCCGCTCTCATCGCATTAGATGCAACGCTGCATTTGCGTTTGGGTAAAACCAAACGCACCATGAAACTTGAAGATTTCTTTATTGCTTACGGCAAGCAAGACCGAAAGCCCGGTGAATTAGTGTGGCAAATTGATGTGCCCAGACCAAAGTCCAATCAGATTTTTAACTGTGCAAAAATCACCAAGCGTCGCGATGATGATATCTCCGCAGTCATGGGAGCGTTTTTACTTACAATAGAAAATGAAAAAATCATCGCCGCCTGTATCGCCTTTGGCGGCATGGCTGCAACGCCCAAACGCGCTTTCAAAACAGAGGCAGCACTCATCGGCAAGACGTTAGATCAAGCTCTAGCCATCCAACTTGATGATTACGAGCCTATCGCCGATATGCGCGCGAGTGCGGAATATCGGGCATCGGCTGCGAATGCACTTTTGTACAAAGCGCTTTTAGCAGCAGCAGGTCAAACCGAAACGCGGGTGCATTTATGACACTCGAAGCCGTCGGCAAAGCGATTGCCCATGATAGCGCAGAACTCCACGTGCAAGGCAACGCCGTCTATATTGACGACATGCGCGAACCTGAAGGCACAGTGCATGTTGCACCCGGCTATGCCAAGCAGGGTGCACGTGGCAAAATCACCAAGCTTGATCTGTCCGCTGTAAAAAATGCTTTTGGTGTCATCGCTGTGCTCACCGCCAAAGACATTCCAGCCAAAAATGATTGCAGCCCGACACTTGGTGATGATCCAATTCTTGCAGACGGCGAAATTCAATTTAACGGCCAAGTTATTTTCGCCGTTGTTGCCGCGACACGCGATCAAGCCCGCCGCGCGGCGCTCCTTGCTAAAATAGAAATCGCGGAGGAAACTCCCGCAGTTACTGTGCAGGACGCTTTGCAAGAAGCAAAACCGGATTTGTTGCCGCCTTATGCTTTCAAAAAAGGCGCTGTAGCCAAGCTCATCAAATCATCGCCACAAAAAATCTCAGGCAGTTTTGCAATCGGTGGCCAAGAGCACTTCTATCTCGAAGGCCAGATCGCATTTGCCATGCCTGCCGAAAAAGGCGGAATGTTGGTTTATTCTTCAACCCAACACCCCACTGAAATTCAGCATTCCGTGGCCGCCATGTTGGGCGTTGACGATGCGAAAGTAACAGCTGAATGTCGCCGCATGGGCGGTGGCTTTGGCGGCAAGGAATCTCAAGCCACGCAATGGGCCTGCCTTGCGGCACTGGCCGCGCACAAAACTGGCCGCCCTGCAAAATGCCGCCTAGACCGCGACGATGATATGATCATGACGGGCAAGCGCCATGATTTTGTAGTCGACTACAGCGCATCTTTCGATAAGACTGCGCGCATCACGGCAGTTGATGTGAACCTGATGGCACGCTGCGGATATTCGGCTGATCTCAGCAATGCCATATGCGACCGTGCCATGTTTCATGCGGATAATGCTTATTTCTATCCGGCCTATAATATCGCCACACGTCGCCTTAAAACCAATACGGTTTCGAACACTGCGTTTCGTGGTTTCGGCGGGCCGCAAGGTATTTTGTTTGCTGAGCAAATGATGCAAGCCATCGCCATTCAAACGGGAATTGACCCGCTTGAAGTTCGCAAACGCAATCTTTATGCGCGTGGCCGTGATGTCACGCCGTATGGTCAAAAGCTGCGCGATAACATTAGTGCTGAGTTGATCACCGAACTCGAAAAAACATCTTCCTATGCAAAGCGCCGCAAAGAAATTGAGAAATTCAACCTGACCAGTAAAATTCTGAAAAAAGGTTTGGCGCTCACCCCCGTTAAATTCGGCATTTCATTCACTTTCACTCAAATGAACCAAGCTGGCGCATTGGTCCATGTCTATGCCGATGGTTCTGTACATCTCAATCACGGCGGCACAGAGATGGGCCAGGGGCTTTATGTGAAAGTTGCTCAGGTGGTAGCCGAAGTTTTTGGCATCGCAATCGAGCATGTGGCAATCACCGCTACGACCACAGGAAAAGTTCCCAACACGTCGCCCACCGCCGCTTCATCGGGCACCGATCTTAACGGCATGGCTGCGGCCAACGCCGCCAAAATCATCAAAGACCGTATGGCAGCACACGCTGCAAAAATTTGGAAAGTGGCGAAATCAAAAATCACTTTCGCAAATGGTAAAGTGAAGTCAGGTCGCAAATCGATGAGTTTCGGCGAACTGGCCAAAGCCACCAAAGAAGCAAAAATCTCGCTTTCTTCGACAGGCTTTTACTTCACTCCCGAAATTCATTGGGACCGCGCCACTGGCAAAGGTATGCCATTTTATTATTTCGCATATGGCGCAGCGTGTTCCGAAGTGTTGATCGACACTATGACAGGCGAGATGAAAGTCACCCGTGTTGATATCCTGCATGATGTCGGTCACTCTTTGAACCCCGCAATCGACATTGGCCAGATTGAAGGTGGCTTTGTGCAGGGCATGGGTTGGCTGACCACTGAAGAACTGGTTTACGATGCAAAGGGCGTACTGCGCACGCATGCACCTTCAACCTATAAAATCCCCTGCGCTTCCGATGTGCCAGAGGATTTTCGCGTGGCGCTCTATAAATCCAAAGGCAATGCGATGGACACGATCTATCGCTCCAAAGCCGTTGGCGAACCGCCATTGATCTTGCCCATCTCAGTGTGGTGCGCGGTGATGGATGCTATCGCCTCAGTCAAGCCCGGCGTAGTTCCAAAACTCAGCGCGCCAGCAACGCCAGAAAATATTTTGCGCGCGGTGCAATCACTATGAATTACTGGCAAAAAATCATCGCTGCTGTCGAAGATCAAGGCACTTGTGTCTTGATCACAATCACCAATGCCGAAGGTTCAACACCCCGCGAACAAGGCGCATGGATGGTAGTGACTTTACAAGGCTTTCACGGTTCCATTGGTGGCGGCACATTGGAATGGCATGCCATGGCTGAAGCGCAGGCGCTGCTCGGAAAGCCAGCAACATATAGAGTGATCCGCAAAAATCTTGGGCCCGATTTGGGTCAATGCTGCGGCGGGCGCGTTGATTTGCGTATCGAAAGTTTTGATCGCGCATCCTTGCCCCAACTCCGAAGCCATGCAACAAACCATAGAGAAGATTTCCAACACATCCATCTCTGGGGTGCAGGCCATGTAGGCCGCGCTTTGGTCATGGCGCTTGCACCTCTGCCATTTCGGATTTCATGGTGGGACGCAAGACCAAATGCGTTTCCATCTCTTGTTCCCCAAAACGTAACGTGCCTTGCTGGCAATCCAGCCGAAATGGAAGGCAATGCGTTTGTGTTGGTGATGACCCACAGCCACGCATTGGATTTTGAAATTGTAGACTACGCCTTGCGTAATCCAACATTCCCATTCGTGGGGCTAATCGGCAGCCAAACCAAACGCGCACGCTTCATCAAGCGGTTGCGCGAAGCGGGCGTGGATGCAAAGAGATTGACTTGCCCGATCGGTATTTCGTCGCTCAAATCAAAATTGCCCGCGGTCATCGCGGCAGGTGTCGCCGTGCAAATGATCGAGCAATGCGAACTTCGTAGGGCCGTCACGCCCGCGCAACAAAGAGCAGCCAATTAATGGATCCCTTTCTCACTGAATGGTTGAACATCCTCGTGCGCTGGGGACACCTTGTGGCTGGCATCGCGTGGATTGGCACATCATTTTATTTCGTGGCGCTTGATCTCTCGCTGCGCAAAGCCGCCGCCATGCCTGAAGGCGTTTCGGGCGAGGCTTGGGAGGTACATGGTGGTGGGTTTTATCATGTCCGGAAATATCTTTCCGCCCCAGCCGAGCTTCCACCACATTTGATCTGGTTCAAATGGGAGGCCTATCTCACATGGATCACAGGCTTCTTGCTGCTCATCATCCAATACTACATCGCAGCTGATGTCTATCTGATCGATCCATCTGTGTTGCCGCTCACCACATGGCAAGCCATCGGCATTTCGGTTGCATCATTATTTGGCGGATGGATTATTTATGACACCCTGTGTCGCTCTCCCATCGGCAGACACACAGGCTGGTTGGCAATCAGCGTTTATGCTTTGATCATCGCTGCTGCATATTTCTTCTCACATGTTTTTTCAGGGCGCGGAGCATTCATTCACATCGGCGCATTCATTGGCACCATGATGGCGGCCAATGTGTTTGCGGTGATCATCCCCAACCAACGCAAAATCACAGCCACGCTTCTGAAAGGCGAAAAGCCTGATCCCAAATATGGCATCATCGGCAAGCAGCGTTCGCTACATAATACCTATCTCACATTGCCAGTGTTGTTTATGATGACCAGCAATCACTATTCCATCATCACAGGCCATCCTCAAGCTTGGGCTCTGGTCGGCTTGATTGTGTTGATCGGCGGCGTTTCGCGTCATTTCTTGCTGCGGCATGAAGTGGGTGATGAAATGGGACAGATCGCTTGGACCATTCCTGTCATCGCGCTGGGGCTTGTAGGTGCAGTCATGCTCACTCAGCCGCAAACTGTTCCTTACACAGGTCCCAAAATAAGTGATGCAGACGCTTTTGCAATTGTGCAAAGCCGTTGCAACTCATGCCACGCCGCAAACCCGACCGACGATAAAATCAAAGCTGCGCCCAAAGGCATTATCTTTGCTACCATTGATGACATGAATAAATACGCCAAACAAATTGAAGCCCAGGCTGTGCGCAATAACAGCATGCCCATGGGTAATAAAACGCATATGTTGCCGGAAGAACGCGCCAAACTCGGTTCATGGATTGCTGCACAATGATCACCCTCGCCGATATAAACCAAATGACTGACGAAGCCTTCATCGCGCAGTTTGGCGACGTCGCCGAACATTCGCCATGGGTGGCAGAAGATGCAACATTAGATCGGCCCTACGCAACGTTTCCCGATATGCGCTCGGCATTCATTGATGCTGTGTCTGATGCTGACCGCGACTCTCAACTCGCGTTGCTGCGCGCCCATCCTGATCTTGCAACCAAAGCGAAGCTCACTGATGATTCAACCAATGAACAAAAAGGCGCAGGCCTCGATACATTGAGTGCGGAAGAATTCGCAAATTTCACAAGGCTAAATGACCTTTATAAATCACGAAACGGTTTCCCCTTTATCTATGCTGTGAAGGGTGCAACCAAACATCAAATTCTCGCTGCCTTTGAAGCGCGCGTGAAAAACAATAAAGATTTGGAGTTTGACACAGCCATCTTGCAAGTCTGCCGCATTGTCAGTTTCAGATTAGAAGCAATGGTTACGCCATGACGAAACTGGTGCTGGGCCAGTTGGTGGCGTTTGGTGATACGCCACAAGACCTCACGCATGAAACGCGGGGTGCCATTGTCATTGGAGACGACGGTCGCATACTGTGGCGCGGCCCATTGCCGCTGCTGCCCCGCGCATTTGATCTTATGCCGCGTGAAGATTATGGCCAATCATTATTAATGGCCGGCTTTGTCGATGCCCACATCCACTTCCCACAATACCGCATGCTGGCCGCAGCAGCCACCGATCTGTTGGATTGGTTGACCCGATATACTTGGCCAGAAGAAGCGCTTTACGCAGATGCAGATCATGCCACAAAAGCTGCAGATATTTTTCTGTCGCGCCTGTTCAAAAACGGAACAACATCAGCGCTTGCTTTTTGCTCGTCGCACAAAGCGGGTGCAGAAGCCTTGTTCAAAGCTGCGCTTAAAAACAACATGGCTTTGATTACCGGCAAAACACTAATGGACCGCAATGCCATTCCAGGCGTTCAGGATACTGTTGAACAAGGTGCGCTTGAAACACTTGAACTCCATGAAGCCTATCACAACAAAGGCCGCTTGCGACATGCGGTGTCACCACGTTTTGCGATCACCTCAACCGAGGCACAGCTCAAATCCACCGGCGAATTACTGCAACTCTGCAAAGGTGCATTGATGCAAACTCATATTTCAGAAAGTATTTCTGAAATTGAATGGATCAAAAAACTGTTTCCGAATGACCGCGACTACACCGCCGTTTATGAGCGTTTTGGATTGCTAACTGATCGCAGTCTGTTTGCGCATGGCGTGCACTTGTCTGAAAGCGAAGCGCAACGCTTGCACGATGCAGGTTCAACGGTCGTGCATTGCCCTACATCAAATAATTTTTTAGGTTCAGGCCTTATGTCGATGAACCATCTTTCGAAAAATAATCGCCCTGTGTCTCTTGGTATCGCTACCGATGTTGGCGGGGGTACCAGCTATTCAATGCTGCAAACTTTAGGTGAAACCTATAAGGTGCAAATGCTCACTGGCCGCAAAATGAAAGCTACCGAATTGTTCCATATGGCAACTCTGGGCAATGCCACGCGGTTGCATATTGATGACGAAACTGGCAGTTTGGCGATTGGAAAATTTGCTGACATTGTTATTTTAGATCCATGCGCAACTGATGTGATGGCCGCGCGGCATCATCTTTCAAATTCTATCGAAGACGTGTTATTCGCGCTTGCTATCCTGGGTGATGATCGTGCTATCAAAGCAACTTATGTTGCAGGTGAAAAAGTCTATGGAGCATAAATGCCCATGTTGATGATGCCTAAACCAGATGAAGCCGTTCTTGTTCGTCGCGCTGATATTGTGGCTGCGCTAAAATCTATCGTGCCCGGCGAAGGTGTGATTGATGCCTCCCGCCAGATGAGCGTTTATGAATCAGACGGCCTCACCGCTTATAAACAAATGCCGATGGTTGTTGTATTGCCTGAGACAGTGGCGCAAGTTTCTAATGTGCTGCGTTATGCTCACGACAATAATATCAAAGTTGTTCCGCGCGGTGCGGGCACATCGCTATCTGGTGGCGCACTGCCGCTAGAAGACGGCATCTTACTTGGCATGGCTAAGTTCAACCGCATCGTCGAAATAGATTATGTTAATCGCTGCGCCGTTGTTCAGCCGGGCGTTACAAATTTGGGCATCACCAAAGCAGTTGAACATAATGGTTTCTACTATGCGCCTGATCCCTCCTCACAAATCGCCTGCACCATTGGCGGTAATGTGGCAGAAAATTCAGGCGGCGTGCATTGTTTGAAATATGGCCTCACTGCCAATAATGTTTTAGGCATTGAGATGGTTTTGATCACCGGAGAAGTCGTGCGCCTTGGCGGGAAACATCTCGATTCCGATGGCTATGATTTGCTCGGCCTGATGTCAGGTTCGGAAGGCCTGCTTGGAGTGGTCACCGAGGTTACGGTGCGCATTTTGAAAAAGCCCGAGACAGCACGCGCTGTGTTGGTTGGCTTTCCGTCGAACGAAACCGCTGGTCAATGCGTGGCTGATATTATTTCCGCGGGCATCATTCCTGGCGGCATGGAGATGATGGACCGCCCGGCCATTCATGCGGTTGAAGAATTTGTGCATGCCGATTATCCACTCGATGTTGAAGCCTTGTTGATTGTTGAGCTAGATGGCCCGCAGGTTGAAGTCGATCACTTGATCACCCGCGTTTCCGAAATCGCCCACCAAAACAACTCTATGAACTTGCGGGTGTCTAATTCAGAAGCAGAGCGCGTTTTGTTCTGGGCTGGGCGCAAAGCTGCGTTCCCCGCCGTGGGCCGTATCTCGCCAGATTATATGTGCATGGACGGCACAATACCGCGAAAAAAATTGCCGGAAGTTCTCAGCGGCATGGCCGAACTTTCGAAGAAATATGGTTTGGGCGTAGCCAATGTATTTCATGCTGGCGATGGTAATTTGCACCCACTGATACTGTTTGATGCCAATAAAGAAGGTGAGCTCGACCGTGCTGAAAAATTTGGTGCTGACATCTTGCGCCTGTGCGTGAAGGTTGGCGGCGTGCTGACCGGCGAACATGGTGTTGGCGTTGAGAAGCGTGACTTGATGCCGGAGATGTTTACGAAAGTTGATTTAGATCAACAGTTGCGTTTGAAATGCGCTTTTGATGATCAAGGACTATTAAATCCCGGCAAAGTTTTCCCACAACTCCATCGCTGCGCCGAAATGGGCCGCGTTCATGTGAGCGGTGGCAAGCTTGCGCACCCTGATTTACCTCGGTTTTGAGAATGAAGCCTCAGTCCGAAACCGAATTGGCTGATTGTGTGCGTCATGCAACAACGGCCTTTGAAGTTATCGGCATGGGCACCAAGCGCTCAATCGGATATGCCGTAGAAGGCGATATTCTTGATCTGTCATCATTCAATCAAATCCTCGCTTATGAACCAGAAGAACTCATTCTCGATGTCGGTGCAGGTGCCAATCTGATCGACATCGAAACTCTCCTCAACAAGAACAACCAGTATCTCGCCTTCGAACCACCGGATTATTCCAAACTTCTCGGCACCAATCATGCTGGCACAATCGGTGGCATGGTGGCGTGTAATCTATCGGGCCCACGCCGTTTGAAAGCTGGCGCAATGCGCGATCATATTCTTGGGCTCACAGCCGTTTCAGGTCGTGGAGAAATTTTTAAAGCTGGGGCCCGCGTTGTGAAAAATGTGACGGGCTATGATGTACCTAAATTGATGGCAGGGTCTTATGGGACGCTGGCAGCCTTCACCTCGGTCATCATAAAAGTTTTGCCAAAGCCTGATGCGGAAGAAACAATTCTGATCAGCGGTCTTGATGACACGCAAGCAGTCCAATCGATGAGCATAGCCATGCAATCATCGGCCGAAGTTTCAGCTGCCGCATATGTTCCAAACCAGGGTACATATCTCAGGCTTGAAGGCATTCAGCCATCGATTGATTATCGAGGCGACAAACTTCTCAAATTACTTGGCGGCAAAATTGAAATTCTAAAAGCGGAATCAACCAAAATCTGGAGAGATATCCGCGATGTTTCGATGTTCGCCGGAAATCAGACACATGATATTTGGCGCATATCAGTTGCGCCCTCCGACGCACCTCAAGTCATCGCCAATCTCAAAATGCAAAAGCGATATTTCTTTGATTGGGCAGGCGGCCTCATCTGGCTTGAAGTGCCAAAAGGCACAGATAGTGCGTTGATCCGAAGCGCCTTCACATCCGGCCACGCCACGTTGATCCGTAGCACGCGTAAAAGCACTCAAACAATTTTCCATCCGCAAGCACCAGCTCTCGCTGCACTTTCAGCACGTGTCAAAAATTCCTTCGATCCTAAAAATATATTCAACCCAGACCGCATGGTGGCAATTCGCTAATGCAAACCCATTTCTCAGATTTCCAACTCAAGGACCCGCACATTGCCGATGCCAACGGCATACTGCGCAAATGTGTGCATTGCGGTTTCTGCACAGCCACCTGTCCCACCTATGTATTGGACGGCGATGAGAATGACAGCCCGCGCGGGCGTATCTATCTCATCAAGAACATGCTGGAAAAAGGTGAGCCAGCAACGCCTGAGACGGTTAAACATATTGATCGCTGCCTGTCGTGCCTCGCTTGCATGACCACCTGCCCCTCAGGCGTGAATTACATGCATCTGGTTGATCATGCGCGCACCCACATTGAACAAACTTATAAACGCCCATTCATTGACCGCATGCAGCGCAACGTGCTTGCCGCCATCATGCCGCGCCCTAAACTATTCAGACTGGCGCTGATTGCTGCAAAGCTGGCGTCGCCATTTAAATCAGTCATCGCAGCGTTGGGTGGCAAGCGCTTCTCGGCCATGCTCAATATTCTGCCGCAAAAGCTTGAAGCCCCAATGGCCTTGGGAAAAGCAGGCACATACCCACCTACGCAGAAGCCAAAAGGCCGCGTCGCGCTTCTGCGTGGCTGTGTGCAATCGGTGCTCGATCCCAGCATCAACGCCGCCGCCATTCGTTTGCTCACAAGGCTCGGCTATGAAGTTGTGGTAACTGACAGCAACATCTGCTGCGGCTCCATCACGCATCACATGGGTAAAGAAGCGTCGGCCCTCGCCAGCGCAAAACACATGATCGACCAGTGGGCGAAAGCAAACGTCGATCACATCATCATCACCACATCAGGCTGCGGTGTGACCATAAAAGACTACGGTCACATGTTGCGGCTCGATCCTGACTATGCCGCTCGCGCAAAAGTGATCAGCGCCAAAGCCCTCGATATTTCAGAGTTCCTGGCCCAAACCGATTTTCCACAGGCCCACATGAACCTGCGCATCGCCTATCATGCCCCGTGCACTTTGCAACATGGCCAACAGCTTAAAACCCAAGCCCAAGCCCTCCTCCGCCGTGCTGGATTTGACGTGCATGAAGTGCCCGAAGGCCATCTCTGCTGCGGATCTGCAGGCACTTACAATATGATGCAGCCAGCCATTTCTCAGCAATTGCTCGCCCGCAAACTCGCCAACATTAGCACGACCAATCCGCAAATTATCGCCACGGGAAATATTGGCTGCATGATGCAGATTGGCTCAGCCACTCAAATTCCCATCCTCCATACTGTAGAACTTCTCGACTGGGCCACGGGCGGGCCAGGGCCCGAGAAACTGTCGCAAATTTAATGAATCCAGTCGGCCAAACGTTCTAGCGCCAGGTCACAAGGCCATTGCCAGTTTGTCACGGTCTTGTCATACTAGTTTCAGATACCGCTTAGAGCCGAGACTATCGGCCGGTATTTTAATGGGTCACTTTGTGCTTGGCATGAGGCCAGGCATGACACGGAGGAGAATGATACATGACTAAAATTACTCAAACACAAGCCACTTTGGCTGCTGCGCAAATGTCGCGCCGCAATGTTTTGAAGTCAGCTGTAGCCATCGGCGCAGTTGGTTTTGCAAGCCCGATTTTCGTAAAGAACGCTTTCTCATCTTCAGGCGAACTCAACCACATGGGTTGGGCTGGTTATGATGGATATAAAGCTTCAATCGAAGCCTTCACAAAGAAGACTGGCATCAAGGTGAACCTTACTGAACAACCAGACAATGAAACAATTTTCGCTCAATCTAAGCTAGCCGCAACAACAGGTGCATTTGATACTGTAGAACCTACAGTTGATCGTACAGCTGCCTATGTTGAAAATGATCTCATTCAGCCATGGGATGAAAAGAAGCTCACTTTGGATGCTTATCTACCTGGCATGGTGGATGGCTCAGCTGGTGCAATGGCCGTAGTTAAAGGCGGCCGTTATTTCGTTCCAGCTGTTTGGGGTACAGAAGCTCTCGTATTCAACAAAGAAAAGATGCCATTAGAGTATGGCAAGGCAAGTCTTGCTGATCTTTTCACTGACGGTCTCGATGGCAAGGTAACTATTCGCGCTCATTCTTCACTCGCCTCTTTGGGCCGTGTGATGGGCGAAGCTGGCAAACTGCCAAAGCCATATATGGATTGTTACAAGGATGAAGCATCGTTCAAGGAAATTTGGGATGTAGTTCTTAAGGAAGCGATTTCCAAAAAGAAGAACGTTGTTCAATTCTGGAAAGGCGAAAACGAAGCTCAAGCTGCATTCCGCACCAACGGTGCCGTGATTGGCCAGTGCTGGGATTCAACAGGCTTTAACTTGAGCAAAGAAGGCTATGGCTATGTTGCGCCAAAGGAAGGCTCAATTGCATGGAACCAAGGTTACATGATGATGAAAAACGCCAAGAATACTGAGCAAGCTATTGAATGGCTCAACTTCCAAGCAACGCCGGAAGGCGGCGCTGCGATGGCCAAGGTTTATTCAGCAAATCCTGTTGGTAAAGGCGCTGTAGATTTGATGGATCCAGCGAATGCAGCTTTCTATAATGCTGCATTCCCAGCAGATGCCCTAAGCAAGCTTTGGTGGTGGCCTTCACAAAACAGCGCGATCTTGAAGCTGCGCGCTGAATATGCAGACAAGTTTATCGCTGGCTAATTTCTAATATCCATAACAAGAAACGATGGGTGGCAACGCCCATCGTTTTCTGCTTTTATAATACCAATTGTGACAGGCAGAGGGTTACCAACTCTCAATTCGTCACTCCCGCGAAAGCGGGAGTCTGTGTTTGAACCCGCGTCGGGATAAAACAGAGATTCCCGCTTTCGCGGGAATGACGAGACCAAGGATACAACAAAAAACATTCTGGGGCGGAAAAGACATGAGTGAAGACGTAACGCTGTCGAATATTTCGATGGATTTTGGCAAGTTTCGCGCCGTTGACAAGGTGGATATCACCATTAAGGCTGGCGAGTTTTTCTCATTCCTTGGCCCATCAGGCTGCGGCAAAACCACCATCCTTCGTTTGATTTCAGGCTTCATGGATCCAACCGAAGGCAAAGTTTTGATCGGCGGCAAGGATATGGCGGGCACCAGGCCTAATGAACGCCCAACCGCATTGATCTTCCAAAACCTTGCCCTCTTTCCGCTCATGCCCATTTGGGAAAACATTGCATTTGGTTTGGAAGTGCGCGGCGTTGATAAAGCCACCCGCCGTGCCAAGGCCGAGGAATTATTGAAGCTGGTTGATCTGCATGAGTCAGCTGACAAAAAAGTAAGCCAACTTTCAGGCGGACAAAAGCAACGTGTGGCCATTGCCCGCGCTCTTGCTGTTGAACCTAAAGTAATGCTGTTGGACGAGCCGCTCTCCGCACTCGATCTCAAGCTTCGCCAACATATGCGCGCCGAGCTTCGCGCCATTCAAAAGCGCACCGGCGTTACATTCATCTACATCACCCACGATCAAGGCGAAGCCTTGGCGATGTCAGACCGTGTGGGCGTTATGAGCCAAGGCGTGCTACAACAAGTGGCCACACCAAACGAGATTTATAACCAACCCGCAAATGGTTTCGTTGCCTCGTTTGTGGGGGAAAACAATATTTTCGATGGCAAGATCAAATCGATCAAAACTGGCGAAGCGACTTACGATACAAGTGTTGGCAGCTTTGCCGCCAAGATTGGCCCCGGCGTCACCAAAGATACTCCTGTTCGTCTTTACGTGCGTCCCGAACATTGCACGCTGACAAAATCAGCCTCTAAGTCTGGAAACTCGATTCCCGTTGAAGTCACTGAATCCGCATTTGAAGGCAACTTCATTAATGTGTTCCTGAAAGATAAAGCGGGCCAAACTCACATGGCGCAGGTTCAGAATGATCCTGGTGCGCCACCGCCGCAACGCGGTGCAAAAGTGCAAATGAATTTTGATGCTGATCACGGCGTGCTTCTGGCACACGCCAAAACCCGTAGCTGATAGGGGGCGCTCCACATGAGTGAACTCATCCGCAGATATGGCACATCGCTCACCTGGATCATCATCGCCTTCACGGCTTTTTGGCTGTTGGTTTTGGTGCTGATCCCGAATTTTGTTTTGTTTGAATTTTCGTTCAAGCCATATTTACCTGTCGATCAACTGGGCGGCCCGAAAGATTTTTATTCGCTGAACAATTATTGGACGTTTTTCACCAGCCCCATTCACATCCGCATATTTTTTCAAACCGTCCTCTACAGCAGCGCTGTAACAATTCTGTGCCTCATCCTCAGCTATCCGTTGGCATATTTCCTGGCGAAGGTTGTTGATGCAAAAACTGCACCTTCAATCTTTTTGCTGCTGATCATTCCGCTTTGGGTTTCCGAAATTCTGCGCTCCTTCGCGTGGTTCATCATTCTGGCTTACAACGGCCCGCTCAATGCCATGTTGCAAGGCGTTGGTCTTGAACCGGTGCGTTGGATTTCCGGTTTCAATGCGGTCATCATCGGCCTCATCTATTCTTATCTGCTCTTCATGCTTCTCCCAATTTACAATGCCATTTCATCGCTCGACACAAACCAGATCGAAGCTTCCGAAGATTTGGGCGCATCGATGTGGCGCACCCATTGGCGTGTGGTCATTCCCCATTCAAAACCCGGCATCGCGTCTGGTTGCGTCATGGTGTTCATGCTTTGCGCAGGTTCCGTCATCGTGCCCAGCACATTGGCGTCGCCAAGCTCACGCTGGTTCACTGAGATTATTCAGCAGTGGATGTTTGAAGGCTTGGACTGGAACACGGGTGCAGCTTATGCATTCTTGTTGCTCGCCTTGTGCATTATTTTTGTCAGCCTTGTGATGCGCCTGTTAAATGTGCGTCTTGTTGATATTGCGAAGTGAGGAACGTAAAATGAATTCACATCGCTTCGGACATTACGCCATTCGCACCTACGTCGTGCTGTTTCTCGCCTTCATGCTTCTGCCATTGATCGTTATGGCGGGTGCAGCATTTAACGATACACGCTTTCCCTCCATTTATCCGTGGTTCGGTTTCACCACACATTGGTTCCAGGAATTATGGGCCGATGGCCGCATGTGGGGCGCTGCGCGCAACACAGTGTTTGTGGCCATCGCGGTTGTCGCTTTGTCCGTTCCCATTGGCACGGCTGGTGCAATTCTCTTGAACAGCCTGCAAGCCCGTTCCCGCTCCATCATCTACGGCATCATGGTCGCGCCGATCCTTACACCCGGTGCAGTAATAGGCATTTCAACATTGCTGTTCTGGTATAAATTCAACGTGCCAGCTGGTCTTCATCTTTCAGTGCTTGGCCAAGTGTCATACATCGCAGCTTACGTGATGCTGCTTGTTTTGGCCCGACTCCAAAGCTTTGACGCTGGCCTCGAAGAAGCAGCGCTCGATCTTGGCGCATCCCACGCTCAAGTCGTGCGCCGCATCTTGCTGCCGCATCTTTACCCTGCAATTTTCGCAGGTGCCTTAATCGGCTTCTTCCAATCAGCCGAAAACTTCAACGTCACGCTGTTCACGCGCGGAAATTCAGATACGCTGACCGTTTACGTCGGCTCCAAAATCCGCTCGGGCATCACCCCCACCATCAACGCGCTAGCCTTCCTGCTGATCGCCGCCACCGTCATCGGCGTCATCATCTACGAAATCCGCAGGCGCAGAGCTGATGCGGCGGCGAAGTTGGCGGAAGAGTAAAGTAAGGGCCGCCACAAGCAATACCCCTAACCCCTTGACCTCCGCCAATTCCTAACGGAAATTAACCATATCCCACAGTTTGCCGTAATTGTGGCCCTCTGACTCTCGACAAGATTCAATCCATTTGGCATCGTTAATAGTGTGTTAACGGGGTCGTGTTCGCCATGGTAAGTTGCGTAAAGAAAGTTTTCGGTTTGGCCCTGTTGATATTGGCTTTTTCCGTGTCATTGGCGACTGCTGCGTCCAACGATAAAGTCCTTGCAGAATTCGGCAAATCCCGTCCACCTATCGGATACGTGCTTTTTTGCAAACGCGGCGCTGATGAATGCAAAGCCGAATATAGCAAAATTGAACGCCTTGCACTGACCGATGAAGTTTGGAACGACATCAATCAAGTCAACACATTCATCAATTCCTCAATCAAACCATCCAGCGATATTGATCTTTATCACACAACTGAGTTTTGGGCTTACCCAACAACCGCTGGCGATTGCGAAGATTACGTTCTGCTCAAGAAGCGCCTGCTGGTCAAACTTGGCTTTAATGCCGACGAATTACTGATCACAGTTCTCCTCGATGAACATGGCGAGGGCCACGCAGTCCTCACAGTCCTCACCCAAAACGCCGACCTCATACTCGATAACCGTCGTGATGAAGTACTCAGCGCCAACCAAACCAACTACAAGTTCCTCAAGCGCCAATCCCAGCATGATCCCAAGCAATGGGTGAGCTTACGCAAGACAGACGCTCAAGTGATTGTGGGCAGCCAGGGGAATTAAGGCAGCTTACGCGCACCTGAATTATCCTCCACCTTAGCCCGTCATGCCCGCGAAAGCGGGCATCTCAGTTTTCTAACACGCAAAACAGAGATTCCCGCTTTCGCGGGAATGACGAATTTTTGAGAGTGGTTGAATTCAAATAACCGCAAGAAACTGCAATTCATCTCTCCTTGGCAGCCGCACAACGTCGTCTTCACTCACCTTGCAAGACTTGTTGAAACGTCCGGGCCCAATTCTCGAGACTAGACTTATATGGCAGGTTCACCGCACGCTGTCAACTCTTTTTTCCTAAAATGGAATAAATTTATTGCAAACAGGATTCCGCCAATTTAATCATAAACTTCTCGCAAGCCTCAATCTGCGCAACTGATACAAACTCGTCGGGCTTGTGCGCCTGTTCAATGTTTCCCGGCCCGCAAATCACGGTTGGAATACCAATTGCCTGAAACAACCCTGCTTCAGTGCAATAAGAAACCGCATGAGTGGAATTGGCCCCTGCCGCATGCAGCGCCAAATGCTCGGCCTCGGAATCCTGTTCCGGTGCCAAGCCTGGCACCTCATTGGTTTTGGTTGTGGCAATGCCACTTTCAGGCGCGATGGCCTTCATTGCAGGCTCCAAAGTTTGCGCGAAACGCTCGAGGCGCAGAGGCACAGCACCGGGGTCAACCCGTGGCAGCAATCTGGTTTCCCATTGGAAATCGCAGTCCTGCGGAATGATGTTTTTGGCCGTTCCACCATTGATCACGCCCACATGGATCGTCGAATATGGTGGATCAAAACGCCCTGTTGGATCACCTTCGGCAATCAGATCAGCACGAATGCGGCTCATTTCGCCGATCACATCAGCTGCCACCATAATCGCGTTCACACCTTGATGCGTAAGCGATGAATGCCCGGCCCTGCCCTTAATCTCAGTTGAAAACGTAACGGCTGATTTATGGCCATTCACAACTTTCATCGATGTTGGCTCGCCCACAAAAACCGCGCGCGGTTTTTTCAAGTGATCGCGCATATGTGCCACCAGAGGCCGCACACCCTTGCAGCCCACTTCCTCGTCGCAACTCAAAGCCAAATGAATTGGGCGCTTTAAATTCATGGCCTTGAATTTTGGCACCAAAGCCAAGGCACAAGCGATAAAGCCTTTCATATCTGCTGTTCCGCGGCCATAAAGATTGCCGTCTCGCTCTTCCATCACAAATGGATCGCTTGCCCATTCCTGTCCATCAATTGGCACAACATCAGTATGCCCCGATAAAACAATACCACCCGCAATATCAGGCCCAATGGTGGCATAGAGATTGGTTTTGCCTTTTTCATAATCGACCCGAATATGCGGCACTTCGTGCTCATCCAGATAACGTTCAACAAATTCAATCAGGGGAATATTGCTCAGACGGGTCGTCGTATCAAAGCCAATCAGCTTGGCAAGCATTTCAACCTGGTTCATTCAGTTCACGCTATGCTTATCGTGCGGGCTATCGAGCGAGAAAGCCGGAATGGCAATTTCAAAATGCTCGCCCTTTTCATTGATCATGCCATAGCTCCCTTCCATCACGCCCGAAGGCGTATTGAGGGGGCAACCCGAGGTATATTGAAATTGCGTATTGGGTTGCAAAACAGGTTGCTCACCAATCACACCGTCGCCGCGCACTTCCTGTTTGCGGCCAATTCCGTCAGTGATGATCCAATGCCGCGTCAAAAGTTTCACGGTTTCTGGCCCGGCGTTGCGCACCACAATTGTGTAGGACCAAACAAACTTGCTTTCATCAGGCTTTGATTGGTTTTCTAAATATTGCGGTTCAACAAAAACCGTAATGTTGCGTGTGGTTTGTTCATACATCGCCCTAATCTAGCCACTCCCAGCCAGTTTTCCACTGACATTTTGAATGGCTTGGAAAACTCTGCATTTCCCGCCAAAAGGGGCCATGACTCAAGGTATCCTCCCCGCCAGCCGCATTGCGGCTTATTGTGAAAACGGCATTATCAAACTTGCCCGCAAGCCTGATGCTGATCAAATTCAGCCAGCCAGCCTCGATTTGCGCTTAGGCAAAGTGGCCTACCGTGTTCGTGCCTCATTTCTTCCAGGCCCCAAAACAACTGTTGCTGAAAAACTGAAAAACCTGGTTTTGCATGAAATCAGTTTGGAACATGGCGCCGTTTTGGAAACGGGTTGCGTTTACATCGTGCCCCTGCAGGAATCATTAGCACTGCCAAAGGGCATTTCAGCTGCTGCAAACCCTAAAAGTTCGACAGGACGACTTGATATCTTCACGCGCGTGATAACTGACTATGCGCAAGAGTTCGACAAAGTGCCGGAAGCTTATGAAGGCCCGCTCTATGCCGAAATTTCACCGCGCACATTTTCCATTCTCGCCCGCGAAGGTTCGCGACTCAGCCAAATCCGTTTTCGCAGTGGCGCATCTTTAGCCACTGATGCCTTGATCCATCAGCTCCACGAATCTGAACCTTTGATTACCGAAGGTGAAGTTAACATTGATGGTGGCTTAGCACTTTCGGTTGATCTTACCGGTGGCAAGCTGCAAGGCCCCGTTGGCTTTCGCGCCAAGCGCCATTCAGCTCTCGTTGATGTCGATAAAAAAGCGGCTTTGGATGTTCTCGATTATTGGGAACCCATTTGGCACAAGGGTTCACTGATCTTGGATCCGGATCAGTTTTACATTCTCGTATCGCGCGAAGCCGTGCGCATTCCGCCCACCCACGCCGCTGAGATGGTACCCTATAATCCTTTGGTTGGTGAATTCCGCGTTCACTACGCGGGGTTCTTTGACCCCGGCTTTGGCCACTCATCCGGCCACGGCGAAGGGGCGCGCGCTGTTCTCGAAGTGCGCAGCCATGAGGTGCCCTTCATTTTGGAAGACGCGCAAATCATTGGTCGTTTGGTTTACGAACCGCTCACTGAAATACCAGAAATGGTTTACGGTTCTGGTCTTGGCAGCAATTATCAAAAGCAAGGTTTGAAACTGTCAAAACATTTCAAAACTTATGATGGCTCTTACCGGTCTTGATCAACGCGCGGTTTTAAATGCAGGCGTATAGCTGACTTTCCAAAACCGCCAGATGACGAGCACTGTGAGAAGCATTAATGGTAACCATAGAGTCAAGCTCGGTGGCCAAGAGCTTTCGCGCGACAAGTTTGTGCCTATACTTAGATACTGATTGAACCCGAGCACAATAAAAAGTCCGATAAAAAATCGAAATGGCCCCGGGTTTCTCCGTGGCTCGATGATTGTGGCAACGGCAATGAAGGGCAGTAGCCAGATGAATGCCAGCTGTGCCAGGCGGTAATTAAACTCAGCGTTGATGCGCCGCTGCTCAATTTTTATTGGCAAGCTTGCGCCATTTGTTGCGAGCTCATCGAGTGTCCATTCATACTCGCTGGCACCACGCTCACCATAAGCTTGCTGCTTAATTACTTTGATTGGCCCTTGTACATCTGCCAGCCGAGTGGCTGTTGTTGTGGCTTTCCCAATTGCCAGAGGTGCTCCGCCATCACCTTTCATTTCCAGAACGTCCATACCTTTAACAATATATGATTGTTCAGAAAGCCTGCCTTGACCAATCAATTGACCTTCATTGCCAGCCGTTGTTACGGTGCGGCCATCGGGGTAAGTTTCAAACATGAAAACTTTTGAAAAAAGCCTGCCATCACGTGCAATATCGTCAACTAGAATAGTTTTGTTCCCCTCAACGCGCATGAGATTTTTACCATCGGTTACAAGGCTGGCCGTGGCCTGGACTTCCTGAAGAAACGCCGTTGAATTATGCAGAAATATTGGTTGCAACCAGCCAAAAATAACGAGACATATCGCGCAAACAGCGAAGGTGAGCGCCATGATCGGTGCTAGAAGCTGCATCATGCTGAAGCCCAATGCATTTGCCGCATCGAGTTCGCGCGAGCGACTGATTTTAGACATGCCGAACATAACACCAACAGCCAAAGCCACCTGCAAAGCCAAGCCAGAATAGAGTGGCAACCATTGGCCCAGATATTTTACGATGGCATAAAATGGATTGGGCTGGTGAATGGCAATGTTCCAAACCAATTTCAGCTTTACTGATTCAAGCAAAATCACAACATAAACAAAAGTATTGCGCATAGGTCCCCAACTATTGGACAGCACATATTTGCTTGCCAACAAAAAGAAACCAAAACCTTGAACCTGCCTTGCCTGCATCTATATTCTCACATTTGATTACAGGATATTTCGGCGTTTATAACCGTATTGTAAAGCCCGTGTGGGGATGCTTAAAGCCCCAGCCTAAGGCCCTTGATTGGCAGCTGATTTGCCTCGCAAGTTGGCGACGTTTTTTTGGAAGTTTAATGATCGGTCTACTTCAGTTTATTACAGCGGCGATGGCTTTCGGCATTGTGATGTTTGGGCTATCGCAAGCTTGGCTGGCTGTCAGCTATCAACGTAGCAAAAACAAACATTCAATTATCATGCCAGATGGCATTTGGAATGGCCAGCTTCCAAGCGTACTTATGCAGTTGCCAATTTACAATGAGCGCTATGTTGTCGAGCGTTTGTTACGCGCTGTTGCCAAGCAGGACTATCCGCATGACAAACTTGTGATTCAACTGTTGGACGATTCCACCGATGAAACCACTGAGATTGCCGCGAAAGTGATTGCTGAACTGAGCAAGACCGGGATCAATATTCAGCACGTGCGCCGAAAAGATCGCAGCGGCTATAAAGCTGGCGCACTTCAAGCTGGCCTGGCGCTTGATAACAGTGAATTTATTGCAATATTCGATGCGGATTTTATCCCACAGCCAGATTTTCTCAAGCGCATTATTGGATATTTTAGCGATCCAAAAGTTGGCATGGTCCAAACACGCTGGGAACATCTCAATGCAAACTACTCAACGCTGACAAAGATTTTGTCATTCGGCATTGATGCCCACTTCTCGATGGAGCAAGGTGGGAGGCAAGCCAGCGGCAATTTTATAAATTTCAACGGCACAGCTGGAATGTGGCGGCGTAAAACCATCGAGGAAGCTGGTGGTTGGAGCAGCGATTGTCTAACCGAAGACCTTGATCTGAGTTTCCGTTCGCAATTGCTGGGTTGGAAATTTTTGTTTGTCGAAAGCATTACAACGCCTTCAGAACTCCCGGTTGAAATGAGTGCTATTCGCTCGCAACAATTCCGCTGGACCAAAGGTGCCGCTGAAGTAGGCCGCAAGATCATGCGGAATCTCTGGGCGTCACATGAGCGATTGCCGCGCAAGGTTATCGGTTCGTTTCATATGTTGAACAGCTGGATTTTTCCCAGCGTTTGTGTTTTCAGTTTTTTGATTGCAGCTTTTCCGTTCATAGTGGGCCATCAATCGGAAATGTCGTTTATGCCGATTGGAGTTATGCTTTTAATCGGAACCGGAAGTCTGGTTTTTGCTTATGCAACGGCTCAAACGCACGGCCAGTTCAAACACCGTGACAGCAGCTATATTCATGCTGTATATGGCGCGTTCATGTTCATGTTCTTGACCAGTGGGCTTAGCATGCACAACGCAATTGCTGTAATTCAAGGCATGTTTGGTTACAAGACAGCTTTTGTACGGACACCTAAATTAAACGTTTTGGCTGATGATCACAAAGTCACCAATAACCGTGCATACGCTCTCAAATTCTTGACGTTCGGATTCATCCTCGAATTTCTGGCCATGATTTTGTTTATCGGGCTTGCAGCCTGGAGCTTGTGGTATCAGCATTTCTTCTTGTTTACAGTTTATGGATATTTCGCTGCCGGCTATGTGATGGTGGTCTATTTCACGCTTGAAGAAGTTTTGAATGCCGCAGTTTATAAGCGCGCTCAGGCACTGGCGTAACTGAGGCTCGAGATTTGGACGTAGCAACTGACAACAACAGATGGGCAGTCATTACTCCCAGTTATCGTGGTGATTTTGAACGCTGCAGGTTGCTTTGCAAAAGCATGGATGCATTTCTGACTGGAAATTGGCATCATTACATTATCGTCGAAACCGTTGATCTGAAATTATTTCAACCGTTAGCTGGAACGCATCGCACCATCCTTGAAATGGAAAAATTGCTGCCATCGTCGTTTCACCATCTTGCGCGCATTCCCATAATAAACAATCGCAGTCTGTGGTTTTCATGGGGTACGCGGTTCATGGCCGGATGGCATGTGCAGCAGTTGATCAAAATGGAAATGGCATTTCAGTTGCAAGAAACAGGAATGCTGTATTGCGACTCTGATGTGTTTTTCGTTCGGCCTCTCGATGTCTCAAGCTTAAGCGAAAATCATCAATACCGTATTTATGTAAATCCGGTGCTGGCTAACGAAGATACAATTTCAAATCCAAAATACATATCAGTATCAGCACGTATCTTGGGTATCAAGGAGAATGTGTTTCCAAGCGCAACTTATGTTGACAATCTTGTAACCTGGCACAGCCCAACGGTGCGAGCCATGTGCGCGCATATCACGCAATTGTCAGGGCGAGATTGGCGAGTCACTTTAGGTCGTGAAATATTTCTTTCGGAATATTCTCTTTATGGTTTGTATGTCGACCGCATATCCATTGATCGCTCGCACTTCAGGGTAGATCATGCCTCTCTCTGCAAAACATTTTGGCACCGCAATGCAATCGATGACACGGAACTTGAAAAGTTCTGTTCTGAAGTCAGCGGCTCACTTGTTGCATTGGGTGTTCAATCATTTGCAGGTGTTGCGATTGAGAGACTTGAGCAACAGCTTCAGAAGGCAATTGAGCGCGCAGGGCTATAACCTTGAAAAAAATGTTCCAAATATTCTGGAACGCGCCGGGTGGCAGGCCGATTTCCGTTGTGCTGTCGATGTTGCTCGCCAGTGTTTGCGAAATGTTAGGCATGGGTGCCATTGTGCCATTGGTATCGCAAGCCAATGCTGGCGATGGTGGCGAAAGTTCGACTGTTACTATTTTGCTTAAACGCATCTTTCAAGCCATTAATATTGAATATAGTTTTACGACATTGTTATTGTTTTTGGGATCTGCACTTATCTTAAAATCGGTTACAGCGTTTTTGGCGATGCGCTATGTGGCCATTTCTGGTGCAGATGTTACAACTAATCTCAGAATGCGGTTGTTGAGTGCCACAACAAATGCGCGGTGGTCTTACTTTATAAATCACCGACCGGGTGAAGTTTCGGCCATGTTGGCAACGCAAGCCAATGCAGCAGGTGATGCGTTTTTATCAGTCGCATTTCTGGTGACCAACTCTATATCCGGGATAGGACTATTGATTGCCGCTGCAGTTATTTCATTCAAGCTGGTGATTGTTTCACTGATTTCAATTATTGCATTGGCTTATCCGCTCAATTTTGTTTTGAAACTTGCAGGCGAAAGCGGCAAGCAGCAGTTTAGAATTTCAACTGACCTCACATCGGGCGTTCAAGATGTGATGGGCAATATGAAGCCATTAAAATCGATGGCGCGGCAACAGCATTTTGTTGAAAAATTTTCAGTCAATATTTTGCATCTTCGCCAAGCCTTGATCCGTGTCATGGTCAGCCAGCACGGAGTTTTCCATGGTCAGGATATTCTGGGTGCCATCATGTTGTTGGTTGGCATTTATGTGAGCATCGTGATTTTAAAAACGCCGCTTTCACAGATGCTCGCGGTTGGCATCATATTTTATCAGGTGGTAGATCTCGTTAAACGGATGCAGCTTAATCTGCAGAATTCCACCGTTGCCACGCAGTCATATTATGGCGTCATGGATACGGTAGCGCGTGCAGAAGCCGAAGCTGAACTTGATGAGGGCAGCGTTAGTCCAACACTGAAAACCGCCATTCGGTTTGAAAATGTCAGTTTTACCTATGGCAAGAAAATGGTTTTGAACCATGTTGATCTAGAATGCGCTGCCAATGAAATTACTGTGCTCATCGGGCCATCGGGCGCTGGCAAAACCACGATGGTTGATTTGATGATTGGGTTCTATCTGCCGCAGAAAGGCCGTCTGACCATTGACGACGTTGACATGAAAGATGTGAAACTGTCAGCTTGGCGTTCAAAGCTTGGATATGTGCCGCAAGAACTTACAATGCTGCGCGGGACGATTGCAGATAACATACGGCTTGGCGAAACAGCTGTAACGGACCAGGCAATCATCGAGGCCTTGCGTCTTGCCAATGCCTTGTCGTTTGTTGAGGCGCTGCCAGATGGGATTGACAGCGATATTGGCACAATGGGCGCCAAACTTTCAGGTGGCCAGCGCCAACGCTTGTCATTGGCGCGCGCACTTGTATTAAAACCAAAGCTTCTCTTGCTTGATGAAGTGACGAGCGCGCTTGATGATGCGAGCGAAGCGGAGATTTGCGCGAATATAAAATCACTCGCTGGCCAATTCACCATTGTCGCCATTACGCATAAGCCTGCGTGGAAACTGATTGCAGACCGGATCTATAATGTTTCAAATGGCAAGGTTGAGCGCGTTGCAAAGCCTAAATCAAAAACCCTCAAGCGGGCTTTCTGATTTTATAAATTCCAACGTCGATCAAGCCTTCGGCAAAGCCTGCTTCGCAATAACACAAATATAGCGTCCATAGTTTGCGGAAGCGCTCATCAAATCCAAGTGGCATGATTTTCGGCCATGCCGCTTCAAAGCGGATTCGCCACTGGCGCAAGGTTTCGGCATAGCTTAATCCGAAGCACTCAAACTTCTCAAGAAGCAAGCCGGCCTTCGCCGTTTGGTCGCGCATGATGTCTTTGGTGAGCAGCATGCCGCCCGGAAAAACATAGCGCTGGATGAAATCAACTCCGTTTCGATAAGCGTCATAGTTGCTTTCTAAAATCGTGATGCCCTGAATGGCTGCAGCACCACCAGGTTTTAAACGGTTGAATATCGTTTTGAAATAAATTGGCCAATGCGGTTCGCCCACGGCCTCGATCATTTCAATGGATGCAATCGCATCAAATGTTCCCTTGGTGTCGCGGTAGTCTTCAAAATGCATTTTGGATTTGTCGCCCAGATTGGCTTTGGCCAAGCGATCGTTGGCAAACTCAAGTTGCTCTTTTGAAAGTGTAATGCCCCGCACCTCAGCGCCACGTCTGGCCGCCTCTTCAGCAAAACCGCCCCAGCCGCAGCCAATTTCCAAAACCTTTGAGCCGTCTTTCACTTCAGCTGCTTCCAGCACATGCGCATATTTTTGGCGCTGGGCTGCTTCAAGGCTGTTAGCTTTGCTGTCGAATATTGCTGACGAATATGTCATCGTATCGTCAAGCCAAAGTTTGTAGAATGAATTGCCTAAATCATAGTGAGCAGAAATATTGTCTTTGGAATTGTCTTTGTTGTTGTCGCGCTTTCGGTGCCATAACTTATCAAAAATACTGGCATTGAAAATACCTGTGCCTGCGCCGTCCAGGCTCTGACGGTTTTGCAGATAGAATCGGAAGAAGGCCGTGGGGTTGCGGCTTTCAACATCACCTGCCAGATAGCGTTCAAAAAAACCCAACTGAGCTCTGCGCATGCCAGCCCAGACAACCTTGTAGTTACGCAGTTTCAGATCAGCTTTTTCACCTGGGTTCTGGCCGCCAATCATGATCAACTGGCCAGAAGGCAGGGTAAGCTCCAGTGAACCCTTGAATTCGGAGGGCAAAAGCCGCTTTGCTGCGGCAATGATAAGCTTGCCAAGAATGCCATCACTCATGTGATTTACTCCACCGGGTATTTTCTTTGAATATTGCGGCGGTTTCATAAAAGATTCAAGGGTTTCGATGGAGAGTCAAAAAGCGACATGAGTTAGCACAATTCACCATCCGATCACGGAAATACAAATTGACGGACTGGCCAACCCGTGCAACCATAGACGCATTAACTTGCTACAATTGGCAGGCTGAAACAAAACACGAATACAAAAACAAGAATAATGGGTGGCTCAAGATAAAGAACTTCGTGCGGCACAGGGTTCGCCAGCATGTATTGATTTTTCCTAACCCCTTACCAGTTTAACGTCCAAGGTCTATCGAGGAGAATTACCAATGACCGAATTTGATATGAAACTTGCAATGGCTAAGAAAGCCGTGGGTTTGGGCAAATTGTCCCGCCGCGATTTCATGGCCTTCACAATGGCCTCAGGCATGACGCTTGCTGCATCGCAAATGATGTTTGCACAGGCTGCTCGCGCTGAAGCAAAAAAGGGCGGCACATTCAAGGCTGGTATTGGCCATGGCCAAACCACCGACTCGCTTGATCCAGCAACTTGGACAAACGGGTTTACATTTGCTTTTGGCAAGTCCGTAATGGGCGCGCCATTGGTTCAAGTGAACGATAAAAACGTAGCCGTGCCACATGTGGCTGAAAGCTTCGAACCATCAAACAATGCGCAAAAATGGGTTTTCAAAATCCGCAAGGGCGTAACGTTCCATGATGGTCGCTCGCTCACCGCTGATGATGTTGTAAACACCATCAACTATCACATTGGCGCTGATTCAAAGTCACCGGCCAAGTCGGTTCTGTCATCAGTCACATCGATCAAGACTGATGGTCCAGACACAGTTGTGTTTGAGCTCAAAGGCGGTAATGCCGATTTCCCATTCTTGCTTACTGATTATCACTTGTCGATCTATCCATCAAAAGATGGCAAGATTGATTTTGCTGCTGGCATCGGCGCTGGCCCTTACAAGCTCAAGAGCTTCGAACCTGGCGTCAAGCTGGTGGGCGAACGCAACGAAAACTTCTTTGGTACAACATATTTCGACTCAATCGAAATGTTGTCAATCGTAGACGTTGCTGCACGTACCAATGCTTATCTCGCTGGCGAAGTTGACTTTATCGACCGTGCTGACTTGAAAACAATTGATATGTTGAAGGGTGCTCCAAATACCGAGCTCTACAACGTATCAGGTTTTGCTCACTATACAGCGCCAATGATGGTTGATCGTAAGCCATTTGACAGCCTTGAAGTGCGTCAAGCCATCAAGTACGCAATAAACCGTCAGGAACTCGTGGACAAGATTTTGTTCGGCTATGGTTCACCAGGCAACGACAACCCGATCTCAGCTGCCATGAAATATGCTGTGAACCCTGCTCCGGTTTACTCATATGATCCAGACAAGGCTGCTGCATTGTGGAAAAAAGCTGGCATGGAAGGCAAGACTGTTGATCTGTCTGCTTCAGATGCTGCATTCGCAGGCGGTGTGGACGCAGCTCTTCTTATGGCTGAACAAGCCAAGAAGGCTGGCATCAACATCAATGTTGTTAAAGAACCAAACGATTCATATTGGGATAACGTTTGGCTCAAGAAGGATTGGTGCCTTTGCTATTGGGGCGGTCGCCCTGTGGCAGATATGTTCCTTTCCGTATCGCTTGCTGCTGATGCAGCCTGGAACGACACACATTGGAAGAACCCACGCTTCAACGAGCTTCTTCTCGCTGCACGTGCCGAAACCGATGACACCAAGCGCGCTGCTCAATATGCCGAAGCTCAACAGCTGGTGCATGACGACGGCGGCCAAGTGGTTCTCATGTACAACAACTATGTTGGCGCATTGAACACGACAGTTGGCCACAACACATTCAACTCCGACTTCGACCACGATGGCGGCTATATGTATGAGCGTTGGTGGAAGGCATAAGCTTTCGCTTTTGAATTCGAAAAAACCCCGTCAGAAATGGCGGGGTTTTTTTATTGCGTCCTCTACCGTCCCCTAAACGGGAGAGGAAAGGGGCCCGCGAGCGCAGCGAAGTGGGATAGGTGAGGGAAAGCAGCATCGACTTCTCATCCCCTCACTCCCCCAATGATTCGCATTGGGTCCCCTTCCTCTCCCGCCAAAGCGGTAGAGGACGTTTTTTACTATGCCTCGCCAGCTTCCCTCTGCTAGTGTTTCCCCAGCCGCCGTCAGAGCGTGCAATCAAATGGGTCATGGGGACGTTAGGTGTTATGCATCCGGTTTTAAAAACGGTGTTGCAAAGATTGGGATTAGGATTGCTGACGTTGTTGGCAGTGTCGATTATTATTTTTTCAACGCTTTCATTTCTGCCTGGCGGTTATGCGCAAAATATTTTGGGACAGGGTGCAACGCCTGAAACTGTGGCCAGTTTCAATCATGCCCTCGGTTTGGACCGTCCTGCTTATGTGCGTTTTTTTGAATGGATTACCAACATTCTATTCCACGGGGATTTTGGCAGTTCTTATTCTGGCCTCGCCGGTGCCATTCGCAGGCCCGTAACGGCGCTTATAGCGCCGCGTTTATTCAACACGTTTTTCCTTGCTGCAATGGCTGCGGTTGTGGCTGTGCCTTTGGCGCTAACGCTGGGCTTGCTGGCCGCACTTTACCGCAACAGTTGGTTTGACCGTGTCGTGAATGCCATCACCCTTACCACAATCGCATCGCCCGAATTTTTCGTGGCCTATGTTTTAGTGTTTATATTTGCTGCAAAGCTGCACTGGTTTTCACCCCTTTCGACTGTTGATATGAAAACGCCGTTTTTCACGCACCTTTATAAAGCCGCACTCCCCGCCCTCACGATGACTCTGGTGATTATCGCTCACATGATGCGCATGACGCGGGCATCGGTTATCAGTCTTCTCTCGAGCCCTTATATTGAAATGGCTCAGTTGAAGGGCCTTAGCCCCAGACAAGTCATTCTCCGTCATGCTCTTCCAAATGCATGGGCACCCATTGCCACGGTTATTGCTTTCAACTTGGCTTATCTTGTTGTTGGTGTCGTGGTGGTTGAGGTGGTGTTTGTTTATCCAGGCATCGGCCAGCTGATGGTCGACTCCGTTTCCACACGCGACATGCCCGTTGTGCAAGCGTGTGCTTTGATTTTTGCTGCGACCTATATTTTGCTCAATCTGTTGGCTGACATTATTTCAATCGTCACTAACCCAAGGCTCTTGCATCCGAAATGAGCGCTCCTTCTACAAACATCCGTAACATAAAAGCGCGTCGCACGTGGTCCGAAAACACCTGGCGATTTTTACAAACGGCACCGATCAGCGCCTGGTTCGGCATGATCGTGATTTTGATTTATGCATTCTGCGCACTGTTTGCGCCATGGCTTGCACCTTATGGCGAAGGCGAGATTGTAACCAAAGGTGCTTACGGCCCCATCACATGGGCTAATTGGTTTGGTACGGACCAGATTGGCCGCGATACATTTTCGCGTGTGCTTTACGGCGGACGAAACACCATTGGCATAGCGCTGGTCACAGTTCTAATTTCATTTGCGATTGGCGGCACGCTTGGGGTTTATGCCGCACTCACGCGTGGCTGGATGGATCAGATCATAAGCCGTATTGTTGATGCATTGATGTCTATTCCGGTTTTGATTTTTGCCCTTATGCTGCTTGCGGTGTTTGGTAAGAGCAATCCTTATCCAGAAGTACTTGGCAATTTTCCGCTGAACCTGATCTTCATTCTGGCATTGCTTGATTCCACACGCGTGTTTCGCCTTGCACGCAATACAGCTCTCAATGTGGTGGTGATGGATTATGTTGAGGCCGCCAAGCTTCGCGGTGAAGGCATGGGGTGGATCGTTTTACGTGAAGTGGTGCCCAATATTTTGCCGCCGCTGATTGCTGAGTTTGGTTTGCGCTTCTGCTTTGTATTTCTCACTATTGCCGCACTGTCATTCCTGGGCGTTGGCATTCAACCGCCGACCGCAGACTGGGGTTCCATGGTGGCTGAGAGTAAATCGCTTATCACCTATGGCCGCATTCAACCGCTGATCCCTGCTGGTGCCATTGCGCTTTTAACAGTGGCCGTGAATTTTGTGGTGGATTGGTTTCTTTATGAGACAAGCGGGCTTCGTGATGAAAAGTGATCTTAATCGCGTCAAGGGCGAAACCTTGCTTGAGATGAAGGGCCTGAAGATTGATGGCTATAGCGGCGATGCCTGGCATCCGATTGTCAAAGGCATTGACCTCAGTTTGAAGCGTGGCGAAGTGTTGGGGCTGATTGGTGAGTCGGGTGCTGGGAAATCCACGCTTGGTTTGGCTGGCATGGGTTTTGCGAGGCCAGGTTGCCGGATTTCCGGCGGCACGATTTCGTTTGATGGCATTGATCTGGTCAATGCCTCCCCCGCCGAGAAGCGCGCCCTTTGGGGCTCACGCATTGCTTATGTGGCGCAGAGTGCTGCGGCGGGTTTTAATCCCGCGCACCGGATTATTGAGCAGACGGTTGAGACTGCGATCAATCATAGCGTGATGGAGCGCGACAGGGCCGAAGATGATGCCCGCGATCTTTACGGCCGCCTGCAACTGCCAAACCCTGACACGATCGGTGCACGCTATCCCCACCAGGTTTCGGGGGGACAGTTGCAACGCGCGATGACGGCGATGGCGATGTCGTGCAGGCCTGACCTGATTATTTTTGACGAGCCGACGACAGCCCTCGATGTGACCACGCAAGTAGAAGTGCTGGCAGCGATGCGCAATATTGTGGAGCAGTTTAATACTGCTGCGATTTATATTACGCATGATTTGGCGGTGGTAGCACAAATTGCGCACCGGATCATGGTGCTGCGGCATGGCAATCTGGTTGAAGAAGCGCCAACACGGGCAATGCTTAAGGAGCCAACGGAAGACTACACAAAATCCCTTTGGGCGGTACGCAAGCTGGTTAAACCAGAGTCGCAAGGCAAAGATATTGTACTGCAGATTCAAGGTGTTGATGCCAGCTATGGCAACGGCATTAAAGTTTTGGATGATGTGACCGTCAGCGTGCCGCGGGGCCGCACGGTGGCTGTGGTGGGCGAATCCGGGTCTGGCAAATCAACTTTGGCACGGGCCATCACGGGATTGTTGCCGATCAGCAAAGGCACTATTTCATTCAACGGCAAAGCACTCACGACCAAACTCAAAGACCGTGACCGTGATCAATTGCGACGCATTCAGATGATTTATCAATCGGCTGATACAGCATTAAATCCACGCCAAACAGTGCGCGATATTATTGGGCGGCCGCTTGAATTTTATCTCGGGCTTAAGGGTGCCGCAAATGATGCGCGCGTTGTGAAACTTCTTGAATCCATTGAACTCGATGAGAGCTATATTGATCGCTATCCATCGGAAATGTCGGGCGGGCAGAAACAACGCATTTCAATTGCGCGCGCGTTAGCGGCGGAACCCGATGTGATCATCTGCGATGAAGTGACATCGGCACTCGACCAGATCGTGCAGGAAGAAATTTTACAGCTGCTGATGAAATTGCAGCGCGACACCAATGTCACTTATCTTTTCATTACGCATGATATTGCAACGGTGCGCGCCATTGCTGATGAGATTGTGGTGATGAACAAAGGCAAGGTTGTGCAGCAGGGTTTGAAATCCAAAGTGCTGAACCCGCCTTATCCGGCATACACGGAGCTGTTGTTATCATCCGTGCCAGAGATGGATCCGGATTGGTTGACGACGTTGCTGGAGAAGCGGAAGGTTAAGCCGGTTGTCGTCTGATGAGTTCGCCCTTCCCCCGTCGGGAGAAGGGTTAAGATAATGGCCCAATGAATCAATATTCCCCCGAACTCACAATTCCGTCCAAAAATCCTTGCGCCTGTTTTTCAATCGCGGCCTTATCCGCATCACTGAATTTATTATACGTAAAGCAAGTTTGCGACATGCGAGGGTTTTTTGAGAAGCGGTCTTTATGGCGTGCGACGAAATCCCAATAGAGCGCGTTAAATGGGCAGGCGTTGTCACCAACTCTTTTCTTCACGTCATATGCGCAGCCTTTGCAATAGTTCGACATTTTGTTGATGTAATTGCCTGAGGCCGCATATGGCTTTGAGGCTAACATTCCGCCATCCGCGTGAAGTGACATGCCAATGGTATTTGGCATCTCAACCCACTCATATGCATCGGCATAAACGCATAAATACCAGTCATGCACTTGCCTGGGATCAAGGCCAGCAATAAGGGCAAAATTTCCAGTTATCATCAAGCGTTGAATGTGGTGCGCGTAAGCTTCCTGTTTGGTTTGTTTCACCACCTGCGCCACGCAGTTCATTTTGGTCTCACCATTCCAATAAAAATCGGGCAGAGGCCGCGTCGCATTCAGCGCGTTCACGTTCACATAATCTGGCATCTTCAACTGATAAATGCCGCGGATGTATTCGCGCCAGCCGATGATCTGACGGATGAAGCCCTCAACGGCTTCGATCGGCGCAGTTCCATTTTTGTAACAGGCTTCGGCCTTGCGGCATACATCAAGCGGGTCAAGCAACCCGATGTTGATGTAGGGTGATAAAACACAATGATGCATGAAGTATTCACCTTCAATCATTGCGTCCTGGGTTTCACCGAACTGGGCGAGCTTGTATTTCAGAAAATGTTCGAGCGCTTGCTCAGCTTGCACTGATGTTACGGCAAACCAAAAGGGTTCAAGATCGCCAAAATTATCAGAGAAATTCTGTTTTACCATGTCAATCACATCTTGTGTGATTTGATCAGCTTCAAATCTCGGTGGTTGAGGTGTGAAGAAATCAGCTTTGGCTGGCTTCCTGTTTTCAGAATCGAAATTCCATTTTCCGCCTTCTGGTTCATCGCCATTCATCAACAACCCTGTGGCGCGGCGCATGTCGCGGTAGAAGAATTCCATGCGGAGCTGCTTGCGCTCTTTTGCCCAATCCCTGAATGCGGCGTGAGAGCAAATGAAGCGTGTGTCTTCGATCGGATTGAAGTCGGCGAGTTCTTGCTGCAAGCGCCATTCGGCTGCTTCAGTCATCACCACATCGCTGATGCTGTGGCGCGTCTGGGCACGCGCGATTTCGCTTTTTAATGAGTTTGTATTGTCATTGTCATCCAGCTTCACATAATCCACGCGCCAGCCCTGCGCCTGAAGCCCCTCCGCAAAGTGGCGCATGGCGGAAAACACCAATGCAAGTTTCTTTTTATGATGCCGCACATAGCTTGCTTCAGCCATCACTTCAGCCATAAAAATAGTATCTCTGGCCTTGTCGCCACGGCGCAGCGACGACATATTTTGTGAAAGCTGGTCGCCTAAAATGACGATTAGTGATTGATCTGGTTTTGCCATGTTGCGTATACGTCTATGATATAGAAAGAGATTTGATGACCCAACCAACAATTATCTGGTTTCGACAAGATTTGCGCTTAAGCGATCATAGCGCACTTTCAGCTGCGGCTGCCAAGGGGCCAATTATTCCACTTTACATATTAGACGATGTAACGCCCGGCGACTGGAAAATGGGCGGGGCGTCGCTCTGGTGGCTGCACAAGAGCCTTGAAAAATTGAATGCCAAAATGCCTTTGGTGTTCAGACGCGGGCGGGCTGATGAGGCGTTGGCCAAAATCATTTCAGAAACAAATGCAGGTGCAGTTTACTTCACGCGAGATTATGCGCCATGGGCTGGGGCATTAGAGAGCCGCGTGAAAGCTGTGTGCGATGCAGCTGGCGTGGAATGCCATCGGCATGGGGGATATCTGTTGCATGAGCCTGAGTCGGTTCGCACCGGATCGGGTGGGCCCTACAAGGTTTACACGCCCTTCTCTCGGGCCTGTTTTGCAGCGGGCGAACCACGGGCTTTAAAGCCAGTTCCGAAATTTGAAATTTTTTCTGGTGGCGTTCAAAGCGACAAGCTTGCCGATTGGAAACTTCTGCCAACGAAACCTGATTGGTCAAAGGGGTTTTCTGAGCGCAGTCCTGGTGAAGAGGATGGTCAAGAGTTACTGCACAAATTTCTGGATGAAAGTGTCGCTGATTACAGCGAGGGTCGTAACCGACCTGACAAACTTCTTACGTCCAGACTTTCTGCACATCTGCATTTTGGCGAGGTTTCACCGCATCAGGTTTGGCATGCAGCGCGCAGTGCCATGGCCAAGGCCAATGGCGGGCTGGATGGCGGCGGCGAAAAATTTTTAAAGGAAGTTTTGTGGCGGGAATTTTCTTATCATTTGCTGCATCACTTTCCGCATTTTCCTGATCATCCTTTCAAACCTGAATATGCTGAATTTCCATGGGCAAACGATCCCCAAGCGCTCAAGGTTTGGCAAAAAGGGCAGACAGGATATCCCATTGTTGATGCTGGTATGCGCGAACTTTGGCACACGGGAATCATGCACAACCGCGTGCGCATGATTGTGGCTTCGTTTCTGATCAAGGATTTGTTGATCCCATGGCAAGACGGCGAGCGGTGGTTCTGGGATACGCTGGTTGATGCAGATATTGGTGCCAACTCCACATCATGGCAATGGGTGGCAGGGTGTGGGGCTGATGCTTCGCCCTATTACCGTGTGTTCAATCCGGTTTTGCAGGGTTTCAAATTTGATCCTGATGGCGCTTATGTGAAGCGCTGGGTGCCAGAGCTTAAAGATGTGCCCACCGAATTCATTCATTGCCCGTGGGACATGGCGGTTCCACCAAAATCTTATGCCAAGCGAATTGTTGATCATGCTATGGCGAGAGACAGGGCGCTTGAAGCGTTCAAGAAAATCAAAAAGGTGGATGCATGAAACTGATTGCGGTGAGTGGCGCGTTGCGCAAGGCTTCGACGAATACGGGGCTTATCAGAGCGCTGATTGATGTGGCACCCGCTGGTGTAGAAATTGAGCTGGCCACACTGCATGGCATTCCACTTTATGATGGCGATGAAGAAAAAGTGCACGGCAAGCCGCAAGCGGTTAAAGATCTGGATGCGCGCATTCGTGCCGCAGATGGTGTTATCATTTCAACGCCAGAATATAATTTTTCGATTCCTGGTGTTTTAAAGAATGCTACAGATTGGCTTTCGCGTGGGGGGTCGCCTTTCAAGTGGAAGCGTGTGGGTGTGATTGGTGCCGCCGATGGGCCGCTTGGCACAGGCCGTTCGCAATATCATTTGCGGCAAAACCTGCAGGGGCTTGAGGCCATCACCATGCCCAAGCCAGAATATTTTGCTGGCAGTATTTCAACGAAAACCAATGCTGAAGGTGATTTGACCGATGCAGATTCGCGCGAGCGGCTGAAGGCATGGTTGCATGCCTTTGTCGAATGGGTCGAGAAAAAGGTCTAACCCTGGTTTTGCTTTGAAAGCTGTTGCCAGGTGTTGGGCTGGGCTAGCATCTGCTGCAAATAGTTGAGGTTCGCTTCAACTTGTTCTGGCGGCAAGTCGGCACTGGCAATCTGACGGGCCTCGTCGAAGCGGCCTTGCAGGCCCACAACGAGAGCCAGATTTTGGCGCACGCGGGGCTGGGCATCAACACCGGGTTGGGTCATGGCACTGCGCAGCAATTTTTCTGCTTGAGGCAGTTTGCCTTCAAGCGCAAAAGACATGGCCATATTGTTTTCGACTGAAAGCTGATTTGGCTTCAAAGCAAGTGCTTGCTGATATTTCGTTCTGGCTTGGCCATAGCTGCCTTGCTGATCATAGGCAGTGCCCAAAGCTGAAAGTGTTTGCCAATCTGCGCCTGGCTGCGCCGAAGCGCGCTCGAGCATGGCTGTTGCCTCGCCAAAGCGGCCTGCTGCTAAAAGTTGCTTGCCCATTCTAGCCTGCAACGGCCCATCATTCGGGTGGCCAACGGATATTGATTTCAAAACTTCAATCTGTTGATCGACCTGGCCAATTTTCTGAAGATTTGCAGCATACTCAAGCCCCAATGCTACATTACCTTGATCGGCGTTCCATTGCTGCGCCAACTCTTGAGTTCGGCGGAAAGATCCGATTTCCTGTTTCGGCGAAGTTGCAGATGACGTGCCCAGGCTGCCGGTGCTAATAGGATCTCCGGCCATTGTTTCAGAGTTCAGCGCGGCGTTTTTAGTTTGGCATGCGCCCAGCCCCAACGCGGCAACAAGCACCAAAGCGGATGGCACAATCCGTATCTGGCTTATGGCTGAACTGAAGGGCATGAAATCTTCCTGCTACTAAATTTACGCGTCTTGAGCTCAGCATGATGCTTTTTCGTCAATAATTGATTAACCATAAGCAAATCAGTCTGACTTCAAGGATAAATTCATGCGCGATGCCGCCCAAATTGTTTTAACTGCCAATAAGACACCTGCCGTGCCTTTGTTCGTTATGGATAAGGCGGCGTTGGCTGTGAGGCTTAAAGGAGCATCCTCAAGAATTAAGGCGCATGTGGAGGCCCATGGGTTTGATGCTTCGGCACTGAGTTTTATTTCTGTTTCTAATGAGTTTGGGGAAATATCAGAAGTCTGGGTTGGGGCTCCTGCGGCGGATGCTGATCCGTTTGCGCTTGGAAGCTTGGCCAGCAAGCTGCCCTTGGGGCACTACCGGTTTGAAGGTTTGAAAGGCATTGGGCACCTCGTGGTTTTGGGATGGTGTTTGGAGCTTTACAAATATGACTGTTTCCGCAAGGCCGAGGCACGCGCCATAACGCTTCAATGTCCGGAGGAGGTTGATCGATCATCAGTAGTCGAAGCGGCTAATGCCAGTTTTTGGGTTCGCGACATGATCAACGCGCCAGCGAATTTGTTTGGACCGGACGAACTTGAAGCGGAAGCGCAAAAACTGGCCAAGAAATTCAAAGCCGAAATAAAAGTCATGCGCGGCAAGGTTTTGGCAAAGGAGTTCCCTCTTATCCATGTTGTTGGTGCAGCCAGCACGCGAGCGCCCCGCTTGATTGATTTTTCATGGGGGAAAGCAAATGCATCAAAAGTGACCCTTGTCGGCAAAGGCGTATGTTTTGACACAGGCGGACTTGATATCAAACCATCATCAGGCATGATCTTGATGAAGAAAGACATGGGCGGAGCGGCAAACGTATTGGGCTTGGCGCAAATGATCATGCAAGCCAAACTTCCAGTGCGACTGCGCGTGCTTATTCCCGCTGTAGAAAATTCTATTGCAGGTGAAGCATTCAGGCCGGGCGATGTTTTTAAAACACGTAAAGGTTTGACAGTTGAAATTGGCAACACCGACGCTGAAGGCCGCTTGATTTTGTGCGAGGCGTTAGCATTTGCAGACGAAGAAGCGCCCGATCTTTTGATTGATATGGCTACACTTACTGGTGCTGCACGTGTAGCCCTCGGCCCAGACTTGCCACCATTTTATACTGATGATGCAAAGCTTGCTGCGGGTTTGGTCAATCATGCTTCCGCAGAGAATGATCCTCTATGGCAACTGCCATTGTGGAAGCCTTATTACAGCATGATTGAATCGACGCTTGCAGATATCAATAATGCTGGCGCGGGGGGATTTGCGGGTTCGATTTCAGCAGCCTTGTTTTTGAAACGGTTTGTTGAAAAAGCCAAAGCCTATGTGCATTTCGATATTTACGGCTGGGTACCCACTGCCAAAGCTGGTAGGCCAAAGGGCGGCGAAGCGCAGGGTATGCGAGCACTGTTTGGTTTGGTTAAGGAACGTTACGGAAAATAACTTGCGTTCCCGCTTGCCTTGCGCAAGAATGAAACGGTTCCGAAACGTTTTAAGAGGTTGATATGCCCTACCCGCTTTCAACTGCGCAGGCTTTGCATCTTTGGCATGATGTGGGGCTGACTCAGGTTAAGGATGATGAGCCTGATCTTTCGGTGCGCCAGATGACAATTTTGCTTTCGATTTATCTGGAGTCGCCGCCGCACACAGTGCGCGGGCTTGCGGCTAAATTGAATGTATCAAAGCCAGTGATTACGCGTGCGCTTGACGCCATGGGAAAGCTGGATTTGGTGTCGCGGCGGCGTGACGAGGAAGACAAGCGAAATGTTCTTATTCAGCGCACGGTGGGCGGTTCACTCTATCTCGAACGCTTAGCTGACTTGGTTTCGGCAACGTCTGAAAGGCTTTGATTGATGGATAAGCGGCTTCATGTTTACCGGGCGGATTTGGCGGACACCAGGCTTCATGGCCAAGTGGAAGCTGATCGATTCGTAGCCGGAACGGCTGCACAGTTTGTTGCCCCCTGCACGCCCGTGTACCGCGCGCCGCAGCGAGATTCCATGCAGCTCACACAAGCGTTGATGGGCGAGACGACTTTGGTTTTTGAGAATGTGAACGGTTGGGCTTGGGTGCAGCTCGATCATGATCGATATGTTGGCTATGTGCGCGCTGAAAGTTTGAGTACAACAGTTCATGCCGCGACACATGGTGTTTGTGTTGTTTCAACTCTCATTTACCCAAAGCCCGATTTAAAAACGCAGCCGGCAATTTTGATTCCAATGAATGCAAAGCTTTCGGTGATTGGTGAGTATGGACAATATTCAGAACTGGCGACAGGTGGATTTGTTTTTACAAAACACATCAGCACTGATGTTGCAAAATCTGATTTTGTTAAAATTGCAGAAAATTTTTTGAATGTCACATATTTGTGGGGCGGCAAAACGCAGAGTGGGCTTGATTGTTCGGGCTTGGTGCAAACAGCACTTCATGCCTGTGGCGTTTCATGTCCGCGTGATGCCGATATGCAGGAAAAAGAATTAGGTACAAGCCTACACATTAATGATTTGGACGGATTGAAGCGTGGTGATCTGGTGTTTTGGGCAGGGCATGTTGGCATCATGTATGACGAATCAAATTTGATTCATGCCAATGGTTTTCATATGCAGACGGTGATTGAACCATTAAAATTAGCTGCAACACGCATTGCTGATTCAGAAAAACCAATCACCTCGCTTAAGCGTTTGTAGTTCACAGATTTGCCACAAAATGGTCTAGAGTAAGCCTTGAAGGCGCTGTGCTGGCGCCGTGATTGGGCGGCACTTTCAGCCTCAGATCCTGCGGGGGATCGGGCAGGCGGAACGAGCTCTTTCAAATGAGCTTAACAAGATTCTCCTTTCCATTCCCTCGCGGCTAGCGAGATGATCCGTGCAGCTCCTGTCGCCGTCCCGAGTTGTTCACGGGTCTGAGGCCCGCCTGGTTAATTCCGGGTGGGCCTCGCCATTTTCAGACTGGTGCTTTTTCAGAATCAGTTTATGGTTTGTTCCATGAACGCAGAACCCATTATTTTTAAGATTGGTCAGCACCCTGTGGGGTTGTTTGAATTTGTCATTGTCATTGCCGCCATTGGAATTTTTCTATTGGTGGTGGCAGTGATCCTCGCTTGGCGCGCTCAATCTGGCCGCAAAGCTGCACAGTTGCGCTCGAATGAAATGGAGTATCGCCTGGCTGAACTATCAGGCGTGTTGCAGAATTTTTCTGCGCAAGCCCAAGGTCAGCAAATGAATTTGCAGCGCACTTTAGACGAGCGGCTTGACCAGGTGAGCCAACGCGTAGGTTACGGCCTTAATGAACAAACGCAGCGCACAGCGCAGTCTTTAAGCCAATTGCATGAGCGGCTTGCTGTGATTGACGCCGCACAAAACAACATGATGGCGCTATCTGGGGAGATGATGACGCTCAAAGATATTTTATCCAACAAACAGACACGTGGTGCATTTGGGCAGGGGCGTATGGAAGCGATCATCACCGATGGTCTGCATTCAAGAGCCTATGCATTTCAAGCGACACTTTCGAATGGCACGAGGCCTGATTGTCT
>CAXTKH010000027.1:0-43658 GCA_964244815.1 uncultured Aestuariivirga sp. | reverse complement strand
AACAGCCATAACTTCGCGACCATCGTTGAACACAGCACCAAGGCCTGGCCCCTGCAAGCCTGCCAGATATTGCTGCAGTGTCTTGCGACTGTCCGGCGTGAAAAATTCGGCGAGTGCTTTGCCTTTCACTTCTGCACTGCGATAACCAAACAGCGATTCCGCTCCTGCACTGAAACTTAAAATATTGCCTGATTGATCCAATGTCACAATGCCATCTGAAGCGATGTCGAGAATGCTGCGCAACTCGTCTTCTGCAACATGCGATGCATTGGCTAAAACTTTCTCTGCGATAACTGGGGTTTCCTGCTCTGCTGATGCCTCAATGGTTTTAGCAGTGACAGGCTCAGGCAACACTTCGGGAGGTGGAGCGATTGCAATTTTTTGTTCAACAATTTTGGCGGCGGTCAAAGTGAATTGTTGGGCTGGCCCGTTAATCCAAGGAATTGAATTCACAGAAATTTGCAACTGAACGGGCAGACCAGCCGCATTCTCTAAAGTTATAGCACTGTGAGCAGCTTTGGTTGCTAAGATGCTGCTATAAACGTCCGGCCTCTCTCGAAGTGCATCAATGTTTTCAAAACCAAACAGCTGCAAAGCCTTCTGTGAAGAAAAAACCAACTCGTCATTTTGAGCAATCAGAATCGCAACACCCGAATTTTCGAACGCGTTGATAATGGCTTGCGGTGGCTGTGCTGCAGGCGAGCGTTTCGCAGCTTTTTTGATAACTGCCATTTCTGTCTTGGGTTTATCAATTTGAGTATCGGAATTGCGTATTGCATCATTCAAACTTTGAGCGAGCGCGGCAAAAGCTTGCGCATCTCCCGCATTTGATTTTACAGGTTCAGGGGCCGGACCTTCTGACAATTGCCGTTCCATGATGCGCCGCTCGGTAATGTCATCCATCACGAGAATAGCATAGGGACCGTTTTCATTATCAAGGCGACGCAACGTAAGCCGCGCCTCGCGTTGCCCATAAAGTCCTTGAAAACTTTCAATTGCACTGACCAGATGAACCGACTGCAAGCGACCAATAATTTTATTGGATTGCTCAACACTGCCAAGAAGATTTGCAAGATCGCGGTACTTCATAACATCGAACAAAGTTGCGGCCATGGCATTAGCTTTTAAAAACCTGCCATCTTGTGCAAGCTGGAGCGCGGCCACTGGCAATTGGCCAAAAAGATCATGCCCGTCAGTGTGGTCGACAATTGGCTTTGGTGCCACGACCAGCAAACCTGGCCTGCCATCAGCGAGAGTATGAATCGAGCACACGCACTGAATTGCCTCGGCATTGCCTGTTGATGGAAATTCAAGTGAAACTTCCCGCAACTCATCGCGCTTCAAAGTTTTAGTGAGGGAAGCAATTTCTGAAACGCCAGATTCTTCGGGATCAAAAATCCGGTCAATCAAATCAAATATCGATTGGCCGTCAAACGCCGCAATGCCGGCCGCATTGGCCCAAACCAGCCTCCCGCGCATGCCGTCCCATAGCCAGGCCGCGTCCGCAGATTTGCGTAAATCTTCAAGCGTTTGGATAGCTGGCCCCGACAAATTCAAAATCTCTGAGTTAATGAATGATTAATTGAACTAATCAATTTTTAGCGGCCACGTCCAGCTTTCGTTAAGGATTTAAGCTGCCAAATTAAGTTAAACTTAACGAAAAGCCGCTGCGCCGCAACAATTTGGCCTAACATCTCGATTGCGAGTTGAAATCCTCCTCAACTGGCGCTAATGCGTTGCGAGGATGCCGCCATAGCTCAGTTGGTTAGAGCGCTAGATTGTGGATCTAGAGGTCCCCCGTTCGAGCCGGGGTGGTGGTACCATTTCAAACTCCAAGATTTAAGCCTGCTTGCATCTGTTGAATCATGCTTGCATTGACGAGATTTTGTCTCGCGTTTTCAGCCAATTAACCGGGTGTTAACCACGCCATATTTATCAGCGCTGGGGCTGCAAAGCACAACTATGGATAGACACGGATTGTGTTTTGGATTCTGTGTTTCCAAATTTGGTTTCGTGGTCCAGCAAGTTTGTTTTGCGTCCATTAACATCTAAGCCCAACTAAATTGAGTGGAATAAAGCCTGTCTTTCCTTGTTGATCTCGCCGAATCTCGTACCAACGCCCTGAAGTGGGCGGCGCTGATGATTGCGCTATGTTTTAGTTGTGTGCTGTTCTCAAGTCATAGCTTGGCAACAACTTTAAGTTGGACAACAAGTGCCAATACCAATCTGGTTTCCGCCACAGATTCAAATACGAGCACAGGTATCACCGTAACAACCCACACAACACAATTTGGTGGTGTGCCCACCTTCGGCTCGACGATCGTCAACAACGCCTCGGCCAATGGCTCTCCAACGGGCTATGTCTATATGACCCAGACAGGCAATGTTGCAAACAACACCCAAGGCCAGACCACTACCTTCACATTTTCAGAGCCGATTTATAATCTCTCATTCACAGTCTTTGACATTGACGGCGGTGCCACTTGTTGCGGTTGGAATGATATTGTCGATTTCAGTTCTGATATTGGCGTGCCGATATCGGGAACACCCGCCGCGAACGTCGCATATAATTTGGCAACTGGCCGCGCCAGTGCAAACGCCAATGTGAACATCAGCAACGGTTTGGGAAACGTTACTGTCACATGGGCAGGGCCGGTGACCAGTGTAACTGTGAAGCATTTCGTAGGAACTCAGACAGCCGCAATCGGCGGCCAATACGTTGCCATCGGCCCACTGACGTTCACTTTTGGCCCAAAATTGACAATCGCCAAAACCAGCACAGGCGGAGTGGGGACCTTCAATTTTAGCACGAACAACATTTTAAGCGCAGGCCCAGCACCGTTCACATCAACGACAGCCGCTTTATCTTTAACTACAGTCACCGCTGGCACAACCGTAACCAGCGGCACGCAGTATAAATTATTCGCTGCAAATACACCCACCACAATAACTGAAACAGCACCCGGTTGGATCATCACGCCCACGTCTGTTGTCTGCACCGATTCCAACATTGCAGTGAGTGGCAACACGTCGCCCTTTAATGCAATGGTTGCGGGCTATGCTGTAACCATTGCTGCAGCCAATACAAAGCCTGGTGCTGTTATCATTTGTAACATTACGAACGCCAAACGGCCCACGGTACAGATTGCAAAAACGACTACAGGTGCGGTTGGCGCATTTTCATTCAATGGCGATAATGGTTTTGGCGCGGATTCAATTACCACCACAGCGATTGGAACCCCGGCGAATGGAGTGGTCAAAACCCTTACAGCGGCGGCCACAACCACAACGCTGACCGAAACAATTCCCGCAGGCTGGAGCGCCATTTCTGGTTCTTGCACCGGAACAGGTTCCGCCAACGTAAGTTTCAATCCTGCGGCAACAGCAACCACAGCTACAATTGTGTTGAATGCAACTGCAACGGCTGCAACCAATGCGCTGGTTTGCACCTTCACCAATTTCAAAGCCATTCCGCAACTGACCATTTTAAAAACGCCCAGTTCCAGCGGCCCTTTCTCCGTTGGTCAGGTGGTCACCTATAGTTACAAAGTAACCAACTCAGGCAACGTAGCAATGACGGCAGTTACCGTTGCTGATACGCATAATGGCAACGGTGTTTTTGTTGGTCCGAATAACGAAGTTCTGACAACGGATACAGCGACGTTGGGCGACACTACGGATGCTACCACCAATAATGGCAGCTGGGATACGATTGGTCCTGGTGATGCAGTCACTTTTACGGCCACATATACAGTGACTCAGCAGGACATTGATCTGCGCCAATAGCAGTAATTTGAACCGTTGCAAGCTGAGGCTGAAATCAAATTAATCATTTCAGCACATACAATTAACCAATTTTTAACCGTGAAACTTTACTTCTAACTCTTAACGAAAGGTTTAATTTCGCCAGCTGGTTGTACTTGGTTGGAGTGGGGAAACATCGTTGCAAGAGGTTGATTTGAGTAATCAGGTTCAAATCAAATCTACTGCCGTAAACACAGCGTTTTATTGATTTTTTAACCGGAGTTTTTTCAAATTGCGTTTCTACCGCAGACGGAAATATGAACCTTAGGACAACCCTAGGTAGAGTAACTTTATTTGTCATCGTTTCGGTGATGTTGATTCTTGTCCAAATTTCTGAAGCTTTTGCCGCTGATACCTTCCCTGGGCCCGCTCTTGGCGTCGGCGGATCGTTTGTTGACACCAATGTGGGTACAACTGGCGAGACAGGTGAACCTACAACACTTCCTGCGGGTACCACTCTCAATACCCAGTGGTATAGCTGGACTGCACCAGTCAGCGGTTTTGTGTCATTCGGCACCTGCAACCCGACCGGAAGCTCGCTCACAAACTTTGATACGACAATCGGCGTTTATACCGGCACAGCTGTAAACGCGCTGACCACAATCGGGTTTAACGACGATACACCTGGCTGCAACTCGGTTGTCAACGCGAACTATGGTTCAACAGTGGCTTTCAACGCCGTAGCGGGTACGACCTACCGAATTCAGGTTGATGGTTACAACACCACAACAGGACAGTTCAATTTATTCTACGGCTATTCAGGTTATACAACAAATGTAACAGGGCCAACTGCAACAGAAGGTGGCGGCACAGGTGCTTTCACCGTTGTGCTAAATGCAGTTCCTACAGCTACAGCCACAATAACCATCGGCACCAGCCCACAATGCACTTTTGCACCAAGTACTCTAACTTTCACGAGCGCCAACTGGAACGTCGCACAAACCGTCACAGCCACCGCAATTAATGACACAATTGTTGAAGGCGGCCATTTCTGCGCACCGGCCAGCATAACGCCAAGCGGTGGCGGCGTCGTTGGATCAGCGGCTCCTCCGCCTACAATTTCAGTCACCGATAACGATACTGCGACGGTGACCATTGCTAACACCACAAACGGAGTCGAAGCAGGCTCCGTCAGTGGTGTGATGACCGTAACCCAAAGTGCAGTCAGCGCGACCAACACCGTAATTGCGTACACGGTAACTGGCACCGCAACTTCAGGGGCTGATTATACAGCGCTGTCTGGCACGGTCACGATACCTGCAGGCCAGACAACAGCGACAATAACAATTCCGATTACTGATGATGCAATCGTTGAAGGCAACGAAACTGTTATCGTCACCATGAACAGTCTAACAGGCACAGCAGGTGTGGCGCTTGGTGCACTTGCAGCGCGCAGTGCAACCAACACAATTACTGACAATGATACAGCTACAGTAACGCTGGCTAACACAACAAACGGCAATGAAGCGGGTCCTGTGTCTGGTGTAATGACATTAACCCAAACCGCAGCCAGTGGCGTCAACACTGTGATTGCCTATTCAATTGCTGGCACGGCAACCAGTGGCACTGATTATACCGCGTTGAGTGGCACAGTAACAATTCCGGCAGGCGCAACCACAGCAACCATCACAATTCCGGTGATTGACGATGCCGTGGTTGAAGGCAATGAAACTGTGATCATCACCTTAACCAGTATTACATCGGGATCACCTGGTGTCACGTTAGGTGCAGCAGCGAGCATTGTTGCCACCAACACGATCGCCGACAATGATGCGCCCACTGTCTCCATTGCCAACACCACCAACGGCAATGAAGCCGGCGCGGTCAATGGTGTGATGACAGTGACGATGTCGGCCACGCGCCCAACAGCCGTAACTCTTACATATTCTGTCGCCGGAACCGCCACATCAGGAACTGACTTCACGGCTCTCAGCGGCACGGTAACGATAGCCTCGGGTGCAACTACAGCGACAATATCAATTCCAGTGATTGATGACCTCATTGTTGAAGGCAGCGAAACCGTTATCGTCACACTCACAGCAGTAACATCGGGCGCAGCTTCACTCGGTGTTCCAGCAAATTTGGTGGCAACCAATACGATTGCTGATAACGACACAGCGACCGTCACAATTGCCAATACAACCAATGGCAACGAAGCAGGCGCTGTTGCTGGCGTGATGACAGTAACCCAAACCAAAGTCAGCGCCACGAATACCGTGATTGCCTATAGTGTAGCTGGCACCGCAACTTCGGGCTCTGACTACACAGCACTCAGCGGCACAGTTACAATCCTCGCTGGCTCGACAACTGCCACAGTAACCATTCCAGTCATCAATGATCTTGTCGTTGATCCAAATGAAACTGTGATTTTAACACTGACCTCAATCAGTTCGGGCCTTGCAACGCTTGGTGCACCATTAACTGCAACGAACACAATCACAGACAATGACGTAGCCACATTGACGGTGGCCAAGGCCGTCAACCAAACCAACATCACGAGCCCGCAAACCCTGACCTACACCATCACGGTGGCCAACACTGGAAATATTCCACTCACTGGCCCAGTCATAACGGACACGTTAAGCAATGGTTCTGCACTCACACTTACATCTGGCCCAACCCTAACCTCGGGCGATGCTGCTCCCCTTGGCACAATCGATGTTGGCGAGACCTGGATTTACACAGCAACATATGCGGTGACGCAAGCCAGCATCAATGGTGGTGCCACCATCACAAATTCTGCCACGTTCACGACAAATGAAACAACACTGCAATCGTCAAACACAGTTTCGACAACCATCACTCGCACCCCACAACTGACCACTTTGAAATCAGCAAGCACCCCAGGCCCCACACCTGTCGGAACGGTTATTACTTATAAATACAAAGTCACAAATTCCGGCAACGTTACCATGACAGGTGTGGTTGTTGCCGATACGCACAATGGCAGCGGCACTTTTGCCGGGCCAGGCAGCGAAACCCTTTTCACTGATGTCGCACCCTCGGGTGACTCAACTGACCTTCTTGCGAACGCCAGTTGGGACACCCTTGGGCCGGGGGACACATTGGAATTCACCGCGACCTACACGGTGACTCAGCAAGACGTGGATCTATTGCAATGAGCATAATTCACACCAGCCAACACGAACGATGGAGAAGGCACCGAAAACGACCCTGGGCCGGATCCTACGAAACACTGTTCCAAAAACAACAAAAACAACTTCTTCATCAAATTTACGGAGACTAAAATGGAAGAAAATATCGACACAGGCCAACAGCCAAAAAAGCGATCCACGCTCAGCCGCATTGGTTCATCAACAATGGCGTTCAGCGTATTGCTCTCGCAGGTAACGCCTGCATTGGCGACCATCGACAACACAGCGACGGCCTCTGGTACGTATAACGCCACGACCACAACATCGAACCCTTCGACCGTTAACGTTACGGTTGCGGCAGCAGCACCTTCGATCCAAGCTTTGTCGAAATCTGCTGGTGTGCCAACAACCGCGCTCGGACCAAACGCAACGGTCACCGACGCTGGCGATACGATCACATTTACTTACGTAGTGAAAAACAACGGTAACGTGACGTTGAATACGGTGTTGCCAACTGATACTGGTCCAACATTCAACAGCGTACCAGGCACAGGAACTTTGGCGGCGTTTGTACCAACAACGCCTTCAAACACTCTGCCTATAACTTTGGCGCCGGGCGCGCAGCAAACCTACACCGCCGTCTATACCCTGTCGGCGCTTGATGCTTACCGTGGTGCTGGCACATCACCACTTGTTGCCAACTCTGCGAACGCAACCGGCAAAACGCCAGCCAACGTAACGGTCAACTCGACGACACCAGCAACAGCAACGGCAATCATTGCGCCGGGACCATCGCTGACTATTGCCAAGACCTCAAGCACACCTGGCCCAGTGGCCGTCGGCGCGGTGGTGACATACACCTATACCGTAACCAACAATGGCAACGTGCCAATCACCGGTGTGAAGATCAACGACACGCATGAGGGTTCGGCGATCACTCCGCAGTCAGCGATGCTTGAGCAGGTTGCTCCACTTGGTGGTGCAGGCGGTGGCGTTCCAGGCCCACTCGGTGCGGGTGCTTCAACCGACACGACAGCAGGCGACGGTATTTGGACGACACTGGCACCAGGTGCCACCGTCATCTTCAAATACACACACACGGTCACTCAGACCGAGTTCGACGCTGGTTAACGAGGTCTAGTCTCGCGCGGCGTGAAAACGTCGCGCGGGAAGATAGCAATGATCGCCCCGCACACACCATTGAAGCAAAAATTGCCTGGCACCGCACGCCGGGCACCAGCCTTTATGGCTGCGCTTTTGCTTGGTGTTGTGCTGCAGGGTAATCTTGCTCATGCAACAATTGATAACATTGCGACTGCATCAGGCACCTACGCTGCTGCTCCTGTTGTTTCACCATCCTCTTCAGTCAGCGTCGCTGTATCTCCTGCTGCACCTTCAATGCTGGTTACAAAAGCTGCAACGCCGAACACCAATCTGAGTGCGGGCCAAGTCGTCACTTACACATACACAGTCAAGAATACCGGCAACGTTTCCATCAAAAACATTGCGCTCACCGATGTTCACAACGCCATCGGCGCTGCGCCAGTGCCTGGATCCGAAGTGGTCACCGGCGATGTGCCGCCACTGAATGATTCAAACGACGCAACTGCCGGCAACGGCGTGTGGAGCAGTTTGGCACCGGGCGACACCATCACCTTTACGGCGACCTACACAGTTCAACAATCAGATGTGGACACGCTGCAATGATTTTCAAATTCAACACACCAAAAACCGGGAATACTGAAATGCAAAATTTCAATCAGGGCTTAAATTCGCGTTCGCTGATCAAGAGGCTTACAACAAGCATCATCGCATTGGCACTGACGGCATTTCAAATCGTCCCGGCATTCGCGACGATCAACAACACTGTAACCGCAAACGGCACAGGCCCGGGTAGCGTTCCAGTGACCGGAAATGCGAATGCGACTGTAGCAGTGATCGTCGCAGCACCTGCGGTGAGTGTTGTCAAAACAATCATCTTTGCCCCAGGCGGCGACGCAAACGGCAACGGTAAAGCTGATCCCGGCGATGTGCTGAATTATAAATTCACGGTTACCAACAATGGCAATGTGACTTTGCGAGACGTGAAGGTTACTGACGTAAACGACGGCGTTGGCGCGGCTGTTGTAGTTGTCGTTCCAACCACAGTGACGACTGATAACGGATCTGCTGCGGCAGGCACACTTGGCGACTCAACGACTGCAAGCACAACCAAATGGGACAAGCTCGGCCCAGCCGACGTCATCACCTTCACAGCCGCATATACCGTTGTTGCTGGTGATATCGCCAGTGCAGGTGGCGGCACCGGCACGGGTGCTTCCGGCGGGCCAGAACCGGACGGCTTCCTGGACGATAGAGCCACTGCGACTGCAAACTACATCAACGGGGTCACAACAACGCCCGTTACTGCAAGCGACAAAAAGAGCATTCAGCTCAATATCGTGCCAGGCATTTCGGTTACCAAAGTGGCGAGCAAAACCACCAATGCCGCTGCGGGTGACGTGATCACTTACACTTATAAAGTCACGAATACAGGCAACACACCTGTTAACAACATCACGCTTTCAGATACGCATAATGGCGTGCTGAATGCCCTGACGCCAATCTTCGGTGCCTTCAATCCGGGCAACACATCAACCCACACAGGCAACACGATCAACAGCCTCTCGCCGGGTGACTTTGCAACTTACACCGCCACTTACACCGTCACTCAAACCGACGTGGACACACGTCAGTAAAGCATGATCAACAGCCAACCATATTTCAAGGAAAAGGCCAAAGGCCGGTGGCAGCGCAAGCTGTCTGCCGCCTTTGTTGCTGCTTCTTTGCTATGGTTGCCTGCCACGCCTGCACATGCATTGATCACTGATACGGTAACCGCCACCGGCTATGATGGCACCACTCCGTTGACATCAACTTCAACCGCGAACGTCGCCGTTGTTCCAGCAGATCCAAAATTCACCGTTGTCAAAACTGCAACAACAAATTTCGGCCCCGATAATTCTCCAGATCCGGGCGAAACAATTTCTTATACCTTCGCAATTAAAAATACCGGAAACATCACGCTTCAAAATGTGACGATCAGCGATCCGGGATCAACCATCACTGGGACGCCGATTCCATCGCTGGCACCCGGCGTAACCGACACCACATCATATACAGCCGTGCACACGATCACTGTGCCCGATTTGCAGGCAGGCCGATACACCAACACAGCAACAGGCACTGCAAAACCAGTCAGCGGACCGAATATAACAACAACGGCTTCAGTGGTAACACCACTCAATTTTGTATTCTCCATGACGCTGGATAAGACTGGCGTGCTTGATATGGGCACCAACGGTCAGGTCGATGCTGGTGATACGATTGCGTATTCGTTCCTAGTCACCAATACTGGCCCTACAACGCTGCACGATGTGAAAATTTCAGACACAGTTGTTACTGCATCAACCCTCGGTAATAACTTGCAAGCCGTTGCAATGCTTGAAGGCGCAAAGCAAGCCAGCGATAATATTGCGACAGCATCTATTGGTGGAAATCAGCAGTGCTTTGCAACAGGCCCCCTTTCACTTGATATTGCAGCAAAGCTCAATCCGACTACTTTCGCTGAAACATTCGACCAAGCTGACTTGAACGTTACGCGCCAAGTGTTGCGCATGTCGGGCACCAGCGAGGCAATCGCTGCGGGCGACAAGATTGGCTTTGTCTATAGCGTCACCAACTCAGGCAATATGCCTTTAAACAGCATTATCGCCGATCAACCAAACGCAGTTGCATTCAATGGTCGCGTTGAATTGCTGGCCAGCAACACCACTGATCCTGTGGGCTTCATCTTCACAAGAACCATCACCGAAGATGAAATCACCAAAGGCGAAATTTTAGCACCCGCAACAGTTTCCGCTCAGTCAAAAGCCAGAACAGTAAATCTGTCTGTGAATGACAAGCTGGCTGTCGCTGATATTAAAAACTATGACGCCATTACAACTGCTTCAATAACACCAGCGACACCACAGATATTGACCCCTGGCCAGTCGTTCACGTTCAACGCGGTTTACACTTTGACGCAAGCAAATGTGGATGCTGGAACATTAAGCAACACAGCCACAGCCTCTGCCCTGAATGTTGCCGACCAAACAGTCTTGAAAACTGATACATACGTTCAACCACTCTTGGCAGTGCCGGGTGTTGCTACAATCAAAACTGCAACGCTTGATTTTGGAACCGACAATCAACCAACTGTTGGCGATGTGATCACTTATCATTTCGCCGTGACCAACACAGGCAATGTGACTTTGGCTCCGGTAACGATGACCGATACGAAGGCTGTCTTTGCGCCAACCGCAACGATAGCGACACTTGCTCCCGGTGCGACTGACTCAACTTTGATCGCACGCCATAGTCTGACTGCTGCTGACCTGGCTGCTGGCAGATATCAAAACCAGTCAACAGTTACTGGCAGAACACCAAGATCGGGAAATATTTCTGCGCTCTCCGATGATAATGATTTGATCTCGCACGATCCAACAATCGTGGAATGGCCAGCCATTGCGCTGATCAAAACTGTGACTGGTGTGAATGACGTGAACGGTAATGGTTTCACCGATGCAGGCGACACGATTGAATATGGCTTCCAAGTTTTCAATACGGGCAAGTTCACACTGAACAATATCATTGTGACCGACCCATTGATTCCAAACACCGTGGCACCAGATGCAGTATTGGGAGCGCGACTCAACGGTTTGGCCCCGGGTACGTCTGACAGCACGCACTTCACTGGCATTTACACCATCAAGCAAACTGATGTGAACCGCGGCCATGTTGACAACACAGCCAAGGTTGAAGGCACGGATATTAATGGCACGCAAGTTCAGGATTACTCCGATCCCGGCGTGCCAACGGGTGACGCGCCGACCATCACGCCAATTCCGCCACATCCAGTTCTCACTGTTGTAAAACTTCAGGGCACGATTGAGGATAGAAACAACAATGGCCTGAACGATGTTGGCGATGTGATTCCTTACACTTTCACAATCACCAACGCAGGCAACTTGGCCTATAATAGTGTCAGCTTGGTTGACCTCTTGCCCGGCGCCGTTGTGAGAGGCTCGAGCTTTTCGAACTTCCAGCCCGGCGCACAGAATAATACCTACACCGCAAGCTATACAATCACCGCTAGAGACATGACATTCGGCAGCGTCAGCAACCAGGCGCGGGTTACAGGCATATTGGCAAATGGCCAGTCGACAACCGATCTTTCCGACAACGCTGATCCAACGCTGAACAACCCAACCGTAACGGCACTTGTTGTAAAGCCCGCCATTGGATTGATCAAGCGCGTGTTCTCGGTGGTTGATACCAACACCAATGGCACCACCGATGCGGGCGATGTCATCAATTATACATTCGATGTCAGAAATACTGGCAACGTTCCTCTGACCAATGTGTTCATCAATGATTTGTTGCCGGGTGCCACGGTTATCGGTGGACCAATTCTGAACCTGCCAGCGGGCAACACTGATACCATCACATTCAAAGCCAGCTATACATTGACTCCTGCGGATATCAATGCGGGCAGGGTGAGCAACACGGCCCAGATCTTCGGCACTTATGGCGCAACAACAGTGACCGATGATTCAGACAACGCCAGTTACACCGCAAATAACCCAACCGTCACAACATTGGGCGCGGGTATTGCTGTAGTCAAAACCTTCACTGGCTTCACCAAGCCTGACGGCAGCGCGATGTTGCCTGGCGATTTTGTGCAAGTTGATTATCTGGCCAACTACACATTCGAAGTCTCTAATCTGGGTTCGGGCGTTATCAATAACATCTCGATCTCTGATCCATTCGCGAATGTTGCTGGCGGCACCTTGGCAAGCCTGCCACCTGGAACCACCAATGCAACGTTCTTTACCGGAACTCATAAGGTAACGCCTGCCGATCTAAGCGCTGGTGGCATTTACAACTTGGCTGAAGTGCAAGGCACATCGGCTGCAACCAATACAGTGCTGAGCGACTTCTCCGATCCGGTCAGCAAATACAGCGACGCGCCAACCTATGCCCCGATCCCCAGCCAGTCTGGCGTTGCCTTGATCAAGAAATTGGCAAGCTTCGATGATAGCAACGGCAGCGGCGTTGTCGATGTTGGCGATGTGCTGAACTATACATTTGAAGTCATCAACACTGGCAATCAGGATTTGGCTCCCGTTGAAGTGACCGACGCCATTGCTGATGTTGTGATCACAGGCTCGCCTATCGCCAGCATCCCTGCTGGCAAGTCCGCCACCATCACTGGCACTTATGTGGTGAAGTTCAAGGATGCAAAAGCCGGACAGGTTTCCAACAAGGCCTTCGTGCATGCCGATCTCGTCAGCGGCGGCTTTGTTGAAGACGAGTCAGATAACTCAAGTGTGAACGGCAATGCACCAACGGTAACGCCAGTCACAGTCACCATCCCTGTATTGACGAAGGTTGCTGACAAGCCCGAAGTCAAGCGCGGCGAAGTGGTGACTTATACCATCACTGCGTCAAACCTTGTGCCAACACCGTTCCAATTGATCGACGTGATGCCACCTGGCTTCCATTATGTTGCAGGCTCGGCCACCATCAACGGCGTTGCAGTTACACCGCAAGTCAATAGCCGCAATGTGGTGTTCGATCCGGTAGTGCCGCCATCCATACCAAATCCGCTGGCTGGCAAACTGATATTGAAACTCAAGCTTACAGCGTCGACCACATTGTCGACGGGCAAATTTGTGAACAATGCGCAACTAATCACAACCATCGACGGCGAATTGCAGGCCACAGCACAAGCAACCGTGTCGATCACTGAAGATGCAGTGTTCGATTGCAGCGACATTATCGGCCGCGTGTTCGATGACTTGAACGCCGATGGTTACATGAACGATGGTGAACCAGGATTGCCTGGCGTTCGCGTAGTTACGTTGAACGGCTTGCTCATCACGACCGATGAAGAAGGCCGTTATCACGTGCCATGCGGAGCGATCCCTGATGCGGCTATCGGTTCAAACTTCTTGATGAAGTTGGACATACGCACATTGCCTACAGGTTACAAGTTGACCACCGAAAATCCACGCGATGTGCGTGTCACACGCGGCAAGGTCGTGAAACTGAACTTCGGTGCCGCCATCAATCATGAAGTGCGCATTGATATTACAGGCAAGGCTTTCGTCGGCAGCACGCTTGACCTGACTGACAATTGGATTGGTGGTGTTGATAAGGTTCTGAATGTTCTGAGCAAAGAACATGCAACGCTCAAAATTACCTACAAGCTCAAGGGCGAAGATCCAGAGCTGGCCAGAGCCAGAGCTGCGGCTATTGCCGAAACCATCAGTGCTGCATGGCAGGCAGACCAGGATAAATACGATCTCGTGATCACCACCTCAATCGAGGGCGGCCAATGAAGCAGGAACATGTCATGGCCTCCTCCAAAGTGATCTCGGTATTAAAGCGCAGCCTCGCGGTGCTGACACTCACGTCTGCATTGGTCTTGCCTGCTTTTGCCACTGATGAGCTGCCATTTGCAATCAGCGTTGATGGCAAGACCGTCGAAGAAAACGCAAAGGCAAGCACCGTTATTGATGCAACTCAAAATACTGATGTGCAGTTGAACAACGTCGACATTCAGGTGAAGTTTGATGGGTTGGGCGTAAAACCCATTCTCAATGTTTCAACTTTCCCACCGAAGGTGAATTATCAAGCGGGAGAAAATATCCGCTTCCTCGCAAGCTTCAACTATGCGGCTTGGATCACGCGCGGTGAAGTTAGGGTCTATGACCACCGAAATAAAAACGCTGATCAGCCCTATCAGATCATCCCTGTTTCAAAACACGGTGCTGCGGAGTGGCAATTGCCAAACGATACGCCTGCAGAAATGGACTATGTCTTGCGCGTCTATGATGAACAAGGCCGTTATGACGAAACCAAGCCGCTGCCACTCAAACACAGCGAAACACTATTGGGCGCAAATAACGTGGCTGATAAAGCAGTGGCGCCGGGCTACGGCGAAGACAGAACTGCAACGCGCAACATCCCGGTATATGGCGGCGCCGTAACCGTTTATGGCAAGAACGTGCCCGAAGGCCACTCGGTGATCGTGGCGGGCGAGCCTGTGCCAATCGACAATGATGACAAATTTGTGGTGCAGCGCATTTTCCCGGCGGGCAAGCACTCCATTGATGTCTCAGTATTGAAAGATGGCTTGGGCCTTGAGCTCACCCGCGATGTTGAGATACCTGAAGACGAATGGTTCTATGTGGCACTTGCTGATTTCACACTTGGCAAGAACACGGGCGGCATTGTTGAACATGCTGGCTCTGATCAGTTTGATGGCACTTGGACCAAAGGCCGGGCTGCTTTTTATCTCAAGGGTAAAATCAAAGGCGAATACATTCTAACGGCATCGGCTGATACGGGCGAAGGCAGCTTGATGAATATGGTCGAAGGTCTTGATGGCAAGAGCCCGCAGGAAGTTCTGCGCCACATCGATCCCAACACTTATTATCCCGTTTATGGCGATGACTCGACAGCCATTGATGATGCGCCCACACGCGGCAAATTCTATGTGCGCTTGGAGCGCGGTCCAAGCTCTGTGATGTGGGGCAATTTCAAGTCCAATATTTCGGGCACACATTTCATTCGCAGCGAACGCACGCTTTATGGTGCAAGTGCCGTTTATCGTTCAGACGAGGTGACGGTAAATGGCGATGCGCAAAAGAGCGTGGACCTTTATGCCGCGTTACCGGGCACTGTGCCGCAGAATGATGTGTTCAGAGGAACAGGTGGTTCATCCTATTTCTTGAAGCACCAATTGATCACTGTGGGTTCAGAAAAAATCAGTGTTGAACAAAGAAACTCCACCACTGGCTTTGTGTCGCAGCGCTTAACGCTGATCTATAAAACTGATTATGACATTGATTACACCAACGGCGTTGTGATCTTGCGTTCACCACTTCCGGCCAATGGTGCCAATGGCGATAATTATCTTGTGGCGCATTATGAATATGAACCAGTGGCCCGCAATGTGGATGGCTATGTAACGGGTGGCCGTGCGCAAGGTTGGCTGGGTGATAATGTGCGCGTTGCGGTTTCAGGCATGCAAGAGAAAACTGCAGGTGCCGACCAATTGATTTACGGCGCTGATGTTCGGGTGCAAAGTTCGAAAGATACTTATATCGAAGCAGAAGTTGCGCGTTCAACCGGCCCTGGCATTGGCTCAACCTATTCTGTTGATGGGGGCTTGAGTTCGCAAAACAACAAGACGGCTGGCGTTAAAGGCTTGGCCGCAAACGCCTGGCGTGTTGAAGTTGGTGGATCAGTCGATGAAATTACTGATGGTGCAATGAAGGGCCGTGTTGGCGCGCGCTATGAACATTACGATGCTGGATTCTCCTCACTCGATGCGCAGGCGCCGCAAGCCAAAAATGTTTGGGGTCTGGATGCCGATGTCAAGCTGAACGAAACCGACACGCTCAAAGCCAAATACAGCGAGCAGAATATCTATGGCGGCCAACGCGACCGTCAAGGCGACGTGGCTGTTGAAGTTGCACTTACCGATCAAGTGAGTGTGCAACCCTATGCGCGCTATACCGAAGCTTCAGGCGTTGTAACGCCGGGCACCAGGCAAGGCATCAGAGGCGATGTTGGTACCAAGCTCACCTACACTTGGGATGAAGATACACAATCCTACATCTTCGCCCAAGGCACTGTGGCCCACACTGGAAATATGCTGATTGATAATCGCGCAGGCATGGGTGCAAAAAGAAAGATTAATGACCGCATCACTGCATCGGGTGAAATTTCTGAAGGCACGCAAGGCCTTGATGCAACAGCATCGCTCACCTATGCGCCAAGTGTTGATGATAAATATACGCTTGGATATCGCCTGGATGCGTTCCGCAAAACGTCGTCAGGTTATCCTTACACATTAACGGGATCAGATTTCGGAACCGTCGTGCTCGGCAGCCGTCATAAATTCAATGACCAATGGTCAGCATTTGGCGAAGACAATTTTGACATCTTCGGTGATCGACGCAGCGTGACCCAAACTTATGGTGTGGATTACACTCCAACTGAAAACTGGGCCTTGGAAGCTGCAGCAGAAATTGGCCATGTCTACGACAACACCCATGTTGCAACATCACCATTTGCCAAGAACCCGGACATTGATCGCAAGGCTTTCTCACTTGGTGCCACATATCGTGATGAAGCCGGTTGGGATGGTCGTGCCAAGGGTGAGATTCGCTTTGATGACGATGGCACGAATGAAGTGACCAGCATGCTCTTCCAGGCCGCTTTTGGCGCGAAGGTTTCAAAAGATTGGCGCGCACTGGGCAAATTGGACTCAGTGTTTGCTGATGCAACCGATTCAACTCGTGATGGCGCTTACCTGAATGCCTCCTTGGGCTTTGCCTATCGCGGGTCTGATAGCGACAGACTGAATGTGCTTGCCAAATATAATTATGTGCTGGATGAGCCTGGCGCAAACCAGGTGGCTTATGACGGAACGCTGACCACGCCTTGGCAGCAGTCACATATTTTGTCGGTTGATGCCACTTATGACCTGACACCGAAATTCTCTGTCGGTGCCAAATACGGCATGCGCATCGGCCAAGTGCTGGATCGAACACCTGGTTCGGCGTGGACGGACAGCCAAGTGCATCTCGGAATTCTGCGCGCTGATTTGCACATCGTGAACGAGTGGGATGCAATGCTTGAAGCCCGCATGCTGTGGTCGCCAAGTTCGCAATCATCTGACTTTGCACTGGTTGCCGCGATCTACAAACAGATGGGCGAAAACTTCAAACTAGGTATCGGCTACAATTTCGGCGAGTTCTCGGACGATCTGGCAGATGTGACGCATGATAATCATGGTGTGTTTGTGAATTTGATCGGGAAGTTCTGATCTCTTTTCAAACAAGTAATTATGTTAACCGTCATCCCCGCGCAGGCGGGGATCTGCGTTTCATTTCAAAGAAAACAGAGATTCCCGCTTTCGCGGGAATGACGACATAGAATAATTTGGGTTTAATAGCTGGACCCTTGCTTGCGTAAGAGTGACAGAATATGGGTTGATTGCCGAACCCCAAAGCGAGAACCCACATGGATATTTCCAAAGTCCCGAGCATTGAACATTTGCGCCAGATTTATCAGCGCAAAACACCTAAGATGTTTTATGATTATTGCGATACGGGGTCTTACACCACCAGCACTTATCTCGAAAACACAGCGGCTTTTTCGAAATATAAACTGCGCCAGCGTGTTGCGGTGAACATTGATAATCGCAAATTGAATTCAACCATGGTGGGCCAGCCTGTGACGATGCCTGTTGGCCTTTCGCCGATTGGTTCGTGTGGCATGCAACATGCCGATGGTGAAATTCATGCTGCAAAAGCGGCGGAAAAATTTGGTGTGCCATTTTGTTTATCAACCATGAGCATTTGCTCAATTGAGGAAGTGGCCAAGCACACCACCAAGCCGTTCTGGTTTCAGCTGTATGTGATGCGCGATCGCGGCTTTGCCACTTCATTGGTTGAGCGCGCCAAAGCTGCAAAATGTTCGGCGCTGGTTTTAACACTCGATCTTCAAGTGTTGGGGCAACGCCATAAGGATGTGATCAACGGGCTATCATCGCCGCCGAAGCTGACAGTCAGGAACATGATGAACATTGCCACCAAGCCACGCTGGGCTATGGGGATGCTGGGAACCAAGAACCGCCAATTTGCAAACATCGTGGGCCATGTGAAAAATGTTGGTGACATAACCTCGCTCAATGAATGGGCCAACAACCAGTTTGACCCAACGCTGGATTGGAGCTCGGTTGAGTTCATCCGCAAGCAATGGGATGGCAAGCTGATCCTCAAAGGGATCAATGATGTTGAGGATGCCAAGATCGCATCAAAGCTTGGTGCAGATGCTCTGATCGTTTCCAACCATGGCGGCAGGCAGTTGGACGGAGCTTCGGCCACCATCGATATGTTGGGTCCGGTTGTTGATGCAGTCGGCAAGAAAACCGAAATCATTTTAGACTCTGGCATTCGCACCGGCATTGATGTGCTCCGCGCCTTGGCCTTGGGAGCGAGCAGCACCATGATTGGCCGGGCCTATATTTTTGGACTTGGCGCTGGCGGGGAAGCGGGGGTTACCCGTGCACTCGAAATCATCCGCAAGGAAATGGACATCACCATGGCGCTGTGTGGTGAAACCGATGTGAAGAAATTTGGCCGTCACAATTTATTGACTTGAACTCTATAGTTGTTGTTGTATGCAACCTTAAGCCGACTGGGGAGCGCTTATGGTTTTCGGGAAATCTGTCTTTATTTTGGGGCTGTGGCTGTTGGGCTGTGGCATGGCGCAAGGCTGCGAGGTGGGCGAGGTGGAATTATTTTCTTGCCCGACCAAAGCTTCACCAAAGGGCATTTCGCTGTGTGGGCAAATCGGCGAGGCTGATAAAACCTGGCGCGGCATTCGCTATGTACAAGCGATCTATGCCGATAAATTTATAGAGTTTCCAAACAGCACCGATCCGGGCCCTGCGCAACTCAGCTTCTCGCACCGGGTTGTGGCCAAGCGTTATGAAATGAACGAACGTTTCACAATCGGCAGAGATGCCTACACGCTCTACTACCGCGATGCGCAGTTAAACAGTGAAGGCAAAACCAAAGACTTGCCGGAAGCGCGCGTTGAAATTCGCAACGCAAAAGGTGGATTGCTAAAAACTGTGCAGTGCACGGCAAAGCCTGTGGCCTATTTCAGGGAAATGCGCGAGGCCAGCTTGTGCGATGAAACGCCTTTGCTGGCGGGGGCCAATTGCTTTGGCAAGGCACCAGATGTGTTTGTGAAATCCACCGATAAAAAATCCAAGCGCCGAAAGAAAAAGGCATAGCATTACCCATCGGTAGTCCTTTAAGCAGAAATTGCGAGCGCAATAGTTTTGACTCCGCCTTCAATCATTGCCATCCTGAAAAGCGGATATAACCGCGCTGGCACGAGTCGGCACATCAGTGGGATTGAAACATGAAACTTCTGCGCTATGGCAAATTGGGAAAAGAAAAACCGGGTATTCTGGATTCTGAAGGTCGCATCCGCCATCTCTCAGCCCATGTGAGCGATATCAATGGCGAAACCATTTCGCCAAAATCCTTGGCCAAATTGCGCAAGATTAAAATTGAGACTTTGCCAATAGTGCGCGGCAAACCACGCATTGGCGCTTGCGTTTACGGCAGCCAGAAATTTGTGGCCATTGGTTTGAATTATTCTGATCACGCCGCTGAAAGCGGAATGACAGTTCCGCCGGAGCCGATTATTTTTACCAAACACATGAACTGTGTGTGTGGCCCTGATGATGACATTACGCTTCCGCCAAAATCCAAGAAGGGCGATTGGGAAGTAGAACTCGGTGTGATCATTGGAACGCGTGCGAAAAACATCAAACGCGCTGATGCCATGAAACATGTGGCGGGCTATTGCACGATCAATGATGTGTCTGAACGCGAATTTCAAATTGAACGCTCGGGCCAGTGGACCAAGGGCAAATCCTATGACACATTCGGCCCCATCGGCCCTTGGCTGGTGACAGCCGATGAAGTGAAAGATCCGCAAAAGCTGCATTTGTGGTTGGAGCTGAATGGCAAGCGCGTGCAAGACGGTAATACCGCGACCATGGTTTATGGCGTGGAATATCTGGTAGCTTATCTCTCTGAATTTTTCACATTGATGCCGGGCGATATTATTACGACTGGCACACCCCCCGGCGTCGGCATGGGAATGAAACCGCAACGCTTCCTGAAACCCGGCGATAGGATGCGGGTGGGGATTGAGGGCTTGGGCGAACAGAACCAAGTGGTTGTTCGGGATAAGTAGCTCTTGTCCTGCTTACATTAACAGACGAATTGCAATTACCCTTCCCCCGTCGGGGGAAGGTGGCGCAAAGCGACGGATGAGGGCTGCGGCCAGTTGGCCGCAGAATCGCGAGTTGAGACTTTCCAAGTTGAATTCCGAGTGTTTGGTGTCCTCGCTTCGCTGCGGCCCTCATCCCCCTTCGGTACCTTCCCCCGACGGGGGAAGGGTAAAAGTACGGCAGAATAAAGATACAAAAATTAAATTCCCAAACTAGCTTGACAAGTTCCTGTGTTGTTCTTATATTCCATTTATGAGAATTGAAAAGGACTTTAAGCTGTTGGTTTTGTTGCAGATCGTATTTCTGGTGTTTTTGGGTTTGGGTTGCCCCAGCGTGGCGCTTCCATTAGAAGCGCCTCAACGATACGAGGATTCCATGGCCGCCAACGATAAGCAAAACCGCCCCAAGGCCCGCGTGGCCAAGGGGTTTCGTGATATTTCCGCCGACGAAATTCGCGGCACCAGAGCCATGCTGGCCACCATTCAGCGGGTTTATGAATCCTATGGTTTTGAGCCGATTGAGCAGCCATTTGTTGAATATACCGATGCGTTGGGCAAGTTTTTGCCGGATCAAGACAGGCCTAATGCGGGCGTGTTTTCGTTTCAGGACGAGGATGAGCAATGGCTTTCACTACGTTATGATTTAACCGCACCATTGGCCCGCTATGTGGCCGAAAATAACCAGAAGCTGCCAACCCCCTTCCGCAGCTACCGCCAAGGATGGGTGTTCCGCAACGAAAAGCCAGGTCCTGGACGGTTCAGGCAGTTTATGCAGTTTGATGCGGACACGGTGGGCAGTTCTTCGCCTGCGGCTGATGCCGAAGTTTGCATGATGGCGGCGGATACGATGGAGGCGCTCGATCTGAAAAACCAGTATCTGATGAAGGTTGGAAATCGAAAAATATTTGATGGATTATTGGAAGCCATTGGTCTTTCTGGAGCCCATCAATCAGGGCGAAAGTTGAATGTACTTCGCGCAATTGATAAATTTGATCGCCTAGGGTTTATTGGAGTTGAACAGCTTCTTGGACCTGGGAGAACTGATGAATCTGGCGATCATACGCCCGGTGCTGGTTTGACCGCTGAACAAATTAAGCGCGTAACAGACTATATCGTCTTAACATCGGCAGCTCCAGGAGAAGATAGCGTCGCTGTTCGCAAGCTCGCCCTAGAGAGAGGTGAAACCCCTAAACTCCTTTTCCCGGCATTGGAGCCAACTTTCCACGATAACCAATCGACCTTGAGAGCATGGGAAGCAGCTGTTGGAGAAACTCAAGTTGGTCGGGAGGGAATAGAAGAGTTGCAACAGATGTTCGCAATCTTTGAGACAGCGGGTTATGGCCCGGGAAGAATTGTTCTTGATCCTTCGGTTGTGCGCGGGCTTGAATACTATACTGGCCCCGTTTTTGAATGTGAATTGCTGATCCCTACTGTTGACGAAAGAGGAAAGCCCGTGCGTTTCGGCTCGGTCGGTGGTGGTGGGCGGTATGATGATCTTGTCGCGCGGTTTACCGGGCAGCAGACTCCGGCCACGGGTTTTTCGATTGGTGTGTCCAGGCTTTATGCGGCGCTGAAATTGGTGGGCAAGGCGGAGGAGTCTGATGTGTTGGCTCCGGTTGTGGTCACTGTGATGGATAAAGATCGGCAGGGTGATTATTGGCGCATGGTGCAGCAGCTGCGCCAAGCTGGCATTCGCGCCGAGATGTGTTTGGGTGCGGCCAATATGGGCAAGCAGATGAAATATGCCGACAAGCGCGGCTCGCCATTGGTTGTGATTCAAGGTGGTGATGAAAAGGCTTTGGGGCAAGTGACGATCAAGGATCTGCGCCTTGGGTCTGAGTTGGCTTCAGGCATTGAGACCAGAGAGGAATATGCTTCGCAACGATTGGCGCAGGTGACAGTGGCTGAGGCTGATTTGGTGAAGACTGTGAAAGAGATGTTGGCGCGGTGACAGTACAAACAGCATCATCCTCCCCGCCGCCGAATAGGCGCGGGGGAGGTGCCGAGCGTATGCGAGGCGGAGGGGGGTGGTTGCAGCAGTATGGGTTTGTAGCAACTAGCGTTGTCCAGCCGCAAGCACCCCCCTCCGGCGCTCCGCGCCACCTCCCCCGCGCCTATACGGCGGCGGGGAGGATGGGAACTGTAAGCGGTGCGGGGAGGATGGTTTAAAATGCCCGGTAAAACGTCCCTTCACCGTGCGGCACTTGAGCGCCAGAACGCTGCCATTATGGCGGTGTTTGAGCGGGCTGGGTTTGATCAGATTGCGCCGGATATTATTCAGCCGGCTGATATTTTTCTCGAACGTTCGGGCGAAGATATTCGCGCGCGGACGTTTGTGTTTAACGATCCCGCGGGCAATGAGCTTTGCTTGCGGCCCGACCTTACAGTGCCTGCGTGTCGCTATCATTTGAGCCACACCAAGACGCCTGAGGCTGAAACCAAATATTGCTACCTTGGCCCTGCATTTCGGTTTCCAGATGAATTGTTATCACCGCAGGAATTTACCCAGGCTGGCATCGAATGGTTTGGCGACAAGGCTGATATTGCGGCTGAGGCGCGGGTGATCAAGCTGGCTGTGAGTGCGCTTGAAGCGGCGGGTTTGACGGGGCTTAAAGTAACACTTGGTGACCTTGGATTGTTCAATGCGCTGCTTGAAGATGTGCCCATGCCCGAGCGTTGGCGCAGACGGTTGCGCCATCAATTTTGGCGGCCACTTGCGTTTCGAAATTTGCTGGAAACTTTTGCCAAGCCTGCACGCACACAGCGCAGCAGCATTTCTGCAAACATCGATGCGGTGAACGGCAAAGATGCTGTTGAGGAAACGGCGCAGCTTTTGGCAAAGCAAAATCTGACGCTCGTGACACAGCGCAGTGTTGAAGACATTGCTGAGCGACTATCGGAAAAATTAGCAGACAGGTCGGAGCAACCACTAGCGCAAGCCATGGTGGAGATGATTGAAAACTATTTGCAGATTTCTGGATCGCTGACGGATGTTGTGATGCAGTTGAACACCATCAGCACGTCGAAAAATTTTAGCGCCGCTGTGGCGAAATTTGAGCAGCGCATTGCAGCACTTGAAGACCAAGGGTTGAACCCGCGCCGCTTTCATTTCAGCGCGGACTTTGGTCGTGAGCTTGAATATTACACAGGGCTGGTTTTTCAGATTGATGTTGAAGCACGCAATGCGCCGCTGGCTGTGGCGGGTGGTGGGCGTTACGACCGACTGCTGCAAGATCTGGGCGCAAGCTCGCCCGTGCCAGCGGTGGGTTGTGCCATTCACACTGACCGCTTGTTGGCGGTGATGTCATGACCGTGCTGACCATCGCCATCCCATCCAAAGGCCGCTTGATGGAACAGGCCAATGAATTATTCGAACGCGCTGGATTGAAGATTGAACGCTTCGGAACTGACCGCGGTTATCGTGGCAGGTTGCTTGGCGTTGATAATATTGAGGTCGCTTTTCTATCGGCTTCAGAAATTGCTGTGCAATTACGCGATGGCAAAATTGATGCTGGGATTACCGGCGAAGATCTGCTGCGCGAAACCATTGCACCGGGCAATGATGTGGCTGATGTTGCGCTGCGCTTGAATTTTGGCCCCGCCGATGTTGTGGTGGCCGTGCCTGAGTGCTGGCTTGATGTGGCGGTGATGGCCGATCTGGACGATGTGGCCGAACAGTTTTATGCACGCCATGGCCGAAGGCTTCGTGTTGCCACGAAATATCTCAACATCACGCGCAGGTTTTTCGCTGAAAAGGGCATTACGGGATACAGAATCGTCGAAAGCCTGGGCGCAACCGAAGGTGCGCCTGCAACTGGAACGGCAGAACTGATCGTGGATATAACCACAAGTGGTGCTACGCTGAAGGCCAATCAGCTTCGCATTTTGGATGATGGTTTAATCTTGGCGTCATGCGCAGTGATTGCATGTAGTAAACGTTCAGCTGAATTGCAAAACTTGCGCGACCTGCTTGGTTTGTTGGGTCGGGCAATTGTAACTTAGCTTGGGCAAATGCATTTTACGGCTTTTTTTTCAACTGCTTGGTGCATTTTGTATTTTGAGTATTTGTTAAAATAGAATAGTTAGATTTACGGTTTGAACTGGTTTTAGCTAGCTCTTGTTGAACTAGAAAGATCTGTGCTTGCGCGGTTTCGGTATCGCCCCCGGTCCGATGCTGCTGCATTTAAGTACGGATCTGAATTCGACTGGGGTTGGGCAGGGGGCTTGTGGGGCAACTCGCAAGCTCCTTGTTGCCCTGCAAACACTTTAGCATAAAATTGACGAAGTTCATCAATAGCGCTCCGTGGTATCTTCGCACGAATCATTTGGAGCTTTTTAAAATGCACATGAAAACTTTGGCCGCTGCACTGAGCGCTACATTTTTGGCGACTGGCATTGGCCATGCGGCAACTTGCGGCAACACAGCGCAAGGATTTCCAAGCTTTCTGGCTGCAATGAAAAAGCAGGCGATCAAAGAAGGCGTGAACGGTGAAGCGTTGGCGCAACTCGATGGCGTTCAATATGATCAATCGATCATCAAGCGTGACCGCGCGCAAAATGTTTTCGCGCAAAGCTTTCTGCAATTTGCCGGACGCATGGCAACGGAGGCGCGCATCGTAAAAGGCAAGGCTTTGATCGCACGGCACAAGGCAACCTTTGATGCTGTGCAACAACAATATGGTGTGCCTGCGCCTGTGATCACCGCGTTCTGGGCACTCGAAACTGATTTTGGTGCAGACATTGGCCATTCACCAACGGTGCAAGCCTTAGTGACGCTGGGTTGGGACTGCAGACGACCCGAAAAATTTCGCCCGCAGATTATTCCAGCTTTGAAGCTGGTGCAGAACGGCGATCTTTCACCACAGGAAATGCAAGGTGCTTGGGCTGGTGAAATTGGCCAAACGCAATTTATGGCTTTTGACTATAATCAAAGTGCTGTGGACTTTGATGGAGACGGCCGCAGGAACTTGCGCGATTCAATTCCAGATGTGATTGCATCAACTGCTAATCTGCTAAAAAAAGGCGGCTGGAAAGCGGGCCAACCCTGGTTGCAGGAAGTGAAGATCAAAGGCGATCTGCCGTGGGACCAAGCGGATTTGGCAATCCAACACACCAGAGCCGAATGGGCGCAGTGGGGTGTTGTTGCAGCCAGTGGCAAGGGCATTAAAGCTGATGGCATGCCTGCTGCATTATTGTTGCCCATGGGCAAGGATGGACCAGCATTTTTGGCCTATCCCAATTTTACCACGGCATATTTGAAGTGGAACGAGAGTTTGGTTTACTCAACAACAGCGGCTTATTTGGCAACCCGCATTGCAGGCGCTGGACGCGTGAGCAATGGCCGGGCCACCGTGAATGTGCCGAGCTATCAAGAGGTGGTGGCGTTGCAAAATAAATTATCGGGGCTTGGTTATGACGTTGGAAAATCTGACGGCAAGATTGGCGCTGGCACGAGGGCTGCTGTGAAGGCTGAACAACTTAAAATGAATTGGCCCGCAGATTCTTATCCGAGCAAAGATTTCATTGCGCAGTTTTTGGGGCAGTAGGGGGCGTTCCGGAAATCTGTTGCAACTATTTTAACTCGTCATGCCCGCGAAAGCGGGCATCTGTGTTTTTTGAGTTAAGTTAACGCAGATTCCCGCTTTCGCGGGAATGACGGTGTTTTGGGATGTGGGTTTGGGGAACTTATTAAGCCCTACCCCCGCCCAAAAATAAAAAACGCTGGCACGGCGATATAGGGCACAAGCAACACGCATAGCCCGATGCGCGACCATTTGTTTTCAAATCGGCGGATGAGAACGATCACCATTAATACGCCAAGTGCCGCTTCAAACAGGCTGAACGGCCCGCCATAATGTGCACGGTCGTAGTATGAAACGGGTGAGATGAATTTATAGCGCATGAGGGGCCAGAAACTCATATGCGCGTCTTCACGGTGCACGAGAAAATCCACGAATGAATGGAGTAGGGCTGAGGCAGAATAGATCGCAAGCAAACTCCACCGATCAGATTTAGCCCGCATCACAAGACTGAGCACCAGTAACGCTGACCACAGCAAAAACGAATGGCCGATGGCATTGCAGATTTGCCACCAGTCTTGCCAGTAAAGCTCCTCGAATATGCGGTGCGGTGGCACGCCGCTGACCATGAGCATGAACACGATCAAGAGCATCGGCACATCTGGCGTAACGCCGCCCAAGAACCCAGCCCATGCGCGGGGCGAAATTTTTTGCCCAAACAGAACAGCACCCATCAAGGCATGTGATTGTGTATTCACGTTGGCTGCAACATTGTGGTTACAAATTTGCGTCGCAGCTGCACAGGCGTGGTGCCAAAGCGTTGGCGAAAGGCTTCGTAGAACCGCGACAGCGAACCAAAGCCGCAATCAAAAGCGATGCTGGAAATAGAATTCTCTGTGGCGATCAACATGGATTGCGCGGCATCCAACCGATTGCGCAAGATCGCTTGGTTGATGCTGAGACCAACACCGCGTTTAAAAATTGTCATGGCATAATTGGTGTGGAGGCCAACAACACGGGCCACATCGTCAACGGAAATATCTTCGCTGGCGTGTTCGCCGATAAAGCGCGCCATGCGTTCAATGTGTCTGGCACCTTCGGAGTCGCTTGGTGAAAAATGTGGTGATGCTTCGGCCAGATCGCGCAGATCGCGCCAGCCCTCAAGATCAATGCGGCGCACGCGGGATTTGAGTTCTTCGCGCACGACTTGTTCTATATCTTGTTCGCCCGATAATAATTCCGTGCGCCAGCGTTTGAAAATATCTGCATCAAATTCTTGAATACTGGTGGCTTCAATAACAGCACCCTTAAACATCGCTTCACGCAAATCGCTGAGCGATGGCAGACCAAGGAAAACCGACATGGGAACGTAGAGGCACACAAATTGCGTTGGGTCTTCTACCTCAGTCACCTGGTGCGGAACCATGCCCCAGAACAAAACCAAGCGCCCTGCGGAAACCGAGATTGGACGACCGTCAAACCAATAAGTCATTTTGCCTTTGAGCACATAGTTAAGCTCAATCTGGCTGTGCATATGGGGGCCTGGCATGCAACTCACATCCAAAGTTTTACCTGCGCAAAACCCGTCATTGCCAAACACCACAATCGGATAGCCCGGCGTCATATCAGGAACGGCGGGTACACTTTCATCATGAAAATCAGGCGGAACAATACGAGTCATCGCATAAAACCTTAGGAAACCGGAATCTTGGGCCAAGATTCCGGTAGTACCTTACGGAAATCATGGCTAAGGTCAAGCCAACGCCATCCTTCAGAGATGGGATGGATAATAAGAATACCCCTGAAATCATTGTGGTTTTTGGGGATCATGGGAGACGAACATGAAGTATATGAAGACCCTAGCTGGGCTGGCCCTTGGCCTTGCTCTCTCGGCTTCGACAGCGATGGCTGGCGAAATCGTATTGAACTCAGACCAATCAGACCCAGCGCCAAAAAAGGCCATGGAAGAACTGATTGCTGGCTTCGAAAAAGCTAATCCAGACGTTAAAGTAAAGTGGAACAACTTTGACCATGAAGGTTACAAAGCTGCGATCCGTAACTTCTTGAGCGCAGATGCTCCAGACGTTGCTGCCTGGTATGCTGGCAACCGCATGGCTCCATTTGTAAAAGCTGGCCTGTTTGAAGACGTGTCGGATGTTTGGGCTGCCAACGGCTTGGATGACTCTTTGAAATCAGCCGCTGCTTCCATGACCATGGACGGCAAGAAGTGGGGTGTTCCATACACCTATTATCAATGGGGCATTTATTACAACAAAGACGTTTATAAGAAAGTAGGCGTTGAGCCAGCCAAGAATTGGGCTGAGTTTGTTGCTGGTTGCGAAAAATTCAAAGCTGCCGGCATTGATTGCTTGACCACAGGTACCAAAGCTTTGTGGCCTGGCGCTGGCATTTTCGATTACATCAACATGCGCACCAATGGTTATGAATTCCACATGGATTTGACCGCTGGCAAAGTGAAGTGGACTGACCCGAAAGTTAAGGCAACATTTGCTGAATGGGCAAAAATTACCCCATACATTTCAGCCAACGCTGCTGCCATTGATTGGCAAGATGCTGCTGCTCTCTTGAGCCAAGGCAAAGCTGCAAACTACGTCATGGGTAACTTCGCTGTTGATACCTTCAAAAAAGGCGGCATGACCAACGACAATCTGGGCTTCATGTTGTTCCCGGAAATCACTGCTGGCATTCCACGCGCTGAAGAAGCTCCGACAGATACATTCCACATTCCGTCGGGTGCCAAGAACAAAGCTGATGCCAAGAAATTCCTGGCTTACCTGGCTTCTGCTGATGCCCAAACTGCAATGAACAAAACCCTCGGCCAATTGCCTGTGAACAACAAGGCACAAGTGGGCGATGATCCGTTCATTAAAGCAGGCTTCGAAGAATTGTCCTCAGCTTATGCTTTGGCTCAGTTCTTTGACCGTGATGCCCCAGCCGATATGGCAAAGGCCGGCATGGAAGGCTTCCAAGAGTTTATGGCCAAGCCAGAAAACATTGATGCCATCTTAGAACGTCTGCAAAAGGTTGCTGATAAAGTCTACAAATAATATTCTTATCCTCCATAACTGGGCCGGAACTTTGCGGGGGCAAGTTCCGGCTTCTTTTTCAAACTTATTGAGGGCGAAGCATGACCAACGAAGCTGTCCAAAATAGTTTCTGGAAATCCAATCAAAAAGCCTTGGCACCCTGGTTATTTCTAGCGCCCGGCATGATCATGTTTTTGATCTATGTTATTTTTCCGATTATTGAATCGATCTATATCAGTTTTTATGAGTGGGATGGCTTAGCGCCGGCACACATTACGCAGCTTACATCTCAACAATATGTTGGTCTCGGCAATTACCGCGATCTGCTTGACGATGATTCATTTTACACATCACTCTGGAACAATTTGAAGTGGCTGCTGCTTTATTTGCTGGCCGTGCCCATTGGATTATTTGTGGCGCTGTTTCTGAACCAGAAAGTGTGGGGCATCAGGCTTTATAAATCGCTGTTCTTTTTCCCGTTCGTGATCAGCCAAGTTGTTGTGGGCCTATTGTTCAGCTGGTTTTATGCCCCGGGCTTTGGCCCGCTTTTTGCTGTAATCAAATCAATCACTGGTTCCGACACCGCGATCCTCGCCAGCGATACAATGGCAACTTACGGTATCATTGCAGCGGGCCTTTGGCCGCAAACTGCCTATTGCATGATTTTGTATTTGACCGGTTTGAACAACATCAACCCCGAACAGGTTGAAGCCGCACGCATGGACGGCGCAAAAGGATTGACGCTTCTCTGGAACATCATTCTGCCGCAACTGCGCCCTGCAACATTCATCGCCATTGTTGTGACGGTGATCGGGTCGCTGCGCTCATTCGATCTGGTATCCATCATGACCGGCGGTGGGCCCTATGGTTCGAGCCGCGTGCTTTCATACTTCATGTTTGAACAAGCGCTTTCCGAATATGGCACGGCCATGGGCTATGGCGCTGCAATTGCTGTGGTGTTGTTTGCGATTATGATGGTGTTCATTTCGTTCTTCATTTGGAGAATGTTACGCCAAGAGAGGAACGCATAAGATGTTTCCCAAACCAATTGAAAAATCCGCACCTTGGGTGCAAGCGGCTTACAAAATTGTTTTACCGATTGCTTTAATCTTGTGGCTGCTGCCGTTGATTGGCGTGGCGGTAACTTCGATAAGGCCCGCCGAAGATTTGGCGCGCGGCAATTATTTTGGATGGCCCACGGGTTTTGACGGTGTTAAAAATTATACGGCCGTTTTTGAGAACAGCAACATTGGCCTCTATATCTGGAACTCGATCAAGATCACGGTTCCGACGGTGATATGCGCTGTGGGGCTTTCTTGTCTTTCTGGCTTTGCGCTGGCCACCTACAAATTCAAATCCAACCTGCTGATATTTTTCATTTTCGTTGCAGGCAATTTCGTGCCGTTCCAGATTCTCGCTATTCCGGTGCGTGATTTAAGTGTGCAGCTGAGTCTGTATAACAAGTGGTATGGGCTTGTACTGTTCCACACAGCTTTTCAAACTGGCTTTTGCACTTTGTTCATGCGCAACTTCATCAAGTCACTGCCATTTGCATTAATTGAGTCCGCGCGGGTTGAAGGTGTTTCTGAATTTAAAATCTTCTGGCACATTGTGTTGCCCTTGATGCGCCCTGCCATTGCAGCACTTTCAGTTCTGATTTTCACATTTGTTTGGAACGATTATTTCTGGGCCACCGTGATGGGCCAGACGGTTGATGTGAAACCTGTGACAGCGGGAATGTATGAACTGAAAGGCCAATATAAAGTGGCATGGGAGTTGATCTCTGCGGCTTCAATCGTTGCAGCCTTGCCGCCCGTTATCATGTTCTTTGCAATGCAGAAGCATTTTATCGCGGGCCTTACACTCGGAGCAACTAAGGGATGAAACTTGCGAGGCTTAATGACAGGCTGACCTTTGCCTTGCCCGAACGCGGCATGCCGATCATCCTCAATTGCTTTGGTTCGCATGGCCAGAACTTGGAAGGCTGGGAGATAATCCACCAGCGCTCCAATCGCATCAACGGCATGGATGTGCCGCTGGCTTCTGCACAATATTTGCCAACGGGTGGCATGGGTAATTTCGGCTGGCCTGCTATTCAAGGGCATAGGAATGGCTCGCAATTTATTCTGGAGCCAAGCCAATGGACTGTGGTGAGCGGCGACGATGAGATGACACTTGAGGGTGTTGACCCTTTGGCCGAAATCAAGCTGCGTTTGCATTTTCGCGAATCCGCAACATTGATCATGCACACGGAGCTGATCAATATCGGCAGCATACCCTATAATTTGGATCGCTGCATGGCAGCCAGCGTTGTGGTTCCTGGCGGTGCAGAAACGATCACATCGTACCGTGGCAAATGGGGACAGGAATTTCAAGAGAGAACTGAACCCGCAGGTGATGCGCTATGGTTGCTGGAAAGCCGCAAAGGCCGCACCTCGCATGATCGTTATCCAGCAATCACCGTGAAATCTTCTTCGGATGGACTTTACGCACTGCATTTGGGTTGGAGCGGTAATCATTGCATTGCGGTTGATCGGTTGGATGATGGTCGCTCGCTGATTCATGCGGGCGAATTATTTGAGCCGGGTGAAATGATATTGGCCGCTGGCGAAACATATACATCACCCAAGGCCTATGCCGCGCGCGAGGCGTGGGGCGATATTGATGATTTATCACCACTGTTCCATTGGTCTGTGCGCGATGATGTTTTGCAATGGCCAAATGACAAAATGAAACCCCGCCCCGTATTGTTGAACACGTGGGAAGGCAATTATTTCACACATGATGTGGAGCGTTTGAAACAACAAGCAACGCTCGCCGCCGAAGTGGGCATTGAACGCTTTGTGCTTGATGATGGTTGGTTTGGCAAACGTGACGACGACACGTCGAGCCTTGGCGATTGGTTCATTGATAAGCGCAAATATCCAAACGGTTTGAAACCGCTGATTGATCATGTGGTTGGTTTGAGCATGGAGTTTGGGCTGTGGTTTGAGCCTGAAATGGTGAATGTAAATTCTGATTTGTTCAGGGCGCATCCAGATTGGACATTGCAGATGAAGGGCAGGCCACTGCTCGACTCGCGCCACCAACAAGTGCTCGACCTGACGCGCAAAGAGGTGAGCGACTATTTGTTCACCTGTATGCATGATGTGTTGAAGGCCAACAACATTGGTTACATCAAATGGGACATGAACCGTGATCTGACCCATGCAGGCGGAGCTGACGGCAAAGCCAAGACCCATGCGCAAACCTTGGCGGTCTATGCATTAATGAACCGCATTCGTGTGGCCCATCCCAATGTGGAAATTGAATCGTGCGCATCAGGCGGCGGGCGCATGGATTATGGTGTGCTGCAACATTCGCACCGTGTTTGGGTCTCTGATTGCACTGATGCTTTCGAGCGCTTGGAAATTCAACGAGGTGCGAGGCGGTTTTTGGTGCCTGAAATTATGGGTTGCCATATTTCAGCTTCGCCCAATCATCAGACCGAACGCATTCATACGCTTGCCTTCAGAGCAATTGTTGCATTCTTTGGACATATGGGTGTGGAGCTCGATCCATCGAAACTATCGCCTGAAAAGCTTGACGAACTGAAAGGTTGGATCGCGCTGCATAAATCTCTGCGCCATGTTTTGCATGCACCAGATGCCACGAGCTTTGATTTGCCTGTTGTCGACGGGCGCTATGTTTTTGGCGTTACCTTGCATGATGAAGATTCAAAGCACGAACACATGATTGTGGCTGTGGCCCAAGGCCCCCATCCGAAACGCGAACAACCAGCACCTCTGCGCCTACCACTTTATAATGGCAGCCACTCATTTACCGTGCGCGAGATCGGGCCAGTGAAATACAAATTCGCGCGCAGCATTGCTTCGCAACATTCAATATTGAATGGCGAACAAAAAATCGCGGGTGATCTTATTGCATCGCACGGCATTCCACTTCCTATTCTTTATCCTGAATCTGCAATTCTTCTCGAAATCAAATCTGAAAGGATGCTTTGATCATGGCCACAGTAACGCTCCACGATGCGCGTAAATCGTTCGGATCGGTTGATATTATTAAAGGCGTGAACCTTGAAGTGGCTGATGGCGAGTTTTGTGTTTTCGTGGGCCCCTCCGGCTGCGGCAAATCCACATTGCTGCGCATGATTGCAGGGCTCGAAGAATTCACATCGGGCGATTTGAAAATCGGTGGCAAGCCGATGGTTGATGTGCAGTCAGCTGACCGCGGCGTGGCGATGGTGTTTCAATCCTATGCGCTTTATCCGCATATGACTGTGGCGCAAAATATTACCTTTGGTTTGCGCATGGCGAAAACGCCAGCGCACGAAATTGCAAAACAACTGAAACATGCATCCGATATGTTGCAGCTTGGGCCATTATTAGAGCGCAAGCCGTCACAACTCTCCGGTGGCCAACGCCAGCGCGTTGCTATTGGCCGCGCCATTGTGCGCAACCCCGAAGTGTTTTTGTTTGATGAGCCGCTTTCAAATCTTGATGCAAATTTGCGTGTGCAAATGCGCATTGAAATTACCAAGCTGCATCAAGATTTAAAATCAACGATGATTTATGTGACCCACGATCAAGTTGAAGCCATGACCATGGCTGATAAGATTGTGGTGTTGAATGCAGGTTTGATTGAGCAAGTGGGTTCTCCATTAGAACTCTATCACCGCCCGAATAATATGTTTGTGGCGGGCTTTATCGGTTCACCAAAAATGAATTTTATCAAGGCAGCGGCTTCGCCTGCGAAGGGCGGCAAGATTAATGTGTCTTTGCCCGGCGGCACGAAGATAGTTCTGAATGACCAAGGCAAGAAACTGACTGAAGGCCAAACTGTAACGCTCGGTATCAGGCCAGAACACCTGACCATCGGTGAAAAGAATGATGGCGAGTTGAAGGGCACATTGCGCATCGCTGAGTATCTGGGCTCTGAAACCATGTTCTATGCCAGCTTAGGTGATGGTTCTGATCTTTCAGTGAAAGCCGATGGCTTGACCAGTGCGAAACAAGGCAGCGACATTAAATTCGGCATGCCCGCAAAGGCGTGCCATTTGTTTGATGCCGCGGGCAAAACAATTTTAAATGGCGATCTTTCAAAATAATGCTTGGCGTTTGTTACTATCCCGAACATTGGGACGAAAAAATTTGGAGCGACGATGCAAAGCGCATGCGCGAAATGGGCATCAGCTTTGTGCGCATCGGCGAATTTGCATGGTCTCGCTTAGAGCCCAAACGCGGCGCTTATGATTTTGGTTGGCTTGACCGCGCGATGGATGTGCTGGGCAAGGCAGGTCTCAAAATCGTCCTCGGCACCCCAACTGCAACGCCACCTAAGTGGTTGATGGACGAACATCCTGATATTGCGCCAGTTGATGAACAGGGACGCGCCCGTGGTTTTGGTTCACGCCGACATTATTCATTTTCATCTGAAACCTATGCCCGCGAAAGCGCCATCATTGTTGAGACTTTAGCCAAACGTTACGGCAAACATAAAGCTTTGGCCGGCTGGCAAACTGATAATGAATATGGCTGCCACCTCACAATTCTCTCATGGGGGCCGCAAGATCTCAAAGCATTTCGGAATTACTTGCGCAAAAAATATCAGACCACGGATCAGTTGAACGAAGCGTGGGGCAATGTGTTTTGGTCGATGGAGCTCAATAGTTTCGACGAAGTGAGTTTGCCCAATTTAACAGTCACGGAAACGAATCCGGCAGCTCGTTTGGATTTCTGGCGCTTCCAGTCTGATCAGGTGGCGGCCTACGATAAAATGCAATGCGATATCATTCGCAAACATTCACCGGGCCGTTGGATTACGCACAATTTCATGGGCTTCTTCAATGAGTTTGATCATTGGAAGCTTGGCGAAAATCTTGATCTGGCCTCGTGGGATTCCTACCCTGTGGGATTTACTGAGCAGTTTCCATTTTCAGAAGCAGACCATGTGACATGGGCCGAGACGGCGCATCCTGATATCGCGGCTTTTCATCATGATCTCTACCGCGGTGTGGGGCGCGGGCGTTTTTGGGTGATGGAGCAAATGCCAGGCCCGGTGAATTGGGCACCTTGGAACCCGGTGCCAAAGCCTGGCATGATCAGATTATGGACATGGGAAGCGCTGGCGCATGGCGCTGAAGTGGTGAGTTACTTCCGCTGGCGGCAAGCACCATTTGCGCAGGAACAAAACCACGCAGGCCTTAACATGGCTGGGCTTTCTGAATTGTCAGTGGGTGGGCGCGAGGCGACGCAGGTTGGCGAGGAGCTAAAGGCGCTAGGGCAGTTGCCAAATTCGCAGCAGGCACCCGTTGCCATTGTATATGATTACGAAGCTTCGTGGATCACACGGATTCAACCGCAGGGCCAAGATTTTCTGTATCACGAACTCGTTTTCCGTTGGTATGAAGCGGTGCGGCGTTTGGGGCTTGATATTGATTTTGTGCCGCCGGGGCATAATTTGAAGGGCTATCAACTCATTCTGGTTCCAAGCCTGCCGCATGTTTCTGATGCCGCGCTGAACGCGTTTGAGAAAGCTGACGGCGTCGTTCTCTATGGCCCACGCACGGGTTCGAAGACGAGGAATTTTGCGATACCAGAAGGGTTGGCTCCCGGACCAATGCGCGAATTGCTCCGTATACGGATTACGCAAGTGTCATCACTGCGACCAGGAGTGGTTGAAGCAGTTAAAGGTAAGGTTGCTGGCAAAGCCGAACGCTGGCGCGAATATCTGGAAACCAAAGCCGAGGTTTTGGCGCAGTTTACAAATAAAGATGCCGCTTTGATTGCCAATACCAACCACCATTATCTGGCATGTTGGCCCGATGAGAAGTTGTTGCACGCGACTATTCTTTTGCTATCTAAAAAAGCTAAGCTGAAAACGCTGGCACTACCTCCCCATATTCGCGTGCGCCGTAGAGGCGATTATTCATTTGCTTTCAATTATGGAACCAAGAATTGGACGCTGCCGACAAAGGCGAAACTTGTGTTGGGCAAAAAGAGTCTTGAGCCGCAAGCGGTTGCTGTTTGGCGGAGTTAGAGGTTTTTTAGTTTTTGGCTGACTTATCATTTTAAATCGCCATGCCCGCGTAGGCGGGCATCTGCGTTTCATCGCAAAGAAAACAGAGATTCCGCCTTCGCGGGAATGACGTGTTGTTCTAGAATGCCACTCGCACACCTCACCCGTTGCAATTATTTTCAGTTGCGTTACAAATCTCGCAAATAAAAAAGTGCAAGGGAAAGCGCCATGCCGCAATTTATCAACGCCAAGGAACAACTGGTTGTAGATGCACTTGATGGTTTGCTGCGAAGTTCGGGCGGAAAAAATCTGGCGCGGCTTGATGGCTATCCTAGTATCAAAGTTATTCTGCGCACCGATCATAAATCATCGCAGGTGGCCATTGTAGCTGGTGGCGGGTCGGGCCATGAACCGGCGCATGCGGGGTTTGTTGGCCCGGGATTACTCACAGCTGCTGTTTGCGGCGAAGTGTTTTCTTCACCGAGCGTTGATGCGGTGTTTGCGGCGATCATGGCGGTCACCGGCAAGGGCGGGTGCTTGCTGATCTTTAAAAACTACACCGGCGACCGTTTGAACTTTGGACTAGCCGCCGAACGCGCAAGAGCACTGGGCAAGAAAGTTGAAGTTGTTATCGTGCGCGATGACATTGCTATTCCCAATATCCACCAGCCACGCGGCATTGCCGGTGTTTTATTTGTTCAAAAGATTGCAGGCCACTATGCGGCCAAGGGCTGGAGCTTAAAGAAAGTGGCCGCCATCGCGCAAAAGGCTTCTGATGGATTGGTGTCGCTCGGTATTTCTCTCAGCTCTTGCACCTTGCCCGGCATTGGCCGCGAAGACCGTGTGCCAAATGGAAGGGCGGAGTTAGGTCTCGGCATTCACGGCGAGCCTGGTGTTGATCTCGTAAAATATGAGGGTGCGCAAATAACTGTTTCGATTTTGCTGAAGCTTCTTTTTGCAAAGGCAAAATCCGCGCGCAGCTATGCTGTGTTGATCAATAATCTGGGATCAACAACACCGATTGAAATGAGTTTGCTGGCCAACGAAATTTTGAAGCATCCGCTGGCCAGGAAAATAAAACTGGTGTGTGGGCCTGCGGCTTTGGTGACTTCGCTTGATATGCACGGATTTTCGCTAAGCTTGTTGCCGCTTAATCCTGAATTCGAAGTGGCATTGAAATCAGCAGCCACGCCATTGGTTTGGCCAGGTGTCTATATGAACGTGAAACCGAAGCTGGTGAAGCTTACGGCTTCTTTGAAGTCAAAACCTGTTCGCGCCAGTGCCAATCCAAAGCTGGCGGCATTGATCGAGAGCGCTTGCTCAATTTTGATCAGCGCAGAAGCAAAGCTGAACGCGCTCGATGCAAAAGTGGGCGATGGTGATACGGGCTCGACCATGGCAACGGCGGCGCGTGGGGTGCAAGCCAATTCGAAGAAAATGCCACTGGCAAAGCTGGATCAATTTTTCAGTGCGCTGAGTGGCGAGATGACCAAGGGCATGGGCGGTTCTTCGGGTGTGTTGCTTGGGATTTTCTTTGCAGCTGCATCGCAAGATGCAAAATCATGGCCGCAAGCTTTGCAGGCCGGCTTGAAAAGTATGATGGATTTTGGTGGTGCGAATCTCGGTGACCGCACCATGATTGATGCGTTGCAGCCAGCGCTGGATGTATTGTCGCGTTCAGGTGGATTACCGGAAGCTGCAAAAGCTGCGCGCAATGGTGCTGATGCAACGGCTGCTATGACGCGTGCGAGAGCAGGGCGCTCGACTTATGTTTCGGCCGAGAACTTGAAGGGGTTTAATGATCCGGGTGCGGAGACTGTGGCGTTGTTGTTGGAGGGGTTGGTCGGTCAAGCGGTCAAGTAAGTTCCGCCAAAATTTTGACGATCACTATATACCCTGTCATTGCCGGACTTGTTCCGGCAATCCATGGCGCATAAACCGTGATGTAAATTGCAGCGAAGCGTCTTAAGTAAGAATCGCAACACTATGGAAGCCGAAATCGCTGCGCTAAAATTAAGTCTCGTAACGCTTACAAATGGATCACCGGAACAAGTCCGGTGATGACAGGTTAGGTCGGGGTTATCTCTTCCCCGTCAAACGCAACTCTTGTTCATAGCCGCCCTGATCTAAGCGCCTCTGCATCCAAAACCTTCGTCGCATTTCCAAATGACCGCTCTAAATGACTTCCCATTGCCGCACGGGCTTTTTCTCCATCGCCACTGTTCAGTGCACGGATTATTTCGCGGTGTTGTTCCAGTGTGGCTTCAGCTTCGCCAGCACGGGGCAGCATCATGTGGCGACAGCGGTCCAGTTGCGCTTTGGAAATTTCAATGGCACGCCACAGCCTTGGCAGATTGCTGATTTCAGAAATGGTGCGGTGAAATTTATCATCCGTTGCAATCGCCAAGATATAGTCTTTGCGTTCAATGGCGCGGGCATGGGCCATGAGGATATCAGCTAGAGTATCAGCATGAGCAGATGTCATGTTCGCGACGGCTTGTGCGGCGCTTTCCATTTCAAGCGCGCGGCGGATAATATAGGCTTGCTCAACTTCATGGCGATCAATCATCGCGGCCTTGGTGCCTGATTGCGCAACGACATCAATCAAATGTTCATCGCTCAATTTTTTCACAGCCTCGCGCACCGGCGTGCGAGAAACTTTCAATTGCGCGGCAATCAGTTTTTCGTCGACAACTTCACCTGGACCAATTTTTCCCGTCAAAATCAAATTGCGTACCAGCTCATAGATCTGATCGCGCAGAGGTCGCTTACGATCTACCTTTACCTTTGCGAGTTCATTTTTCATAACTGTCATACTAATATATCAGTTGTAGACAGCAACAAAAAACTTGCATAGATTGAGGAAAATAAAAAAATATGTGAGGGAGTGAGATGCCAATGGCAAACAATTTTCCGAAGCTTCACAATGCGATGTGGCCTGGCCTCGTCGGCAAAGGGGCAGACTCAGAGCCAGGCATTGAACTCGACACGCTGATTGATTTGACTTCCAAAGCAAGTGTGAACGGTGTGAAATTTGATGGCATTGATATCTTTCATGTGGGCCCGCACACCAATATTGATTGCGACGACGATGAAATCAAACGCCTCGCTGAAAAAGTGCAAAAGCGCGGGCTTGTGATTGGGTCTATTGTAGCCCCTGTATGGCCGCCTGTCGGTGGCGGTTCAGCGATGGGTTCTCCCGCTGATCGCAAGAAGTTCGTTGAGAATGTGAAGAAGTCTTGCAAGTTGGGGAACCGATTGCGTGAGCTTGGTGTGCGTCCATACGGCTTGATCCGCATTGACTCTGCGGCAAGTCCTGCCGATTGGGCCAAGGACCCCGCAGGCAACACCAAGAAAATTGCCAAGACATGGCGCGAGGCTTGCAGCGTGGCTGTCGATTATGGTGAGCGCTTGGCCGCTGAAGGCGAAATCTGCTGGGGCGGCATGCATTCATGGAAAGACATGATCAACACGCTGGAGGAAACGGATCGTCCGCAAACAATCGGCTTTCAAGCCGATATGGCCCACACGCTGCTCTATACGATGGGTTACAACGCCCCAAAATCACGGCTGCTGCCAGCCAAGTTTGATTGGAAAAGCAAGCCTACACTTGATGCGGCATTGAAGAAAATGACCGATGCGTTGCGGCCATGGACCATTGATTTTCATGTGGCACAAAATGATGGGACGGTGAAAGGTCTTGGTTATCACGATAAGACGGGCCGTCATTGCATGGTGACAGATAAGAAGGGCAAATTGGATATTCCAAAGCATGCTGGTTATTGGCTGCGCGATTCAGGTGGCGAACTGACTAAAGCGTTTAAACATATTTGCTGGGATGGTTGCATGTTCCCCAACGATGTGATGCTGAAACAGCAAACGTGGAACGATATCTTGGCCACCATGATCAAGGTGCGCGACAAGCATGGGTGGGTGGCATGATGGCGAAGAAAAAACTCAATATCGGGATGGTGGGATATGGCTTTATGGGCCGCACGCATTCCAATGCGTTTCGCCAGATCAATCCGTTTTTCAACTTGCCCTACGAAACTGTTTTAAAAGCCATTTGCGCACGCGATGAAGCAAAGGTGAAACCTTTTGCCGATCAATGGGGCTACGAGTCCACTGAAACAGATTGGCGCAAATTAATTGAGCGCAAAGATATTGATGTAATCGATATTGCCAGCCCCAATGATACGCATATGGAAATTGCAATCGCTGCTGCTGCTGCTGGCAAAATGGTGATGTGCGAAAAGCCACTCGGGCGCAACGCTGCTGAATCCATTAGAATGGTTGAAGCCGTTGAGAAGGCCAAGGTGGCAAATATGGTGTGGTATAACTATCGCCGCGCACCTGCTGTGACACTTGCCAAGCAAATGATTGAAGAAGGAAAGCTGGGCAAGATTTTTCATTACCGCGCAAAATTTTTGCAAGATTGGACAATAAGCGCAGACCTACCCCAAGGGGGTGCAGGCCTATGGCGGCTTGATGTGAATGTGGCAGGTAGTGGCGTGACCGGAGATTTGTTGGCGCATTGCATTGATACAGCGATGTGGTTGAACGGCCCGATTGAAAAAGTGACGGGCATGACGGAAACATTTGTAAAGGAACGCCATCACGCCATTACCGGCAAGACGGAAAAAGTTGGGATTGATGATGCCAGTCTTTTTCTCGCAAAATTCAGCAATGGTTCGCTGGCAAATTTTGAGGCCACACGTTATGCGCGAGGACATAAGGCGCTCAACACGTTTGAGATCAACGGTGAACATGCTTCAATTGCTTGGGATTTGCATGATTTGCACCGACTGCAATATTTCGACCACCGCGATGAAAGCCGCACGCGCGGCTGGCGCTCAATTCATGTGACCGATGGTGATCACCCCTATATGAACAAATGGTGGGTGCCCGGAACGCAGATTGGTTATGAGCATACTTTCGTGCACCAAGCCGCAGATTTTGTGGATGGATTGGTGAGTGGCAAGCCAGCTTCGCCAACCTTCCGTGAAGCTTATGCAACTGATCTGGTGACAGATGCGGTTCTTAAATCGGCGAAATCTGGCCAGTGGGAAAAAGCGTATTAGCAGTTACCATCTTGCAATATTTTTAAAGAGCGATAGTCTGAATTTATAAGAGAGCCGAAAAGGCCATATGGGAGTGAGATGTCTGAAGCGTTAAAATATGCTCTGCGTCTGAATGGGGTTTCTAAATCCTACGACTCTGTGCGCGCGCTTGCGGGGCTTTCCTTTGATGTGATCGAAGGACGCTTCTTTGCTTTATTTGGACCAAGCTCGGTTGGAAAAACCACGGCACTCCGCACCATTGCAGGTCTGGTGAAACCAGATTCAGGCCGTGTTGAAATCAGTGGTAATGACGTCACCAATGCGCCGATCACCGGGCGCGGTGTTTCGATGGTGTTCCAATCCTTTGCACTTTATCCGCATCTGACTGTGTATGAAAACTTTGCCTATCCCTTGCGCGAAAGCAAAGTGGGCCGCGAAAAAATTGATAAGCGCGTGAAAGAAACTGCTGCAATGCTGAAGCTTTCGCACCGCCTGGAGCGCAAGCCGGGCACGCTTTCTGGTGGTGAGCAACAACGCGTGGCCCTTGGCCGTTCGCTGATCCGCCGCCCAAAGATTCTACTTCTCGATGAGCCGCTGACCAATCTTGATGCCAAGCTGCGTCATGATATGCGCGCGGAATTAAAACGCCTGCACCGCCAATTTGGCATGACCATTGTTTATGCAACACCTGACGAACTTGAAGCTTTATCGATGGGTGAAGAAATCGCGGTGATGCGTGATGGTGCTGTGGTGCAACGCGGAACACCTGACGAACTCTATGAAAATCCAGTGGATATGTATGTGGCCGGAAAAATAGGCTCGCCGCATATGAACATGATCAAAGCCAAAGCGAGCGGTGATAAGTCAGTGTTTGAAACATCGCTTGGCAACATCGTTTCGAAAGCAAAAATCAAAACGGCGCAATCGGGCGAAGCTGCAATGTTGGGCATCAGGCCAAGTGACATTCGTTTTGCAGCCAAGGGCGAGGCGGGCATTAAATCAACCATTCAAATGCTTGAACCTTTGGGCGATGTGACAGTCGTGTCAGTCGACACGGGTGCTGAAACTCTTCGCATGGTTGTGCCGGAATCTGCCGCCATTTCCATCAAGCCCGGCCAAGCAGCATCAATTTTTATCGACCACAAAAAGTTCCACATCTTCCGCGCTTCGAGCGGACAGGTCATGACCTGACAATTCGAAGACAGAAGTTAAAAAACGTAGAAACTAGGAGGAAACCTAAGATGACTGCAACGACAAAACTTCAAGGACTTGCAACAGCTGCTGGCTTTGCTTTGACCTTGTTCGTCGGTGGCGCAAATTTCGCCAACGCCGAAGAAGTAACACTCACCATGGCTGTGCCAGATTGGCCACCAACCCGCATTATGAAGAAGATGTTCGACGAACAATACAAATCGAAAACCGGTAACACTGTGAAGTTGGAAGTGGACTTCATTCCATGGCCAGATTTCTACACCCGCGTGAACGCCTCGCTGACATCGGGCGAAAAGAAATATAATTTTGCGGTATCAGATTCACAATGGCTCGGTGCTTTTGTTGAAGGCGGATACTTCCGCAAAGTGAACGATCTGATTGATGCTGATCCCGAACTGCAAAAAACCATGGCTGATATGCATCCCGCGCCGCTGAATGCTTATTCAACCTATCCAAACTCGACACCAAACTATTATGGCTTCCCACAATTCCCCGACGTTCTTGTGAACTTCGCGCGCAAGGATATTCTTTGCAACGAAGAAGAGCAGAAGGGCTTTATGGCGAAGTTCAACAAGAAGCTTCCATGCACAGGCGAAGAATTGGATGCCATGACATGGGATGATTTCGAAAATGTCGGCAAGTTCTTCCAACGCAAGAAGGGCGAAATGCTGGCTGGCAAACCTGCTGATGATGATTTCTACGGCATCGCCTTCCAAGCAGGCAAAGGCTATGACTTCTCTTCTATGCAGATCAATGGCTTCATCTGGCAAGAGGGTGGCAATGTTTGGGATGAAACCAAACAGCCAAACGGCCAAGCTGAAGGTGTTGTGAACTCTAAAGAGGCTGTGGGCGCGCTGGAACATTATCTCCGCATGATCCAATACATGCCACCAGTTGCTAAAACCGGAACGATGGATATTTTTAAATCCGACGAATTGTTCCGCGAAGGCAAAGTGGCCATGAACATTGACTGGATTGGTTTGGGTG
>CAXTKH010000026.1:0-45397 GCA_964244815.1 uncultured Aestuariivirga sp. | reverse complement strand
CGATTAGATTTAGGTGTCCATGATTCAATTTCGATGGATGCCGGTTCGCGCGTGAAGCTTTTTCTAGATGCTGACCCGCTCAATCCGCTGGCCGGCGCGATTTCTGAAATGAGTTATCATGCGACTGAAAAACCGGGCGGCCAGATAACTTACACTGTTCGGGTCAGGCCGTTGGAACAATCAACCACAGTTCGCATCGGTCTTCGCGGCACGGCGCAAATCCGAGGTGAAACTGTAAGCTTAGGGTTTTATCTTTTACGGAGACCAATTTCGGCTTTGCGCCAGTATTTTGGATACTGATCTTTGGCTGCCGCTGCGCCGAGTTTTGGAAATGATACGCCACTGCCACAACTGCGCGCCGACCTAACAACAAGTGAAGCGGGGCAAGATGCAACGGGTGCCAGCGGCATTATTTTATATGACCCAGTGCGGCATAGATTTTTCAGATTGCCTATGGATGCAGCGCGAGTGCTGCAATACTGGCACCTTGGTCAAGCAGGGCAGGTGGCCGCTTTAGCTGGAGTTACACTTGATGAAGTGGAGGAGTTCATTGGCTTCCTCGCCATGTCGAGATTAACTGTTGCACCAATGGGCGGCGTTCAGGCGCTGGAGACAGAGTTTAACCACGGGGAGAAATCTCTCGCCGAATCAGCTCTGCATAACTATCTGTTTTTCCGCCTGCCACTGATCAATCCAACCAAGTTCCTGGATTTCACACTGCCAGTTGCGCGAGCACTGGCCAGCAAGTTTTCGCTGTCGATTCTATTTATCATCGGGCTGGTCGGATTCTATTTTGCAGCACGACAATGGGACACATTTGTTTCGACTTTTTTTGATTTTTTCTCCCTCGAAGGATTGGCGCTCTATTCCACGACTCTCGTTGGATTAAAGGTGTTTCATGAACTCGGCCATGGCTATATGGCGCGTCATTTCAAAGTGAGTGTGCCGGTCATGGGCGTGGCATTCATGGTTCTGGCTCCCATGCTTTATACCGAAACGACTGATGCATGGCGATTGAAAGATCGCAGGCATAGATTGCTGATTGATGCAGCCGGTGTGATGGTGGAAATTGCGATTGCCGCACTCGCACTTTTTCTATGGGCATTTCTCCCCGATGGACCATGGCGATCGGCATGTTACTTCGTAGCTGCTACAGCTTGGATCATGAGCGTGGTCGTCAATCTTTCACCCTTCATGCGCTTTGATGGCTATCACATTTTAGCAGATGCGTTAGGCATGTTTAATTTGGGCCCACGCGCATTTGCCTTGGGCACTTGGAAGCTGCGGCAGGTTTTATTTGCACCACTGGAAGCTGCCCCTGAGCATTTTTCAAGACACTTGCACCGTGGGCTGATTTTTTTTGCATGGGGCACCTGGGTTTACAGGTTCTCACTTTATATGGGGATCGCCTACACGGTTTATACAATGTTTCCCAAAGCAGTCGGTATTCCAATGGGCATCATTGAGGTTTGGTTTTTCACAGTGTCGCCCGTTATTCGTGAATTAAAGGAGTGGAAAGCCATGGGCTTTAGACAATTATTTTTATCACGTCGGTCATACTTTACCTTTGGAATATTGTGCAGTTTGATTTTGCTGATGGCTTTGCCGCTGAGCCGCAGTGTGAGCATTCCGGCAATGTTGTTGCCTGCACAAGAAGCCAGGATTTATCCGCCTGAACCAACGCAAGTGAAACGACTTTTAGTGGTCGCCGGGCGGGGCGTAAAAAAAGGTGATTTGATAGTGCAACTCGCATCGCCTGATGTGGACCAAAAAATGAAAATGGCCACACTTCGCCTTTCGATCAGCAAAGCCAAGCTTTCACGTATTGCTGCAGACGTAAAAGATTTGGCGGCATCGCAAGTGTTGTTGCAAGAGTATCAGTCGGCTGTTGACGAGATCAAAGGTTTGCGCAGGCGCACTGAGCAATTTGAAATTCGAGCACCTTTTTCCGGAAATGTAACTGATGTTACCGCCGGCCTGGCACCAGGCGTTTGGGTGGGGCAAGACAGTTTGCTTTTGCATCTGGTAGCACCTGATAGCGCTGTTGTGGCTGGATTAATGAGCGAGCGTGAATCGGCACGCATCTCACTGGGTAATGAAGCAAGCTTTATTGCTGAAGGTGGCGATGCTGCGCCAGTATTGGCTATATTGATGGCGACGGGTTCACCAGGTGGAGAGGGTGTTGAATTGAGCTATCTTTCATCACTCCACGGCGGCGCTGTTGCCATGGCCCAGATGCCGGGGCAGGCAAAAGCAGTTCCAATTTCCGGCGTTTTGCCATTACGATTTTCAGCTGAGGGAGCCGCACCTAAAAGGGCAACGCGTGGCACACTTACTGTTTCGGCTGAGCCAGTTAGTTTTCTTAGTCAGTCGTTCGGACGTGTAGTCTCGGTGTTTTTGCGGGAAAGTGGATTCTGATAGCAACATGGACTCCAACACAAATTGATAGACCTATTCTGCCCGCCATTGGCGTGGTGTTTTGCCAGTGACCCGCAAAAACTCGCGGTTGAAGTTGGATTTTGTTTGAAAGCCGGACTCGTAGATTACCTGGGTGATCGACAATTGTGATTCCCGCAGCAGGCGGCAGGCTTCGCGCACGCGGATATCATTCACGAATTGCGAAACATTACGCTTTTGAAGTCGGTTGACTGCCCGCGAAATTTGGCGAACGGGCATGGCACAGCGGCGGGCCAGTCGCGTAAGCGTCAGATTTGGATCTTTGGCTAAACCACCAACTGTCAGTTGGTGGGTAGCCACATCAATAATTCTCGCATCTTCTTTACTTTCATTTTCATTGGTTGCCGCAGGTGCTTCCTCGTCCTCAGACTCTGTAATGTTGATGGATGTTAAAATCGCGGAAAGACCAATGGCGACCAACCAAACGATGTTGCCCCAGCCAATAAGCATGGGTACATGCGAGCCACTTGCGCGAAAGAAATCTAGAAAAACGATGAGATCAATGAGTGCTGATGCAAAAAGCGAAAATGTAACGAGCCATAAGGCGCGCTGGACATCGACAACACCTGCAAGAGAAGCGCGGTCCAAAACATTTTCACCGCGCAATGCCAACCACAAACAAGCTATGCCATAGCCAATAAAAGTTGCGAAAATTATAAAATCGATTGCATCGGGCAGAGCAAAAAGTGCCACGGCACAAAGCATCGCGGGCGTTGCGTGTAATAGATCAAGCAAATCAAATCGTTTGGTCTCACTTCTGGTGAAGCTACGGAAGCTGAGCCAAGCCATGGCAGGCAACAGGCAAGAGAAGATGACTTGTAAGGGGCGAACATAAAGCAGAGCAAAATCCCAGCGCAGGCTGATCAACAGTGCTTGAAGCGCAGCTGCGGAAACTAAAACCGCAAAAGGCCAAACAGAACGATTATCGCGCGTGGCCAGAACCAAGCGGACGGCCATAAAGGCAAGCAAGATGAAAATGATAAGTGCGGTGGATGGTTGCGGCATGATGCTGACTGTAATGTACCAGATCGCGTTTGCATACGTCCTCGATCACGATCAAGGACGATTTGCGCTGACTTTTTGAGCCAGGGTGAAGCTCCCAACAACACAGGAGCTCATCATGAATATCCCAAATTTAATTCGCACAGCAGCCTTCTTGGCTACCCTCGGCAGTGCCAACGCGGGCGAGGTTGGCGTTATGAACTTCACATTTGACACCCCACACCGCGACCGTTTGGTGCAAGCGATAGTTTGGTATCCATCTCTTAATAGCGGTAAGATGGCACGCATAGAATATGTGGGCGACAACGCCGTATTTAAAGGAACCCCAGCAAACCGTGATGCTGTGCCGGACGGTAGGAAACATCCATTGATAATTTTTTCACATGGGTCCGGGGGCAATGCGTCTGGCCTTAGCTGGATTGCTGAGCGCCTCGCAGCTGGAGGCTATGTGGTGATTGCCGCCAATCACCAAGGTTCAACTTCAGGAGACTCGACGCCAGAAACCAATGTGAAAATTTGGCAACCACCACAGGACATGTCGTCAATGGTGAATGCGATTTCCGCTTCGCCGAGTTTGCAGCGGATCGTTGATGTTAACAATATAACAGCTATTGGATTTTCGATGGGGGGACACGCCGTTTTAGCGCTGGCCGGAGCAACAGCTAAAGTGGATGCTTTTGCGAAATTTTGCGATGACCATAAGGATTCTTCAAATTGCATCTGGTTTGATCGCGGCAATGATTTGATCAAAGGGCATGTTGATCTGCACAGGCTTGATCCACTGCTGTTTGAGCAAAATCTATCTGACAAGCGCATTGGCCGCGTCGTTGCAATCGATCCGGGTGTTGCGCAAGCCTTGAATAAACTTTCCATGAGCGCAATTTCAGTTCCCACTCTTCTGATGAATCTTGGGCTGGGCGAAGCCATTCCTTTAGGAGTTCGTGCCGAAGAGATCGCAAAAACTATTCCCGACGCGCGCTATGAAACAGTCGAAGGGGCCAATCACTTTTCATTTCTGGCCGAGTGCAAAGCGCTAGGTTGGGCTTATGTGATGATGGCAGGCGATGACCCCGTATGCACAGAAAGCGCTAGAAGCCGTTCGGAAATTCATGTGGAAATTGCAGATAAGGTCCTGGCATTTCTCAACGGTGCCAAAAGCAACTAGTTTTTAAACCAAATTGACCTTTGCTGTCCGCTGCTTTTCTCAAAACTTATCAGCCGCGAACAGCAGCCTCAATCTTGGCCACATCAATCTTTCTCATTTCCATCATTGCCTCGAATGCTCGCTTTGCCACATCGCCACCTTTGGCTATGGCTTCGGTTAAGACGCGGGGGGTAATCTGCCACGACAAACCCCATTTGTCTTTGCACCAACCGCAAGCACTTTCAGTGCCGCCATTATTGACAATTGCGTTCCAGTATTTATCTGTCTCTTGTTGGTCGTCCGTCGCAATTTGAAATGAGAACGCCTCACTTTGTTTGAACGCAGTGCCGCCATTAAGGCCGATGCACGCCACGCCGCACACTGTAAATTCGACAACCAAAGCATCGCCTTGTTTCCCGCCTGGAAAATCCGAAGGCGCATACTGAACAGAATCAAGTGAGCTATTTGGGAATGTAGCTGCGTAAAATTTTGCCGCCGCTTCAGCATCTTTCTCGTACCACAAACATATCGTATTTTTTTTCATCTGCTTATTCCTCTTTCTTTGTCATCATAGCCTCGGTCAACGCCACAAGAATGACAGAGTTCCAGACTAGCGCAATGATAGTGGAGTTGGCAAAACAACTTCAGCGGGGATCAGACCAAGATGATCCGACCCCGCTGTCTTTGCAGTATTACGAAATTATTTTGCGCACTGATTGAAGTCTGGGCGGTTAGACGCACAGAAATTTGAACCGCCGCGAAGCGCTTTGCCGTTGAATTTTCCAGTGATCACTTTTGATTTAGTGATTGTGAGGCGAGTGTTTGCACATGCGGCTGCAACAACTTGCTCGCAAGCAGCAACTGAAGTTGCCGATGTATCTTCCTTATCGCATTCCTTTGTGCCGTTACACTTTGAATATGATTCAGCTTCTTTGCCGGGGCATGCTGTGCGGTTGTAGTGAATGACGCAACCAGCTTCGGCGATAGCAGTTAGTGACAAAAAACAAGCTGCGGCAAGCGCAAGGGTACGAAAGTTCATTTGGGTCTCTCCGTTTAATCTGTTCCAGCCCGGATCAATTTTGACCCAGCGCAGCGCTGATTGTCAGAGCGACATAACGGAATCATGACAGTTTGATGAAGGACTAAATTTCTAAAAACGTCACACAACTGTTAACAGACTGTTAATTTTGCCCGAAATAAGGCGTTACGCGACGACCGCGAATAGCCACCTATTCACACAGGGGACAGGGGCTCTCAGACTTTTGGGAGATAAAAATAAGATGATGAAAACTGTTACAAATGCACTACTTGCAACTGCCGCATTGGCATCCATTTCGACATTAGCCCATGCTGATGCACTTGCGGACCTTAAGGCTGCAATTATCGGAATCGACACACGGCAAGCTGTTGGCCAAGCTTCTGTAGGTTTGCCAAAGGGTTTTTCGGTTAACCCAACTGCTGATGCTGCTGGCACAGATTTAGCTGTGGAAGAACCATTCGTTGATCTGAAAGTATCAGGATATATCAAGACTGGCTTCATTTATAGCCAAGTCAATACCAACGGCGATGCTAAAAGTGATTTCGACGTTGAAGGTGGCGTGAACGTTAAGGGCTCTGTGCAATCTGCGCTTGGCGAAGTGGGTGCAACCATCCAAGCCAAGTGGGACATAGCCGAAGCTACAAACAACGCGGCATCATTTGCGCTGCGAGACGAGGGCCTGATCGGCTTCTGGCAATTTTCCGACGCCATGAAGCTTGAAATGGGCCGGAGCAACGCTGGGCGACTTGAGAACGGTATTGATAAGAATACACGTCGCATTTGGACTGTGCAGAACCGCCGCATCCGCGCGGAAAACGCTGGCAACGGTTTCTTTGACAGAGACGCATATAATGGTTTCATGGGGCTTGCATACGCAAGCGGCCCGATCCTCCTTCAAGTTCGCGCGCATGACGCAACACGCGGCATTGGCGCTGGTCTAAACGCCGATGACGATGCAATTGGCGTGAGTGCAAAAGCTGTGTACGCTGGCGAAGTGGTAGGCTTTGAAGCATCTGGCGGCTATTGGGGTGAAGATGGTGCAGCGAATCTACCTGTAAAAGATCAAACAGGCGTGAAATATTTGATCGGTGCAGGCACCGAGCTTAATTTCATCGAAGGTGTACCTGTTAGCTTTGCGGCGCAATATGGTGAACTTCACAACGGCACACAGTCGCTCAAGTTATCTGGTTCGTTCGGACTTACGCTGACCGACACAATCAGCGCAGGTTTCGGTGGTGGTTGGACACGCATCACCAATACACCAGCGGGCATCCCGGCTTTCCTGCCGCCTAACAATAATACTGCAGGCAACCACGAAGAACTTGTGGCCGTTGCTGGCGTTTACTACTCGCCGATGACTTATCTGACACTCGGCTTGGAAGGCGATTGGGTTGATGATAGCCGTCCTGCAATCAGCGACGGTTTAACCGGTGCTTTCGTCGCACGTTACGCGTTTTAATCACACGCTCTAAAACAAATTGGCGCGAAGCCTGCTTTTTTGCAGGCTTCGCACAATTGTTAAATGAATATGCAAAACATATTTTTGTAACCCAATAAGGAACAATACGAATGAAACGCTTCTTGCTTGCTGCGTCACTCCTCGCTCTTGCAGCTTCACCATCTTTTGCCCGGGACCAAATTCGCATCGTTGGTTCATCGACAGTTTATCCATTTTCAACAGTTGTTGCCGAAGCATTCGCCAAATCTACTGGCATGAAGACTCCTATCGTCGAGTCGACTGGAACAGGCGGCGGCGTAAAGCTGTTTTGTGCTGGCATCGGCGAAGACACGCCAGATTTCGTCAACGCGTCGCGCAAAATGAAGAAAGCAGAAATGGAAATCTGCGTTAAGAACGGTGTTACAGATATTACAGAATTTAAGATTGGTTACGATGGCTTAACTATTGCCATGGCGAAAAGCGCACCTGATGTAAATCTCACAAGAAAGCAGATTTTCATGGCGCTTGCTAAGCAAGTTCCTGACAAGGACGGCAAGTTGATCGATAATCCATACAAGATGTGGAACGAAATTGATCCGGCACTTCCTGCCAAAAAAATTGAAGTGCTTGGGCCCCCTCCAACATCTGGCACCCGCGATAGCTTTGCTGAACTTTATCTAAAGAAAGGGACAGAAGAATTCCCGAGCTTGGTTGAATTGGCCGCAAAAGATGTGGCTGCATTTGATGCCGTATGGAAAACTGTTCGCACCGATGGTGCTTATGTTGAAGCCGGCGAAAATGATAATTTGATCATCCAGAAGATTGAAGCGAATCCGGACGCCTTTGGTGTTTTTGGCTATTCTTTTCTTGAAGAAAACAAAAATAAGTTGAAGGCGGCATCAATCGAAGGAGATCAGCCAACTTACGAGTCAATATCACTTGGCAATTACAAGGGTTCGCGCCTTCTTTATTTCTACATGAAGAAAGATCATCTTGGCCTCGTCCCAGGCATGATTGAATATGTGACTGAATTCACTTCAAAAGCAGCCATTGGCGAAGATGGCTATCTTTTGGACAAGGGGCTGGTGGGCTTGAAGACTTGTGATGCGGAATGGAGCGCTGCTACGGTTGATTCTCTTCCGCTTGTGAATATAGAATTTCTGAAATAAGTATTTCCGGATAATCGGAGTTACGGCGGCGCGCTATTTCGTCGCCGTAATTCAACCTAACCCAGCAAGGCGTGCCTGCCTGCCACCCTTGCGGCGTTTGCGCAAAGTAAGGGTTGCCATACGTTCCGGCAGTGTTTCAATGATTTCATGGCGCAATGATGGTGCCATGCCAATCCAGCCCGCAATCTCACCACGCGTGCGGCCGCAGCCAATGCAGAACTGGGTTTCTGGATCGACCACGCAGACTTTTACACATGGCGTTTCTATATCTGGAAAGCGAAAATCATCCATGGCTGTAAATTTAAGGCATTGTCCGATTTGCAATACAAAATGAGCGCCGCCTTATGGCCAGCAAACGTCAGTTTTTCAAGGTTAAAATGCCATTTTCAAATTTGAAGCTGGTTAGTTTTGATAAAAAACTCATTCCCAGTAGTGTGCCATTCAGTGCACCCCGGGGGAGAACCAAGGCGTCAACATCGTCAACGCGCACATTATCAATTTCAACGCGGTCAAGTTTTACACGCGCCGCTTTTACAGAACCATTCGCTGTTGAAACTGGCACATCAAAATTCAGATAGTTGGGGCGAAGTCCTGCGTCCTGCGCATCCTCATAGCTCAGCGCAACAACACTGGCACCCGTATCGACCATCACATCTATGTTGGATTTATTGATACGCGCACGTGCAGAATAATGGCCCATCGAGCCAGCCTTCAGCTCGGTGAGTGCCATCAGTTTATATTGCGGTTGGGTTGGCGCATTTTCACTGAATCCGGGAAGACCAGCGCTGCCGATAAACAGCAAAGACAAAAGCAAACTTGGCAAAGGACCAGCAAAACGCATGACAAACTCCACTCAGATGAGCGAAGTTTAAAGCCAAGAAACACCAAGAATGGTTGACGGATTGTTTAAACTTGTCGGCAAGGTTAACCAATCCTTGCTGCAATAGCGATCAGCATGCCGAGTTCAGCGATAACTTGCACGGCACCACAGATATCACCCGTTTGCCCCCCGATTAAACGAATGGCCGTGCGCCGTACCAACGCAGTAAGCAGGCTGGCAGCGGCCACCGCCAACAGGCCCACGTCAACAAACACGAAAGCTCCTGCATAAAGTGTGAAAATTCCAGCAGTTAAAATAGCAAACAATGCACTGTTGCGACTGGGCCGCCCGACAGAATTCGAAAGACCGTCACTGCGCGCTGATTTTGTGGCCCACATCATATCAACGACCATGGCGCGGGAAAAAGCGCCTGTTGCCGCCATTAGCATAATAACCATGTAGCCCGGCAAAACCAACAGCGATATATATCCGGAAATGCGCAGCAATGTTGCAATCATCAAAGCTGAAGCGCCATATGTGCCGATGCGACTGTCTTTCATGATGAGCAGCCGCCGCTCCTGATCACGCCCACCAAATAATCCGTCTGCAGTATCTGCCAAACCGTCTTCATGCAGCGCACCCGTCAAAACCAGGCCGAAACCGCTGGTCAGAATTGCTGCCATCATGACTGGTAGATGCAGCCAATCGAGTGCCACCAATACTAAACCATTTGCCGCTCCAATGATTGCACCCGCAACGCCGAAGAATCGCATGGACCGCGCAAGCGAAGGCGGATCAATTGTGCTGATAAACGGAACAGGAATGCGTGTTAAAAACCGCAAGCTGACCAATATCTCAGCAAATGGCCGAATTTTGCGCCTATTTTCGGGGCTATTGGATAAAGTGTCGCTCATGACGAATAATCAATATGACTTGCCATTATGGAGTGATAGAGACGCAAATTCGAAAACTTGCAAGTGGTTCAACTAGCAGGCCAATTCATGGCTGTGGAAAAAATCTTTGCAAAACTGCCACGTGAGGGAACAAAACCAAATGATTTCTGGCCTTCCATTTGATGACATCCGCGCTTTGATCAAGAATATGCCGCAAGCGGATATGGAATCGGCTGCATTGGCAAAGGCCCATGAAGCACAATTAACCAAGCCGCCTGGCGCACTGGGGCAACTTGAAAACATTTCAGAATGGATCAGCACGTGGCAAGGCCGTCACCCGCCGCGCGTGCAGCGTACAGTGGTTGCCGTTTTTGCAGGCAACCACGGCGTGGTGGCACAAGGTGTTGCCGCTTATCCGCAAGCCGTGACAGCCCAGATGGTTGCTAATTTTCAAAGTGGCGGAGCAGCCGTCAATCAGATTTGCAAGACGTTTGACTTGAGTCTTAAAGTTTTTGAATTGGCACTCGAGCAACCCACAGCAGATATTACCCAAGATGCAGCGCTGAGCGAAAAAGATTGTGCTGCAACCTTTGCATATGGAATGGAAGCCATTGCTGGCGGTTGTGATTTGCTTTGCATCGGCGAGATGGGCATTGGAAATACGACAATTGCTGCGGCCTTGGCCTGTGGCTTGTTTGGCGGACAACCCGAAGAATGGGTTGGGCCTGGTACAGGTGTTGATGCTGAAGGCATAAAACGCAAGGCAGATGCAATTGCCCGCGCCGTTGAATTACACAAAGCGCATTTAGGCGATCCATTGGAAGTGTTACGCTGTTTGGGTGGACGCGAATTGGCAGCTATGGCGGGAGCCATCTTGGCCGCGCGCATGGAGCGCGTGCCAGTGTTGATCGATGGCTACGTGGCAACAGCCGCCGCGGCTGTTTTGTTTAAACTCGATGCCCATGCGCTCGATCATTGCCTGGCTGGTCATTGTTCTGCTGAACCAGCACACCGCAAACTGCTGGCAAAAATTGGCAAGGTGCCATTGCTCGATCTGGGCATGCGCCTCGGGGAAGGGTCTGGCGCGGCACTGGCTGCAGGCATCGTGAAAGCAGCCATAAATTGCCATAACGACATGGCAACTTTTGCCAGCGCTGGAGTTGCAAATAAAGAGTAATTAAGCCGTGAGCGAGATCAACTGACGGTGCGAATCTGATTGAATTCCAGGCCCGGCCATGATCTCTCCGCGTGGTCCAGACAGAATGCGCTTAGCCGGGAATGTGCAGATAACTTCTGTGCCGCGACCGAGTTCACTCTTGATTTCAATTGTACCGCCATGAAGCTCCATAATTCCCTTGACGATTGAAAGGCCGAGGCCTGCACCATCGATAGCTTTCTTGGTAGCCAGACTGCCACGTGAGAAGGCCGCGAGTGATTGCGCAACTTCATCAGATGGAATACCAGGTCCATTGTCTTTAACGAGAAACTCAACAGTGCCGTGCGTCGTAGCCTGAGCAAACATTGTGACCCAGCCACCATTGGGTGTAAACTTGATGCCGTTGTTTAAAAGATTGATCGCCACCTGGTTGACCGCACGAATATCGCACATGATTTTTGGCGTTCCAGGCAACACATCAAATGAAACCGTAATGCCTTTTTCTGCAGCGGCAATCGCCGTCAGATGGCTGGCGTTGACCATAGCGTCCAAAAGTGAAAATGGCTCGTCGCGTACATCCCGACGCCCCGCCTCAATGCGCGAAATATCCAGAATGTCGTTGATCAGTCCAAGCAGATATTGTCCGGAATTATGAATATCGCCAGCATAGTCCTTATAAGTCGCGTTTTCCAAAGGCCCAAATAGTTCGCGTTCCAAAATTTCCGAGAAACCTAAAATGGCATTGAGGGGCGTGCGCAACTCATGGCTCATATTTGCGAGGAAAGAAGACTTGGCGCGATTTGCGGTTTCGGCTTTTTTCTTTTCTTGCTCCGCCTTGTCACGCTCCTGTTGAAGTTCGGCAATCAGTACGTCTTTCTGATTGCGGAACACCACCATATCCTTGGCTGTGCTTTGTAATTGCCGTGCAATGAACAGAAAAAATGCTTCAAGCGTTATGATCAGTCCAGCCATTGCCAGGTAGATCGGGCCTGCCTCTATCGCGCAACGATACGCCACACCGATTGTCATAATGCATGTACCCGCAACAAGTACCGGCATAAAATTATTTACCAGTAAAAACCGAGCAGCGCTGACCACCATGATCGTCGCGATAATAAACGCACCCTGAAGAGTATCTACTTTCGGCCAGAAAATGAACAGAGGTATGACCCAACATGCTCCGATTAACAGCTCTGAAGCAGAAATCATTCCAATCCAGTCGCGTTGCTCTTGTACATTGCGTGGTTGCTTGAAATACAAATGGCACAAAAATAATTGAATGGCGTTGCATCCGAGTGCGGCAAGCAACCACGAGAGAGCTGTCGCAATTGGCACCCAGGTCATGGCAGTAATGCCGAACAAAATTGCGAGCATGGGCATTGCAGGTGCGAGCTGCAATTGATTGTGGAGGAACATTTCCAGCAAATCGCGTTGCCATGGAATGGAGTTTTCCTGAGGCAATGAGTCTTCAAATTGTGATGTGCTATTCGGTTTTGGACTAATCACAGAATTTTCCAGATGAAAGTTCTGACGCAGTTCTGCGTTTTCTAAAGCCGCATCCATCAGCATGATCGAATGTTCCTGTTTCACTCAGGCCCACAAAATATGAGAAAAGCGCTAATGCGAGGTGAGAAGAGAAGGTAAAGATTGACTCAATTCCACTGAGATCACTGGTATGCTTAAGCGAAAGTAACTATACGATGCCAAGAATTGACAGTTTGGAAACCATAATGCCTGACGTAACAAAAGAACAAGTTATCGCCGAATTGAAACGCATTGCCGCCCCCGACGGTCGCGGAAACATTGTAGGCGCCGGACTGGTCTCGGAAATTGCGATCCAGAACGGACAGGTGATGTTCGCGTTGAATGCAGACCCGCAACATATGAAAAGCATGGAACAGCTTCAAGCGTTCGTGCAGAACGCTGTCAGCAAAATTCCAGGCGTTACAAAAGCCATGGTGGCATTAACGGCCGAACGCGCACCCACGCGCGAGCCTGGCCCTAAAGTTAGCTCCGCACAGAATTTGCGTAACGGTATTCCTGGCGTGAAACATCTAATTGCCGTTGCTTCGGGCAAAGGGGGAGTAGGCAAATCCACGACTGCCATTAATCTGGCCTTGGCGCTGAAATCCATTGGTTTGAAAGTGGCTGTCCTCGACGCTGATGTTTACGGCCCCTCCATGCCAAAACTATTTGGCATCAAGGGCCGGCCCGAAGCCAGCGATGCTGAAGGCAAGCGCATGAAACCGATGACGCGATTTGGCGTAGAAGTGGCATCGATCGGTTTTCTGGTTGATGAAGACACAGCAATGATCTGGCGTGGACCCATGGTAATGTCGGCTCTCACACAATTGTTGCGCGAAGTTTCCTGGGGCGAAACCGATGTGATGGTGATTGATATGCCGCCGGGTACTGGCGACAGCCAATTGACCATTGCCCAGCAAACGCCGCTATCGGGTGCCGTCATAGTTTCCACGCCGCAGGATTTGGCTTTGTTAGACGCGCGCAAGGGCATCAATATGTTCAATAAGGTGAGCGTGCCTTTGCTCGGGATTATTGAGAATATGAGTTATTTTATCTGCGATGGCTGTGGCAAGCGCCACGAAATTTTCTCCCATGGCGGAGCCAAGGCTGAAGCAGAACGGTTGGGCGTTCCATTTTTAGGCGAAATTCCATTAGACTTGGTGCTGCGTGAACGGTCGGATTCTGGCGAGCCCATTGTGGTAAGCCAGCCAGATTCGCCACACACGGCGACTTATATTGCAATTGCCAAGCAAATCTGGGCCAGTCTGGAGAGCGGGGCAGGCTCTAAACCAGCACCAAAAATCATATTCGAAGCTTGAAATCGCTCGGTTTATGCTTCACAAAATGTTAACGACAGATAGCTTCAATCAAAGATTGACTGTTAAATCGAATGATTCGACGTGAAGGGGAATTAGAATGGCCAAACTGATGTGGGTTCTTGGGATTGTGTTGGCGGCGGTTGGTGTCGCTTTGGGTTTAATGACAACATATTCCCCTGGGAAAATGCAGGCTTATGGTTTGTTGCCAGATACCGCAGCCATCCTGTTTGTGGGCGGCGTTTTAAGCATAGGGCTTGGCGGCGTGATCAATGCACTGCGCGGCTATTCCATGGCACTACCTGACGCAAAACCAGCAATTGCTGTTGTGCCCGAGCGAGCAGCATTTGAAGAAGAAACCACGGCCGTTCAATTGCCAGTCGGCTTTGGCCGCAAAGCTGCCGAAGCAACGGCCGCAGCATCTGCAGCTGCCGCCGCACGTTCAATGTTCTCAAACACCACTGCAACTTCACCACAAGTCGTTACCCCAAGCGTAAGTGAAACGATAGCTGCTCTTGACGAAGCCAAAGCTGATATCAAAAAAGCACTTGGTGGTATGGATGATATTACGGGAAGTCACGATCATCGCCCGGCAATGCCTACACCAGTTCCAGCAATAGTGCCCGCTGTGGTAGAGGAAGTTGAAGAGCCGGATACCGATCCTGAACTTTATGTGGTGGAAGAAAAAATCATTCGCGGTCGTCCAGCACGCATACTTTCAGATGAAACGGTAGAAGCCGAAACTGATGAAGGCTGGATGCGATTTGAAAACCTGGAACACTTGAACGAATATATTGATTCAACGGAAGAGCCTGACGTTTAAATTATTTTGGCTTTTCGCGGCATCAAGTCATAAGGGTGTTTCCAACCGGGAACACCCTTTATGCGGTCCAGCCAATTCATCACCTTCGCATAATCCGAAAGTGAAAATGGCAATTCATCACCATAAAAAAGATAACCACAAAGCGATAGATCTGCGATTGTCATACGCTTGCCAATCAGAAAATCTTGGCCGCCAAGATGTTCATTTAAAATCTTTAAGCTGTTAAGTGTGCGCCCTCGCAAAAATTCAGTAACAGGCGTCTCGCCCGTCTTGGCCAATGCAATCATATAGCGCAGCGTTGCAATGTACCCTGTAAATTTGTGATTATCAAAAAGTGTCCAGCGTAATATCTCACGTCGTTCGTCTTCACTCTTTGGGCCAAACTTGCGGGTTTGTTCAGCTAAATAGTCAAGAATAACACCAGATTGCGTGAGTTTCTTATCACCGTGGATTAATACCGGAACTTCGCCCATCGCGTTTACTTTTGTGCGAAATTCAGGCGAGCGTGTCTCACCGTTAAAAAAATCCACAAGCACCGGTTTCCACTTTTGCCCTGTGAACTCCAACATTAATGCGGCCTTATATGCGTTTCCAGATTCTCCAAAACAATAAAGCTGATAGTCACTCATCACCGCACATCCAAAACGCTTGTTCTTGCATTGCGCACAACATCCGAGGCAATTGAGCCTTTGATAAGGCGCTGTAAGCGACTACGGCCTTCATCGGATACAACGATAACATTGTAAGTTGACCCTGCTTCAACGATTTCTTCTGAGGTGTTTCCAATTCCAATTTTCGTCTCAGTAACGGGAATCTTCATAGCCTTCAACAGGGCCTTTGCGTTTGCAACTGCTTCTTCGGCTGCTGGTCTGGCACCCTCATCGCGTGCCACGGTGTACAGTGTAATCGGTTCCTTCATGATGTGCGCGAGCACCGCTGCACGACGCACGGCTTGCATCGAACGCGACGAACCGTCCGTGCAAATGAAAAACCCTTTACGCTCGCGCGATGGTCTGGCTACCAAAACCGAACAGGGTGCCATCGTCGTAACGGTCTGCACAATACCGGCATCAAAGAAAGCTTTGAACTCACTGCGCCAGCGCGAAGGCTCACCTAATATCATAAGATTGTAAGGTCCGAGCTCATACTGATCGAGTATACCAACTGCTACATCTGGCGCAGTCTTTAATTTCAGAACGACACTCCGTCCCGACGGACTGCGATATTCGGCTTTGTTATCACCAGCTGGGTCGCCCCATGCGTCTTGATGTTCAATTTCACGTGGCCAACTTTCGGCATCAACACCAGCTTCTTTCAACACTGCCAGTGCGCGTTTTAAATATGAAACCCCTGGCAATTCAAAACCAGCATCCATCATGTTCTGGCGCGCCAGGCGCACTTGGAGACCACCTGAATGCAGACCCTGATCAATGGGGCGAACATAGAGAACGATAATGTCACTATCATCTGTAGCTGCCAATGCTGCAGCGGCTCGCACAGTCACGAAAGATTCATCGCTGCCATCGATGCAGGCTAAAATACGAAACCGATTGCGCCTTTGGGTGCGCAATTGCGACAGCGTTTTTTGAACCGCTGCTTCTTGGCGGTCTGAAAGTCGAGTGCGTTTGAACAGTTTTAAAGCCATAACTCTCCGCGCGGTTAGTGTGGCAACAGTGGCCAATAAAATGTGGCCGTCAACAGCAAGACCACAATTGATATTATCATCATGCGTATGCCGATCTTAAAGAAATCCGATCCTTTGAGATAGCCTGATGCATAAATAATCGTGAAGGCCGGTTGGGCGGCAGGCGTAAGATAGCCAAACGCTGAAGATATCGCGGTAAGGAACCCTGCACGCAATGGATCTTCCCCCGCGGCGACCGCAGTTTTCAATACAATAGGTGTCAAAACTGCAACAGCTGCACCTGCCGTCATAGTATTGGAAACCCCAATGGTCAAAAGCGATATGGCAACGTTAAAGCCAAAATCACTTGCCGCACCAATGGCTGCCATGCCTTGAATAACACTTGCTGCCACCCATTCGGCAGCACCCGTCTCTTTCATTTCAACGCCCAATGAAATCGCTGCCGCATAAAGCAAGACAACGCCCCAGTTTACGCCAGCGTTGATGTCTTCCCAGCGTACAAGTCCAAAAATAAGGAATGCTGCAGTGCCTGCAATTGCAATAACTCCCAAGCCCAATTGCGCTGAGAACAATACCCAGCAAATGATGGTGACCAAGAATATGAGGATGGTCATCCATTCTGATCCGCGCATTGGCCCCTGCATTGAAACCTGTGTGCGCAAGCGACTGATGGCGCGCGACATGTCGATTGTTTCAGGCTTGAATGTGAAAATCAAAAGCAAACCGACGATAGGCAAACGTGCGATGAACATGGGGAAAGCGTAAATAGCCCAATGCACGTAATCCATCAGATAGCGCGCGGTCGCAGGATCGGCCGGATTATAGAAGAAGTCTTTCCAATAGCTGATCATAATCGCGTTGCGAGCACCGCCTGAAGGTGTTGCAACACCAGCAATCGAACAGCCGTATGAAATTGAAAATAGAATGACCGCTGCCAAATTATGAACTTTCTTCGGGTCATTCGATGTGAGTGTGATCAGCGTAACACCTACAGGCAGCATCATAGCGGCCACAGTGTGCTCACCAATGAATGCAGCAAGTACACCGCACACAGTCGTGATACCAAAGCTGATCCAATACACGTTTGTGCCCGTCATACGCACAATCCACCACGCGATGCGCTTATCCAGTCGCTGTTTCACAACAGCAACCGCCAGCATCAACGAACCCATGATGAACAAAACGGAATCGGTCATAAGACTCTGCGCCACTTTTGTAGGATCAACCTTGAGTAATATGACTTCGCCAACAATTATGAGTAAGGGCACAGTGGGCAGCGGCACGGCCTCGCTGATGAACAGCATAGTGGCCATAACCGACATGGCTAAAACGATAAGGCCATTATGCGTAAGACCAGTTGGCAAAGGCAACGCCATCAGCGAAAACCCGACCATCATTGTAATGATGAACCACCGTCGCTTCCACAGCAGTGATAGATCGACGTTAGATACCATCAACCTGTAGCGCTGGTATCCCTTGCGGCGAAATCGGCGGAGACGGGACGCTGGCGCATGCGCAAGCAAACTGTCACGCGCTAAAACAAAGCCGTGGGCCGCTGCAGCTGCTGGCGTTTCTGTTGTCATATTTAGCCGTTTTGGCGTTTCGCCCGGAGCTGGGCTAGACTGCTCCGAACACTGATGGATTCGTTTAAATCATGCAAGAACTTCAACCCGTCCTGAACCTGATTGACGCTGATTTCAAGCGCAGTTGCGACACATTGTTTGAGCTTTTGCGCTTTGCCAGCGTGGGCACTGATCCGGCTTATGGCGCTGAATGCGCCAAGACTGCGAGCTGGCTCAAAACTTATCTTCAGAGCCTCGGCCTGAAAACCAGCCAGCATGCAACGACGGGCCATCCTGTTGTTATTGGGAAGTCCAAACCAGCTGTGGGAAAGCCGCATATTCTGTTTTATGGTCATTATGATGTTCAACCTGCAGAACCTTTCGACCTTTGGACCAGTCCACCTTTTGAGCCAGTAATGCGCAAAGGCGAACGCGGACAAGACGCATTCTTTGCCCGTGGTGCATCCGACGATAAGGGCCAACTCTTAACGTTTCTAGAAGCCAGCAAAGCCTGGATAAAAATCAACGGCGAATTGCCGTTTAATCTCACAGTTTTGCTGGAAGGCGATGAGGAGGGCGACACTAGCCATCTCGATCGGTTTCTAGCCAAAAACCCGGAGCTGTTTGAAGCAGACATCGTGTTCATTTGCGATACCGGAATGTGGGACGCTAAAACGCCGGCCATAACGACATCACTGCGCGGCTGCATTGCCGAGGAAATTGAGATCCAAGGCCCGCGCATAGATTTGCATTCGGGCTATTATGGTGGGCCCACCGTGAACCCAATTAAGGTTCTGGCCAAGCTTCTGGCAAGTCTTCACGACAAAAATGGCCGCATCACCATTCCTAGATTTTATGATGGCGTGAAACCCGTTTCTGCGGCGCGCAAGAAGCAGTGGCAGAAGCTTAAGTTCAATAGAACCGAGTTCTTAGGTGCGATTGGACTGAAACATCCGTCTGGTGAAAATGGTTACACATTGCTTGAGCAAATTTGGGCGAGGCCGACAGCCGAGGTGAATGGTATCTATGGCGGGTATCGCGGCGCTGGGGCCAAAACGGTGTTGCCTGCAACGGCCACAGCAAAGCTCACCTTCCGTTTGGTCGAAGGTCAAAACCCGAAAAAGATTCATGCAGCATTCCGCAAATGCATGAAAGCGCAATTGCCTTCGAACTGCAAAATCAAGTTCATTGATCAAGGCGGTGATAGCAGCGGCATCAGTGTTTCGGAAAACAGCCGCTGGGTTAAGGCAGCCAACAGAGCGCTTGAAGCTGAATGGAGCAAGCCTGCTGTATTGATGGGCTGCGGTGCATCCATTCCCGTGGTGCAAAGCTTTCGCGATCATTTAGGCCTTGACAGCCTGATGATAGGCTTTGGTTTGGACGACGACGCGGCCCATAGCCCCAATGAAAAATATGATGTTGAATCTTATCACAAAGGTATGCGCAGCTGGGCGCGCCTGATCAATGAAATTGCTTTAGGAGATCATAAATGAGTGTCGATAAAGTTTTGGCCACTGCAGAGCAAGGGTTTCAGGCCAGCATGGCGCGACTGTTCACATTGCTGCGCATCCCGTCAATTTCGACTGATCCCGCATATAAGCAGCACTGCGCTGATGCTGCAGATGTATTGGTTGGCGAGTTAAAGGCTTTGGGCTTTGACGCCGCCGCCCGTCCGACAGGCGGCCACCCGATGATTGTAGCGCATTACAAATCCAAATCTGCCACTGCAAACACCCCGCATGTTTTGTTCTATGGCCATTACGACGTGCAGCCCGTTGACCCTGTTGAACTCTGGCACACCAAGCCATTCGAGCCGACCTTGAAAAAAGATAAAGACGGCGTGGAGCGCATTTATGGGCGCGGCACCGCAGACGACAAGGGCCAGCTGATGACTTTTGTGGAAGCGGCCAGAGCATGGATTTCCACCACAGGAACATTGCCGATCAACGCTACATTCTTGATCGAAGGCGAAGAGGAGTCCGGTTCGCCATCATTGATCCCATTCCTGAAGGCCAATAAAGCCGAGCTTTCCTGCGATGTGGCATTTGTTTGTGACACCAATATGTGGGATGCAAAAACCCCTGCCATCACGACAAGATTGCGCGGGTTGGTCCATGAAGAAATCACCATAACCTCACCATCGATTGATTTGCATTCTGGCATGTATGGCGGAGCGGCGATGAACCCCATCAGAGCGATGTCGAAATTGATTGCGGCACTCCACGATAAAAATAGCCGTGTGACCATCCCTGGATTTTATATTGGCGTTGCGGAATTGCCCAAAGCAGTGAAGAAGCAATGGGCTTCACTCAAGTTTTCGGAAAAGAAATTCTTGGGTTCAGTTGGTTTGAAATCGGCGGCGGGCGAAAAGGGGCGCAGCGTGATTGAACTCATCTGGTCGAGGCCCACAGCTGAAGTAAATGGCATTTGGGGTGGCTATACTGGGGCAGGGGGCAAGACGGTGATCCCGTCCAAAGCCCACGCCAAGCTCACCTTCCGCTTGGTCGGCAAACAAAACCCAAAAAAGATTCTGGCCGCGTTTCAAACTTTCGCAAAAAAACAAATGCCTAAGGATGCTGTGATCACCTTCTCCGGTCATGGTGGCGGCAGCCCGGCATCAGAGATTTCTGAGAACAACAAATACATCCAAAAATCGTCTGCTGCACTCAAAGCCGAATTCAAAAAGGAAGCTGTGTTGATGGGTTCTGGTGGATCAATTCCCATCGTGCGCAGTTTCAAAGATATTCTTGGCATGGACTCCGTGTTGGTTGGTTTCGGATTGAACGATGATGTCATCCACAGCCCCAATGAGAAATACAATGTGAGCAGTTTTCAGCGCGGCATCAGGAGCTGGGTGCGAATTATGGGCGCTTTAGGTGAGTGAGATCGAAGAGCGATTACGATTCTATTTCGACGCGTTAAATGCGTTTGATCTTAAGACGGTTGAGGACATGTTTGCTGATGATGCAGTGTATGTCTCTTCGGGGCTAAGCGAGCCGATCAAAGGCCGCGTGAAAATTATGGAAGCGTTTCGACAATACTTTGATGAGTATGATGATCAGGTTTCAATCGACACAAACATAAAATCAGTCGCTCCGAACATTTTCAGTTCAGATTGGAACTTGAAAGCAACAAGCCTCAAAACCGGAGAATCGTTGAAGCGGGTCGGAACGCAAATTACAACATTCAATGACACAGGTTTGATCGCGCATGTTGAGGTGCGCGACAAAGTTTAATCACCCAATCTTAAATCCCAATACATGTTCCGGCGGAAGCATGCCTGCCACCAATCGCGGATCATCAATTGGCTTTAAAATCGTGGTCACCAGCGGGATAACGCCTGCCCAAATCGGCAAACCGTAATCTTCCTCGTCATCGCCGGGCGGGCCATTGCGAACTTTGGCCGAAACTTCATCGAGTTTTAGCCCTAATATTGTCGTCGCCTTCAGTTCCTTGGCCTGCATCTTTCGCAAAATATCCCAGCGGCCCGGAAACAGCTGATCAACAAAAGTTTTGAGCTTCTGTTCTTTCTCCGCAACATCCGTTATTTTACGCGCGGTGCCAAAGGCCATGACCGAGCGATAATTGCAGGAATGATTAAACGCTGAACGCGCCATCACCATACCGTCAAACAATGTCACATTCACGCAGACTTGTGCTTCTTCGCAAGCTTCCAACATGCGGCTGGCGGCGGAACCATGCCAATAAATATGATTGCCTTCACGCCATTGCAAAGTGGGCGTTACATATGGCGAGCCTTTGAACACATAACCTACGGTGCACATGGGCTGCGCATCCAGAATAGGATGTATTGTGGCCTCGTCGTAATGCGCGCGCTTGTTCATGCGTTTGACGCGGGAGCGTTCGGTTGGTGTGTTGGTCATAATATCTCTCTGTTGCCTATCTCATGCCTTCAAATTCGCTTTGGAAAAAGGGCCACCTTCGGATTAAAATATTCCAGCTGGCCGCATATGTATCAATTGTCACGCTCCCTTGCGGAAATAGAGGGTTCGTGAAAAACTATAGCCCATGAAGAGTTTTGTTATCTATTTTTTCATGTTGGTGAGTATTTTTCTGGGGCAGGAAGCCGTTGCCCAAGATATTATGATCATGAATCCTCTCGCCGCTCCATCGCTAACATTGACCAGCAAAACCGGCGCAGTTTATTTGTCGATCATGAATATGGGTAAAGACAACGATCAGTTGATTGGTATCTCCACGCCAGTGGCTGAAAGCGCAATGCTGCACAAATCCAAAGATGACAATGGTGTTATGAAAATGGAAATGTTGGATCAGTTGGACATTCCTGCTGGTGTCACCATCGATATTTTGCCGGGTGAAATGCACATCATGTTGCTGGGGCTGAAGTCGCAATTGAAACTCGGCGATCATGTGCCGCTTGAATTGGTTTTTAAGAAATCAGGTAAAATATCCGTCGACGCGGTAGTCGGTAAAATTGAAGATATGACAAATATGAAACACACCAATTAGGAACGGACTGATGCCAAAGCTGCATTTTCCACACGAATGCGCCATGCGAGTATGCAAATGTTGATCAACCCGCCGATGAATGCAAACCAAATCAAACCAAACACCAACGGCAAAACAAATATTTCGGCTATAACAACTGCATAGTTTGGGTGATTTATAAATCGAAACGGTCCACGCGCCACCAGCGTCTCACCGGGCACACGAATAATGCGTGTTGTCCAGCGCGAGCCGAGTGTTGCAATCACCCAGACGCGCAGTGCTTGCAAAACTGCAAAGACACCAATCAAAATCCAATTAACGGATTGCGCAGGTGCCAACCACCACAATCCCAGAATCCAAGCTGTATGAAATGTAACAATGATTGGGTAATGTGTTCCTCCAATCTCATAGCCACCCGATGCCAGCAGCTTTGCTGTATTGCGCTTCGCAAGAACCAACTCACCCAAACGCTGCAACGTGACAAATGCAAGGATAATGACCGCCCAATTCATCAATGGACCATGGTCATAAAGCTGGCGGTGAAGCCGGGGCCGAGTGCGCCGAGGAAGCGCCGTCCTGTGGACTTCTGCTTCAATGCTTCCTTCAAAACGAACAACACCGTTGGTGCCGACATGTTGCCAAACTTTTTGAGGATTGCACGCTCATTTGCAAGCTTGCCTGTTTCCAAGCCGAAAACAGGCTCTAAATTAGCAATGACCTTTGCACCACCGGGATGGAAACTGAAGCTATCCAAATCGGCAACGGTCAAATTATGCCGCGCCAAAAACCCATCAGCCGCAGGGCGTAAATCGTTTGAAGTGAGATCAGGAATGTCACGTGAGAAAATCGCTCCGAATCCTTCAGGATCGACCCGCCAGCCCATCACGTCAATGGTGTCTGGCCAAGTATGCTCGCCTGCAAATTCAATTTCACCTAACGCATCATCATTACCTGCTCTCAGAACAGCAGCTGCGGCGCCGTCCGCAAAAATCGCAGTGGCCACAATGTTAGCCTTGGTCATTTCATCTAAGCGAAAAGCAAGCGTACAAATTTCGATCACCACGATCAAAATATTTTTACCCGGTTGAGCCGCGGCCAAACGCGCTGCCAAAGACAACCCAGTCATTCCGCCAGCACATCCCAAACCAAAAACTGGCACGCGTTGCACATCTGCTCTAAATCCCATCTCCACCAACATATGCGCTTCGATGGAGGGGGTGGCGATGCCAGTGGATGAGATGGTGACGATGGCATCAATCTCTTGAGCTTTCAGGTTTGCATCGTACAAAGCTTTGGCAGCCGCTTCTCTGAAAAGCGCTTTCGCCCCTTCCATAAATTTCGCTGTGCGTTCGGGCCAACCGCGCGGCTCCAAATACCATTCCATCGGGCAAACAGAATGGCGTGTTTCAATTTCGCTATGCATATAAATGGGAAGCAATCTGCTGAGTGCGTTACCCATGCTGCTAAACGTTTTGGCCGCTTGTTCAGCTATTGCCCGTGTTTCAAAAACATATGGAGGAACCGCTGTGGCAAGGCTTAGAAGTTTAGCTTTCATGAAAATTCCAAATGACTGATGTTACTTGAACGCACACTTCAGTAGCTTGGATCTTTAACCGCCGGTCACACTCATGTGACGTGACAAAGCCGGTTTATTGTGATTGCGATCGATAATGAAATCATGGCCCTTGGGCTTGCGTGAAATCGCTTCCAATATAGCCTGGTTCAATGGCCCATCGCCTTCCGAAGCACGAAGCGGTTTGCGCAAATCCGCTGCATCTTCTTGGCCCAAGCACATGAACAAAGTGCCGGTGCAGGTGAGGCGAACGCGGTTGCAGCTTTCGCAGAAATTATGAGTAAGTGGCGTGATGAACCCAATGCGCCCGCCAGTTTCTTTCACGCGCACATAGCGGGCAGGGCCGCCCGTTTTGTATTGAATATCCTCGAGCGTGAACTGCTCCATCAATTGCGCACGCACCACTGACAGCGGCAAATACTGATCAGTGCGATCACCATCAATATCACCCAGTGGCATTGTCTCGATCAAAGTAAGATCGGTTTTTTGTTCATGGCACCAACGTACCATGGAGGGGATTTCGTTTTCGTTGACACCCTTCAAGGCCACAGCGTTGATCTTCACATGAATGCCAGCATCTTGGGCGGCTTTGATGCCATCTAACACTTTTGGCAGTTCACCCCAACGCGTGATCTCGCGAAATTTCTTTTCGTCCAGCGTATCAACTGAAACATTAATCCGCTTCACGCCGTGCTGCGCCAATTCCTTGGCATATTTTGCCAACTGACTGCCATTGGTGGTCAGCGTCAATTCTTCAAGCGCGCCAGATTTCAAGTGCCGCGAAAGGCTTTCAACCAATGTCATTATGCCCTTGCGCACCAGTGGCTCACCACCGGTAAGCCGCAATTTGCGAACACCTTGGGCAATGAACGCCGAGCAAACCCGGTCAAGCTCTTCCAGCGTCAACAAATCTTGCCGTGGCAGAAACGTCATATTCTCGGACATGCAATACACACAGCGGAAATCACAGCGATCCGTCACCGAAACACGGAGATAAGAAACATGACGGCCAAATGGATCAATCAGGGAAGCGCTCATGCCCTATATCTGGCCCGATATAACGCTCCCGTCAAGGGATGCTTGCTGGAAATGGGAGTTTGCCATACGCTTTGATAATGAGGTGTTCCCGTCGTTCAATGCTGTCGCTTTTAAGTGCGGTCTATTTGCCAAAAACTGCGTTCGCCAAGACGCAAGTTGATATGGCATTAGTATTGGCCATCGACTGCTCCTACAGCGTTGATCCGAGCGAATATCAATTGCAAATGCGCGGCACCGGGCAGGCTTTTCTTGATTCACAGGTTTTGGAAGCGGTGAAGCGCGGCCCCAACAAAAAGATCGCCATTTCAGCCTTTCTCTGGTCGGATGAGGACGTGCGATATGTGATTGTGCCATGGCGCTTGTTTGCAACGAGCGATGACGGCCAAGAAATAGCGCATATTTTTTTGCGCGCACCTAGGGATTTGTATCGCGGCAGCACGGCCACAGGTTCGGCCTTGCTATTCGCTCAAAGCTTGCTGGATAGCGCACCAGCCAGCTTGCGCCGCGTAGTGGATATATCCACGGATGGTTACGCAAACACAGGAGACAAAGTGGCGAAGGTAAGAGCACAACTAATTGAGAATGGCATCACGATAAATGGTCTCTCCATCGAAAACGAAGCCCGCGATCTCACCACCTATCTACAAACCGAGGTGACAGGTGGAGACGGGCATTTTGTTATCAAAGCGGAAAACTTTGAGGCTTATGCAGCGGCGATTAAGACGAAGTTGCTGAAAGAAATCAGCAATGCGGATTTGAGTTGAGTGCATATTGATTTTTGTTTGACCATTTATTTTTCAGTCCTCATGCCCGCGAAGGCGGGCATCTGCGTTTGGTGACAAATAAAACAGAGATTCCCGCTTTCGCGGGAATGACGGTTTATTGGAAATTGGATTCATCAATCGTGCGTAGTGTTCAGCTCTTTCAAATCTGAACTTCAACCATGTTGAGCTTGCATAGAGTCAAACCGAGACAAATCATTCCGCCTCAGCTAAGCACACCTCCATGAACGAAAATCGTTATCTCGGATATTTCTATGCGGCCTCGGGGGCTGCACTTTTTTCGACCAAAGCGATCTTCATAAAGCTGGCCTATATGGAACAGGCCAACGCGGCTTTGATGTTGGCTTTGCGCATGATGATTTCGATGCCGTTTTTTGTAGGTGTGGGGATTTATGCAGCTTTGAAACTCCGCCGTGAAGGTGGCTTGCCAAGTTGGAACATGACTATCCAAGCGCTACTAGTGGGATTGATAGGATATTACATTTCTTCGCAATTGGATTTTGCCGGATTGCTTTTCATCACTGCCCAACTCGAACGGTTGGTGCTTTTCACCTATCCGATTTTCGTGATGTTTTTGGGTTGGATGTTTTTCAAGGCGCGCATTACGTGGTTCAGTGTTTTGGCAGCAATGATCACATATGCCGGCTTGGTGGTTGTGTTTATGAGTGCACTACCCACCGGCGGTACAAATACGATTATCGGCACCGGCTTAGTTTTAGGTTGCGCCATCACTTTTGCGGCCTATCAACTTTTTGCCAAAAGAATTATTAGCGCGATGGGCTCTGTGTTGTTCACTTCGATTGCCCTCACAGGATCAGGCGTGGCTTCGATTATCCACTATATTGTGGTGAGCCGTGGCTTTGATTTTTCATCGAGCCCCCGGTTTTTTTGGCTTTCAGCGGGTTGCGCAATCTTTGCAACGGTAATCCCATCTTTCTTGGTCAATGCTGGATTGTCGCGCACCTCGCCGCAAACCACATCAATGATTGCCACCATCTCGCCCTTGGTGACAATCGCTTTGGCCGTTTGGATTTTGGGCGAACCGTTTACGATTGCTGATGCAATAGGTGCCGCAATGGTGATCGCAGGCATAGCACTCTATGCTTATGCAGATTCACGAAAAGTGATTACAACGGAAGTAGAAGCCGCTTAACTCACATTATCTGGCAATACTTCCTTGCGCTTGGCCATGAAAGCTTGCAACTGTTCGTCAATGCCCTGGTCAAGTGGAGGCGCAACATAGTCAGCCAGCATTTGCTTCCATTTCGTATTGGCGCGAACCACAACATCTTTCTGGCCATCATCATGCCATTGCTCAAACGAGTTGTTATCCGCCAAGCTTGAACGCCAAAACGCATTCTCGAAATTCTTTTGCGTATGATTGCAACCAAGATAATGCGCCCCTGGGCCCACTTCACGGATAGCATCCATCGCCTGGCCATTTTCGGTGAAGTCTAGTCCTTCAGCGAAAGCTTGGAACATGGTGAGCTGATCAGCATCCATGATGAGCTTTTCATAACCAGAAGATAGTCCACCCTCCAACCAGCCTGCTGCATGCAAGCAGAAATTAACACCACCCAGCATCGTGGGCCAAAGCGTGTTGGCGCTTTCATATGCGGCTTGTGCATCAGGCACCTTCGAACCACAGAGGCCGCCACCTGAACGGAAAGGAACTCCCATGCGCCGTGCGAGTTGTGCAGCGCCAAACAATACATGCGCAGGCTCCGGCGTTCCAAATGTGGGCGCGCCTGATTGCATCGACATGGAAGACGCAAATGTTCCAAACACCACGGGAGCGCCAGGGCGGCAAAGTTGGGTGAACGCAATGCCCACCGAAGCTTCAGCCAAAATCTGCGTGAGCGTGCCAACAGAAGTGACGGGAGACATTGCACCCGCAACGATAAACGGCGAAATCACACAAGCCTGATTGGCCCGGGCCAAAACTTTCAGCGCACCCAACATCACGCCATCCCACACCATGGGGGAGTTGGCGTTGATCAGTGATGTCATCACGCAATTTTGGTCAACGAAATCTTTGCCGAAAACCATCTCAGCCATTTTGACGGAATCATCCGAGCGCTCGCCCGCTGTCACCGAGGCCATGAAGGGTTTGTCGGAATATTTAATGTGCGAATAGATCATATCCAAATGGCGCTTGGCCACGGGAATATCGACAGGTTCGCAAAGCGTGCCGCCTGCGTGATGCAAAGATGGCAACATGTAAACCAGCTTGGCAAAATTGCGGAAGTCTTCAATTGTTGCATAACGCCTGCCTTCATCAAGATTGCGAATGAAGGGAGGGCCATATACGGGCGCAAACACGGTGTTGTTGCCGCCGATTACCACGTTGTTTGCAGGATTACGCGCATGCTGCACATATTCACGCGGCGCGGTTTTAATCAGTGAACGGACTAATCCGCGCGGAAAGCGAACCCGGTAACGCAATGGATCGGTGTCGGAAAGCTTGGCATCAGCACCCGCATCCCGCCACATTTGCACTGCTTCAAGATCATCATAAAAATCAATACCAGTCTCGTGCAGCACAGTTTCGGCATTGTGCTCGATCAGCTCAAGCTGCTCATCGGTGAACGGTTCATAAGGCTTGATTTTGCGGCGAATATAACCAGCCTGCTTGATTTCAAGCGATCCCCGCAAAGCCCGCCTGGCATCCGCTCCGCCGCGCGCACGACGACCTGTTGGAGCCTGTTGAACATCATCAGTCATGGGATGGCCTTTGTTGAGAAAATTTCACTTGAACCTGTTTAGTCTCAACAGAGTTTGTGGACGCGGCAACAAACGTCAAACAGTAGGCGAGAAACGACAGGGGGGAATTTGAAGATAATTCCTACGGCAACATAGTTTGAGCATAATCATTCTGTAGGTTTAAAAGAATGAAGAGAAGTGTTTTAGGCAGGAGTTTAGGTTTGGTTGGGGTGGTTTTCAGGTTGGTTTTTGTTTTGGCGAGTGTCGTTGCGTTTGGCCCAATGGCGGCGGCGCAGGAAGTCGACCTTCACAAATACCTCGAAAAGGTCAGCAAAGGCATTTCGGTTTCATGCGAGACTCTTGAGGTTTATCAATACAAAGGTGAAATTTCTGTCGCGCCGACCAATGCTCACCAAGTTAAGGTCGACCTAGTCGGCTGCCAACAAGCGTTAAAACCAACAAACGGAAACCTATTACTCAAGCCATTGTTAGATGGGATGGAAAATAGCAGTGCCAGCAACTCTACAGAGTTTGACACTCTCACCGAAGAACAGAAGCAAAAACTGCGGAACGACATCGAGTTGGCACAGAAGCGGATTTCTGATGAAGTGCAAATTCGAGCGAGGTCGCTTCTTGAAACTTGCCTGAGACAAGGTGCAAAAATACCTAAGAGCCAAAATATGATTTGCTATTTTGGTGCTCCCACCGCCGCTTCAGGCGCCGCGTTCAAAGCAGTCTATGAAACAATGGTGAAGCACTCTCTGCCAGAGTTCCATTCGCTCTGCGCTCCTGATCCAATAACGAAATCCACCAAAATTGAGCATGAGTTTATCCAACTGCAGAAATCTGCGATCGAACCCATTTCGTGGAAACAGATCCGTCAATCAATCGAAAATGATGGGTTTTTCTGCCGTGATGAAACGCGGTGTGAAAAGTGGATACTCCAAGTGAATTTGCCTTCAATCTACGCCGAAAAAGATTTATCCAACATTTCAATGGAGCGTTACCCGCTGTTTTTGCGTTATCTAGAAATTCACGGCGGAGAGGGACACACCGTAGGTCCACCATCTTTCTGTCGTAGCGAAACCCATGGCGGTTGTGAATCGGAAAATCCGGAGCGCGGCACAAAATCGGGAATATGCATGGCCGCAGAAGATTGGCATATTTGGTTTCACATACAAATGCTCCTCAACTACGAGCCTGAAAAGAATTAGAGCGTTGGTAACAAGCCGATTGAGGGAATTGCGAGTGCGGTAATGTTAGAAATCCCCGCACCCTCCCATCCGGCTGCGCTGCGCCGCACGGGCCCCACTCTCGCCCCAAGGGGGCGAGGGAATATAAGATAGGATATTGTCCTCTCCCGTTTCTTCAACGGGAGAGGAAGGGGACCCGTTCACCGAAGCATCTTTGCGAAGGTGGATGGGGGAGGTGAGGGGACGCGCGCTCCGATCTCACTGCCCCTCACCTATCCCACTGCGCTGCGCTCCGTGGGCCCCTTTCCTCTCCCGCTATGCGGTAGAGGACGTTACCCACAACTCCTCCAACCCATGAAAATGATACACATCCTTGTATCTTGGGATGCCCACGAGCCTCAACTTCGGCAGCCGCGAAAACAGCACTTCAAACGCGATCAACATTTCCAGCCTCGCAAGCGGTGCGCCCACACAAAAATGAATGCCAGCGCCGAAGCTTACTTGGGGATTGGGATTGCGGGTTGGGTTGAAGAGATCGGGTTCGGGGAAGCGGGCCGGGTCTCGGTTGGCGGCACCTAGCATGAGGCCCACGGTTTCGCCTTTCTTTAAGTGCACGCCTGCATATTCCACATCTTCCAATGCATAGCGCGTGAACATATGCAGCGGTGCATCAAAGCGCAGGACTTCTTCAATCAGGCCCTCGGTGATGGGGCCACAGATGCCGCGTTCCAAAAGCGCTTTCACGCCATTGCCGATGGAGTGCACCGTGGCTTCATGACCCGCATTCAAGATTAAAATGGCGGTCGTCACCAGCTCATCTTCCGAAAGCTTTTGCCCCTCGGTTTCGGCTTTCACCAGTTCGGATAGCAAATCATCCTTGGGGTTTCTCCGCCGCTCAGCAATAAGCCCGCGCATGTATTCAGAAAATTCCAGAACTGATTTTACAGCCGCGTCTTCAATCTCTCGGTCGCGCTTGGCCATATACATGCTTACATGATCATGCGACCATTTCAGAAATTGGTCAGCCATTTCAACTGGCGCGCCAAGCAATTCGCAAATGACAATGACAGGAATAGGTGTGGCATAGGCTGCCAATAAATCAACTTCACTTTTCGCTTCAAAACTATCAATCAAGCGATTGCAAAGACTCGTAATTATCGGGCGCAAGCGTTCGACTTGGCGCGACAGAAAAGCCCGGTTGATCAGGCCACGCAGCCTCGAGTGAACGGGTGGTTCAAGCTCTAGCAATGAATGTTTTTCATGCGCCGTAAATGCCGCAATATGTTCCGGCGGCTCTGGCCAGCCCAGTTCCTCTCGCGACGCGACATGCAAAATCTGCCGACCAAAACGGCGGTCGCGTAAAAGCGCATTCACATCGTCATGCTGGGCAAAACACCAATGACCATATTCTTCCCATTTAAACACGGCCACTTGCGCCCGAATTCTGTGATAATATGGATAGGGGTTCGAGTAGAACTGCGGATCGCGCGGGTCGAGTTGCACAGAGCGCCTATTGGAATCGATCTTCATGACAAGTAATGTAGCAAAAATGAAAATATACATAAGTGTTGATATTGAAGGCGTGGCGGGCATCACCCATTGGGACGAGGCCGAAAAGAACCACCCCGACTGGCATGAATTCCGCGAAATTATGACACGTGAAACCATTGCTGCCGTGGAGGGTGCGCGCGCTGCGGGTGCCACCGAAGTCTGGATTAAGGATGCCCATGATTCAGGGCGCAATTTGATCACCACCATGTTGCCCAAGGAATGCAACATCATCCGCAGCTGGTCTGGCCACCCCTACAGCATGATCCAGGAATTAGACCAAAGCTTCGACGCTCTGATCATGATCGGCTGGCATTCAGGCGTTGGCTCGGAAGAAAACAATTTAGCCCACACCATGAACACACGCACGCATTCCATTGTGCTGAACGGCAAGCCTGCTTCAGAGTTCACTTTATTCTCAAACGCCGCCGCCACCTTCGGTGTGCCAACAGTTTTGGTGAGTGGTGATAAGGGACTGATGCAAGAGGTGAAGGCCGCCAATGCCAATATCTCCTATGTATCGGTCAAAGCAGGTAAGGGCGCATCCACCATTTCAATGTCGCCCGCCGCCGCTCAGGAAGCGATTATGAACGGCGTTGAAAAATCTCTATTAGGAGATTTGAAGCAATGTCTTGTCACGCCGCCAAGTAGATGCATTTTGGATGTGACCTATGTGACACCTGATTTGGCTTATGAAAAATCTTTCTATCCGGGTGTGAAACACATCGGCAACCGCACCAACCGTATTGAGACGGACAACTTCTTTGACGTCATGCGCGCTATGCGCTTTATAAAGTAGCACAAATGCAAACCACACGCCCGAATGAATTTATCGCACTCGTAGCTATGCTGACCGCATTGGTGGCGATGTCGATTGATACGATGCTGCCAGCCGTTGGCGAGATCGCTACCCAACTGGGCGCTGCCCATGCCAATGACCGGCAGTTCATTGTGTTAGCCTTTTTCGCAGGCATGATGGTGGGCACTTTGATTTTTGGTCCGGTTTCGGATTCAGTGGGCCGCAAGCCTGCAATATATGTAGGGATGGTGTTGTTTATCGCGGGCGCATTGCTCTGCATGGTCTCAACATCATTTCCAATGTTGATCGCTGGCCGCTTGTTGCAAGGTGTTGGAGCCGCTTCGCCCCGCATCGTATCAATGGCGATGGTGCGCGATGGAGCCAAGGGTGCCGAAATGGCACGTATTATGAGCTTTGTCATGTCAGTGTTTATGTTGGTGCCCATCTTCGCGCCCACGATTGGGCAACTGGTTTTAAACGTTGCCAGTTGGCGTTATATTTTCGCAGGCTTTGTTGTAGCCGCCGTTCTGGTTTCAATCTGGCTAGCGCTGCGCCAGTCGGAAACCTTGGCACCGGAAAATCGGCTCGAATTTAGCGTTGCCAAACTTTTTGATAGCGCAAGCCAAGTAATTAGAAGTCCGATCAGCTTTGGATATACTTTAGCAGTCGGATTCATTTTCGCTGCATTCACAGCCTTCCTCGGCACCGTGCAGCAGATGATTGGCGAACAATATGACCAAGGCGTTTGGTTTTCGACATGGTTTGGTGTGTTGGCCACTGGCATTGCCGTTTCAATGACGCTGAACGGCATTTATGTGCGTCAACTGGGCATGCGCAAGCTGTCGCAATGGGCGCTTTATGCTTATCTGATCAATTGGGGCGTGATGTTGCTGCTCTGCTTTGTTTACAGCGGCCATCCGCCATTTCCTGCAGTGATCGTGTTGTTTTATATTTCATTTTTCGTGAATGGCATGATCTTCGGAAACTACAACGCAATGGCGATGGAACCCATGGGCCATATTGCAGGCATGGCGGCAGCTGTGTCTGGCGCATTCTCCACATTCATTGCGGTTATCTGCGGTGGTTTGGCGGGACGCTTCTATGATGGCACATTGTTTCCGATTACCATTGCCTTTGTATTGTTCGGAGTTCTCGCGTTCGTTTTCGCTGAATATGCCGAGCGCGGCCGTACTGGTGAAAAATCTGGCGCTTGATTGCCTTTTAGTTTCAGATATTAAGCCATCATGGCAAAAGGCTATTCCATATTCTCACTCGCGCGGCATGCCCTCCGCCCTAATGAGCCATGGCCGGAAGCTTGGGCCAAGCCTGAACCCAAATCATCTTATGATGTGATCATCATCGGCGGCGGCGGGCACGGGCTGGCCACAGCTTATTATCTGGCCAAAAACCATGGTGTTAAAAACATTGCAGTCCTGGAAAAATCTTATATCGGTTCTGGCAATGTGGGCCGTAACACCACACTGATCCGCTCAAACTATATGATAGGCGGCAACACGGCCTTCTTTGAAAAATCGATGCAGCTTTGGGAAGGGCTTTCCCACGAGTTGAACTTCAACTGCATGGTCTCGCACCGTGGGCAAATGGTGCTGGCAGTCTCACCTGGTCAAGTGGATGCCTTTGCAAGGCGCGGCAACACCATGCGTCTGAACGGTATCGATGCTGAACTGCTTGATCGCAATGAAGTGATAAAAGAGTTGCCTTATCTGGATTATTCAAAAGATGCCCGTTTTCCGATTTGGGGGGCGATCCATCAGCCGCGGGCGGGCACGGTGCGCCACGACGCTGTGGCGTGGGGCTATGCGCGCGCGGCTTCGCAACTTGGTGTAGACATTATTGAAAATTGTGAGGTGAGCGCAATTTTGAAAGACGGCGACAAAGTTGATGGCGTTGAAACGTCGCGGGGCAAAATTTTATCAGGCAAAGTGGCTATCGCAGTTGCAGGCCACACCTCGCATGTGGCTGCAATGGCGGGACTGAGGCTGCCCGTTGAAAGCCACATTTTGCAGGCCTTCGTGACTGAACCCGTAAAGCCAATCGTGAACCATGTTGTGTCTTGGGGAGCAGAGCTTTTTTACCTCTCTCAGTCCGATAAAGGCGGCATGGTGTTTGGCGGACATATTGATGGCTTCAACACCTACACCCAGCGTGGCCAATTCCACCGCATTCAAACCGTGATGGAATGCGCAACCACGCTGTTGCCTTTCATGTCGCGCATGCGGCTGCTGCGCCACTGGGGCGGCATTCAAGATATGACGCCAGATGGCTCGCCGTTCATATGCAAAACGCCGATTGACGGCCTCTATCTCAATGGTGGTTGGTGCTATCAAGGGTTCAAAGCCACACCAGCTTCTGGCTTCACTTTCGCGCACACCATTGCGGAAGATCAAGAGCACGAACTTAACAAATGCTTCTCGCTTGATCGCTTTGAAAAAGGCAAAGAGCTTGATGAGTTTGGCATCGGCAACTGGACCTACAAGCAATGAGAATTCCGTGCCCCAATTGTGGTGAAAGAGATGTAGCCGAATTTCGCTATGGCGGCGATGCTTCAAATCTGCGCCCAACCCATGGCACTGGCGATTTGAAACAATGGCATGATTACAAATTCGTTTTTGATAATCCCAAAGGCCCGCACCAAGAATATTGGCAGCATGTTTATGGCTGCAGGCAATGGTTCAAGTTGAAGCGCAACACGGCGACCAATGTGATTGAGGACGGCGCGCAATGACCGCATTCACGCGCATCAACAAGCCTTCACACATCGACACCAGTAAGCCGATTTCATTCCAATTTAATGGCAAAACAGTCAGTGGGTTTGCTGGCGACACGCTAGCATCTGCATTGCTTGCCAGCGGCAAAACCTTGCTTGGCCGCAGTTTCAAATATCACCGTCCACGCGGCATTATTGGCGCTGGCATTGAAGAGCCAAATGCACTGTTCACGACGGGCATTGTTGGGCGAACTGAACCAAACACCATCAGCACCACAGCTGAACTTAAATCCGGCATCACCGCGAAAAGCCAAAACGCATGGCCATCGTTAAACTTCGATCTTATGGCCGTGAACCAAATGCTTTCGCCCTTATTCGGCGCTGGCTTCTACTATAAGACTTTCATGGGCCCGCTCAAAAAATCCTGGATGATGTATGAGCCCATCATCCGCAGAGCCGCTGGCCTCGGCGCTGCGGTGCCGGATTTTGATACGGCGCGTTACGAAATGCGCCACATGTTCTGTGATGTACTGGTGATCGGTTCAGGCCCAGCAGGCCTTGCAGCCGCCGTTACCGCCGCAAGATCGGGTGCACGCGTTGTGCTTGCCGAACAGGATTTCGAATTCGGTGGCAGCATATTGTCTTCCGGTAACGAAGAACTGGAACGCTGGCGCACAGCGCAAATTGCCGAACTTGAAAAATCAACCGAAGTGCGATTGCTTAAACGCACCACAGCGCAGGGCATTTACGACGGCAATCTCGTGGTGCTCAGCCATTCACCAGAGAACCATCCCGCGCTAATGATCACTGAACAATTGCGCGCGACGAACATCATCTATGCCACTGGAGCAATCGAGCGCCCATTAGTGTTCGCCAACAATGATCGCCCGGGTGTTATGCTGGCTTCAGCACTTCGCACCTATCTCAATCGATTCAGCGTCGCGCCACAAAAACGCGCCGTGATCGTAACCAACAATGATAGCGCATATGCCACAGCATTTGACCTTGCTGAAAATGATGTGGCTGTGACCGTCGCCGAACATCGCAGCACATTATCTGGGGACTTGCTGGCACGCGCCGCTCAACTTGGCATCGCCATTTTCCCAAGCTGCGGTATCGCCGATGTACTTGGTGAAAAGCAAATGCGCGCTGTACGCTTAAGTGGCAGACACGCGGTTACCATCGAATGCGATGTATTAGGCATGTCGGGCGGTTGGAGCCCTGTCGTGCATCTCACCTCGCATGGCGGCATCAAACCAAAATATGATGAGAAGATTGCGGCCTTCGTGCCCGGCGGTTATGCAAACTCACATTTCGGAGCAGGGGCAATCAACGGCACATTTGGTTTGCTGGCAAGCATACGCGAAGGCGATGTCGCAGCCCGCGCCGCATTGCCTGACACCAAAAAGCTAAATGAGCTCGATCTTCCCGCAGTTCGCGAAGACCGAAAATATTCAATCCAGCCCATCTGGAATGCAGCTGAAAAGTCAAACGAGAAATATGCTTTCGTCGACTTTCAAAATGACGTGACGGTGAAAGACATCAAGGCCGCGCATCAAGAAGGCTATTTGAGTGTTGAGCATTTAAAACGTTACACCACCCTGGGCATGGGCACTGACCAAGGCAAAACCTCGAACATCAATGCTCTGGCCATGATGGCCGATTTGCGCAGACTGCCAATTGATAAAGCCGGCACCACAACATTCCGCCCGCCCTATTCGCCAATGACCGTTGGCGCGATTGCCGCCCGCACAATTTCGTCGCACTTTCGTCCAAAGCGGTTATCGCCACTACATGATTGGCACGTCAATAACGGCGCGACATTTATTGAAGCCGGATTATGGATGCGCGCGTGGTATTATGATTGGGCAGGAAACACGCCTGAAACAGCCTACGTCAAGGAAATGGAATTGGTGCGCCAGAATGTTGGCATTGCCGATGTTTCGTCGCTCGGCAAAATTGATGTGCAGGGGCCGGACGCTGCCGAATTTTTGAACCGCGTTTACGTGAACGGATTTGCCAAACTTCCCATCGGCCGCGCCCGCTATGGCGTGATGTTGAATGATGATGGCGTGGTGCTTGATGATGGCACAACTTCGCGCATCAGCGATACGCAATTCTACATGACCACGACGACAGCCCAAGCTGGTGAGGTAATGAGCTGGCTTGAATATCTGCTGCAAATGCATTGGACGGACTTGGATGTCCATGTCACATCGCTGACCGATGAGTGGGGCGGCATGGCAGTTTCTGGGCCGAATGCGCGGCGTGCTTTGCAAGCGGCATTCCCTGATGCGGAACTCACCAACGAAGCATTGCCTTACATGGGTGTGAAAGAAATTGAGTTTGAAGGCATAGCAGTCCGCATTCTGCGCTTATCATTTTCCGGCGAGTTGGCCTACGAAGTTCATTGTTCTGCTGATTATGCCACCGCACTATGGGAACATATTTTAAAAGCTGCAGAACCACTTGGCATTAAACCATACGGCTTAGAGGCACTCGCATCGCTCCGCATTGAAAAAGGCCACGTGGCAGGTGCTGATCTTGATCATCGCAACACGCTAGACGATTTGGGCTTGGGGAAAATGGCTGGCAAAGAGAAAGATTACATCGGCAAAGCCCTGCGCTACCGTGAAGATTGCCAAGCCCCAGAACGCTGGAGTTTAGTTGGCATCGAATGCACGGAAGATGGTGCCAAGCTGCGCGGAGGTGCAATATTATTTGCAGCAACTGATGAAATCAAAGGCCATGGCCGCGGCTACATGACATCAGTCACATGGTCCACTGAGCTAAACAAATATGTCGCGCTCGCTCTCTATAAAGGGGGACTAAAACATGAAGGCGAAGACATCATCTGCGCCTACCCATTGAAAAATGAAAACGTAAAGGCCCGCATCGTCTCGCCTCACTTTATCGACAAGCAAGGCGAACGACTTCATGCTTAAGCGTTCTTCGGCATTGGCCAGTTCCAAATCATTCAAAGGAAATGGCCTCAGCATTTCTGAAGCGGCGAATTTCACGCTCATGCAATATGCGGGCACTGAAAAAGAATTGAAGAAAGCACTTGGTAAAATTCCAGCGCGTATAGGCATTGCGCTTGAACAAGATGCGCGAACGCAATTGAAGATCAACCCGACACAGGTTTGGCTTATAGGCGAGCCACTCAATACTGATGCGTGCATTTCAACGTCACTGTCCTCCAGCCGCACCCGTATCGCACTGGAAGGCAAAAACGCCCGCGCCGTATTTGCCAAACTCGCCGCCATCGACTTTCATCCTAAGCAATTCAAAGCTGGCATGTTCGCTCAAACTGCAATTCACCACACACCTGTGATCATTCATTGCACGGATGTAAACGCTTTCCACATCTATACCATGCGTACTTTCGCAATGAGTGTTTGGGAGGCGGTGACCGATGCAGCGCTTGAGTTCTCCGCATGAAAGACATTCTCGATCTCGAACGCTATCCATTGCACAAACCCGGATCAGCACAGTGGCTTACACTTATTGAAAAATGCCAGAGTGATCTCTCAAAGGATGGAATGTTTAATCTCGAGGGTTTCGTCAAAGTCGAAGCGCTAACCAAAGCGGTCCATGAACTAAAACCAATCATTGATACACTGGCCTTTGTTCACAAACGTCGACACAATATTTATTTCAAAAAGGAAATTCCAGGTCTTGCCGCAGATCATCCCGCACTGACGATGACTGAAACAATCAATCACACGGTATGCTATGATCAAATTCCAAATTCTATCCCCGCGTGGATTTATGAGTGGCCACCGTTTATTGTCTTTCTCGCAGCAGTGATGGAGAAGGATTCTCTTTTTCCAATGCGCGATACATTAGCACGTATAAACGTGATGGCTTACCGCGATGGCGAACAGCTGAACTGGCATTTTGATCGTAGCGAATTTACGACGACTCTATTGCTTCAAGCCCCCGATCAAGGTGGAGATTTTGTATATCGCTCTAATCTGCGCAGCGACGAAAATCCAAACTACGATGGTGTCGCCAAACTCCTGAATGGCGAAGACGAGTTGGTGAAAACCTTGAAGCTTTCTGCCGGAACTTTAAACGTCTTCTGCGGCAAAAATACCGCACACAAAGTTTCAACAATCAAAGGCCAGCGCGAACGCATTATCGCTGTGTTCTCATATTTTGATCGCCCGGGAGTGGTTTTTTCAAAAGAAGATCAGATGAGCTTTTATGGCCGCACGATTTGAGCTTGTTTCCGGAACCAAAGTCTAGATGGCAGTTCAATGTACCGATAGGTTAAAGCGGCAACACCCACAACGAAAACGAGATAGACGCACGCCCACATGTTTCCTTGCGCAAGGTTCAATCCGAGAACATCAATGAATTCGCTCTCGTGAGCAACCTTGATAATGAGTTGCTGACCAGACAAAAGTTGGACTTTGTTAATGGTCTGAACCAACATTCTCCCAACAAACAGATGCACGATATAAATTGAGTATGACCACAATCCCAAGACCAAAAATATTCTGTGTTTCAGTAGACTTGATATCGGCCCGCGCTCCTTTGCAAAAACCAACACCACAATTGCAAAAACAATTGGCGCAAACAAGCTGTAATTGCCTTGAGCAACAGCACTAACGAAGAAAAAAACAAACAATACGCATAACGTTTCAACCACGAACGCGAGGCGTTCGTCGATTTGGTAGTTATTTATTTTGTCCCAAAGCGCACATACAAAGACCCCAGTTGAAAACCCGATGATTGAACGAAGCATTCCAAGATTATAAGTCACATTCATGCCCGTATTGGATTGGGTAGCAATAAAATAAATCGAAATTATCGATAGGGCCATAAGAATTGTAATCAGTCGTCGCGGCCAAGTAGCTGCAATGACCGCAAACAGCAAACATGTCCAAAACTCAGCTGCAATGCTCCATCCCGGCCAATTCCAAGTATCAAAAGAAAAGATCCCAAAAATCTGAAATAGAAAAATATTTGCCGAAACTGTGCCAATTGACTTTTGCGGAGATCCGAATGCGGTTGCTCCCTCAAACACTACTTCAGCAATAAAAAAGCCAATAAGTACGGTGAAATAAAGTGGGTAAAGCCGCCCAAACCGAAGCAACATGAATTTTTGAATGCCAAAGCCATTGGTCAGCCGCTGCTGATAATTTGTTGCAAGAACAAATCCAGAAAGAACAAAAAAGAAGTCGACAAACAAATATGCATTGGTAAAAAACGGTAGCTGTTTAAATATGCTATTCGCGTTGAGATGAAAAAGTGCAACCATCAAGGCGCATATGCCGCGCAGACTATCAAGCACTACGAATCGGTGAGGGGGCATTGCCATTTCAAACTTTTTCATCTGGCTGCGCATCTGTTTGTCCTGATTTTTTCGACAACTTGGCTGCTTTTGGCAACGGAAAATCAGTTGGGCTATGTAGACTTTTATCTAGAGCTTGATTGCGGAACCAAAGCCGACAGGGCACTTCAATGCATCGATACGTCAATGCAGAAAACCCAACCACAATGACGAGGTAAAACACAGTCCACAAATTTCCCTCAGTGACGTTCGTCCCTAGCCAATCAATAGTTTGGCCTTGAAATGGAACCTTCTTGATAAGCTGTTGACCCGACATGGCTTCAATATAGTTCGCCAAACCAAGCAGTTTTCTCTCAATTAATAAATGCACCAAGTAAATTGAATATGATAACACCCCCAAGACAATAAACACCTTGTGCTTCAAAAAACTCGATATTGGTCCACTCTCTCTAGCAAAGACGAACACAACGATTGCAAAAACGAACGGCGCAAACAGGCTGTAATTGCTTTGAGCTACAGCGCTGACAAAGAACAAAACAAATAAAATGCTGAGTATTTCAATTACAAAAGCGAGCCACTTGTCCACTCGGTAAATCTCAGATTTTTTCCACGCAGCAAACACTATGACACCAAGTGAAAATCCTATAATCGATCGCAACATTCCAAAGTTATATGTAACATTCATGCCAGTAGTCGTTTCTCCAGCGATAAAATAAAGAGAAATAGCTGAAAGGCCCACCAGGATGGCCAATATTTGTCGCGGCCAAAAAGTAGCAATCATCGCAAATAACAAACAGGTCCAAAACTCCGTGGCTACACTCCAACCTGGCCAGTTCCAGGTTTCAAAAGGAAATATGTTGAAGCTTTGCAGTAATAAAATATTTGCTAAGACTGTGTCGATGGATCTTTCCGGCGCCGCGAAAGCGATCGATGCACCAGTCCCCGTTTCTGCTAATAAAAAACAAAAAAGAACAAAAAAGTAAAGCGGATAGAGCCGCCCAAATCGAAGCAGCATAAATTTCCAAATTCCGAAACCAGATGCCAGCCGCGCTTCATAGTTGATTGCAATCACAAATCCAGAAAGCACAAAAAAGAAATCAACGAATAAGTAGGCATTGTTGAACAATGGCATCTGCTTAAATATGCTGTTTGCATTGAGATGATAGAGCGTCACCATGAGTGCGCAAATGCCGCGCAAACTATCAAGCACTACGAATCGGTGAGGGGGAGTCGCCATCTCCACACTATATCATCTAGCCACGCATCCGCTCACCCTTTGGATCGAATAATGGTTCATGCACAACTGTAGCTTTGCGCATTTCGCCGATCATTTCAATTTCAAAGCCAGTCTCGTCCACCAACTCCTTCGGAATATAGCCTTGGGCCATGGATTTATCGAGGTAATGTGCAAAACCGCCCGATGTTACCCAGCCAACAACCTTGCCCTTATGCCAAATCGGCTCATCGCCCAGCACATCGGCATCACTTGCATCAACCACAAATGAAACCCGGCGCAATTTGCCGCCTGTTTTCTTTTCCTCAGCCGCAGCATCGCGACCGATAAAATTATTCTTTGTAAGATCGATAAACCTGCCCATATCAGCTTCAAAGCCGCCATAGATTGGGCGCAGCTCGCGGTACCAAGTTGGGAAATTCTTTTCCAATCGCATCGATAAAAGAGCGCGCATGCCAAAGTGAACAATGCCGTGTTCTTGGCCCGCTTTCATAATGCCATCATAAAGCCTGCGCTGATATTCAGGCCGCACCCAGATTTCATAACCAAGATCACCAGTGTAGGTCACACGGTTTACCAATGCCGAGACATTGGCAATATCCATCTGCCGATGATCCATAAATTTGAAACCAGCATTTGAAACATCTTCATCAGTGAGTGCTTGCAACACAGCTCGAGATTTTGGCCCTGCAATGGAAAGTCCAACCAAATTCATATCCAAGCGTTCGATCACCACGCTGCCATCATTTGGCACGTGTTGTTCAAACCAGCGCATATGATATTTTTGCGCCTGCGATGAACCCCACATATAGAACGTCTCATCCTTCGCCTTCGCCAGCGTGAAATCACCAATCAACTTGCCCGCCGGGTTCAACATGGGTGACAAAATCATGCGGCCTGTTTTGGGCATCTTGTTCGTCAAGATGTGAGACAGGAACGCCTCGGCACCAACGCCGCTGAATTTGTATTTTGCGAAATTCGCAATTTCAGTCACGCCCACGCCGTTGCGTGTGCCCAAAACTTCGGCCTTGATATGCTTGAAATCATTAGAGCGATGGAATGATACGATATCCTTGGGCTCAACACCTTTTGGCGCATACCAAAGCGGTGTTTCCATGCCCCAACTATCACCCATAACTGCTCCTTTGCTGAGCAAAACATCATAAAGCGCTGTTGTTTGCTGTGGACGTGCAGCGGGCAATTCTTCATTCGGGAAACGAATAGAAAAGCGCTTGGAGTAATTCTCGCGCACTTTTTCATTGGTATAGCTGCGTGTAGCCCACTCGCCAAACCGCGCCACATCCATGGCCCACACATCAAATCCCGGATCATTATTCACCATCCATTGTGATAGGGCGAGGCCCACACCACCACCTTGGCTGAAACCCGCCATAACACCGCAAGCACACCAGAAATTTTTAACACCCTGAACCGGCCCCACCAGCGGGTTGCCATCAGGCGTAAATGTGAACGGGCCATTGATCACTTTCTTGATGCCGGCGCGCGCCAATGCCGGGAAATGCTTGTAACCCATCTCCAAATTTGGGGCGATCCGGTCTAAATCAGGCTGCAACAATTCACGCCCAAATTCCCATGGCGTTTGCTTGGGTTGCCAAGGCCTGCAATCTTGTTCGTAAGTGCCTAAAACCAAACCAGTGCGTTCTTGGCGCATGTAAATTTCAGATTTGAAATCGATAATGTGCGAAACTTCTTTGCCGTATTCTTTGTTGAAGGCAACCACTTCTGGCACTTCATCCGTCACCAGATACATGTGCTCCATGGCCAGAACTGGAAGTTCGATCCCCACCATGCGGCCCACTTCGCGCGCCCAAAGGCCGCCACAGTTTACCACATGCTCCGCATGAATATTGCCTTTGTCTGTGATCACATCCCACGAGCCATCGCTGCGATGATTAAGCTCCTGCACCCGCGTGCCCTGATAAATTTCAGCACCACCAATACGGGCTGACTTAGCATAGGCATGCGTTGTGCCCTCAGGGTCAAGATTGCCGTCCGCTGCATCCAACATCGCGCCATAGAATTGCTTTTCATCAAAAAGCGGATTGAGTTTCTTAGCGTCGCTGAGTGACAGCAACTCGGTTTCAAGATTGAGATAGCGCGCCCGCGCATGGGCCATTTTCAGCCATTCCATGCGCTCTTTCGTGTCGGCCAAGAACAACCCGCCGGAACGGTGAAGCCCACATGATTGGCCGGAGATTTTTTCAAGCTCATCGTAAAGCGCAATCGTATAGCCTTGAAGCTTGGCCACATTCGGATCGCCGTTGAGCGTATGAAAGCCACCAGCGGCATGCCAAGTGGAGCCGGACGTGAGAATGTCACGTTCGACCAAAACAACGTCTTTCCAGCCAGCTTTGGTCAAATGATAGAGCACCGAGCAGCCCACAACACCGCCACCAATCACCACTACCCGTGCACTCGTCTTCATGTTTTAACCCATTCCTAATTGTTAGCTAAAAACTTAAACGCTATGGCCGTGCACCGCAACGCCAAACGCGGTGAGATTAATTCAACGGGCGCCAAATCGTAAATATTCGTTAACCAAACTACATGGGTCTTTAGTGACAGGTTGCACCAATTCTTAACTGGAGCAGCCTAAATCTCTGCCGAACAGGTTAGTGAAAAGCGGAGTTCAACAATGACATTGCCCAGCCGTCGTGCCAGCGATCAGCCAGCGCCGCTATTGTCGATTGTTGTGCCGATGTACAATGAGGAAGAGGGAACTGACCTATTCTTCAACCGTTTGACCCCAGTTCTCGAACAAATCACCGATGATTATGAAATTGTTTGCGTTGATGATGGCAGTTCCGACCGCACAATGATTTGCTTGATGCAGCATCATGCTCGTGATCCGCGCATTAAAGTTCTCAGTCTTTCGCGAAACTTCGGCAAAGATACCGCACTTTCGGCTGGTTTGGATTATTGCCGGGGCCAAGCCGTAGTCCCGATTGACGCCGATTTACAGGATCCGCCTGAACTGATCAGCCGCATGGTTGAGAAATGGCGTGAAGGTTATGACGTTGTTTATGCGCGCCGTGGCTTCCGCGACACCGATGATGCCACTAAGCGTTTAACCGCTGGCATGTTTTACCGCATCCATAACTGGATCGCTGAAGTGCGCATTCCCGATAATACCGGTGACTTCCGTTTGATGGATCGCCGTGTGGTTGAAGCTGTAAAGCACATGCCCGAAAAAACCCGCTTTATGAAGGGCATGTTCGCCTGGGTTGGTTTTAAACAAGTTGGCATTGAATATCGCCGCGAGGCTCGCGCCGCTGGCACAACCAAGTGGCGCTATTGGAAACTCTGGAACTTCGCCATTGATGGCATCACCGGTTCATCCACTGTGCCGTTGCGAGTATGGACATATTTTGGCGGCGCAATGGGCGTGTTTGCATGTTTCTACGCGACTTGGCTGGTTGCCCGCACCATGATTTGGGGCGTGGATGTGCCGGGCTACGCATCAATGATGAGTGCAGTTTTGTTTCTCGGGTCGCTGAACATTATGGCGACCGGAATTTTGGGCGAATATGTGGGGCGCATTTATTCAGAAGTGCGCAATCGTCCGCTCTATTTAGTGCGTGAAGCACGTGGGATCGAATTTCAAGGGGATAACCAAAAATGGAAAGAACAGTCTTCAACCGCCTCGATCAACTCGAAGGTCAACACTGGTGGTTTGCAGCGCGCCGCAAGATCCTAAAAAACGTCATCAGCCAGTTTGCACCTAAAAAGTCCGATCTGAGACTGATGGAAGCAGGTTGTGGCACGGGCGGCAATCTTCAAATGCTGTCGAGTTTCGGCAAGCTGGAAGCTTTCGAACTCGATGACGAAGCACGCGACATTGCCAAAGGCAAACTGCCAATGGATATCAAGAGCGGCATGCTGCCAGATCAAGTGCCATACAAAGATGGCAGCTTCGATGTTGTGGTTGCCTTTGATGTGATTGAACACGTTGAAAAAGATATTGAAAGCTTGGCCAAGCTTGGCCAGCAATTGGCACCAGGTGGTCGACTGGTAATGA